>NZ_JAFDSS010000001.1:1298523-1947785 GCF_017831975.1 Microbacterium terrae | reverse complement strand
AGACCGGACAGCGCGAGCACCCAGAGCGCGTTGCCGACGAGGACCGGACGCACGCGGTGGCGCGCACGGGAGAGCGCGGACCACACGTCGTAGCCGGGACGCAGCGCGCTCGCCGTGGCGAGGATGCCGACGACGGCCATGCCGTACAGGGGCGGGTATCCGCGGCCGAGAAGCAGGAACATGAGGGGAGTGGCGATCGCCGCCGCCGCGCCGAGCGCACCCACGGCGAGCGACACCCTCAGCGCGTAGCCGTGGGCGAGTTCGGCGGTGTGCGAGAAGGCGCCCACTGCGCTCCGGGCCAGGGCGGTGGCCACCGCCACGCCCACGAGGTCGAGGGCGACGCTGAACTGGAAGGCGATGGCGAAGATCGCGCCCTCGGACGGGGAGGCGAGCGTCGTCACGAGGAACGAGAGCGACAGCCCGGCGCACATCACGATGCCGACCGCGACGGCGTTCTGGAGCGAGAAGCGGCGGAAGGCCCGTGCGAGATCGTCGTCCCATCCGCGCACCGACCCGGAGCGCCGGTCGTCACGACGCAGCGCCCGCGGAACCAGCATAGTGAGGCTCAGCGTCGTCATCGCGATCGCCGGCGCGATGGTGGCGAGCACCAGGATGAGGGGCGCCGCGGGGACGCCGAAGGCGAGCAGGGCGAGGAGGCCGAGCTTGAGGACGTTCGCCGATCCGTTCACGATGAGCGTCCCGCGCGCGTCGGAGGCGCCGGCGAGCGCCTGAGCCTGCACGTTGAACAGCGCCCACGCGACGGAGCACGCGGCGACCACGCCGACGGTGACGACCGGCGGCAGCATCGACGGGAGGAGGACCGCGACCAGCACCCCCGCGATGACGCCCGCCACCAGGGCGATGGCGGCAGTCGCGGTGAGCGCCCGGCGGAGCGTCTCGCGCGCGGCCGGGCCGCCGAGTGGGAGCATCACCACCAGCGCGCTGCCGGGGCCGTTCGACGCCAGCGCCGAGGCTGCCATGACGGCGGCGAGCACGGATGCCTCGATCCCCAGCTGGGACTGCGGGATCCACACCGCCGCGAGCAGCCAGAACACGAAGCCCGAACCCGCCGTCGCGGCGTACCCCGACGCGAGCCACAGCGAATCCCGCGAGACGCGTGCGCGGACCGCCACGGCGGGCGCGGCTTCGTGCGTGGCGCTGGTCATACCCGCGCCCCGTCGGTGAGCGGCGATCGCGCCGCACCCGGTCGCACCGCGGCGAAGCTGCCCCACACGTACCCGAACCCGGCCAGCCCGAGCGACAGGGCGATCGCGAACGCGGGGACCAGGCCCGCGCGACCGCGCCGCAGCTCGCGCCACACTCCCGCGGGGAGCACGCGCGTCGCGTACGCCGACTCCGCGGCGAGCGCGTCCTGGCGGCCCACCGTCCGCGCGATCCCCGCCTTCGACAGTCCTTCGCACCAGCTGCGATGGGCGACGTACGCGAGCCGCACGCGGTTGGCGCTCACGTGATGGCGCACGTTCGCCGAAGGCGCATAGAGGATGCTGCGCGTCGGATCGACCTGGCGGAGCAGGATGCACGCCTCGGTCTCCTCGCAGCCGATCGGCAGGGCTCCGACGCGGCCGGTGTCGGGGTTGAAGCCGCCGATCGCGAGGAGGGGCTCCCGCCGGAACGCCATCGAGCAGCCCATCACGTTGCGGATGGGACCCGCATCGGGGAGGCCGCGGTAGCTGCATCCGACGATCCACAGCAGCTCCTCCGGGAGCACTGCAGGCGCTTCGCCTGGCCAGATCGGGCTGGCGCTGCCGCCCACGGCGACGACCGCTTCATCGGTGAACGGCGTCACGAGCGCCTCCAGCCAGCCAGGCTCCGCGGCGGCGTCGTCGTCGAGGAACGCGACGACCTCGCCGGTGGCCACCTGGAGGGCGGTGTTGCGCCCGCCGGAGAGTCCGCGGCGAGCGGTGTTGGACAGGACGATCGAGTCCGGCCAGCGCGAGCGGGCTCGCTCCAGCAGCTCTTCGTTGTGGTCGACGACGAGGATCGTCTCGTGCGACGGGGTCTGCGAGGACAGCGAGTCCATCGCGAGCACGAGCTGATCCCAGCGGTCGAGCGTGTATGCGCAGACGACGACGCTGACCGACATGACTAGCCGGCCGTCTTGACCGATTCTTCGAGCACGGGGGCGGCGGCGACGGAGCGGTTCGCGCCGCGGGTCGCCGCGTCGTGCGCGGGAGCGGGGAACACGGGCGTCGTGGCGGGGCGGCGCTTGCGACCCCAGCGGTTGAGGCGCTCGTCGAGGACGGTGCGCAGCACGCGCAGTCCGTCGCTGACGGCGTTGAGGTTGCTCTCGCCGTGAATGCGCAGCAGCTCGACGCTCGGAACCTCGACGACGGTGAGGCGGTTCTCGGCGAAGCGGCAGTTGAGGAGCGTCTCGATCTCGAACCCGTCGCCCCACAGCATCTCGCCCTGGGCCCCGGCGATGTCGGGAGACGGCAGATCGAGCGCGGGCACGATACGGCGCCAGAACGCGTTGTAGCCGTAGCAGAGGTCGGAGTACTTGGTGCCGAGCAGCACGTTGGTCAGCACGTTGAGGAACTTGTTGCCCAGCTGACGGTGGAACGTGATGTCCTCGCTGCCGCCACCGGCCGTGAACCGGCTCCCCTTGGCGACGTCCGCACCCGCGATCAGGGCGTCGACGAAGCGCGGGATCTCGTCGGCATCGGCCGATCCGTCGGCGTCGAACATGACGATGATGTCTCCGGTCGCGCGCTCGAACCCGCAGACGAGCGCGTTGCCCTTGCCCTTGCGGGTCTGGGTGATGACGTCGACCGAGGGCCGGACGCGGCGCGCGACCTCGGCCGAGCCGTCGACCGAGTGGCCGTCGACGACGATGATCTCGTGCACGTCGGGGAGGAGGGGGAGGACGATCTCGAGGTTCTTCGCCTCGTTGCGCACGGGAACGATGATCGAGACGCGCGGGGATGAGATGTTCGAAACGTTGGACATGTGACGCCCTTCCATGGGGAGCGGTGGGAGCGGTGGGTTGTCTGTCCGACGTCGACGGGCTGGTCGCACCCGTCGCGTCGATGCGGTCCAGCACACCCCGTGTGATGCGGATCCGCTCGTGGGGGAAGCGGATCCAGTGGGGCTCGGTTTCCCGATTTCCTTCTTCTTCGAGCGTGGCCACGGGGTGTTTCCATTGCGTGAACGCGGCACCAGATTCGGGTTAATTGAGGCGCATTCCCTGTCCCCTCTTCGGAGGACATTCCGCAGATAATGGGGTAAAATGTCCCCCGTTAGGTGGACAAGAGCGGCGCACGGGCACCATGGAGCGTCATCTCAGGATCGGCGTTCAGAATTGACGACGGTCACACTCCCGGGTGCCAATGCCTCGGGTCATTTCGAACCAGAGGCAAGGACACGTGGGGATCTCGAAGAAGACGGTTCCGCAGGCGACCGACATGTGCGCGTGCGGACACGCATACGAAGCGCATGAGCACTACCGCAAGGGCACCGAGTGCTCGATCTGCGATGTGAGGGCGTGCTCCGCCTTCTCCGCAGCGACCGTCGCGGAGTACTCGAGCGCCCAGTGACGGCGAGCGCCCGGCGGCGGCCGGGTGCGTAGACTCGCGCCATGGGCAAGGTCTTCGACGGCATCGATGAGTCACTCGCCACCTGGATCGGCGACCAGCACCTCTTCTTCGTGGCGACAGCTCCGCTCTCCGGCGACGGGCATGTCAACGTCTCGCCGCGAGGCCTCGACTCGCTGAGCATCCTCGACCGGCACACGGTCGCGTGGCTCGACCTCACCGGGAGCGGTGCCGAGACGATCGCGCACCTGCGCGAGAACGGCCGCATCACCCTCATGTTCTGCTCGTTCGACGCGCGGCCGCGCATCGTGCGTCTCCACGGGCGCGGCCGAGTCGTGCTCCCCGGCGACGAGCTGTTCGCGCGGGTCGAGGCGGAGCATCCCGGTCATGTCGGAGCGCGCGCGGTGATCGTCGTCGACGTCGAGCGCAGCTCGGACTCGTGCGGATGGGGCGTGCCGCAGATGGACTTCGTCGCCGACCGAGACATCATGCGCCCCTGGGCCGAGAAGAAGGGCGCCGACGGCCTCGAGGCGTACCGCGCCCAGAAGAACGCCGTGTCGCTCGACGGACTGCCCGGTCTCTGATCCGGCATCCCGACCGGGGCGCGGCATCCGCTCGCCCTAGACTTGATCTTCGTGGTCACACGTCTGTCGAACTTCTTCCTCCGCACGCTCCGCGAAGACCCGGCTGATGCCGAGGTCACGAGCCACCGACTGCTCGTGCGCGCCGGCTACATCCGCCGCGCCGCCCCGGGCATCTTCACGTGGCTGCCGCTGGGCCTGAAGGTCAAGGCGAAGATCGAGCGCATCATCCGCGACGAGATGGCCGCGGCCGGTGCGTTCGAGGTGCACTTCCCGGCGCTGCTGCCGCGCGAGCCCTACGAGGCGTCCGGCCGCTGGACGTCGTACGGCGACGGCATCTTCCGCCTCCAGGACCGCCGCGGCGCCGACTACCTGCTCGCTCCCACGCACGAGGAGATGTTCACCCTCCTCGTCAAGGACCTGTACTCGTCGTACAAGGACCTGCCCCTGACGATCTACCAGATCCAGGACAAGTACCGCGACGAGGCGCGGCCCCGTGCGGGGCTCCTCCGCGGTCGCGAGTTCACCATGAAGGACGCCTACTCCTTCGACTACACCGACGAGGGCCAGGATGCCTCGTACCAGGCGCAGCGCGACGCCTACGAGCGCATCTTCCAGCGCCTCGGCCTCGAGTACGTGATCGTGGCGGCCGACAACGGCCTCATGGGCGGCGCCCGCAGCGAGGAGTTCCTGCACCCGACGCCCGTCGGCGAAGACACGTTCGTGCGCTCGAACGGCGGCTATGCGGCGAACGTCGAGGCGTTCACCACCGTCGTGCCCGACGCCATCGCATTCGACGGTCTCGGCGCCCCGGTGATCTTCGACTCGCCGAACACCCCCACCATCCAGACGCTCGTCGATCACGCGAACGCGCATCTCGACGCGCCGGCCGCGGGAGCGGCCGGACCTGCGACGGATGCCGCCACCGAATGGACCGCCGCGCACACCCTCAAGAACGTGGTGCTCGCGCTCACGCACCTTGACGGCACGCGCGAGCTGGTCATCGTCGGCATCCCCGGCGATCGGGAGATCGACGACAAGCGCGCGGAGGTCGCCTTCGCCCCCGCTGCGGTCGAGGCGGCGACGACCGACGACTTCGAGAAGAACCCGCTGCTGGTCAAGGGCTACATCGGCCCGTGGTCGGAGCAGGGCGCGATCCTCGGCGAGGAGTCGGCCACCGGCATCCGCTATCTGCTCGATCCCCGCGTCGTCGACGGCACCGCCTGGGTGACCGGAGCGAACATCGACGAGAAGCACGTGCACACCCTCGTCGCTGGGCGCGACTTCACCGGCGACGGGTTCGTCGAGGTCGCGAACGTGCGACCCGGCGATGCGGCGCCCGACGGCTCCGGCCCGGTCGAGCTCGCTCGCGGCATGGAGATCGGCCACGTGTTCCAGCTCGGCCGGTTCTTCGCCGAGACGCTGGGGCTCAAGGTGCTCGACGAGAACGGCAAGCTCGTCACCGTGACCATGGGCTCGTACGGCATCGGCGTCACCCGCATCCTCGCGAACATGGCCGAGCTCAACAACGACGCCAAGGGTCTCATCTGGCCGGAGTCGGTCGCCCCGTTCGACGTGCACGTGGTCGCCGCCGGCCGTGACGCCGTCGCGTTCGAGGTGGCCGAGAAGCTGTCGGCAGACCTCGAGGCAGCCGGTGTCGACGTGCTCTACGACGACCGGCCCAAGGTGTCGCCCGGCGTGAAGTTCGGCGACGCGGAACTCGTCGGCGTGCCGAAGATCGTGATCGTCGGCCGCGGTGCGGCCGACGGCCAGGTGGAGCTGTGGGACCGCCGCACCGGCGACCGCGAAGCGGTGTCGGTCGAGGACGCCCTGGCCCGGCTCGCCCGCCGCTGAGGGCGCCCGCGCGCGCTGACGTCGACCGCACCGGGCCTACTGTGGAGGCATGCCCGAGAACACGTCGTCGACCATTCCGCACGCGGTGACCGAGGCGCTGCGCGAGGTCATCGCCGAGGCGGGGATCGATCACAACGCAGACCTGGTCGCGCGCATCCTCGCCACCGGAGTCGGCCTCGGGCTCGATGACGCCGACCGGCTCGACCTCAAGATCACCTCGTCGGCGCTCTCCGAGATGCGCGCGGCGTTCCAGCTGTTCGCCCCGTACTCCGACGTGCCCAAGGTGACCGTGTTCGGCTCGGCGCGCACGCACCAGGACGACGCGCTGTACCGGCTCACCGTCGACGTCGCAGCCGAGCTGGCACGGCGCGGCTGGATGGTCGTCACCGGCGCGGGCCCCGGGATCATGCAGGCCGCGGCCGAGGGCGCGGGCGCCGCGCAGTCGATCGGCGTCAGCATCCGCCTGCCCTTCGAATCCAAGCCCAATGCGATCGTGGCCGAGCGGAACGTCGCGATGAAGTACTTCTTCACGCGCAAGCTCATGCTGGTGAAGGAGTCCCGCGGATTCGTCTGCCTGCCGGGCGGCTTCGGAACGCTCGACGAGATGTTCGAGCTGCTGACACTGCAGCAGACGGGCAAGGCCGACCCCACGCCGATCGTGCTGCTCGACCGCCCCGGAGGCACGTTCTGGTCGGCCCTCGAACGGTTCGTGCACGAGACGCTGTCGCCGGCCGGGGTGATCTCGCCCGGCGACTTCGACCGGGTGCTCGTGACCGACTCGACGGATGCCGCCGCCGCGGCCATCACCGCGTTCTGGCGCAACTACGACTCGCTGCGCTGGGTGGGCGGGCGTCTCGTGCTCCGGCTGCGTGCCGCACCCACCGACACCGAGATCGACGTGCTGAACGAGCTGTTCGGCGATCTGCTCGCGGGCGGGCGCATCGAGCGCTCCGCTCCGCTGGACGCGGAGGTCGCCGACGACGACCGGCTGTCGCTGCCCCGGCTCGTGATGCGTCTCGACCAGTACCGGGTGGGCTCGCTCTACCGGATCATCCGTGCGGTCAACGGCCTCGCGAGCGCGCCCGCCGACGGCACGCTGCCGGACTGATCCCCGACCGCGCTGGGTGTGCCTTCGCGTCGGTGCGGGCGCGGCCTGGATGAGGGCGTTCTCATCGCTCGGTCGCCTGGCGTTCAGACGCCGGACCGTCGGTGTTCGAGCACGAGGGCCATGTTCGGTCGTGACGACCGAGAGGGATCCTCATGACCATGATCGAAGACCGGCGCGCGCTGCCGATGGCCGACCACGTGCGCGGCAAGCGCTCCGCGGTGACCTGCCAGTTCAAGTGCGCGAACGCCTGCATCGGACCGGAGTGCAACCAGTCCGGCAACGAGCACTTCCGTGACATCGCCTCGGCTGCCTTCTCGCGGCGCGCTCTGCTCGGCATGGGCGCCGCTGCAGCCGTCGCCGTCGGCATCGGGCTCGAGTCCGGCGCGCCGACCTCGTCGCCCGTCGCCGCCGGTGTCGGCGGTGCCGGAGCGTCGTTCGGCGGTGGCGGCGGCGGTGCGGCGGGCCGCGGGCTCGCCTTCGACGCCATCGCGCCCGTCGACCGTCTGGTCGACGCCTTCACCGTTCCGCAGGGCTTCGCCTGGGAGCCGCTCGTGCGCTGGGGCGACCCGCTGTTCAAGAAGTCGCCGGCGTTCGACTTCGCCGCGCAGTCGCCCGAGGCGCAGGCGCAGCAGTTCGGGTACAACTGCGACTACCTCGACATCATCGCCGACGGCAACCGGCGCTCGGGGGTGCTCGTCACCAACCACGAGTACGTCAACCCGGGCATCATGTTCACGCCGACGACCGATGCCGCTGAGCTCCGCCGCCGCGGAGACATCTACAAGATGGCCCAGGGCATGGCGGTCGTCGAACTCGCGCGCAAGCGCGACGGCGGACGGTGGAAGTACGTCCAGGGCGGGCGGCGCAACCGCCGGATCACGGTCGAGACGACGTTCGAGCTGACCGGACCTGCGGCGGGCTCCGACCTCGTCAAGACGAAGGCCGATCGCAAGGGTCGCCACGTCAAGGGCACCCTCGGCAACTGCGCCGGCGGCACCACTCCGTGGGGGACCGTGCTCTCGGGTGAGGAGAACTTCAACGGCTACTTCGCCTGGGCCGCCGACACCGCCGGCCAGAAGCGCTACCAGGCGAGCGCCTCGACGTCGACGTCGACCGGGTGGGAGACCTACGACCCCCGCTTCGACGCCCACAGCGCCGACTACGTCAACGAGCCGAACCGCTTCGGCTGGATCGTCGAGATCGACCCGCAGGACCCGAAGTCGACGCCCCGCAAGCACACCGCCATGGGGCGCATGAAGCACGAGGGCGCCAACGTGATCGTCGGGCGCGACGGCCACGTCGTCGCCTACATGGGCGACGACGAGCGCAACGACTACCTCTACAAGTTCGTCTCGAAGAACCGCTACGACGGGCGCAAGGGGAACTCGGCGCGCAAGCACAACATGCGCCTGCTCGAAGAGGGCGACCTCTTCGTCGCGAAGTTCACCGGCGACTCGCCGGCCGCCGAGATCACCGGCACCGGGGCGCTGCCCTCGGACGGCGCGTTCGACGGCTCGGGCACCTGGATCCCGCTCACCCGCGGCGGCCGCAGCGCCGTGCCCGGGATGTCCATCGACGAGGTTCTCGTCTACACGCGCCTGGCCGCGGACGCCGTGGGTGCGACCAAGATGGACCGCCCCGAAGACGTCGAGCCCAACCCGAAGACCGGCAAGGTCTACGTGGCGCTCACGAACAACTCGCAGCGCGGCACCGCTTCGGCGCTCGACGAGGCAAACCCCGTCACCGGCAACCGCTACGGGCACGTGATCGAACTCACCGAGACCCGGGGTCAGTCGGGCACCACCTTCGGGTGGAGCATCCTGCTCCTCTGCGGCGATCCCGCGACCAACGCGAACACGTACTTCGCCGGATTCCCCGCAGACAAGGTGTCGCCGATCTCGTGCCCCGACAACGTCGCTTTCGATTCGAAGGGCAACCTCTGGATCTCGACCGACGGCGCCCCCAGCACGATCGGCTACAACGACGGTCTGTTCCTCGTGCCGCTCGAAGGCGCGGAGCGTGGGAAGGTCCAGCAGTTCCTGGCCGTTCCGCGTGAGGCCGAGACGTGCGGCCCGGTCATCCACGACCGTGACGGCCTCGTGTTCGTCTCGGTTCAGCACCCGGGCGAGGACGGCGCCGTGGGCGCGCAGCACTCGCTGTTCCCCGACTACGGCTCGACCGCGAAGGGTGCCGTGCCCGACGCGCCGCGTCCGTCGGTGGTGCAGGTCTATCGGGCCTGATCCGGCGAGAGGACTGTGAGGGCGGATGCCGCTGAATCCGTCCTCACAGTCGCTGCAGCTTCGAGCGGCACACGAGGAACACGCCGTAGGCGATCAGCCCGATGCCGATGACGAGGCACAGCGCGGGTCCGGCCGGGAGGGCGACGAGACCGTCGATCGCGGCGTCCAGGCCGCCCGCATCCTCCGGGCTGAGCCTGATCGCGGCGACGAGGAGGAGTACTCCGACCGTGACGAGGGCGAGCCCCTTGGCCACGAACCCGATCACGGCGAGCCAGGTCACCGCCGTGCCGGCGACGCCCGACGGCAGGTCCAGCTGTTCGAGGTAGCGACGGCGCACCCCGGCGACGGCGAAGCCGATGCCCGACGCGAGGATGCCGATCCCGATCGCGCCCAGCAGCACGGGTCCGCCGGGCAGGGCGATCAGCCCCCGCGAGGCGTCTGCGACGCTGCCGTCGGGGTCGGGTCGTGCCCCGACCGCCACGGCGGCGGCCACAACGCCGAGCGCGAGGAAGACCAGGGCCTTCCCCCACTCGACCAGGCGCGCGCCCCACTTCTTCACCTCGCCGCCTCTGCGCACGAGCACGCCGTCGAGCACCTGCCAGACCGCGAGCGCGAGCAGCGCGATCGCCGCGATCCACAGCAGGACGAATCCGAGCGGCGCCCCGGCGATCGCCCGGAACGCGCCGGTCTGATCCGCCACGCCGTCGCCGCCGAACGCCACCGCGATCACGAGCACCCCGACGATGAGGTGCACCACCCCGCTCGCGACGTACCCGCCGCGCGCGGCGAAACGCAGCGCAGCGGAGTCCTGGGCCTCGCGCGCGACCCGTCTCGGCCGGGTCGACCCCTCGTGGCGGGCCGTCACTCGGCGTGCGGCGCGCCGTGCAGGTGGTCGCGGTGCTTCTCGGCCTGGTGGCGCTTGGTGGGCAGGTCGATCGGGCCGGTGACCGACAGGGCGTCCTCCCACACCTCGACGCCGCGCACGTCGGGCATGCGGTCGCGCGTGAAGACCGGATCGAGGCCCTCGCGCCGCTGCTGCGTGTAGTCCTTGAGCAGCCGGAAGCCGACACCCGACAGCAGGCCGATCGCGATGAGGTTCGTGAGCGCCATGAACCCCATGACTCCGTCGGCGAAGGTCCAGATGGCTCCGGCCGACAGCACCGACCCGACGAAGACGGCGACGACGGCGAGGATGCGGTACCCGGTGAGCACGCTTCGGCTCTGGGTGATGAACTCGATGTTCGACTCGCCGTAGTAGTAGTTGCCGAGGATCGAGCTGAACGCGAGCAGGAAGATGATGACGCTCAGCAGGATGTTCGACCAGTCGCCGAGGGCCGAGGTGACCGCCCCCTGCGTGAGCCCGATGCCCTGCTCGGCGTTCGCGAGGTCGGGCACAGACACGAGGATGATGAACGCGGTGATCGAGCACACCAGGAACGTGTCGAAGTACACGCCGAGCGTCTGCACGAGGCCCTGCTTCACCGGATGCGTCACCGCGGCCGAGGCCCCGGCGTTGGGTGCCGAGCCGAGCCCAGCCTCGTTCGAGAACATGCCGCGCCGGGCGCCGGTGAGGATGATGTAGCCGAGGGCCGCGCCGACCACCTCGTTGTAGCCGAACGCCGAGGTGAAGATCGAGGCGAACGCGGCGGGCAGCTGGTCGGCGTGGATGACCACGATCACGAGGCCGACGAGGAGGTACAGCAGCGCCATCGCCGGGACGAGGGCCTGCGTCACCGAGGCGATGCGGCGCACACCGCCGAAGACGACGAGCGTCGTGAGCACCGAGAGGGTGATGCCGGTCACCCAGGGGAGCCAGGACTGAGCCGACTCGTCGAGGCTGCCGGCGACGGTCGCCTGGATCGTGTTGGCCTGCAGCGACGAGAACGCGAGCGGGAAGCAGATGATGAGGATGATCGCGAAGACGATGCCCATCCAGCGGGCGCCGAGTCCGCGCTCCATGTAGTAGGCCGGACCCCCGCGGAAGCCGTCGCGGTCGCGCGTCTTGTAGAGCTGCGCGAGCGAGGACTCGATGAAGGCGGATGCGCCGCCGACGAACGCCATGAGCCACATCCAGAACACCGCGCCCGGACCGCCGAGCGCGATCGCCGTTCCGACGCCGGCGATGTTGCCGACCCCCACGCGGGACGCCGCCGAGATCGTGAACGCCTGGAACGACGACACCGACTGCGGCTCGCCCGACGCGTCACGCGGCGTCTTGTCGGTGAGGGTGCGGAACATCTCGGGGATGAGGCGGAACTGCACGACCCCCGACCTGATCGTGAAGTAGAGCCCGAGGACCACCACCACGGGCAGGACGATCCACGTCCACAGGTTGTCGCCCCACGTTCCCATCCAGCTGATCAGCGCATCCATCGCCCCAGTATGGCGAGGGGGCGTGCCGAGGGATACCCCCGGCCGGCCGTGCCTATCATGGGCCGATGCGCGAGGCCCGACGTCGAACCGGCACTGCGTGGAGTGCTCTTCCGCGTCTGACCGATGCTGCGCCGACCTGGGTGCTGGCGGTGATCGGAGCGGCGGCGGTGCTGCTCGGAGTGCTCATCGTGGCCCGCCCGCTCACCTCGCTGCTGCTTCTGACCGTCTACATCGGCCTGAGCGCGATCGTCACGGGGATCGCCCAGCTCGTCGCCGCCCGCCGCGCGTCGCGGTGGTCGCGACTGGTGTTCGCGCTGATCTGGATCGTCCTGGGTGTCGCCGTGCTGGTGGGCTTCGGGCGCACGCTCGAGCTGCTTCCCGACATCCTCGCCGTGCTCCTCATCGTCGGCGGACTCGCGTCGGCGTTCGACGCGATCGCAGGCGGGACCGTGAGCGAGCGCGTGCTCGCGATCTGCTGGTCGGCCGCGCAGCTCACGTTCGGCGTCCTGGCCTTCGCCTGGCCCGACGTCACCGTGCTCGTCGCCGCCGTGGTCTTCGGCATCCGGTGCCTCGTGTTCGGCGCCACGCTCCTCTTCCGGGCCATCCGCGCGTTCGCGGGCCCCCGCGCGGTGGACGGGGGAGCGGATGCCGCGCCGCCGGCGCCCTCCCGGCGCGTCGCCGGGCTGCTCGCCGCGGGTCGGTACGGGCTGTCGGCGGTGCTCGTCGCACTCGCGGTCGGCGTCTGGGGGCTCAGCTCGTGGCTCGCTGACGGGGCCCCGGTCGTCGACGCGTTCTACGACCCGCCCGCGACGGTGCCGTATGCGCACGGCGAGCTCATCCGCGCCGACGCGTTCGCCGGCCAGCATCCCGAAGGCGCCGACGTCACCCGCATCCTGTACACCACCCGTGACGCGCTGGGCGATCCCGCTGTCGCGAGCGCGCTCGTGATCGTGCCCGAGGAGCGACGGGCCGGCGCCCGGCCGGTGATCGCGTGGAACCACGGGACGACGGGCGTGGCGCGCGGGTGCGCGCCGAGTCTGCGCGATGCGTCGGCGACGAAGTGGGCGATCCCGGCGCTCGACGACGCGATCGACCGCGGCTGGGTGGTGGTGGCATCCGACTACTCCGGCCAGGGCGCCCCCGGCGTCTTCCCCTACCTCATCGGGCGAGGCGAAGCGCGCTCGTCGCTCGACGCGGTGCTCGCCGCGCGTCAGCTGCCCGGGCTGGCGCTGTCGGAGCGCACCGTCGCCTGGGGTCATTCGCAGGGCGGGCACGCGGCGCTGTGGATGTCGCAGATCGCCGCGGACTACGCGCCCGGCATCGAGATGCTCGGCACGGCGGTGCTCGCGCCGGTCACCGATCCGCTGGCGCTCGCGGAGGAGGCGACGGCCCGGGACGACGACATCCTCCTCACGATCCTCATCTCGTGGGTGCTCGTCCCGTACGCCGACACGTATCCGAACGTCGACGTCTCCGACTACGTCGCCTCGGGCGGCGAGACGATCGTGCGCGAGATGACGCAGCGATGCCCGAGCGAGCCGGGGGTGGTCGTGTCGATCGCGACGGGACTCGGAGTCTCGGAGGACCGCCCCCTCTACGTCGAGGACCTCACCGCCGGAGCACTGGGGGAGCGGCTCGCCGACAACGCCGCGACCGGGCCGTGGGAGACGCCGGTGCTCGTGACCTGGGGCGACGCCGACGAGGTGATCCCGCCGCATCTGCAGCAGGAGTTCGTCGAACGGCTGTGCGCCGACGGCGTCCAGGCCCGGTGGGTGATCTTCCAGGGGTACGATCACCTCGCCACGCTGCTTCCGCGGTCGCGGTTCCTCCCCGTGCTCACCCGCTGGACGCAGGCGCGGTTCTCGGGCACCGACGCGCCCGTCGACGACTGCAACCGCTGACCGGCGATCCGGGCGGTGCATCCTCTGGTCGTCGTCAGGCCCGCCCTCCAGGCCCTTCCCAGCACCGGCGCTCCCGGCATCGGGTAACGTTGTAGGGTTCCGGCGGCAGGTAGCGCCGGTGAGAGCTGAATACGGAGGCCTGATATGGACATCGATCTCGGACTGCTGCGCACGGTCGAGCGTGAGAAGGAGATCCCCTTCGACGAACTCGTCCGGATCATCGAACAGGCCATCCTGACCGCGTACGCGAAGCACACCTCACCCACCGGCGAGCTGCCCGAAGGCGCCCGCGCGGAGCTCGACCGCAAGACCGGTCACGTCGCCGTCTTCATCCCCCTGCTCGACGAGGAGGGCGCCGTCATCGGCGAAGAGGAGTCGACCCCCGAGGACTTCGGTCGCATCGCCGCCTTCGCGGCCAAGCAGGTCATCAGCCAGCGTCTGCGCGACATCGCCGACGACGCCGTGCTCGGAGAGTTCCGCGGCAAGGAGGGCGACATCGTCGCCGGCGTCGTGCAGCAGGGCCCGAACCCGCGCATGGTGCACGTCGACCTCGGCACCGTCGAGGCGATCCTCCCGCCCGAGGAGCAGGTTCCCGGTGAGGAGTACGCCCACGGGTCACGCCTGCGCGTTTACGTGACGAGCGTCGCCAAGGGCACCAAGGGGCCGCAGATCACGGTCTCGCGCACCCACCCGGGTCTCGTCCGCAAGCTGTTCGCCCTCGAGGTGCCCGAGATCGCGGCTGGTCTCGTCGAGATCGTGTCGCTCGCCCGCGAGGCCGGCCACCGCACCAAGATCGCCGTCAAGGGCAACGACCCGTCGATCAACGCCAAGGGCGCCTGCATCGGCGAGCTCGGCCGCCGCGTGCGCGCCGTCACCGAGGAGCTCGGCGGCGAGAAGATCGACATCGTCGACTACGACCCCGAGCTCGCGAAGTTCGTCGCCAACGCGCTGTCGCCGGCCAAGGTGACGTCGAGCTTCGTGCTCGATGCGAACATCAAGGCCGTGCGCGCGCTCGTCCCCGACTACCAGCTGTCGCTCGCGATCGGCAAGGAAGGTCAGAACGCGCGTCTCGCCGCGAAGCTGACCGGAGCCAAGATCGACATCCAGCCCGACAGCATCCTCGAAGACGCCTGACGCGCGACGCTCCAGCGTCGAGGTGTAAGATGATTGCCGTACGAACGTGCGTCGGATGCCGCACGCGTGCTCCCCGATCCTCCCTTCTCAGGGTGGTGTCCATCGATTCCGTCCTCGTCCCCGACGAGCGCGCGTCGTTGCCCGGGCGAGGCGCGTGGGTGCACGAGACGCCCGAATGCGTGGATGCTGCAGTCAAGCGCCGCGCTTTCGTGCGGGCATTGCGTGTGTCAGGCCCGCTTGACACGCAGACCATCGAACAGTTCCTACAGCGAAAAGGCTGAACGGCTATGGAAACAAAGTGAACGGCTCGAAATGAGACCCGTCCGCGAGTAACGGTCTGCCCTGTCCGGGGTAGGCCCCAGACAGGAGAATTGTGGCAAAACCACGCGTGCACGAGATCGCTTCCGAACTCGGCGTCGACAGCAAGGTCGCCCTTGCGAAGCTGAAGGAGCTCGGCGAATTCGTCAAGAGCCCCTCCTCGACCATCGAACCCCCGGTCGCCCGTAAGCTCCGCGCCGCCCTCGAGGCAGACGGTGTGAGCACCGGCGGCGCCGCTGCGGCACCCGCCGGTCGCCCGGCCGGTCGCCCCGGTCCGGCGCGTCCCGCGGCTCCGGCCGCCGGCGGTCGCCCGACCCCCGGTCCCAAGCCCGGTCCGACCAAGCCCGCCGAGCCCGAGGCTCCGGCGGCTCCGGCTCCGGCCCCCGCCGCACCGGCTCCGGCTGCTGAGGCGCCCGCGGCTGCTGCTCCGGCTGCGCCGGCCGCAGCCCCTGCCGGCGACGGCCCGAAGCCCGGCGGACCCGCTCCCGCGGCCCCCCGCCCCGGCGGCGGATCGCCGCGCCCGGGCAACAACCCGTTCGCTTCGGCGCAGGGTATGGGTCAGCGTCCGGCGGGTCCCCGCCCGGGCAACAACCCGTTCGCCTCGGCCCAGGGCATGGGCCAGCGTCCCACGCCCGGCAACATCCCGCGTCCGCAGGCTCCGCGCCCGGGCGCCCCGCGTCCCGGCGCTCCGCGTCCCGGCGGTGCCGGTCGTCCCGGTGGCGGCGGTCGTCCCGGAGCCCCGTTCCAGCAGCGTCCCGGCGGTCCCGGTCGTCCCGGCGGTGCCGGCGGCTTCCAGCGTCCCGGTGGCGCTCCCGGTGCCGGTGCACCCGGAGGCGGCGGCTTCGCCGGTCGTCCCGGTGGTGGCGGCGGTCGTGGCCGTGGCCCCGGCGGTGGCACCGCCGGTGCGTTCGGCAAGGGCGGCGGCAAGTCGAAGCAGCGCAAGTCGCGTCGGGCGAAGCGCCAAGAGTTCGAGATGCGGTCGGCACCGGTCGTCGGTGGCGTCAACGTCTCGAAGGGCAACGGCGAGATCATCCGCCTGCGTCGCGGCGCATCCATCGCCGACTTCGCCGACAAGCTCGAGGCTCTGCGCGGCTACACCGTGCAGCCCGGCACGCTCGTGACGATCCTCTTCAACCTCGGCGAGATGGCCACGGCCACCGAGTCGCTGGACGAGGCGACGTTCGAGGTGCTCGGCGCCGAGCTCGGCTACAAGATCCAGATGGTCTCGCCCGAGGACGAGGACAAGGAGCTCCTCGAGGGCTTCGGTCTCGACCTCGAGGCCGAGCTGGAGGCGGAGAACGAGGAAGACCTCGAGATCCGGCCTCCGGTCGTGACCGTCATGGGTCACGTCGACCACGGTAAGACGCGCCTCCTCGACGCGATCCGCCAGACCAACGTGGTCGCGGGTGAGGCCGGTGGCATCACCCAGCACATCGGTGCATACCAGGTGTGGACCGAGCACGAGGGCATCGAGCGTGCGATCACCTTCATCGACACCCCGGGTCACGAGGCGTTCACCGCCATGCGTGCCCGTGGTGCGCAGGTGACCGACCTCGCGATCCTCGTGGTCGCCGCCGACGACGGCATCATGCCGCAGACGGTGGAGGCGCTCAACCACGCCCAGGCGGCGAACGTGCCGATCGTGGTCGCTGTCAACAAGGTCGACAAGCCCGACGCCAACCCGGCCAAGGTGCGCCAGCAGCTCACCGAGTACGGTCTGGTCGCCGAGGAGTACGGCGGCGACGTCATGTTCGTCGACGTGTCGGCCCGTCAGGGAACCGGCATCCAGGAACTCCTCGATGCCCTCCTGCTCACGGCTGACGCCGGTCTCGACCTCACGGCCAACCCGAACAAGGCAGCCCGTGGTGTTGCGATCGAGGCGAAGCTCGACAAGGGCCGCGGCTCGGTGGCCACGGTGCTCATCCAGTCCGGAACGCTCCGCGTCGGTGACGCGATCGTCGCCGGCACCGCATACGGACGCGTCCGTGCGATGGCCGACGAGAACGGCGACCCGGTCGAGGAGGCCTACCCGTCGCGTCCCGTGCAGGTGCAGGGTCTGAACTCCGTGCCGCGCGCCGGTGACACCTTCATCGTGACCGAAGAGGACCGCACCGCCCGCCAGATCGCCGAGAAGCGTGAAGCGGCCGAGCGCAACGCGCAGCTGGCCAAGGCCCGCAAGCGCATCTCGCTCGAGGACTTCACCCGTGCTCTCGAAGAGGGCAAGGTCGAGTCGCTCAACCTCATCATCAAGGGTGACGTCTCGGGTGCCGTCGAGGCGCTCGAGGAGTCGCTCCTCAAGATCGAGGTCGACGAGTCGGTCCAGCTGCGGATCATCCACCGCGGTGTGGGTGCGATCACCGAGTCCGACATCAACCTGGCGACGATCGACAACGCGATCGTCATCGGCTTCAACGTCCGTCCCGACACGAAGGCGCGCGAGCGCGCCGCCCGTGAAGGTGTCGATGTCCGCTTCTACTCGGTCATCTACAACGCGATCGACGATGTCGAGCAGTCGCTCAAGGGCCTGCTCAAGCCGGAGTTCGAAGAGGTCCAGTCGGGTGTCGCCGAGATCCGCGAGGTGTTCCGCTCCTCGAAGTTCGGCAACATCGCCGGTGTCATCGTCCGCTCGGGCACGATCACGCGCAACGCCAAGGCGCGCGTCATCCGCGACGGCGTCGTGCTCGCCGATGGCCTCGCCATCGAGTCGCTGCGCCGCTTCAAGGACGACGTCACCGAGGTCCGCACGGACTTCGAGTGCGGTATCGGCCTCGGCAAGTACAACGACATCCAGATCGGCGACGAGATCGAGACCACAGAGATGGTCGAGAAGCCGCGCGGCTGATCGATCGACCGTGAGGGGCGCCTGCGGGCGTCCCTCACGATCCCCAGGGAGTTCATCATGTCTTCAGAACGTCAGGCGCGCCTCGCCGACCGCATCCGCGTGCTCATCGCGGAGCGGCTCGAGAAGGGGCTGCGCGACCCGCGACTGGGCTTCGTCACCATCACCGATGTGCGGGTGACCGGAGACCTGCAGCACGCGTCGGTCTTCTACACGGTGCTCGGCACCGAGGAGGAGCGTCTCGCCTCGGGCGAGGCGCTGCGCTCGGCGACCGGGATGCTGCGCAGCGAGGTCGGGCGCAAGCTCGGCGTGCGGCTCACCCCGACGCTCGAGTTCATCCCCGACGCGCTGCCCGACAACGCCGGGCACATCGAGGATCTGCTCCGCGAAGCGCGTCAGCGCGATGCCGACGTGGCGGGGATCGCCTCGAGCGCGGCGTACGCCGGCGACGCCGACCCGTACGTCAAGCCGCGCGAGCTCGACGACGAGGACTGAGTCCGTACAGAGGGCCGGGGATCATGAGGGTCCCCGGCCCTCAGTGCGTCTTCGTGGTCACTCCGGACGCGGAGCGGTGGCACGCGGTGCCCGGTGCGCGGCGATCGAGGCGTCGACGACCGAGGCGAATCCGACGGCGTGCGATGCGGCGCGGATGTCGGCGCCGATCTCTCGCGCCGCCGTGCGATAGCGAGGATCGGCGAGCACCATGCGCACCGCCTTCTCGATCTGCCGCGCCGTGGGCCGCTGCGTCTTGAGGTTCACCCCGGTGCCCGACCACGCGATGCGTGCCGCGACCTCGACCTTGTCCTCCTTCCCGGGAGCGACGACGAGAGGAACGCCGTGGGCGAGCGCGAACTGGGTGCCGCCGTACCCGCCGTTGGTCACGAAGACGTCGGTCTTCGGGAAGAGGTCGGCATACGGGAGGAACTCGGCGGCGCGCACGTTGGAGGGAAGGGGTCCGAGCTCCTCCACCGGGGTGCCGCCGGTCGAGACCACCACGAGCACGTCCGCACCGGCCAGGGCGCGGATGGTCGGAAGGATCAGCTCGTTCGGGTCGTCGTTCGCGATGGTCCCCTGGGTGACGTGGACGACGGGACGCTCACCCGTCAGGTCGCCCCACCACGAGGGGTGCGCAGCGGCGGGTGCGGCAGCGCCGACAGGTCCGGTGAACACGAGGCTCGCGGGGGCGTCGGGTCGCGGGTACTCGAATCGCGGCACGGTCAGCTGGCACACGGCGTCGGCACGCGGGAGCCAGTCGAGGACGGGTCCCGACAGTGCGGCGCCGAGCGCCCGGACCGCGATCTCGTCGGCCGCGGCTTCGACAGGACGGAACATGCGCTGCGTCGCCATGCGGAGGATTCCGTTTCGGATCCGGCCGACAGCACCGCCCAGCGGCGCGAGCCCGAGCCCGAAGGGTGCGAGCCCGGGGCCCGGGTAGCTCAGGGGGACGACACCGGCGACGACGACGGGGACGCGCTGCTTCGGGTCGGACTCGACGAGGAGCGCGGCGCCGACGAACAGCGGGTCGCACACGACCGCATCCACGTCGCCGGCGTCGATGAGGTCGCGGAGGGCCGCGTGCTGATGCTCGCCGGGTCGCACGAAGATGTGCTCGAAGTCGAAGGCGATCGCCTTCGCAGGCGACATCGCCGCGCGTTCAGGGAAGGCGGCGGTGACGCCGCGGTCGTCGAAGTCCACTGCGGCGGGGAGGGGCACGTGCTCCGCACCGGCGCGGAGGACCGCATCAGCGAATCGCGACCCGGTCAGGAATCGGACGCGATCGCCGCGGTCGACGAAGTGGCGGACGAGGGGGAGGAGGGGTGCGACGTGCCCGTGGATCGGGACCGCCGCGAACAGGATGTCGGACATCGGCGCGGATCTTTCGCTAGTAGAATCGGATGCAGGCATCGAGTATTCACTACAGGAGTACAGTAGTCAATATGGTTTCACAGGACGGCGCACGCCGGTATACCTCCCAGCTGCGTTCCGAGCAGGCTGCGGCGACCCGCGAGAGAGTCGTCGACGCGGCGTCGGCGCTGTTCGCCGAGCGCGGGTACGCGGCCACGACCATGCCCGAGATCGCTCGCCGAGCCGGGGTCTCGACAGAGACCGTCCAGGCCAATGGGCCGAAGCAGGCGCTCCTGCGCGCCGCCATCAACGCGTCGACGTTCGGCGGCGATGACGACACCGACGCCCGCTCGACGGAGCTGGGAGCCAGGATGCTCGCCGTGTCATCCGGCGCGGAGGCCGTGGCGGTCTGCGCTGCGGTCCTCAGCGGGATCAACGCCTCGGTCCACGGCCTGTGGCTGTCGTACGCCGAGGCCGCGCGGCACGACGAGGGCATGGCGGCCGATCTCCGCGGATACGCGGCCCGCATCCGGGAGCAGAACACGTCGATGATGAGCGTGTGGGAGGCCCGCGGATACATCCGACAGGACATCCCCTTCGACGCGGTCGTCGATCGCACCGTGCTCGTCGGATCGGTCGAGCTCTACGACCGCGCGGTCCGCATCGGCGGGCAGTCCGTCGATGAGTACACCGCGACCCTCGAAGGCCTGCTGGCGGATCTGGTGCTGCCGCGGTGAGACTCAGCGCGGCAGGCGCAGCATCCCGTCGGTCGCCTCGACGAGGCCGTCGACGATGAGCGAGTCGACGGCGCGGTCGCGCTGTCGAGGGTCTGCCCAGTCCGCCGCGACCAGCTTCGCGGGCAGTTCGTGGCCCGCCCCCTCCCGCAGCGCCTTGAGCACAGCACCGCGCGCCTGGCGGTCACTGCCCTCGTAACGCGCCTGTCGCCGTCGTGAGTCGCCCGTGTCGGGATAGCCCGCCGCACGCCATGCGCAGGCGTGCGCGATCGGGCACGAGTCGCATCGCGGTGAGCGCGCCGTGCACACCGTCGCGCCGAGCTCCATGGCGGCTGCGTTGAACGTCGCAGCCTCCGCGTCGGCCCGGGGGAGCAGTGCCTCCATCGCCGCGAGGTCGCCCTTCGCCGCCGGCCCCGGCTGGCTGCGTGCGTCGACGGCGCGCGCGATCACGCGACGCGTATTCGTGTCGACGACCGGATGCCTGTCGCCGTAGGCGAACACCGCCACGGCCCGCGCGGTGTAGTCGCCGATTCCGGTCAACGCCAGGAGTGCATCGACCTCGCGCGGCACGACGCCGCCATGCCGGTCGCAGATCTCGATCGCAGCGCGGTGGAGCCACAGCGCTCGGCGGGGGTAGCCGAGGTTCGCCCATTGCGCCACCGCGGCCGCGGGC
The DNA here is from genome assembly GCF_017831975.1 of Microbacterium terrae. Taxonomy (NCBI): domain Bacteria; kingdom Bacillati; phylum Actinomycetota; class Actinomycetes; order Micrococcales; family Microbacteriaceae; genus Microbacterium; species Microbacterium terrae. The sequence goes on along the minus strand of NZ_JAFDSS010000001.1, from coordinate 1,926,634 downwards.
GGAGCGTCTGCCAGCGCCGCAGGGGTCGGCCAGCGCTCCAGCCACGCCTCGAGGTGCGGCACGACGCGGTTCACCGGCGTCTGCTGCAGCATGAACTCGCTCACGAGCGTTCCCCAGGCCCCGAACCCCGGTCGCCGCCACGGCAGATCCCGTGCGGTGCTCCGGTACCACGCGTTCAGCGGCGTGGCGAGGTCGGGCATCCGTCCAGCGTACGCGGAGGGGACGACCGCCTCCCTCGCTGCGCTCCCCGCCTCCCTCGCTGCGCTCCCCGCCTCCCTCGCTGCGCTCACCGCCGGCCACGTTCGCCGCTTTCACCTCCGTGGCTTCCATCTCCGCGGCTTTCACCGCCGCGCTGGCCACCGCCGCGCCATCTCCGCGCGGATATGGTGCTTCGGCCCCCGTTGGGAGCGGTGGCGTGCCGGGGGCACGAACGGGTGCCACCGACCCGCCGTAGGCTGGAAGCCATGCGCCTGCCCGTCACCCCTGTCACCACGGTCTGGAGGCGACTGCGCGACGACGTGCAGCGCCGGTACCCGGGCGGCCGGGTCGTCGTGGCTGTCGACGGGGTCGACGGCGCGGGCAAGAGCGCCTTCGCGACCGGGCTCGCCGACGTGTTCGGCGAGATCGGGGTCGCTGCGTTCTGCGCGAGCATCGACGGCTTCCACCGCCCGCGCATCGAGCGCTACCAGCGCGGCCGGCGCAGCCCCGAGGGCTTCTACCGCGACTCGTACGACTACGCCACGTTCCGCCGAGTGCTCTTCGATCCGTTCCGCGACGGCGCGCAGACGGCGGGCACGACCGGCTTCCAGCTGTCGGCCTTCGATGTCTCGCGCGACGCGCCGGTCGAGTCGGAGTGGGTGACCGCACCGCTCGATGCCGTGCTGGTGGTCGAGGGCATCTTCCTCCACCGCCCCGAGCTGCGCGATCTCTGGGACTGGTCGCTCTGGCTCGACGCGCCCTTCGCGACCACGTACGCGCGCATGGCCCGGCGCGACGGATCCGACGCCGATCCCGACGCGCCCGCGAACGCGCGATACCGCCTCGGCCAGCAGCTCTACCTCGACGAGGCTCACCCTCGCGAGCGAGCAGACGTCGTCGTCGACAACACCGACCCCGCGCATCCGCGCATCGAGGAGACCCGCCGATGACCCCCCGAAGAGATGCACCGAAGCCCGAGGCGTGCGTGCTGCTCGTCGACAAGCCGCAGGGCATCACGAGCCACGACGTGGTCGCGCGCGCCCGACGTGCCCTCGGCACCCGCAAGATCGGCCACGCCGGAACGCTCGACCCGATGGCCACCGGCCTGCTCGTGCTCGGCGTCGAGGGGGCGACGCGACTGCTCACCTACGTCGTCGGCCTCGACAAGACGTACGAGGCGACGATCCGCCTCGGCGTCGCGACCGACACCGACGACGCCGAGGGCGAGACGGTGGCGACGACGGATGCCGCCGGCGTCACCCGCGCCGCCGTCGATGCCGGCATCGCCGCCCTCACCGGCCGGATCTCGCAGGTGCCGAGCACCTTCTCGGCCATCAAGGTCGACGGTCGCCGCGCGTACGACCTGGCGCGCGCCGGCGAAGAGGTGCAGCTGAAGGCGCGCGAGGTGACCGTATCGCGCTTCGACGTGCTCGCCGAGCGCCGACCGGACGATGCCGCCGTGATCGACCTCGACGTCGTCGTCGACTGCTCGAGCGGCACCTACATCCGCTCCCTGGCGCGCGACCTCGGCGCGGCGCTCGGCGTGGGCGGCCACCTCACGGCGCTGCGCCGCACGCGCATCGGATCGTTCGACGTCGCAGAAGCCACCCTCGTCGCCGACATCGCGGATGCCCCGCGGATGGCTCCGGCAGACGCCGCGACCGCCGTGCTCGCGCGGTTCGACGTCACGGCCGACGAGGCGCGCGACCTGCGCCACGGCAAGCGGCTCACCGGTGCCGGCGCCCGCCTCGTCGCCGTGCCGTCCGCCGCGGTCGACCCGGGCGGCGTGCTGGTCGGCATCGTCGAGCGCCGCGGCGACGACGTGAAGAGCGCCCTCAACATGCCCGGGGAGGCGGCACGATGATCCTGTGGTTCACCCTCGTCGTCGTGGTGGCGGCATCCGTCGCCGGTGTGCTGTGCGTCGTGCTCGGACTCGCGGGCCGGCGCCCGAGCGACCTCACCGTCGGGGCCCTCGCCCTGGTCGAGGTGCTGCTCATCGTGCAGGTCGTGATGGCGATCGTCGCGCCGTTCACCGGCAACACTCCGACCGGAAGCGCCCTGGAGTTCTGGGTGTACCTGGTCTCGGCGGCCCTGCTGCCGATCGCGGGGGTGGCGTGGGCCCTCCTCGAGCGGAGCCGGTGGAGCACGGTGATCATGGGAGTCGCGGCCCTCGCGGTCGCGGTCATGGTGTGGCGGATGTGGGCGATCTGGACCATCCAGGTCGCCTGAGCCCCGCGGCGCCGGTCGGCTCGGACGCGAACTAGGATTGACAGGTCATGTCGTCGCCCGCCGCCCGCCCCCGCATGACCGGTATCGGTCGCGTCCTCGTCGTCGTCTACGCGATCATGGCGCTCGCCGCCACCGGTCGGTCCTTCGTCCAGGTCGTCGAGAAGTTCGACCAGGCTCCGCTCGCGTACTCGCTCTCTGTCGTGTCGGCGCTGGTGTACATCCTGGCCACGCTCGCCCTCGTGTTCGCGGGCTCCCGCCGGTGGTACATCGTGGCGTGGGTGGCCATCGTGTTCGAACTCGTCGGCGTGATCGTCGTCGGCACCCTGAGCCTCGTCGCGCCCGACCTGTTCGCGCACCCGAGCGTGTGGTCGTGGTTCGGCATGGGCTACCTGTTCATCCCGCTCGTGCTGCCGTTCTTCGGCCTGTGGTGGCTGATCACCCATCGCCCCGCCGTGGGCGAGCACACCGGCGATCCGGCCGCGGTGGCGTCGTGATCGTCTTCCGCTCGCCGTCGGAGGTGCCCGCCGGCTTCGGGCCGTCGGTCGTCGCGATCGGCAAGTTCGACGGGGTGCACACCGGACACCGTGCGGTCATCGATCGGGCACGCGTGGATGCCGCGGCGATCGGCGCGAAGATGGTCGCCATCACCTTCGACCGCAACCCGCTCGCGCTGCTGCGACCCGAGATCTGCCCCGACAGCCTCGTCGGTGTGCAGCAGAAGCTGCGCCTGCTCGCGGCATCGGGCGTGGATGCGACGCTGATGCTCACCTTCGACCGCGCGCTCGCCGATCTGCCGGCGCGCGAGTTCGTGGAGCACGTCCTCGTCGGGGCGCTCGACGTGCAGGTGGTGCTCGTCGGGAACGACTTCCGGTTCGGCCACGGCGGGGCGGGCGATCCGGCCATGCTGCGCGAACTCGGACGCGAGTTCGGCTTCGAGGTCGACGTGGTCGAAGACGTGCGTGCCGTCGAGGGGCGTCGCGCCTCGTCGACGTGGGTGCGCGAGCTCCTCGCGGCGGGCGACGTCGCGACGGCCGCGAAGGTGCTCGGACGACCGCACGCCGTTCGCGGCGAGGTGGTGCACGGACTCAAGCGGGGTCGCGAACTCGGCTTCCCGACGGCGAACCTGTCAGCGGAGCTCGAGGGCTTCGTGCCCGGCGAGGGCGTGTACGCCGGATGGCTGGTCGACGAGGGGATGTCGACGGATGCCGGTGACCTCCGCTCCAGCATCCGCTACCCCGCCGCGATCAGCATCGGCACCAACCCGACGTTCGACGACGTCGCCACGCGCCAGGTCGAGGCGTACGTGCTCGACGAGACCGACCTCGATCTCTACGGTCACCGCGTGGAGGTGCAGTTCGCCGACCGCGTCCGCGGCATGGTCGCCTTCGAGGGGATCGACGCGCTCATCGCGCAGATGACCGACGACGTCGCGCACGTGCGGTCGACGCTCACCTGATCATCCGCCGCCGTCGAGGTCGCCGCCGACCGTAGACCGTCGGAGACACCCGCTCTACGATCGAGGCGTGGACGTCGACGTCATGCTCGTCGCCGCGGCGTCGGCCGCTGCCGACACCGTGAACCTCTGGGGTGCGCTCGGCTGCGCCGTCGCGTACTCGGCTTCGCTCCTGGCCACCCTCGACGCCTTCGCCGACCTGATCCTCGCCCGAGGCGACTCGCCCGCCGGGCGGCTCACCGCCGGCGTCGGACTCAAGTTCGCGTCGAAGCTGGCCGCCGCGGCGATCGCCGTGGTCGCCGCCGGCATCGTGCTCGCCCTCGACGGCAACTGGTTCGCCTTCGGCTCGCTGACGGTGGCATTCCTCGTGATCGTCGGCATCGGCGTGATCGTGCTCCTGCGGCACTCGCACGGGCTCGCGGCATCCGTCGCCGCTCCCGCATCCGTACCCGCCCGCTACGCCCAGCAGGCAGCGGCGCCCCCGATCGAGGAGGACCGATGACCCGGACCGAACTGCAGACGCTCCCGGAGCGGGCGGTGGAGCTGCTCGGCGGCGAGCCCGACGACACGACGCTCCGCCGCTACCTGCACGGCCTGGCGGGCGTCGACGCCGTCGGGCTGGGGCAGCGGGCGGCCGACCTCGGCACGCGCTCGATCAAGACCACCTCCAAGGCCTGGGCCCTCGATCGGATCATCGAGCTGATCGACCTCACCACCCTCGAGGGGGCCGACACCCCTGGCAAGGTGCGGTCGCTGGTCGCGAAGGCGTTGAATCCGGATGCGTCGGACCCGACGTGTCCGCGAGTTGCGGCGGTGTGCGTGTACGGCGACATGGTGCCGCACGCCGTGGCGGCGCTCGGCGCCGCGCACGGCGACCCCGACGACGGGGGAGTCAGCGTGGCGGCCGTGGCGACGGCGTTCCCGAGCGGCCGGGCGTCGCTCGCGATCAAGCTGGCCGACACCGCCGAGGCCGTGGCCGCCGGCGCCGACGAGATCGACATGGTGATCGACCGTGGGGCGTTCCTCGCCGGGCGCTACGGACAGGTGTTCGACCAGATCGCCCAGGTGAAGCAGGCGTGCCGGCGCGCCGACGGGTCGTACGCGTCGCTGAAGGTGATCCTCGAGACGGGCGAGCTGACCACCTACGACAACGTCAAGCGCGCCTCGTGGCTCGCGATCCTGGCGGGCGGCGACTTCATCAAGACATCGACCGGCAAGGTGCAGCCCGCGGCGACCTTGCCCGTCACGCTGCTCATGCTCGAGGTCGTGCGCGACTGGCACGCGGCGACCGGCGAGAAGATCGGTGTGAAGCCCGCCGGCGGCATCCGCACCTCCAAAGACGCGATCAAATACCTCGTCACGGTCGCCGAGACCGTCGGCGAGGAGTGGCTGCAGCCCCACCTCTTCCGCTTCGGGGCGTCGAGCCTCCTCAACGACGTGCTGCTGCAGCGGCAGAAGCTGCGGACCGGTCACTACACCGGCGCCGACTACGTGACGATCGACTGATGCCCACCCTCGCAGCGGTCCCCGAGCCCGTCGCCCGGCGGCAACCGAAAGGTCTGGAATGAGTTTCCTCGAGTACGCCCCCGCACCCGAGTCGCGCGGCATCCTGAATCTTCGCGACGACTACGGTCTCTTCATCAACGGCGGGTTCCGCGCCGGCGGCGGGTCGCCCTTCGCGACGATCTCGCCCGCCGACGAGCAGCACATCGCGACCATCGCCTCGGCCTCCGACGACGACGTCGACGCCGCGGTCGCGGCGGCGCGGCGCGCGTACGAGCGCACCTGGTCGAAGATGAGCGGACGCGATCGCGGGAAGTACCTGTTCCGCATCGCGCGCCTCGTGCAGGAGCGGGCGCGTGAGCTCGCGGTCGCCGAGAGCCTCGACAACGGCAAGCCGATCAAGGAGAGCCGCGACGTCGATGTGCCGCTCGTGGCCGCCTGGTTCTTCTACTACGCAGGGTGGGCCGACAAGCTCGACTACGCCGGCCTCGGCCCTGATCCGCAGGCCCTGGGCGTCGCCGCGCAGGTGATCCCGTGGAACTTCCCGCTGCTGATGCTGGCGTGGAAGGTCGCGCCCGCTCTCGCGGCGGGCAACACGGTCGTCCTCAAGCCCGCCGAGACCACGCCCCTGACCGCGCTGCTGTTCGCCGAGATCCTGCAGCAGGCCGACCTGCCTCCGGGGGTCGTCAACATCATCACCGGTGCCGGGGCGACCGGCGCGGCGCTGGTGCGGCATCCCGACGTCGACAAGGTCGCCTTCACCGGTTCGACCGCCGTCGGGCGCGAGATCGCGAAGGCGGTCGCGGGCACGGGCAAGAAGGTCACCCTCGAGCTCGGCGGCAAGGCCGCGAACATCATCTTCGACGATGCGCCGATCGACCAGGCTGTCGACGGCATCGTGACCGGCATCTTCTTCAACCAGGGTCAGGTGTGCTGCGCCGGCAGCAGACTGGTGGTGCAGGAGTCGATCCACGACGAGGTGGTCGACCGGCTGAAGCGCCGCCTCTCGACACTGCGCCTGGGCGACCCGCTCGACAAGAACACCGACATCGGGGCGATCAACTCGGCGGAGCAGCTCGCGCGCGTGCGCGAGCTCAGCCGCATCGGCGAGGAAGAGGGTGCCGAGCGGTGGACCGCCGACTGCCCGATCCCCGACCGGGGGTTCTGGTTCGCGCCGACGATCTTCACGGGCGTGCAGGCGAGCCACCGCATCGCCCGCGACGAGATCTTCGGTCCGGTGCTCTCGGTGCTCACCTTCCGCACGCCCGCCGAGGCCATCGCCAAGGCGAACAACACGCCGTACGGACTGTCGGCGGGGATCTGGACCGAGAAGGGGTCGCGCATCCTCGCCGTCGCCGACAAGCTGCGCGCGGGCGTCGTGTGGGCCAACACGTTCAACCGGTTCGACCCGTCGTCGCCGTTCGGCGGCTACAAGGAGTCGGGCTACGGCCGCGAGGGCGGCAAGCACGGGCTCGCGGCGTACCTGAAGGGCGCGTCCTCCCCGTCGCGCTCCCGAGCGCTGAGTGACGGCGGCGGGACGAGACGCGCCGCGACGAAACGCGCCGAGTCGAAGAAGGGGATCCGCGCATGAGCAAGCGGCTGGCCGTGCCCAAGACCTACAAGCTGTACATCGGCGGCGCGTTCCCGCGCAGCGAGTCGGGTCGCACGTACGAGGTCGCCTCGCCGGCGGGGGAGTTCCTCGCGAACGCCGCACTCGCCTCGCGCAAGGATGCCCGCGAGGCGGTCGTGGCCGCGCGGGCGGCGGTGTCGCCGTGGTCGGGCGCTACCCCGTACAACCGCGGCCAGGTGCTGTACCGGGTGGCGGAGATCCTCGAGGGCCGCCGCGCCCAGTTCGTCGACGAGATCGTTGCACAGACCGGCGTCTCGGCGGCGGTCGCCGGCGCCGAGGTCGACGAGGCGACCGATCGCTGGGTCTGGTACGCCGGGTGGTGCGACAAGTTCGCGCAGATCGCCGGCAACGGCAACCCGGTCGCGGGTCCCTACTTCAACATCTCGGTGCCCGAGCCGACCGGCGTCGTCGGCGTCGTCGCGCCGCAGGACACGGCGCTGGTCGGCCTCGTCTCGGCGATCGCCCCCGCGCTCGTCACTGGCAACGCCGTGGTCGTGGTCGCCGCGCAGCGGCATCCCCTCTCGGCGATCAGCCTCGCCGAGGTGCTCGCGACCTCGGATGTGCCGGGCGGCGTGGTGAACGTGCTCACGGGCTCGCCGGCGGAGATCACGCCGTGGCTGGCATCGCACCCCGACGTGCACGCGCTCGACCTGGTCGGAGCGGGCGAGTTCGACTGGGTCGAGTACGAGATCGCCGCAGCCGAGACGCTCACCCGGGTGCTCCCGCCCGAGAGCGGGGCGGATGCCGCGGCTCCGAGTCTCGCCCGCATCGCGGCGTTCACCGAGACGAAGACGGTCTGGCACCCCAAGAGCCTCGTCTGACCGCCGAGGGTCAGAGGTCGAGTCCGCCCCAGTGACCGGGCTCGGACAGCTCGCCGTAGTGGACATCGACGTCGCCCTCCGACACCGCGGCGACGCACGCGAGGAGCGACAGCGTGGGATAGCCGTACGGACGGTTGTCGCGGATGATGGCTGCGTCGTCGGTGCTCTCGAGCGCCGCGGATGCGGCCAGGAGATCGATCCACGGCCCGTACCAGTGCGGGCCGGGGGCGGGCGGCGTATCGCGGAAGGCCGGAAGCCAGCGCGCGATCCTCGGCGTCGACGGATCGTCGGGGTCACCGTGCGCAATCATGTGCGTGCCCGGAGCGAGGCCGATCCTGCGCACCTGCGTCCCGTCCCACGTCGTGACGACGGTGCGCGGGCCGTCGACCGAGACGAGGTTGAACCCGTGGGTAGCCGGGTCGTCGGCGGGCGAGCGGCCGGCGACGGCGTCGAGGACGATGCCGCCGCGCGAGCGGATCTGCGACTCGGGCCTCCCTGTGACGTCGGCGCGATTGAGCAGCACCGCGAGGCGCCCGGCGGCCGGTTCGGCCGCCAGCCACGCGCCGCCGGCGCGCACGTCGCGCACCCCGACGACGCCGGCATCCGCCTCCGGCCACCAGCGCCCCAGCGGGTTCCACGGGCGCGCCGGATCCTCATCGCGCACGGCGAGCAGTCGTGTCGGCTCGGTCTCGTCATCGGGGACGTGGATGACCACGGTGCACATGGCGGTCCTGTCTGTGTGGGGCTCATGCCAAGATCGGAGGGTGTTCGTCGTCGTCGGAGTCACGGGCGGGATCGCCGCCTACAAGACGGTGCACCTCGTGCGCCTTCTGGTGAAGGGGGGTCATGAGGTCCACGTCGTGCCGACCGAGGACGCCGTGCGCTTCGTCGGCCTGCCGACCTGGGAGTCGATCAGCCGGCATCCCGTCACGACCTCCGTCCATGACGACGTCGCCCGTGTGCGGCACGTCTCGCTCGGCCAGTCGGCCGACCTCGTGATCGTGGCGCCGGCGACCGCGAACAGCCTGGCGAAGATGGCCGCGGGTCTCGCCGACGACCTTCTCGGTACGACCCTACTCGCCACGACAGCACCGGTCGTCGTGGCTCCGGCCATGCACACCGAGATGTGGCGACACCCCTCCACCCAGGCGAACATCGCGACCCTCAGCTCCCGCGGCGTCACGATCGTCGGGCCCGCTGAGGGGGAGCTCACCGGCGGCGACAGCGGCCCCGGACGCATGACCGAGCCGGAGGAGATCCTGCGGGTCGCGCTCGCCGCCGCTCCCTCGGCGGACCTCGCGGGCGTCTCGGTGGTGGTGAGCGCCGGCGGCACCCGAGAGCCGATCGACCCGGTGCGCTTCATCGGCAACCGCTCGAGCGGGCGGCAGGGGGTGGCCGTCGCGCTCGCCGCAGCCGAGCGCGGAGCCGAGGTGACGCTCGTCGCGGCCCACCTCGACGCGGGCGTGCTGGGCGACGCGCAGGCGCACCCGCGGGTGCGCATCGCGCACGTCGGCACGGCGGGGGAGTTGGCAGAGGCGATGACGGATGCCGCGGCCGCTGCCGATGTCGTCGTGATGGCGGCCGCGGTCGCCGACTACCGGGTCGCGGAGGTCGCACCGCGGAAGCTCGCGAAGGAGGATGCCGACGGCGGACTGACGCTGCACCTCGTGCAGAACGACGACATCCTCGCGGGCCTCGTCCGTGGGCGCCGGCCCGGACAGGTGATCGTCGGCTTCGCCGCAGAGACCCCGGGCGAGGGGGAGACTCTCCTCGAGCGGGGCCGCCGCAAGGCGGCGCGCAAGGGCGCGGACCTCCTCGCCGTCAACGAGGTCGGCTGGTCGGTCGGCTTCGAGTCGACCGACAACGCGGTGTCGCTGCTCACCGCCGACGGCGACGTCGTGGCCGAGGTCGCGGGCTCGAAGCGAGCTGTCGCTGACGCGCTCTGGGACGAGGTGAACGGCATTCTGAACAAACAGTAACGAAAAGGTAACGACGCATGTAAAGTGGTCGCACCCCGTCGACGGTGACGGGGAAGCAGGACCCGGAGGACATGCCCGATGCCCCACCCCGCCGTACCCGAGCGCGCCCGCGAACCGCTCCACGCCCTCGTCGTCGTGTGCGTGCTCGCCGTCGCGAGCATCGTCATCGCCTTCCTCGGGGCGACCCCCGTGCGGGTGAGCTCGAGCGAACTGCTCGGCGACGTGCGCACGCCCGGCGACGACGCGTTCATCGCGAGCCACCGCGGCGGGGGAGCCGCAGCGCCCGAGAACACGCTGCCGGCGATCCGAGCCGCGCTCGCGCGCGGCTACGACTACGTCGAGGTCGATGTCGTGCTCACCCGCGACCGCCGCCCGGTGCTCATGCACGACTCGACGGTGGACCGCACCACCGACGGCTCCGGGCGCGTCGCCGACCTCACGCTCGATCAGGTGCGTGCGCTCGACGCCGGCTCGTGGTTCCACGAGGAGTTCACCGGAACCCCGGTGCCGACTCTCGCCGAGTTCCTCGACGAACTCGCGCGCAGCGGTCAGCGCGCGATCATCGAGCTGAAGGGGGAGTGGGACGCGGATGCCGTGACCTCCGCCGTCGCCGAGATCGATGACCGCCGCCTCGAGCGGCGGGTGGCTGTCGCGAGCTTCGACGCACGCCCGCTCGCCCTGTTCGCCGCGGCATCCGAAGTCATCCCGCGCATGCTGATCCTCAAGAACCTGCCCGACGACGTGGTCAGCGCCGCAGCGGAAGCGGGCGTGCGCGGGATCATCGCCGACCGCAAGGCCGTGCTCGCGCGACCCGAGGTGATCGACGAGGTGCACGCGGCCGAGGTGCGCATCGTGGTCTACACGCTCAACAGCGACACGCAGTGGGATGCCGTGACCGCGCTGGGCGTCGACGGCATCGTCACGGACGATCCGCGCACGCTGTCGGACTGGCAGCGCGGGAACGCCGACCGCTGACGCGTCCGGTGAGCCTCCGGCGGGGCGGATCTCGACTCGGCGACGATGTCGCATCGAGTCGGCCACGGTTCGGTCGCCGCGGTGATGAGCGGGCTAGGGTCGAAGTGCACTGAGCCGGAGGTGGACCATGCGCATCGCAACAGCGGCAGCGACGGCGGCGATCGTGCTCGCCGCATCCGTCGCGCTCGTCGGATGTCAGCCCGAGCCGAGCCCCGGTGGCGCGGCGACGCCCACGCCGATGCCGTCCGCGACGACGTCGGCCACGCCGTCGGCGACCACCGAGGCGCCGAGCCCGTCGCCCGAGCCGACGGAGCAGCCTGCCGCGTCGATCGTGCCCGGGGCCTGCGAGGACGCGTACTCTGCGGCGATGCTCGCGCAGCTCAATGGCGCGATCCCCCCGCTGAACGACCCCGGGATCACCATGGTGTCCACGCAGAACGTCGATCTGCTCGAGATGCTCGACGGGGCCACGACGCTGCGCTGCACGTGGGGTTCACCGAGTGAGACGGGCATCTCGACCAACATCACCGCGGTCGACACCGCGCAGGGGGCAGACATCCTCGCCACGCTCGAGTCCGCCGGATTCGCATGCCAGGTCCTCGCCGGAGGGACGATCTGCACCATGGAAGAGCGCGGGATCACCCAGGACGACCTCGAATACGCCTTCGGCGAGTCGCACTTCGTCGGCGACGGCGGATGGGTCACGACCAACTGGCTGAACACCGACATCACCGGGTACACGGAAGACATCGTCGCGAGCCTCTGGGGCTGAGCGGCGCCGATCCGCTAGAATCACCTCGGGGACCCCGTCGTCGACGTCGCAGCTCGCTGAAGCGAGTGCCCGCGGCCGAAGCCGGAGGCATCCCGTCCCGCGTTCGTGACGGCGTACGCGCCGCCCGCGGGAGCACGCCATCGCCGGCCGACCCGATTCCCGGGCTTCGGCGGCACCAACGCTCAGGAGGAGCATGCCGACCACGGCACCTGCCCAGACGTCCTCGCGACGTCGCAAGCCCTCGTCTTCGCGCCGCGACGACGAGGCACCCATCATCCCGATCCTCGCCCGCAAGGTGCGCGAGGTCGAGGCGAAGGCCCAGCGCGGCAAGCTGGGCCCCACCAATCGCGTCAAGTTCCAGGTGATCGCCTTCCTCGTGCGCGAGGAGCGCGCACGCGTGAAGGGCGACACCACCCTCGCCGACGGCGCGCGCGCCGAGCTGCTCAAGCGGCTCGACGGCGTGGCGACGATCCTCGCGAAGACCGCGGCACGCGACACCTCGCTCATCCAGCTTCTCGAGGTCGACCAGGCCACGTCGCCGGTAGCCAAGCGGATGCGCCGAGACTGGCTGCTCGAATCGGGCGCCGAACTCGCCCCCGACGAGCTGATCATCACCGACGTCGCCCCCGTCAAGACCGCCGTCGTGCCTGCGGCGCTCGCCGAGCGCCAGGTCGTGCCGACCCAGGTCGAGGCGCGCCGCGACTCGAACCCGTTCCTCGCCCCCGATCTGACCATGCGCGTCGTCAAGGAGACCCCGCGCCGCCGCCTCGACGGCTGGGAGCTCATGGGTCCGCTCTACAAGGCCTTCGAGACCGGCGCCGGCGGCGGTTCGGCCACGATGGAGCTGCCCGAGGTGCCCGAGTTCGACCGCCTCTCGCCCAAGGGCCTCGAGGTCATGCCGCACCAGTCGCGCTTCCTCGAGGCGGTCCGAGCCGGTCACCGTACGTTCCTGCTCGCCGACGAGCCGGGCCTCGGCAAGACCGCGGAGTCGGTGCTCGCAGCATCCGTCGCCGACGCGTACCCGCTCCTGGCGGTCGTCCCCAACGTCGTCAAGATGAACTGGGCGCGCGAGGTCGAGCGCTGGACGCCGCAGCGCCGCGCCACGGTGATCACCGGTGACGGCGAAGACATCGATGCATTCGCCGACGTCTTCATCGTCAACTACGAGATCCTCGACCGGCACCTGTCGTGGCTCGGTGAACTGGGCCTCAAGGGGATGGTCGTCGACGAGGCGCACTTCATCAAGAACCTCACGTCGCAGCGCTCGCAGAACGTGCTGGCCCTGGCCTCGCGCATCCGCGAGCAGGTGCGCGACCCGCTGCTGCTCGCCCTCACCGGAACGCCGCTCATCAACGACGTCGAGGACTTCGACGCGATCTGGCGGTTCCTCGGCTGGACGACGGGCGAGAAGCCCGGCGCGCAGCTGATGGAGAAGCTCGACGAGACCGGGCTGACCCCGGCCGACAAGGCCTTCTATCCGGAGGCGCGCGACGCGGTCATCTCGCTCGGCATCGTCCGTCGCAAGAAGAAGGATGTCGCGCACGACCTGCCCGACAAGCTCATCGCCGACCTCCCCGTCGAGCTCGACGACGAATTCGGACGGTCGATCCGTCAGGCCGAGCGCGAACTCGGCGCACGGCTCGCGGCGAAGTACCGTCGCATCCTCGAAGCGCGCGGCGACCGAGGACTCGCCCCGGGCGAGATCGACGACGACATCGTGCGCCTGGTCGCCCACAACGAGCTCGAGGAGTCGAAGGCTGCGGGCACCGGCGGCGACAACGTCTTCACCATGGTGCGCAAGATCGGCCAGGCCAAGGCGGTGCTCGCCGCCGACTACGCCGTGCAGCTGCAGCGCTCGGTCGGCAAGGTCGTGTTCTTCGCGAAGCACATCGACGTGATGGATGCCGCGGAGGCTCACTTCGCCGGCGCCGGGGTCAAGACGGTGTCGCTGCGCGGCGACCAGACCAGCGCCGCACGGCAGCAGGCGATCGACGCGTTCAACAGCGACCCCACCGTGGGCATCGCGGTCTGCTCGCTCACCGCGGCGGGCGTCGGCGTCAACATGCAGGCCTCGTCCAACGTCGTGCTCGCGGAGCTGTCGTGGACGGCCGCCGAGCAGACGCAGGCGATCGACCGTGTGCACCGCATCGGCCAGGACGAGCCCGTCACCGCATGGCGCATCATCGCCGCGCACACGATCGACACGAAGATCGCCGAGCTGATCGACTCGAAGCAGGGTCTCGCGGCCCGGGCGCTCGACGGCGAGGCCGTCGACCCGCAGTCGAGTGATTCGGTGCAGCTGTCGGCGCTCATGCACCTTCTGCGGCAGGCGCTCGGCGCGCAGTGATCGGAGCCGCCCCCGCCGCCGGTGTGGCAGGGGGCGGCATCCGGCACTAATGTCGGGTGAGGCAGCGTCGCCGACCCTCTTCACCCGACAGCGAGGAACACAGCATGAAGATCGGCATCCTGACGAGTGGTGGCGACTGCCCCGGCCTGAACGCGGTCATCCGCGGTGTCGTGCTCAAGGGCACCACCACGTACGACCTCGAGTTCGTCGGCATCCGCGACGGCTGGCGCGGCGTCGTCGACGGCGACTTCTTCCCGCTGACCCGCCACGAGGTCAAGGGCCTTTCGAAGGTCGGCGGCACGATCCTCGGCACCAGCCGCACGAACCCCTACGAGGGGCCCCGCGGCGGCGCGGAGAACATCGCCAAGACGATGTACGGACACCGCCTCGACGGCATCATCGCCATCGGCGGCGAGGGGACCCTCGCCGCGGCGAACCGTCTCGCCAACGACGGCATCAACGTGCTCGGCGTGCCGAAGACCATCGACAACGACCTGCGGGCCACCGACTACTCGTTCGGCTTCGACACCGCCGTCAACATCGCGACCGATGCGATGGATCGCCTCCGCACCACCGGCGACTCGCACCAGCGCTGCATGGTCGCTGAGGTCATGGGCCGCCACGTGGGCTGGATCGCCCTGCACGCCGGCATGGCCGCCGGAGCGCACGCGATCTGCATCCCCGAGGTTCCGCAGTCGATCACCGAGATCGCCGAACTCGTGTCGCGCGCGCACGACCGCGGGCGTGCGCCGCTCGTGGTCGTGTCGGAGGGCTTCACCCTCACCGGCATGGACGAGGCCTTCAGCGACAAGGGCATGGACGCCTTCAACCGCCCGCGCCTGGGCGGCATCAGCGAAGTGCTCGCCCCCGAGATCGAGCGGCTCACCGGCATCGAGACGCGCGCCACCGTGCTCGGCCACATCCAGCGCGGCGGCTCGCCGTCGGGCTTCGACCGCGTGCTCGCGACGCGCCTCGGCCTCGCCGCGGCCGACGCCGTGGTCGCCGAGGCGTGGGGTCAGATGGTGGCGCTCAAGGGCACCGACATCGTGCGCGTCCCGTTCGCCGAGGCACTCGGCGAACTGAACACGGTGCCGCGCTACCGCTACGACGAGGCAGCCGCGCTCTTCGGCTGACCCGCGCGGGTCAGACGCGCGCCGGGGTCAGTCGGCGACGCCGAGCACGTCGAAGAGCCAGGCGAGCTCGAAGGCGCGCTCCTTCCAGGCGTTGTACCGACCCGACACGCCGCCGTGACCGGCGACCATCTCGCACTTGAGCAGCGCGTCGGCGCCCACCTCACGCAGTCGCGCCACCCACTTGGCGGGTTCGACGTAGAGCACGCGGGTGTCGTTGAGCGAGGTGACGGCGAGGATGCGCGGGTACGCGGCATCCGTTCGCACGTTCTCGTACGGGGTGTACGACTTCATGTACGCGTACACGTCGGCGTTGTGGAGCGGGTCGCCCCACTCGTCCCACTCGATCACGGTCAGCGGCAGCGACGGGTCGAGGATCGTGGTGAGCGCGTCGACGAAGGGGACGTCGGCGAGGATGCCGGCGAACAGCTCCGGCGCGAGGTTCGCGACCGCGCCCATCAGCAGCCCGCCCGCCGAGCCGCCCTCGGCCACCATCTGCGCCGGGGTGGTGTAGCCGGCGTCGACGAGGTGGCGGGCGCAGTCGACGAAGTCGGTGAAGGTGTTGCGCTTGGCCAGCAGCTTGCCGTCCTCGTACCACTGGCGGCCCATCTCGCCGCCGCCGCGCACGTGCGCGACCGCGAAGACGACGCCGCGGTCGAGCTCGGACAGCCGGGGAACCGAGAACCCGGGCTCGATCGAGTGCTCGTACGAGCCGTAGCCGTACAGGTGCAGGGGGCGTGGGGCCGCCCCCGCCTCGCCGAACGAGCGCTTCCACACCAGCGACACCGGGATCTGGGCGCCGTCGGTCGCCGTCACCCAGAGCCGCGCCTGGGCGTAGTCCTCGGGGTCGTAGCCGCCGAGCACCGGCTGACGCTTGCGCAGGTGCAGCTCGCGGGTCGCGACGTCGAGGTCGTAGACCGTTCCGGGCGTCACGAACGAGCCGTAGCCGAGCCGCAGCAGCGGCGGCGCCCACTCTGGGTTGCCCCCGGAGCCGACGGCGTACAGCGGTTCGTCGAAGTCGAGCTCGTCGACGGCGCCGGTTGCGTAGTCGAGCATGCCGAGGCGGGCGAGGCCGCCGCGGCGGTACCCCACGACGCCCCAGTCGCGGAACGTGGAGACTCCGAGCAGTCGCTGACCAGGGCGGTGGGGGATGACGACCTCGCTCGCGCCGGCGGGGTCGGATGCCGACACCCGGATCAGCTCGAAGTCGAGGGCGCCGTCGTTGTGGAGCACGTAGAGCACGTCCTCGCCGTCGACGACGGCATGCGACGAGTCGTACTCGATTCCCTCGCGGCGAGGCCACACCACGCGCGGCTCGCCGCGGAGGTCGTCGGCGTCGAGCAGCCACTCCTCGGAGGTGATCGACGATCCGAGCCCGATGACGAGGTAGCGGTCGCTGCGGGTGAAGCCCGCGCCGACCCAGTAGCGCTCGTCGGGCTCGTGGAAGAGCTTGGCGTCGGTGTCGACGGCTGTGCCGAGCTCGTGCAGCCACACGGTGTCGGGGCGCCACGCGTCGTCGACGGTGGAGTAGACGATGAAGCGCCCGTCGGGGGAGAAGGTCGCTCCGGCGAACGTGCCGGGGATCTCGTCTGCGAGCTGCTCGCCCGTCGTCAGGTCGCGCACCCGCACGGTGTAGCGCTCGTCGCCGGCGACGTCGACCCCGTAGAGCATGAGCGACCCGTCGGTGGTCACCTCGAAGCTGCCGAGCGAGAAGAACTCGTGTCCTTCGGCCTCGATGTTGCCGTCGAGCAGGATCTGCTCGCCGGGCACCTCGGTGTCGGGGGAGAGGACGGGCGGCGTCCAGTCGTCGGGAGAGGCGAGCGGCGCCCGGCACTGGATGCCGTACTGCTTGCCCTCGACGGTGCGGCCGTAGTACCACCAGTCGCCCCGGCGTGCCGGGACGGACAGGTCGGTCTCGAGCGTGCGTCCCTTGATCTCGTCGAAGATGCGTCCGCGCAGCGCTTCGAGGTGCGCGGTGCGGGACTCGGTGTAGGAGTTCTCGGCTTCGAGGTGCGCGATGACCTCGGCGTCCTCCTTCGCACGGAACCACTCGTAGCGGTCCTCGACGTCGTCGCCGTGGTGGCTGCGGACGATCGGGCGGGAGTCGGCGACGGGCGCGGCTGCGGATTCGTGAGCGGTCACAGGTCAACGCTAGCCGCGTTCGCACGCGTGCGGGGTCTCAGCCGAGTTGACCGCCCAGACCGCCGATGTAAGATTCTTGCTGGCCGGTTGCCGGTTCCTGAACTAACGGTGAACTCTTCGTTCGTCACGCCGATTCCGTCGGCACCACATTCACGTCTTCACTCGGAAAGCGAACGGTGGAAACCGCAACCCTCCTCACCGTGGTGCTGGTCATCGCTCTGGCCCTGTTCTTCGATTTCACGAACGGCTTCCACGACACCGCGAATGCGATGGCGACGCCCATCGCCACCGGCGCCCTCAAGCCCAAGACCGCGGTCCTGCTCGCTGCCGTCCTCAACCTGGTCGGCGCGTTCCTGTCGACCGAGGTGGCCAAGACCATCTCGGGCGGGATCATCAACGAGGACCAGATATCCTCGTCGGTCTTCCCTGCGATCATCCTCGCCGGACTCATCGGCGCGATCACCTGGAACATGCTGACGTGGCTGCTCGGCCTGCCGTCGTCGTCGTCGCATGCCCTGTTCGGCGGACTCATCGGCGCGACCATCGTCGGGGTGAGCGCGACCGCGATCAACTTCGGCGTGGTGATGTCGAAGGTCATCCTGCCCGCGATCATCGCGCCGCTGACTGCGGGGATCATCGCCTTCACGGCGACGAAGCTCGCGTACGCGCTGACCCGTCGCTACGACAGCAAGCCCGACGGCCGCGACGGGTTCCGCGTCGGGCAGATCTTCACCTCGTCGCTCGTCGCCCTCGCCCACGGCACCAACGACGCGCAGAAGACGATGGGCATCATCACCCTCCTGCTCATCACAGTGGGGCTCCAGGACCACCCGGAGCCCGAACTGTGGGTCGTGTTCGCCTGTGCGTTCACCATCGCCCTCGGCACCTACATGGGCGGGTGGCGCATCATCCGCACGCTCGGCAAGGGGCTGACCGAGGTCAAGCCCGCGCAGGGGTTCGCCGCCGAGGCATCCACGGCGTCGACGATCCTCGCCTCGAGCGCCCTCGGATTCGCGCTCTCGACGACCCAGGTCGCGTCGGGGTCCGTGATCGGCTCCGGTCTCGGCCGCCGCGGGTCGACGGTGCGCTGGCGCACGGTGGGGCGGATCTTCATCGGGTGGGTGCTGACGCTCCCGGCCGCCGGTGCAGTCGGGGCCCTCGCCGCTTTCGTCGTCGTCGCGCTCCCGACGTGGGGAATCGTCATCGACTTCGTCCTCGCCGTCGCGATCGTGCTGTTCCTGTTCTGGCGCTCGCGTCGCAACGAGGTCAACGCGAGCAACGCCATGAGCGAGGTCGCCGACTCCGGCGCCGCGGTCAAGGTCAAGCGCAACCCGCCGCCCACGCGTCGTCAGCGCGCGATCGCCCGCGAAGAGGCTCGCGCCGCCGCGAAGTCGGCCAAGGCTGGAAAGAACGGTGACCGCCGATGATCGTCATCGACTGGCTCGCATTCGTGCAGGTCTTCATCGCGGCGCTCATCGCCGCGGTGCTCGTGGTCGGCTTCTACGCACTCGGTCTGCGCCTGCTCGTGCGTTCGGGCCGCGCGCCGGTGGTCGCCCCTGCCGAGTTCACCGACGCCATCACCGTGATCTCCGAGAAGGAGGCCCGCCGCGCCGAGAAGGCGGCGGCGAAGGCCGCACGCAAGAGCCCGCTGACCGACGGGCAGAAGAACGTCGCGCTCATCGGGGCGTACGCGTGCTTCGGCGTGTGCGGGCTGTCGGTGCTCGGCGGCCTGCTGCTCATCGTCTTCAACCACTGACGAGGCGGATGCCGCGCGCCGGCGGTTGACGAGACGGATGCCGCGCGCCGGCGACTCACCGGACGGATGCGCCCGCGACGGCGGCGGCTCCGGAGCCGCGGGGTGACCCCGCCCTAGACTCGCAGCATGGATGCAGCATCCGTGCAGTTCGGCCAGTACCCGCCCGCCCGGCGCACGATCGTGCACCTGAGCGACACCCACCTCCTCGGCGGAAACCGGCCCCTCGGCGGCCGGTTCGACACCGAGCAGAACCTGCTCCGGGCGCTCGAAGCGGTCGAAGGTCTCGGCATCCGCCCCGATGCGATCGTCTTCACCGGCGACCTCACCGACCTCGGCGAGCCCGATGCCTACCGGGCGCTGCGCGCGGCGGTGGAGCCTGTGGCAGCGCGCCTCGGCGCTCCCGTGGTGTGGGTCGCCGGCAACCACGACGAGCGCACCGCGCTGCGCCGCGACCTGCTCGACCTCGCGCCGAGCGAGGAGCCCGTGACGAGCGTGCACGATCTCGGCGGACTCCGGCTCATCGCCCTCGACACCACCGTGCCCGGCTGGCACCACGGCGACCTCGACGACGCGCAGCTCGCGTGGCTGCGGGCCGAACTCGCCGACCCGGCGCCGCTCGGCACGATCCTCGCGATGCATCACCCCCCGCTGCCGAGCCACATCCCGCTGTTCGACATCCTCGAGCTGCGCGACCAGTCCCGGCTGGCGGATGCGATCGCCGGAACCGACGTGCGCGCGATCATCGCGGGCCACCTCCACCACTCCACGAGCGGCACGTTCGCCGGTGTTCCGGTGAGCGTGGCCGCGGCCACGTGCTACACGATGGATCTCGCGCGGCCTGCCGCGTCGGTGAACGGGATGGATGCCGGTCAGTCGTTCCACCTCGTCCACGTCTACGACGACACGATCACGCACGCCGTCGTCCCGGTCGTCGACGCCGAGACCTCCGACTTCTTCTCGCCCGCATGGGTGGCGCAGATGGCCGCGCTCTCGCCGCAGGAGCGGCTCGAGGCGTTCTCGCGCAAACCGACGGCATCCTGATCTCGCCGCCGTGTACACCCGCACCGGGTGTCGCGTACGTTCCGTACAGGTGAGGGCGGATGCCTCGCGGGTAGGCTCGAGGCACCCACACACCGCCGTGAACAACCCACGAGGACACCACGAAAATGGCTCTGGACGCAACGATGCGCACCCGCACCGAGACCGACTCCCTGGGATCGATGGAGATCCCCGCCGACGCGTATTGGGGGATCCACACCGCCCGTGCGCTCGAGAACTTCGCGATCTCCAAGCGGCCGATCTCGGTCTACAAGGACCTCGTGAACGGTCTCGCGATGGTCAAGCAGGCGGCTGCCCGCGCCAACAAGGAGATCGGCGTCCTGTCGGAGGAGAAGGCCGACCTCATCGACCGCGCGGCGCAGCTCGTCATCGACGGCGAGTACCACGACCAGTTCATCGTGGGGGTGATACAGGGCGGTGCCGGCACCTCGACGAACATGAACGCGAACGAGGTCATCACCAACATCGCGCTCGAGCTCGCCGGTCGCGAGAAGGGCGACTACGACTTCCTGTCGCCGATCGACCACACCAACCGCAGCCAGTCGACCAATGACGTGTATCCCACGGCGATCAAGGTCGGTCTCGGGCTGGATCTGCTGAGCCTCCTCGATGAGCTGGATCTCCTCCGCCAGGCGTTCCTCGCGAAGGCGGTCGAGTTCCACGACGTGCTGAAGGTCGGCCGCACCCAGTTGCAGGATGCGGTGCCGATGACTCTCGGACAGGAGTTCCACGGCTTCGCGACCACCCTCGGCTACGACCACCAGCGCCTCACCGAGAACGCCTACCTTCTCTACGAGATCAACCTCGGAGCGACCGCGATCGGCACCGGGATCACCGCGAACCGCGACTACTCGCCCGCCGTCGTGCGCCACCTCCGCGAGATCTCGGGGCTCGACCTCGCGCTCGCGGGCGACCTCGTCGAGTCCACGAGCGACACCGGCTCGTTCATGTCGTTCTCCGCGTCGCTCAAGCGCAACGCGATCAAGCTGTCGAAGATCTGCAACGACCTGCGCCTGCTCTCGTCGGGCCCCCAGGCGGGCCTGGGGGAGATCAACCTCCCTCCGCGCCAGGCGGGATCGAGCATCATGCCCGGCAAGGTGAACCCGGTGATCCCCGAGGTCGTCAACCAGATCGCGTTCGCGGTCGCCGGCGCCGACCTCACCGTGACGATGGCGGTCGAGGGCGGGCAGCTGCAGCTGAACGCGTTCGAGCCGGTGATCGCGCACTCGATCTTCCAGTCGATCACCTGGATGCGCCGGGGCATGAACACGCTGCGGATCAACTGCGTCGACGGCATCACGGCCAACCGCGAGCGCCTCGGTGCGATGGTGGGCTCGAGCGTCGGCGTGATCACCGCACTCACACCCTTCATCGGCTACGCCGCGGCGGCGGCCCTCGCGAAGACGGCACTGCTCACCGGGCGCAGCGTCGCCGACCTCGTGATCGAGGCCGGCCTCATGTCGGCCGACGAGGTCGCCAAGCAGCTCTCGCCGGCGCGACTGTCGGGCCTCGAGGCCATCACCACGGCCATCCCGATCGTGGGCGCCGACGAGCCGGTCGGGGAGCAGGTCGCAGAGCGCGTCGACGCGGCGCATCCGAGCGGGGCCTGACGCCTGTCGCATCACCGGATTGCCCCGACCCGCCCGCTCCCGATACCGTCGGAGCGACCACCCGGCGAAAGGAAGCCCCGTGACCGACCCCCAGAATCCCGCAGGCCCCGAGGGCACGCAGCCGCCGGCGGCGAACGAGCCGCCCGCTGCCCCGGCCTACGGTGCTCCGGCCGACCAGCCTGCGCCGCCCGCGTACGGCTCGGCGCCGACCGCTCCGCCGGCCTACGACGCGGCCCCGCCCGCCGCACCCTACGGCGCGGCGCCGTCGTACGCGGCGGCACCCCCGGCATACGGTGCACCCGCCGACGGCCCGATCCCGGGCAAGACGATGGGGATCGTCGCCTTCGTGCTCTCGTTCTTCGCGCAGCTGATCGCCCTCATCCTCGGCGTCGTCGCGCTGGTGCAGAGCCGCAAGGCCGGGCACAAGAACGGCTTCGCGCTCGCGGCGATCATCATCAGCTCGGTGCTGCTGGTGCTCGGCATCATCGCCCTCATCGTGATCTTCGCGATCGTCATCCCGCTGGCCGTGCAGGGCACGGAGCAGGTCATCGACGCGTGCATCGCTGCAGGCGGCGGCATCGTCGAGGTCAACGGTGTGCCGATCGACTGCACCGAGGTGCTCGACTACTGAGACAGCTCGGTCTCGTGAGGCGGCGTGGTGCTCCGGCACCGCGCCGCCTTCGTCGTCGAGGCGGCCGCGCAGCGTGCACGGACGGATGCCGCGTGCGCGGCGCTCAGTCGAGGATGCGGCAGTGCGTGGTGAGCTCGCCGATGCCGTCGATGCCGACGGTCACGGTCGAGCGGTCGCGGATGAACACCTGCGGGTCGCGCGAGTAGCCGGCGCCGCCGGGCGACCCGGTCGAGATCAGGGTGCCCGGCAGCAGCGTCACCGACTGCGACAGGTGCGCGATGAGCTTCGAGACGGGCCGGACCATCTGGTCCGTGCTCGCGTCCTGCATGACGCGGCCGTCGAGCACCGTCCAGATGTGCAGGTCCTGCGGGTCGGCGATCTCGTCGGCTGTGACGACGAACGGGCCGGTGGGCGTGAAGCCGTCGAACGACTTGCACCGCGACCACTGGGCCTCGGAGTACTGGATGTCGCGAGCGGTGATGTCGTTGACCACGGTGTAGCCCCACACGTGGTCGAGTGCGTCCTCGGGGGCGACGTCCTTCGCCGGGCGCCCGATGATGACGCCGAGCTCGGCCTCGTAGTCGATCGACTCGCTGAGCGAGCGCGGCCAGCTCGTGGTGCCGTCGTGGCCGGCGAGCGAGTTCGGCCACAGCACGAACACGGTGGGCGTCGAGTCGGTCTTGAGTCCCAGCTCGATGGAGTGCGCGGCGTAGTTCAGGCCGATCGCCAGGATCACGGGAGGGGTCAGCACCGCCGAGGCGAAGACCGCGCCGGCGATCGGATGCCGCGTGCCGCCGGCCGCAGCCGCCTCGCGCACCCGGGCCAGCAGATCGTCGCCGCCGGCGATCAGATCCTCGAGCACACGCGGCGCGCCGGGGAAGAGCTCGTCCACCAGCACAGCCTGCTCGCCCTCGACGAGGACCAGTCGCGGTCGATCCGAGCCGTCGTGGAAGACGTGGGCGAAGCGCATCCTTCCAAACTACCCGGCCCCGCCCGCGAAAGCCGACAGAGCCTGCACCCATAGGCTGTGCTCATGACGCTTGACGACGGGCGCCCCCGGCCTTCGCTCACCCCGCCGCAGTTCGCCTCTTCGCTCGCCCAGCCGAGTGTGGCGCCGGCCACGCAGATCCCCGCGGTCGCACCCGGCACGCAGCCCGTCGCCGCGGTCGCCGGGGGCGCGGTCCCCGTCACGGGGACCCGTGTCCGGTCGGCTGCGCTGTGGGCGGCCGGTGCACTCGTGCTGGTGCTCGTCGTGCTCGTCGCCTACTTCCTCAACGCGCTCGGCGCCGGCGCATCCGTCATCGGCATGCTCCTCGCCCTCGTCCCGCTCGCGGGCGTGCTCTTCGCCGTGCGGATCATCGATCGGTGGGAGCCCGAGCCGTTCTCGCTGCGCGCGTTCGCGGTCGCGTGGGGAGCGATCGCCGCCGTCGGCATCGCCCTCGGCGTCGACCTGCTCCTCACGATCGCGATCGGCAACGACGGGTCGCCGACGCGCGAGGCGATGGCTGCGGTGGTGCAGGCGCCCATCGTCGAAGAGGTCGCCAAGGGCATCGGCGTCTTCCTCATCTTCGCCGCGGCTCGGCGCTCGTTCGACGGTCCGGTCGACGGCATCGTCTACGGCGCGCTGGTCGGCGCCGGATTCGCCTTCACCGAGAACATCCAGTACTTCGCCATCAGCGCGATCCAGGGCGGGGCCACCGAGGCCGGCGCCACGTTCTTCGTGCGCGGCATCCTCTCGCCCTTCGCCCACGTGATGTTCACCAGCGTCACCGGCTTCGCGCTCGGCCTCGCCGCGCGACGGGGAGCATCGGCAGGTGCCGCCGTCGGACCCTGGCTCGCCGGTCTCGCGGGCGCCATCGCCCTCCACGCGCTGTGGAACGGCTCGGCGGTGTTCGGCGACTTCTTCGCGCTGTACGTCGTGCTGCAGATCCCGCTCTTCGTGGTGTTCATCCTGGGCATCGTGGCGCTGCGCCGCGAGGAGGCGCGTCTCACGCGCAACAGGCTGGGGGAGTACGCGGCCGCCGGCTGGTTCACGCCCCAGGAGGCCGACATGCTCGCCACCCCCGCGGGGCGGAAGACGGGCCTCGCGTGGGCGCGGACCCTCCGTGGCGACCGCACCGCGATCATGAAGCAGTTCATCGCCGACGCGACCGCGCTCGCCGCCGCCCGGCAGCGCGTCATCACCGGTCGCGACCCGCACGCCGCAGCCGACGAACGAGCGCTCCTCGAGAGCACAGCGCGGGCGCGCCAGGCGCTGTTCGCCCTCTGACGGCCGATCGACGAGTGTCGTGACACGCCGTGAGGGGTTGACACCGTCGGGGGCTCTCGGCATCCTGAAGGCAGATCAACTCAGCGCCCGGTAGACACGCAGGCACAGCCGCTGCACCGGGCGCTGAGTCTGTCTCGGACGGTGATCCGGCGGGCGACGGATGCCGCGCTCAGCGAACATCCCCGCACATCGCGGGCGCATCGTGCTTGGATGGATCCATGACCAACGATCGCACAAAGCCCGAGTTCGACGCCCCCGTCGGCCCCGCTCCCGCCGACCTCGTCATCCGCGACATCATCGTCGGCGACGGCGCCGAAGCGAAGCCCGGTGACACCGTCACCGTGCACTACGCCGGCGTCGAGTACGAATCCGGCGAGGAGTTCGACTCGTCGTGGAACCGCGGCGAGAGCATCCAGTTCCCGCTCCGCGGCCTCATCCAGGGCTGGCAGGACGGCATCCCGGGCATGAAGGTCGGCGGACGCCGCGAGCTCGTGATCCCGCCGCACCTGGCATACGGCCCCGCCGGCGGACACTTCCTCGGCGGCAAGACCCTCGTCTTCATCATCGACCTGATCAAGGTCGGCTGAGCCCGCCACAGGCTGAACGGGAAGGGACGGATGCTTCGGCATCCGTCCCTTCGTCGTTCACCGCGCGGCAGCGGATGAGGCTGAGCGCGTTCGACGCGCCCGACGCAGCCGGTCCTGGGCGAGCAGGATGCCGGCGAGCACGATGAGGCCGCCGACCGGTTCGTTCCACGACAGGTGCTCGCCGAGCACGACCACACCGAGCACGACGCCGACGAGCGGGGTGAGGTAGGTCACGGTCGAGGCGCGCGTCGGACCCCAGGCCCGCACCGTGTTCTGGTTCCAGACGTAGGCCACGCCCGTGCCCAGGCAGCCGAGCAGCACGACGCTGCCGATCACCCACAGGTCGAGGTCGACCGGCTGGAGTGCGATCGCGGGTGCGAGCAGGGTCATGATCGCCGCAGCGATGCCGATGTTGAGGAACGAGAACATCAGCGCGCTCATGCCGGTGTCTGCGGTGAAGCGACGCATGTACGCCAGGCTGAAGCCGTAGCAGGCGGTGGCGCCGAGGATCGCGAGCTGCGCCACGACGCTCTGGCTGAGGTCGAGGCCCTGCCAGGGCGCGATGATCACGCCGACGCCGAGGATGCCGATCGCGATGCCGATGATCTGCGTGGGCTTGAGCTTCTCGACGCGCAGCACCACCGCCGCCATGATCGCGGTCATGATCGGGGTCGTGGCGTTGTAGATGCTCGCGAGGCCCGACGTCACGTGCTGCTGAGCCCAGGAGAAGAGCAGGAACGGGATCACGCAGAAGGTCACCGCCAGCACCGTCATGTGGCCCCATATGCGCAGCGACCGCGGGAACGGCTCGCGCCGGATGAGCACGAAGAGCCCGAGCGCGAGCGCGCCCAGGGTGAGCCGCGACCACGCCACCTGGGTCGGCGAGATGCCGGTCAGCGCGACCTTCATGAACAGGAAGCTGGAGCCCCACACGATCCCGGCGAGGGCGAACTGCACGGCGATGAGGCCCGAGCCGGTGCGCGCGGCGGTCGTTCGGAGGGGAGCGGTGGTCACGGTGCGACTGTAGCCGCGTCCCTCCGCGGGGGCGCGGGATGCCGGATGCGACGTCCGGAATCCGCCGGTGCGCGTCCGTCCGGCTACGCCCGCCGGCGCCGGGAACGGGCGTTCGCCGCGGCGAACGGGGGCTGGTAGACTCTTGAGGTTGCCGTTTGATCGGCCGCGGATAAAGAGAGCTCACGCATCAGGCGTCGGGCACCGCGCAACGACGAGAAAGGGGATCACCTATGGCACTGGAAGCAGACGTCAAGAAGGCGATCATCGAAGAGTACGCGACGCACCCCGGTGACACCGGATCCCCCGAGGTGCAGGTCGCGATGCTGACGCAGCGCATCAAGGACCTGACCGAGCACCTGAAGGAGCACAAGCACGACCACCACTCGCGTCGTGGTCTGTTCCTGCTCGTCGGTCAGCGCCGCCGTCTCCTGGGCTACCTCCAGGACATCGACATCAGCCGTTACCGCTCGCTCATCGAGCGCCTCGGCCTGCGCCGATAAGGCGCAGTTCACACTGAGCGAGTCCGCGCCAGCGGACGAGCCGAAGTGTCGATAAGGCATTCGCACCAGCGTTCAATCGCGCGAAACATTCTTGAGAAGGCCGCCCCACGGTGTGGGGCGGCCTTCGTCATTCCCGGGTGCCGCAGCGGACCGGGCGGGCGTCGCCGTGCCCGGTGCCGCCCGTGATCAGGATGCTGCTGCTCGGACGGCGACCAGGTCGGCGTGGTGGATCCCGGCGACGTCGGGGTGCGCGCGCAGGCGCGACTTGAGCGCATTCTCGCCGTACAGCGAGTGGATGGGGTTGGCCGGGTCCTGGGTCACGCCGCGCGCCTGCGCCGCGAGGTCGGCCGGCAGCTCGATCAGCGGCAGCCGCTTGTCGAGCGCGGGGTTGAAGAAGAACGGCACCGAGATGCGGTCGTCGGGGAGCCGCGGGGAGATCACCCGATGCTTCGTCGCGATGAGGTATCCCTGGGTCGCGTATTCGAGCAGCTCGCCGATGTTGACCACGAACGCACCGGGCACGGGCGGTGCGTCGACCCACTCGCCGTCGCGCTCGACCTGGAGGCCGCCCTTGCCCGGCTCGACCCACAGCAGAGTGAGCACGCCGGAGTCCTTGTGGGCGCCGACCCCCTGCGCGACGTCTTCCTTGCCGGGGTAGCGCACGATCTTGATGAGCGTCGAGGGTTCGCCGAAGTGCTCGTCGAAGTAGTCCTCCGGCGCGCCCAGCGACAGCGCCCAGGCCCGCAGGAGCTTGCGGGCGACGCCCGACAGGTGGTCGTGCCACTCCGAGACGACCTCCCGCAGCTCGGGCTGGGCTGCGGGCCAGAGGTTCGGACCGATGAGCCGGGCGAAGTCCGGCGCGGCGGGGTCGGTGACGGCGGCGCGCTCCGGACCGATGTCGATCTGCTCGCGCCAGTCCACCGCACCCTGCGTGCGCTCTCCGCCCACGCGCGTGTACCCGCGGAAGTGCGGGCTCGTGATGTTCTCGATGGCCAGCTTGTCGGCCTCGGGGAGGGCGAAGAAGTCGCGCGCGGCGCGGTGCAGGCGCGACTCGAGGGCGGGCGTCACGCCCGTGCCGGTGAGATAGAAGAACCCGACGTCGTGCGTCGCGGCGCGCAGGTCGTCGCGGAAGCGCTCGGCGGCCTCGGGGCCTTCGTCGAGCTGCGAGAGGTCGAGGATCGGCAGGTTCAGGTCGGTCATGAGCCGAGGGTAGAGCCGCCGCCGCGGCATCCGTCGGTCTGTTTCGCGGCGTTACCGCCGCCGCGCCGACCGGCGGTCGCACCGGCGCCCGGCCCGACCGGTCCGCACGTCGTGTGCGATCGGGCGAACCGGGCGTCGATGTGGTGCGTCCGCTCACCCGCTGGGTCAGGGCGTGGGGCGGTTCATGTCGGGGATCGTGATCGCCGTCGTCGTGCCCGACGTGCCGCGGTTGAGGAAGGCCATGGCGATCGCGCGCAGCAGCTGGTCGAACAGGTAGAAATTCGCCGGCATCACCGGGAGCAGCCCCTCTCGGAACGCGATGTAGGTCGGCCAGCCGACGCGGATCGTCGCCGCCGAAACGTAGTCGCGCTTGAGGCCGAGCCAGTCGCCCACCTCGTTGCCGAGCTGGTAGCGGACGAACTCGTTGAGGAAGCCGCGGGTCAGCCCCAGGTCGATCTGGGCGATCAGGCCGAGGAGCACCTCGGCGAGCACCTTGCCCTCGTTCGTGGGGCTGAGCACGGGCGTGAGGATCTGCGCGGCCTGCGCGTGCGCGGCATCCCAGCTCGCCGGGATGTACTCGTCCTTCACGCCGAGGAAGTGCAGCGCGACTTGCCACGAGTGCAGGAACGCCTCTTCGTCGGCCCTCGACATCGGCACGCGCCACTCTTTGAGCTTCTTGTGCGCGAACGTGCCGGTGCTGTGGAAGGTGACGAGGATGTCGTGGTTGCTGATGGGGATCTGCTCGTCGTGGCCGCTGGCCTGCCAGTGCGGGGACTGGGGGAGCAGGTGCCGCACGGCCGCGTGCACGAGTCGGGTGCGGTTCGCGGTCACCCGGAACTCGCCCGTCGTCTCGAAGGCGTTGATGTCGCTGAGGTCGTACCCGAACGAGAACGTCTTCGCCGCACGGTCCTGCATGTCGGCGCCGCCCTTGGAGTGGTAGACCGAGCGTGCCTCGCGGGGGATGACCGTCGACATGATGCCGCCGCCGACGCCGTAGATCATGAACAGGTACGTGTCCTTGCGGCGGTTGAAGTCGGCGGCGCGGCGGAGCTTCGACATGTCTGCCCACGCCGGCATCTTCATGTGGGTGTCGAGCCACCCCGACAGCTCGGGCGGCAGTCCGCTCGGCACGGGCTGCCAGTTGTTCACCCAGCCGTCCATCGCGGCGTTGACCTGCGCGGTCTGGCCGTTCTGGATCATGGTCGCGATGATGCGGTCGATCTCGTCGTCCCAGACCCACTGCGGATCCACTCCGGCTCCGGCGCCCGCGACGGAGCCGGCGGGCGACCACGACCAGGCGGCGCTCGGAGCGACGGCTCCGGCGAGTCCGAGCGCGGCTCCGACGGTGAGCACGGCGCGTCTGTTCATCTCGGGCATGGGGGACCTGCCTTTCCGGTGACGACGAACCGCGCCCGGGCGTCGTCTTCGACGTGGGCGTGAACCTGCGATCCGTCCGGCGAATATGTGATTCGCGGTTAACATACGAGGCGCAGGGGGCATCGCACAAGCCCCGTGTCCGAAGTGGACAGCGGGGGAGCGTCGGTGCGCAACGGCCGGCGTCAGCCGTTCTGCCGGGGGTCGGCGTGGCGAGGCGCGGGGGTCTCCCGCGGCCGGCGGGAGCCCGTCGGGTCGCTGCGGCGTCCCTCGCTCGCAGCGAGGGTGCGGTCGCGGAACAGCCAGCTCGGCCGCGGCTCGACCAGCGGGCGGAAGACCCGCCGCACCGGGCGCGTCGCGAGCCCGAGGGCGATGAGCACCGAGAGCACCACGACGATCGGCAGCCATAGCCACGTCGGGTCGAGATCGCGCAGCACCCCGGACTCGCGGAACGGATAGAGCACGAACGAGTGGAGCAGGTAGACGTACATCGTGTACTGACCGAACTGCGTCCAGCGATGGGTGCGACGCGGGACGAGTGCGAAGAAGGCGGCGCTCAGGATCAGGGCGACGACCATCAGGACGAGCCGGAAGCCGCCGGCCCACCACTGCGTGCCGCCGATCGCGGAATAGTTCTCGTCGTAGAAGAGCCACTCCCGCAGCTCGATCGCGCGCCACGTGTCGACGAAGAACCACGCCGCCCATCCCGCGACGGCGAACAGCGCCACAGCGGTCGGGATCACCCACCACGCCCGGCGCCGCAGCAGGTCGAGCCGAGCGACCACGTCGTGCTCGTGCAGCCACCACCCCAGGGCGAAGAACGGCAGCAGGCCGAGGGTTCGCGACAGCGAGAAGGTCGAGTCGATGTTCGGGAGGTAGCCGACGCTGATGCTGATGACGACCGTCCACAGCAGCGGCCAGCGCAGGAGTGCGAGGTAGGGGAGCACCAGCCGGAAGGTGCCGAGGGCGAGCAGGAACCAGAGCGTCCACGATGGGCGTGTGAGATTCGGGTCGGCCTGGCCCTCGACGAGGAACTTCGTCAGGAGCCACAGCCCCTCGAAGATCACGTACGGCACGATGATGTCGGTGATGACGCGGGCCATCTGGCGTCGGTTGGGCGACTCGGACTTGGAGAAGTAGCCCGAGATGATCGCGAACGCCGGCATGTGGAACGCGTAGACGAGCAGGTACAGCCCGAGCGCGATGTCAGAGTCGTACGTGAGTCGCTGCACGGCGTGGCCGAGCACGACCAGCACGATGCACGCGAACCGGGCGTTGTCCCAGAAGGGCGTCCGCTTCTTGGGACGTGCGACTCGCACCGAGCCGGTGGCGGTCGGGGGAACGGATGCCGCGGCCTCGGCCGCGCGGGAGTTTTCGGTCATCATCACGGCGTCGCCCACCCTATCCTGAGAGTCCTCGCGCGTCCCGCCCGCGCCCCCGGAACGAAGGAGATCCGCATGCCCGACGCCCCGGTCGTCGCCGTGTCCACCGGCAGGCTTCGGGGAGTGAGCGACGGGGGCGTCGACCGCTACCTCGGCATTCCGTACGCCGCCCCTCCCGTGGGTGAGCGCCGGTTCCGCGAGCCCGAGCCACCCGTGGTGTGGGAGGGGGAGAGGGATGCGTCGCGCTTCGGTGCGACCGCGCCGCAGGCGCCGTACCCGCCGGTGATCGGACGCTACCTCCCCACCGTCGAGATCCCCGGCGACGACTTCCTCACCGTGAATGTGTGGGCGCCGGCCGGTCGAGTGCCCGACGCGAAGCTTCCGGTGCTCGTCTTCGTGCACGGCGGCGCCCTCACGCGCGGCAGTGCGGCGCTCGCCGCGTACGACGGCGCGCGATTCGCGCGGCACGGCATCGTCTTCGTCTCGGTGCAGTACCGGGTCGGGCAGGAGGGGTTCGCGGTGCTCGACGACGTGCCGCGCAACCTCGGCGTGCTCGATCAGCAGGCGGCGCTGCGCTGGGTGCGACGCGAGATCGCCGCGTTCGGCGGCGACCCGGCACGGGTGACCGCGATGGGGCACTCCGCCGGGGCGAACACGCTGGCGGCCCTGTTCGCGCTCCCCGATGCGGCGGAGCTGTTCGACCGGCTCATCCTGCAGAGTGGTCCGCTGACCGCGCAGCCGGTCGAGAAGGCTGCGCGCATGACGCGGGCCATCGGCCGCAAGCGCGGGGTCGCCCCCACTCGCGCGGGGTTCGCCTCCGTACCGGCGGCAGACCTGGTCGCGACCCAGACCGCAGTCTCCGCGGGTGCATCGCCGCTCGGGCGCGGGCCGGCGGTCGCCCTCGCGATCGGCGGCGCGGCGATTCCGCGCAACCCCGTCGACGCGCTCCTCGAGGGTGCGGGCGCCGGCATCCCGCTGCTGATCGGGTCGACGAGCGAGGAGTACCGGCTGTGGCTCGTCCCCGGCGGGGCGGTCGAGAGGATCTCGCGCGCGACGCTCACGCTCGCGCGGCTCGTGGCCCGGGTGCCGAAGGCGGTGGTCGCCGCCCACGCGCGTCGTCGTCCCGACGCATCGCCGGGAGAGATCCTCGGGGAGGTGACGGGCGATCTGCTCGTGCGTGCCCCGCTCACCCGGCTGGCCGACAGCCGGATCGGCTCTGCGCCCACCTGGGTGTACGAGTTCCGCTGGCAGAGCCCGGTCGACGGGCTGGGGGCGGCCCACGCGATGGAGCTCGGCTTCGTGTTCGACCGGGTCGACGCGGACGACTCGGTGCTGATGGCCGGTCGCGGGGCTCCGCAGGCGCTCGCCGACGCGATGCATCGGGCGTGGGTGTCGTTCGTCGTCGACGGCGACCCCGGGTGGGAGCCGTGGTCGGCCGCCCGTCCGGTGCAGGCGTTCGACGCCGCCGGGGGCCGCATCGATCGTGCTCCGCGACAGGACGAGCTCGAGGGGCTCCCGACGGGGTGACGAGCCGTGCAGAAGGGCGGCTCTCGCCCCGCGGCATCCGCTCGGGAATAACTTGGGTCTCAGGACGTTTCACGATATACATTCATTTGCATAGATTCGTCGGCGACGGAGATCCCGGACGACGAGAGCGGAGAGAGCGATCGTGAGCGAGAGCACCACGTGGTCGGGAATGCAGTTCGGCATCTTCACGGTGAGCGACATCACCCAGGACCCGACCGACGGCCACACCCCGAGTGAGGCGGAGAAGATCCGCAACACCATCACCATGGCCAAGCACGCCGAGGAGGTCGGGCTCGACGTCTTCGCGCTGGGGGAGCACCACAACCCGCCGTTCTGGTCGTCGTCGCCCACCACGACCCTCGCGTACATCGCCGCGCAGACCGAGCGCCTGGTGCTGTCGACCGCGACGACGCTCATCACCACGAACGACCCGGTGAAGATCGCCGAGGACTACGCGATGCTGCAGCACGTGTCGGGCGGCCGCACCGACCTGATGCTCGGCCGCGGCAACACCGGGCCCGTCTACCCGTGGTTCGGCAAGGACATCCGCCAGGGCCTGCCGCTCGCCATCGAGAACTACAACCTGCTCCACCGTCTGTGGCGCGAGGATGTCGTGGACTGGGAGGGCCAGTTCCGCACGCCCCTGCAGGGCTTCACCTCGACCCCGCGTCCGCTCGACGGCGTCGCGCCGTTCGTGTGGCACGGCTCGATCCGCACGCCCGAGATCGCCGAGCAGGCCGCGTACTACGGCGACGGCTTCTTCGCCAACAACATCTTCTGGCCCGCCGAGCACTACCAGCGCCTCATCACGCTGTACCGCCAGCGCTACGCCCACTACGGTCACGGCACGCCCGAGCAGGCGATCGTGGGCCTCGGCGGTCAGGTGTTCATGAATGCCAGCTCGCAGGAGGCGGTGCGCCGGTTCCGTCCGTACTTCGACAACGCGCCGGTCTACGGCCACGGGCCGTCGCTGGAGGACTTCAGCGAGATGACTCCTCTCACCGTCGGCTCGCCGCAGCAGGTGATCGACCGCTACGCGGGCATGCGCGAGCTGTACGGCGACTACCAGCGTCAGCTGTTCCTCATGGATCACGCGGGTCTTCCGCTCAAGACGGTGCTCGAGCAGCTCGACATCCTGGGCGGCGAGGTCGTGCCGGTGCTGCGCAAGGAGCTCCAGAAGAACCGCCCGGAGAACGTTCCGGATGCCCCGACCCACGCGAACCGCGTGGCCGCCGCCTACGGCGACGACGCTCCGCGCCAGGCGGTCCCCGGCGCGAACCGCGGCGACAACCTCGTGGGTGACAGCCCGTACCGCGACACGCCCGCCCCCGCCGGCGCCGCGTTCGGTCTCGGCCGGAAGGAGGCGTGAGATGACCACGCGCCGCATCGCGGTGATCTCCGCCGGCCTGTCGAACCCCTCGTCGACGCGCATGCTCGCCGACCGGCTCGCCGGTGCGACCGCCGCCCGGCTCTCCGAGCGCGACATCTCGGTCGAGGTCGACGTGTTCGAGCTGCGCGACTACGCGCACGACATCACGAACAACCTGCTCACCGGCTTCGCGCCCCCGGCTCTCGAGTCGATGATCAACGCCGTCGTCTCGGCCGATGCCGTGATCGCGGTCACCCCGATCTTCTCGACGAGCTACTCGGGCCTCTTCAAGTCGTTCATCGACGTGCTCGACCCCGACGCGCTCACCGGCAAGCCGGTGCTGATCGGCGCGAACGCCGGCACCGCCCGCCACTCGCTGGCGATCGACTACGCGATCCGGCCGCTTTTCACCTACCTGCACGCCGAGCCCGTCTCGACGGGCGTGTTCGCGGCGTCGTCGGACTGGGGAACCTCCGGAGACCAGGTGGCGCCGCTGGGCGAGCGGATCGAGCGCGGCGCGCGCGAGCTCGCCGACGCGGTCGCCCGTCGGGAGCCGGTGACCGAGGCCGATCCGTTCGACCCGGCGAACTACCTCGGCGAGGGCCGCTCGTTCGGCCACCTGCTGGGCGGTCTCGCGGGGGAGTGAGCCGGCCTCACCCGAGCGAGATGTCCTCCGCCGCGCGGAGGGGGCGCCAGTCGCCTCCTCCGCGCGCGGTCGTCGTCGCCAGCACATCAGCCGACGCGAGAGGGCCGAGGTCGACCCCCGCGAGCGCAGCGATGTCGGCCACCGGCGCCTGGAACGTGCGGAACGCCGCGAGCGGCGGCACGGCGAGGGCCTCGGCCTCGAGGCGAAGCACGTCGGACTGGTCGAGCACGAACCCGGCGGACCGCAGCTGCAGCGTGCCCACGCCATCGTCCGCCCACGCGGCGATCTTGTAGAACCGTCGCGGAACCTGCAGGCCCCGATAGCGCGGGTCGTCGGCGTCGAGCACCGGCGCGGTGAACACGCTCACCCGTGCGTCCGTCGCCTCGGCGTACGCGAGCACGTGATCCTCGAGACCCAGCCACAGGTCCTTCGACTGGTTGAAGACGTTCACCTGCGGCGCGGCGTTCGGGTAGCGGAACGTCGCCTCGGTGGCGACCCGCGCCGTCACCGGCTCGCCCCAGCCCGGATCGCGGCGCCGCACCAGGTGACCGCGATCGAGGTCGTTGCGCGCATAGATCTCGGGACCGGCCTGCTCCGAGGCGGGGATCCGCTCGTCGAGCCGCCAATCGCCGGTGCGGGGTACGTCGCGCAGGGCGGACCCGTCGATGTTGACCGCCGTGGTGACGGCGAGTCGGCGCACCGGGTCGAGCACCACCGTGAATCTCGGGTAGCGGAGCTCCCGGATGCCGCGTCCGTCGGCCGGCACCGGCAGCGGCACCTCGGGGCCGAGGAACGCGGGGTCGTAGCCGGCGTCGGCAGTGTCTGCTGAGATCGTCACGCCCCCATCCTGGCGCGCGGCGCAGACATCCCCGGCCCGGGTGCCGGGTGGGGCACCCGCGCGCGAGGGGCGCCGCGACCGGCGCCGCGGCGGAGCGGCGCCACCGCGTCAGCCACGGGCCCGCAGGCGCCGCGCGAGCACCGCGTCGACGGCGAGGCCGATACCGACGGCGAGCACGACCGAGACCACGACGGCGACCGCCGGGCCGCCGGGCAGGAGCGCTGCCACGACGGCGCCGATCACCGCCTGGTACGACGCCCAGGCGAGCGCGGCAGCTCCCGCGATGAGCAGGAAGCGGCCGGCGGGGAGCCGGGTCGCCCCGGCGCTGAGGTTCACCGCGAGGCGGGCGAACGGGATGAAGCGGGCGGTGAACAGCACGAGCGCTGCGCGATGCTCGAGCCGGGCCCGCGCCCACGCGAACGCCGCCCGAGCCCGTGGTCCGCGCATCCATCGCCACCGCTCGAGCCCGATCACCCGACCCACCGCGTAGCATGCCGCGTCGCCCGCGACCGCGGCGACCGTGGCGATCGCGATCACCCAGAAGAGCGCGGGCTCGCCCTGCGTGACGGCGAGGGCGCCGAATGCGGTCACCGCAGCCTCGCCCGGCACGACGACGAGGAACGCATCGCCGAGCACCAGCGCGAACAGCACGGGCAGCGCCCACGGACTCGCCGCGATGCCCATCAGCACGTCGTCGACCACGCTCCATGAGTACCGCGCCGGGGTGAACTGCGACCGAACGGAGGACGACCGGTGGCCGCTCATCGTGCATCGGGTGAACACTCGTCGGCAGGCGCCGATTCGGAGCATCCGGCGTGTCGTCAGCGCCCACCCTGGAGTCGTGAGAGTCGCACTCCTCGCCGAATCCTTCCTGCCCCACATGAACGGGGTGACGGGCTCCGTGCTCCAGGTGCTCCGGCACCTCGCCGAAGCCGGTCACGAGACCCTGGTGATCGCCCCGCGGTCGGGCGAGGTGTCTGCCGACCTGCACGGCGCCCGCACCGAGCTGCTGCGCTCCGTGCCGCTGCCGAGCTACCCCGAGGTGCGCGTCGTGTTCGCACGCGCGGCCCGCCTGGCGACCATCCTCCGGAGCTTCGACCCCGACGTCGTGCACCTCGCCTCGCCCTTCGTGCTCGGCTGGCAGGGCGTGGCCGCGGCCGACGCGCTGCGCGTGCCATCGGTCGCGGTGTACCAGACCGATGTGGTCTCGTACGCGGAGCGCTACGGCCTGCCGCACGCACAGGCGCTGGTGGGGGCGCACATCGCGCGCCTGCACCGGCGCGCCACGCTCACCCTCGCGCCCTCGACGGCGTCGATCGCCCAGCTCGAAGACCTGGGCGTCGATCGCCTGCGCCGCTGGGGCAGGGGAGTCGACACCGACCGCTTCGCCCCCGAGCGCCGCACGGCCGCGTGGCGCAGCTCGGTCGCCGGAGGCCGGACCGTGATCGGCTACGTCGGCCGGCTCGCGCCGGAGAAGCAGGTGGCCGACCTCGCGGCGCTCGCCGACATCGACGGCGCACGGCTGGTCGTGGTGGGCGAGGGGCCCTCGCGCGCGGGGCTCGAGGCCGCCCTGCCGTCGGCGGTGTTCACCGGGCACCTGGGCGGCGCCGACCTCGCCGAGGCGATGGCGGGCTTCGACGTCTTCGTGCACCCGGGCGAGAGCGAGACGTTCGGCCAGACGATCCAGGAGGCGCTCGCGAGCGGCGTGCCCGTCGTGGCGACCGGCACCGGCGGACCGGTGGACCTCGTGCGCTCCAGCGTCGACGGCTGGCTCTACCGCCCCGGTGACCTCCGCGACCTGCGGGCGCGCGTCGCCGATCTCGTCGGCGACGAGGGCAAGCGTCGCGCGTTCGGCGAGGCGGCCCGCGAGGGGATGCGGAACCGGTCGTGGGATGCGGTGTGCCGCGAGCTCGTCGGCCACTACGAGGAGGCGCGGGTGCTGCGCCCCATCGACGACCGTCTTCCGGCGCGCGCGGCGCGCCCGGCCGGCGCGTCACCGGCCGGCGCGTCGGTGGAGCCCGTCGCTCCCGCAGACGGCGGGGAGGCTGCCCCGACGCGCACCTCCGACGCGGTCGGCGCCCGCACCTGGCGCCGCTACGTCGCCCTGGGGGACTCGCTCACCGAGGGCCTCTGCGATGCCTCGCGCATGCCCGACGGGCACTTCCGCGGATGGGCCGACCGCCTCGCCGAGCTGATCGCGCACGCCGACCCGGGCAGCGCGCTGCGCTACGCGAACCTCGCCGTGCGCAGCCGCAAGGTGGGCGACGTCGTGACGGAGCAGCTCGGGGCGGCCCTGGTGCTGCGACCGGATCTCGTGTCGGTGCTCATCGGGGCGAACGACCTCGTCGGACGGCACTGCGACCCGGCGGCGCTCGCACGCGACGTCGAAGCCGTCGTGCGTCGGCTGCGCGACACCGGCGCGGACGTGCTGCTGGTGACGCCGTTCCTGCCGCACCGTGTGGCGGCGCACCTCTTCCTCGAGCGACGCTTCGCCGTCTACGCGGAACACCTCCGCCGCGTCGCCGCCGAGACCGGGTCGATCCTGCTCGACCTGCAGGCGAAGCGTCGGATCGGAGAGCTCGACCTCTGGGCCGCCGACCGCGTGCATCTGGGCTCGAGCGGGCACCGGTTCGTCGCATATCGCGCGGCGGACGCGCTGGGAGTCCCCGACGCCGAGGCGCTCGCCGGGCTCGATGCCGCACTGCACGAACACGATCCGGCGGTCACGGGCACGTGGCTCGGTCGCGACGTGCTGCCGTGGGTATGGCGCCGGGTGCGGGGCCGCACCGCCGGCGACGGACTCGCCGCGAAGCACGCGGGGTACGTGACGGTGGGCGGCCCCGGCCGTGCTCGATCGCGGGCCGAGACGGGGTGACGGGCGGGTCAGCCGCTCTTGCGGCGGAACTCCCGCTTGGTCACCGCGCCGTGGGTGCCGTGGATGGCGGAGTCGCCGTCCAGGTGCGATTCGCCCTCGCGGTGGTGGGCGTTCTTCTTCTCGAGCGCTTCCTTGAACTTGCGCTTCATCTCGTCGGACGCGGCGCTGGGTGTGTCGGTGCTCATCCCCCCACCCTAGGCAGGCGCGCTCCGCCGCACCAGGCCGCGAATCGGGCCGGTCGCCGAAGGGTGCGGATTCGGCCCTCACTGATAGGCTGGGTCAGGTTGCCCTTGTGGCGATCGCTCAACTCCATATGAGCTCACGGAGCAGGCCGGCAGGAAGCTGGTCCCCTGTGGTGGTCTCCCCGTCGTCAGCGCCGGGTGGATTTCTACTGGTGGCCAGTGCTGGTGAACACCGCGGCATCGCCGCGCGCCGAGATCTGTCTGTTCCTGCTCCTTCGCATGCACTCGCGAGCCACACGGGCCCGCGAGATGAAACAAAGAAGGAGAGACCTCTTGGAAGGTCCTGAAATCACCGCCGCTGAAGCCGTTCTCGACAACGGCCGCTTCGGCACCCGCACCGTCCGCTTCGAGACCGGACGACTCGCGCAGCAGGCACAGGGTGCCGTCGCCGCGTACCTCGACGAGGAGACGATGCTCCTCTCGGCCACCAGCGCCGGCAAGCACCCGCGCGAAGGCTTCGACTTCTTCCCGCTGACCGTCGACGTCGAGGAGCGCTCGTACGCCGCCGGCAAGATCCCCGGTTCGTTCTTCCGTCGTGAGGGTCGCCCCTCGACCGAGGCGATCCTCGTCTGCCGTCTCATCGACCGCCCGCTGCGTCCGTCGTTCGTCGACGGTCTCCGCAACGAGGTGCAGATCGTCGTCACCGTGCTCTCGATCGCCCCGGGCGAGTTCTACGACGCGCTCGCGATCAACGCGGCGTCGCTCTCGACCCAGATCTCGGGTCTGCCGTTCTCGGGCCCGATCGCCGGCGTCCGCCTCGCG
Source organism: Microbacterium terrae (assembly GCF_017831975.1). Lineage (NCBI taxonomy): Bacteria > Bacillati > Actinomycetota > Actinomycetes > Micrococcales > Microbacteriaceae > Microbacterium > Microbacterium terrae. The sequence goes on along the minus strand of NZ_JAFDSS010000001.1, from coordinate 1,887,814 downwards.
CTCATCCCCGGTCACGGCGACGTCGCTGACCAGTGGATCGCGTTCCCGACCGTCAGCCAGCTCGAAGACGCCGTCTTCGACCTCATCGTCGCCGGTCGCGTCATCACCGACGCCGACGGCAACGAGGACGTCGCGATCATGATGGTCGAGGCCGAGGCCACCGAGGGCTCGTGGAACCTCATCAAGGGCGGCGCCACCAAGCCGAACGAGCAGGTCGTCGCCGAGGGCCTCGAGGCCTCGAAGCCGTTCATCAAGCAGCTCGTCGCCGCTCAGAACGTCGTCGCGAACACCGCTGCGAAGGAGATCAAGGAGTTCCCGGTCTTCCTTCCCTACAGCCAGCAGACCTACGACTTCGTCGCCGGCCGCGCCTACGACAAGCTCGTCCCGATCTACCAGATCGCCGACAAGCAGGCCCGTCAGAACGCCGACGACGAGCTCAAGGACGCCGTCAAGGCGGAGCTCGCTGCGGCGATCGAGTCGGGTGAGCTGCCCGCCGTCGCGGCGAGCGAGTTCGGTGCGGCGTACAAGTCGGTCACCAAGCTCATCGTCCGCGGTCGCATCCTCAGCGAGGGTGTGCGCATGGACGGCCGTGGCCTCGCCGACATCCGTCCGCTCGACGCAGAGGTGCAGGTCATCCCGCGCGTGCACGGCTCGGCGATCTTCCAGCGCGGCGAGACCCAGATCCTGGGCGTCACCACGCTGAACATGCTCAAGATGGAGCAGCAGATCGACTCGCTGTCGCCCGTCACGAGCAAGCGCTACATGCACCACTACAACTTCCCGCCGTACTCGACCGGTGAGACCGGCCGTGTCGGTTCGCCGAAGCGTCGCGAGATCGGGCACGGCTTCCTCGCCGAGCGCGCGCTCGTGCCGGTGCTGCCCAGCCGCGAGGAGTTCCCGTACGCGATCCGTCAGGTCTCCGAGGCGCTCGGTTCCAACGGCTCCACGTCGATGGGCTCGGTGTGCGCGTCGACCCTGTCGCTGCTCAACGCCGGTGTGCCGCTGCGCGCACCCGTCGCGGGCATCGCGATGGGTCTCGTGTCCGACGAGGTCGACGGTCAGACCCGCTACGCGGCGCTGACCGACATCCTGGGCGCGGAGGACGCGCTCGGCGACATGGACTTCAAGGTCGCGGGAACCAGCGAGTTCGTCACCGCGATCCAGCTCGACACGAAGCTCGACGGCATCCCGTCGTCGGTGCTGACCGCCGCGCTGCAGCAGGCGCGCGACGCGCGTCTGACGATCCTCAACGTGCTGAACGCCGCGATCGACAGCCCCGACGAGATGGCGCCGACCGCGCCGCGCGTGATCAGCGTGCAGATCCCGGTCGACAAGATCGGCGAGCTGATCGGCCCGAAGGGCAAGACGATCAACGCGATCCAGGACGAGACCGGCGCGCAGATCTCCATCGAGGAGGACGGTACCGTCTACATCGGCGCGACCGACGGCCCGTCGGCCGAGGCCGCCCGTGCCCAGGTCAACGCGATCGCGAACCCCACCAACCCGGAGGTCGGCGAGCAGTTCCTCGGAACTGTCGTCAAGATCGCCACGTTCGGTGCGTTCATCTCGCTCCTGCCCGGCAAGGACGGACTGCTGCACGTCAGCGAGGTCCGCAAGCTCGCCGGCGGCAAGCGCGTCGAGAACGTCGAGGACGTTCTCGGTGTCGGCCAGAAGCTCCTGGTGCGCATCACCAAGATCGACGACCGCGGCAAGCTCTCGCTCGAGCCCGTGGTCGAAGAGGCCGCTGACGCCGCTCCGGCGGCAGAGGCCGTGGAGGCGCCCGCCGAGGCGTGAGCCGAAGCCCTGTCCGGATGCCCGTCGTCCTCCCTGGTGGAGGATGGCGGGCATCCGTCGTTCCCCTCCATGAATGCCCGCATGTCCACCGGATGGCGGACGTCGGCGGCATCGCGGCCGGGATGTGATGAAAGCGTTATGCAATATTCACCACTGCGACGTCGTGGCGAACTCAGCCATGTCCGGTCTGCCCTACCCTCGAAGTACCGCGCCGGGGGGCGCAAGACGTGGACCCACGAGATTCCCGCAGGGTATCGAGTGAGGGGGGTGAGATGGCTTTCGACGCAGATGCGACACTGACGCAGCACGAGACGCGCGCGGATGCCGCCGCTCCAGCCGCTCCGGCCCCGGGGACTCCGCACCCCTCGGCCCCCATTCCGGTGCAGGGTCCGGGGGTCGGCAACGACGTCCGCGTCACGCTCGGCGAGGGCGGGCCGCCGGTGTTCCCGCTCGTCCTCGGCGGCGGCGAGTTCGGCTGGAACGTCGATCTCGAGTCGAGCCACGACATCCTCGACACGTATGTCGAGCTCGGCGGCAACATGGTGCATTCGTCCGACGGCTATGCCGGCGGGCGCAGCGAGCACATCATCGGCCAGTGGCTGCACTCGCGCGGGCTCCGCGACGACGTCGTGCTCGCCGACCGCATCGGCGCGAACCCCGACAACCCCGGGCTCGGACCGGTGAACCTCGTGCGCGCCGTCGAGGCCTCGCTGACGCGACTGCGCACCGACCGGATCGACGTGCTCTACCTCGATGCCGTCGCCGACTCCACGACCGCGCTCGAAGACACCCTCGCGACTGCCGAGTGGCTGGTCGAGGCCGGCAAGGTCCGCATCGTCGGCGCCGCCGGCTACACCGCCGCCCAGCTCGTCGAGGCGCGCATCTTCGCCTCCGCCGGCTACCCCCGGATCACGGTGCTCGACGTGCCGTACAACGTGCTGCGCCGTCACGAGTTCGACGCCGACCTCAAACTCGTCGCCGGGGCGCAGGGCATGGCGGTGACGCCGTCGCATGCGCTGGAGCACGGATTCCTCTCGGGTCGTCACCGCACGAAGGGCCGCAGCGGCTTCTCGGTGCGCGGCGCCCAGCTCGCGGCGAACATCAACCGCCGCGGCAGCCGGACGCTGCGCGCCCTCGACGCCGTCGGAGCCGAGCTCGGCGTTCCCGATGCGGCGGTGGCCGTGGCCTGGTTGCTCGCCCAGAAGCAGGTAGTCGCCCCGATCGTGAACGCGTTCGCCCCTCATCACGTCGAAGAGATGGTGCAGGGCGTCGGGGTGCAGCTGAATCGGGCGCAACTGGCCGAGATCGCCCGCGCCGCTCAGTGACCCTGCTGTCGTAGGGTGGAGGGGTGCCTCCGACGGGGGTGCGCAACCCCCCGACGGAGTGAGCTGCGTGACGCACTACATCTATCTCGTGCGGCATGGCGAGCATCAGGACGCGGAGCACGGAATGGTCGACGGACCGCTCTCACCGCGTGGGCGCCGCCAGGCCTCTCTGCTGGCCGACCGCTTGTCCGGCGTTCCGTTCGACTCGGTGCGGCACTCGCCCCTCGAGCGGGCCGCTCAGACGGCGCAGGCGGTGGCCGAGCGGATGCCGTCGGTGTCGCCCGAACCCTCGGCGCTCCTGTTCGACTGCGTTCCGACCGGCATGACCCCCGACACGCCCTCGGCGTTCGAGCCGTTCTTCAACTCGGTCACCGAGGCGGAGATCGATGCCGGACGGGCGCAGATGTCGGATGCGGTGAGCGAGTTCCTGGTGCGCAAGCGCGGCGAGGTGCACGACCTGATCATCACGCACAACTTCGTCATCGCGTGGTTCGTGCGCGAAGTCCTCCAGGCACCGGAGTGGCGCTGGATGACCCTCAATCAGGCGCATTGCGGGCTGACGGTCTTCGCGCAGAAGCAGGGGCGTCCGTGGACGCTGCTCTCGCACAACGACATGGCGCACCTGCCGGTCGAGCTGCGCACCGGTCTGCCGGAGATCTACCCGGTCTGACGCGCGGCGCAGCCGACCGAGCGGGTGCTGCCGGCCGGTCAGCCGTTCTCGCCCTCGAGCGGGATCGGGTCCTTCGGGAGCTTTCGCATCTTCGCCCGGCGGCGGCGCCGCTCGGGGATCATCGAGCGCATCTCCTCGAGCTTGCCGAAGCACAGCAGGCGGTCATCCGCTTCGAGCACGACGCCCTTGCGCGGGTTGGGGATGACCGAGGTGCCCCGGTGCAGGGTCAGCACCGTGATGTCGCGCTCCCACAGGCCCGACTCGCCCAGGCTCTTGCCGATCAGGTCGGCGTCGCCGTGCACGAGCAGCTCGGCCACCCCGTAGCCGGTCGACACGGTGAGCCGCTGGCGCACGTCGATCTCGGGGAAGGCGACCTGGTTGGCGATGAAGTCGATGATGGCGCCGGCGACGTCGAGGTTCGTCGCCGACTCGATTCCCTGAAGGCCGGGGGAGGAGTTGACCTCCATCACCAGCGGCCCCTCGTCGCCTTCGAGCATGTCGACGCCGGCGACCTTCAGCCCCATGATCTGCGCCGAGCGCACGGCCGCCTCCTCGTAGGCGGGCGTCAGCTCGACCGGTTCGACGCTGCCGCCGCGGTGCACGTTCGAGCGGAACTCGTCGCCGTTCGCGACGCGCCGCATCGCGGCGACGACCCGGTCGCCGATGACGAGTGCGCGGATGTCGCGACCACGGCTCTCGGCGATGAAGCGCTGGATGAGCACGTTCTGCTTGGTGGAGTGGAGCGTCTCGATGATCGCCTCGGCGACCTTCACCTGCGGGGCGAGGATGACGCCGATGCCCTGAGTGCCTTCGAGGAGCTTGATGACGACGGGTGCGCCGCCGACCCGCTCGATGGCGGGGCGCACATCGGCCCGGTTGCGGACGAAGGCGGTGCCCGGGATGCCGATGTTGTGGCGCGAGAGGATCTGGGTGGCCCGCAGCTTGTCGCGCGCGTTCGAGATGCCGTTGGCGGTGTTGGGCGTGTAGACGTCCATCTGCTCGAACTGGCGCACCACGGCCGTGCCGAAGTAGGTGATCGAATTGCCGATGCGGGGGAGGATCGCGTCGTAGTCCGACAGCGGCCGGCCGCGATAGACGAGGTCGGGCTCGCCGCCGGTGAGGTCGATTCCGAAGCGGAGCGTGTCGAGAACCTTGACCGTGTGGCCCCGCTGCAGCGCTGCAGCACGGAGACGCTGGGTCGAATACGCTCTCGGGGCACGCGAGAGGACTGCGAGTTTCATTCGTGGGTCCCTGAGATGATGTGGGGGTGAAGCAACCCGTCCATTCAAACACCATCGCCGGGTGGCGCGAGTGGGTGAGCCTTCCGCAGAGCGATGTTCCGTGGCTCAAGGCGAAGCTCGACACCGGTGCGCGCACGTCCGCTCTGCATGCGTTCGACATCGAGGAGTTCGACCGCGACGGCGACGCGTGGGTGCGCTTCGGTATCCACCCCTGGCAGCGGTCGGCCGACGACACCGTGATCGTCGAGATGCCCGTCCACGACCGACGCCTCATCCGCAGTTCGTCGGGGCACACGCAGCAGCGCTATGTCGTGCTGATGGCGGTGAAGATGCTCGGTCGCGAGTTCACCGCCGAGGTCACCCTCACCAACCGCGACCAGATGGGCTTCCGCATGCTGATCGGGCGGCAGGCGCTCCGTCATGGCTTCGTCGTCGACTCGGGCCGGTCGTTCCTGGGCGGGCGTGCCCCGAAGGAGGTGCGGCGCCGCAACCGGGGTCGTCCCGCCGAGGGCGCGGACACCGACGACGCGTCGGCTGCCTAGTCGAGGGCGAGCGCGTACCAGCGCGAGGCGTTCGGGTTGTCGTTGTAGGGCGCGATCTCGGCGAAGCCGGTGCGGGCGTAGAGCGCGGCCGCGGCCTCGAGCGAGTGGTGGGTGTCGAGCACGAGCTCGCGCGCGCCGAGCTCCCGTGCACGGGCGATCAGGTCGTCGAGCAGCAGCCGCCCCCAGCCGCGCCCGCGCGTGCGCGGACGCAGGTAGAGGTGCTTCACCTCGTAGCGCACGCCGCGAGGCCCGTCAGGCACCGCACGGATGCCGCCGCAGCCGACAGGACCGTCGTCGTCCTCGGCGATGACGAACACGCCCGCAGGCGGCTCGAACACCGCCGGGTCGGGGAACTTCGTCGTGTACACGACGCTCTGCTCGGCGAAGCCGACGACCCGCGACGCGAAGTACTCGGCGAGCAGCTCGTGGGCGTCGGCCGCGTCGGCGGCGGAGGGGCGGAAGGTGACCACGATTCCAGCGTAGGCGCCGAACCGGCGGTGCCCGCCCGTTCGGCGGAGTGCGGCGGGCCCGCGCCTAGGATTGAGGCATGACGACGCGCGTGGCCCTCGTGGGCGGCACCGGCAAGCTCGGGGGGATCATCCACCAGGTGATCGACGACGAACCCGGATTCGAGGTCGTGGCGGTGCTCACCTCCCGCTCGGGGATGTCGGAGCTCGACGGCGCAGACCTCGTCGTCGACGCATCCGTGCCCGCCGTGTCGATCGACGTCGTGCGCGCCGCAGTCGAGCGGGGCGTGAACGTGCTCGTCGGCACGTCGGGATGGTCGGCGGAGCGCATCGCGCTCGTGCGACCGCTCGTCGACGCCGCCGGCACCGGCGCGCTGTTCGTGCCGAACTTCTCGCTCGGCTCGGTGCTCGGCTCGGCCCTCGCGGCCGCGGCGGCGCCGTTCTTCGGCTCGGTCGAGATCGTCGAGGCCCACCGCGAGACCAAGATCGACTCGCCGAGCGGGACGGCGGTGCGCACCGCCGAGCTCATCGCGGCCGCCCGGTCCGACGTCGGTCCGGTCGAGTCGCCCCATGTCGACCAGCGCGCGCGCGGCCAGCAGGTCGCGAGCGTGCCCATCCACTCGCTCCGCCGGCCGGGCGTCGTCGCGCGTCAGGAGACCATCCTCTCGGGGCCGGGGGAGTCGCTCACCATCACCCACGACACCGTCGAGCCCGCGGCGGCCTACGCCCCCGGCATCCGTCTCGCCCTCGTCGCCGCGCGCGACGGCCGTGGTGTGACAGTCGGGCTCGACAGCCTCGTCGACATCGGCATCCGTCCGCGCGGTCCGCGCGAGACGCGCCCCGTCGACGAGGGCGGCGTGCCCGGCCAGGTCGCGCGCGCCACCGGAGCATGAGCGCCCGCATCGGCGTCGCCGTGATGGCGGTGATGCTCGCGGTGTACATCGTGCTCGTGGGGCAGCGCGCCTGGCTGCTGCTGACGACGCCCGACCCGGTCGCGATCGCGTTCGGAGCCGCGTTGGTGGTGCTCCCGCTCATCGCCGCGTGGGCGCTCGGGCGCGAGCTGTGGTTCGGCGTGCGCGCTCAGCAGCTCGGCGCGCGCCTCGAGGCGGAGGGCGCCCTCCCGACCGACGACGTGGCGGTGCGACCCAGCGGACAGCCGGTGCGCGAGGACGCGGATGCGCTGTTCCCGGCCTATCGAGCGGATGTCGAGGCGCACCCCGACGACTGGGCGGCCTGGTACCGCCTGGGCCTCGCCTACGACGCCTCCGGAGATCGCCGGCGAGCGCGCGAAGCCGTGCGCACGGCCATCAGGCTCGAGCGCGCCGACCGTCGCTGACGGCGACGCGGCCGGTCACGCGGGTGCGTCGACGGCCGCGGAGACCGCGTCTTCGACGGTGGGATGCTCGAACACGAACCCGGTCCGCTCGAGAACCTCGGGCACGACATGGGCGTCGGAGGTCAGCAGCGACTGCGTGGCGTCGGCGCTGAGCGCGACGCGCAGCGCCCACTCCGGAGCCGGGACCAGGAACGGCCGGTTCATCCGCACCGCCAGGGCGAAGCCGAGGTCGTTCGCGGTGGCGCGCTGCGGCCCGGTGAGGTTGACGGGCCCGGTGACGGAGCCGTCGATCACATGACGGATGCCGCGCACCTCGTCGGCGAGCGAGATCCACGGCCATACCTGGGTGCCCCGGCCGATCGGGCCGCCGAGGCCCAGCCGCGTGAGCAGCATCAGGGGCTTGAGCACGCCCTCGGGGTGCACGATCGGAGCGGTGCGCAGCAGGGTCACCCGCGCGCGGTCGCCGGCGCCGAGTGCCGCGGACTCCCACTCGCCGCACACGTCGGCGAGGAAGGTCTCGCCGCGCGGCGACGCCTCCGTCAGTCGTTCGCCGGGGGCGGAGCCGTAGAACCCGACGGCGGAGGCCGAGACGAACGCCGGCGCGGCGTCCCCCAGCGCCGCGACTGCGCCCGCGATCGTGCGGGTCGGCGCGACGCGCGACCACAGCAGCGTGCGCCGGTAGGCCTTCGTCCAGGGGAGTCGGCCGATGCTCGCGCCGCTCAGGCACACGACCGCGCGAGCGCCGTCGAGCACGGCCGGATCGAGCGGCCGGTCGCCCGGGCTCCATTCGATCTCATCGGGGGCGGCGGGCGCGCGGCGCACGAGCCGCGAGACGGTGATCCCGTCAGCGCGCAGGCTCTCCACCAGCGCGGTGCCGATGAGGCCCGACGATCCGGCGACGACGACGCGGCCGGGCTCGGGGAGTTCAGGCAAGCGTCGCCTCGAGGGTGATCTCGATGCCCGCGAGGGCCTGAGAGACCGGGCATCCGCTCTTGGCCGCCTGAGCGATGCGCTCGAAGTCCTCGGGCGAGAGCCCCGGCACGACGGCGTTGACGTTCAGATGGCTGCCGGTGATGCCGGTGCCGGGCTTGAACGTCACCGAGGCGGTCGTGTCGATCGACTCGGGTGGGGTGCCGTTCTCGGCCAGGGCGTTCGAGAGCGCCATGCTGAAGCACGAGGAGTGCGCGGCGGCGATGAGCTCCTCCGGCGTCGTCACCGACGTCGAGCCCTCGCTGCGGGCCTTCCAGTTCACCGCGAAGGTGCCGGTGCCCGAAGAGACGAACGTGACCTCACCGGAGCCGTCGGTGAGACCGCCCTTCCAGGCGGTGCTTGCTTCGCTGGTGACGGTCATGTCGGCCTCCCTGTCGGCACGCCCGCGTGCCGGGCGCATCCCGGTCAGCCTATCCGCGACCGCGCGCGCGGCGCGATGGGTGCGTACCGGCTCGGCGCCGGTCAGGCCGCGGCGGGGCGCTCGCGGCCGACGATGCCGGCGCGCTGGAGCAGGAGGTACAGCTGGCACCCGAGGCACAGCCCGAACACCGCGTTGAGGAATGCCGCGACGAACGCGAGAGCGGCTGCGACGACGAGCGCCCACGGCACCCCGAACAGGTGGAGCACGAGGCCGAGTGTCGTCACGAACAGGCCGACGCCCTGCGCGAACCGCGGAGGACGGGGGTCTTCGAGGTCGACGGGCGGCGAGAGCCGCGGCGCGATCAACGACCGGTAGAGCGCGCCCCACGGTGCGGTGCGCGGCGACAGCACTCCCCACAGGAAGAGCAGTGCGATGACGAGGAGCAGCAGGAACGCCGGGTCGAGGATGCGCTCGCCGACGGTGGCCGCGGTGATCGCCCAGCCGCCGCCTGCGGTGAGCGTCGCCTCGGCGAGGGGCTGGTAGGCGAACCACCCGAACGCCCGGCTGGTCGACAGGCCGGTCAGCCCGAGGAAGACGTCGACCAGGAGCAGCACGGCGGTGATCCCGGCGACGAAGCGCGGTCCGCGCGGGTCGATCCCGCCGCGGACTGACGGTGCCTCAGACACTCGTGCTCTCCGCGGCGAGTCGGTTCAGCTCGAGCTCGAGCACGTCGCGGCCCGGGGCGCCGCCGAAGCGGGTCTGGATCGCGCCGTCGCGGTCGAGCACGAGGGTGGTCGGGGTCTGCAGCACGCGGAAGTGCTTGGCGATGTCGGGCCGGTGCGTGAGGTCGATGTCGAGGTGGCGGACCCCCTCGTGCGCGTCGGCGATCGACGAGAGCGTGCGGTGCACGCCGGGGCAGCGGGCGCAGAGCTCGGTCGAGAACTGCAGCAGGGTGGCCACTTCGCCGAGCTTCTCAGCGCCGAGGCGGTGCGGTTCGACGACCTCGTGGGGGATGTGGCGCTGCGGCCGCGACTGGCGCATCTGCAGGAAGACGCCGACGCCGATCGTCACCGCGAGAAGTGCCGCGATGGCGAGGAGGGCTCCGACGATGTTCACAACCGACCACTGTAACCGCTCCCACCTGGGTGAAGGCCGGATGACGCAATGTGACGGGTGAGGGCTGCGGGGTGCGCACCGTCGGGCGCGCGCCAGCGCGTGATCGCCCTGGTCGATCCACACGCGGGTATCGTGGCGGCCGTGACGACGACGATCCCGACCCCCTACGAGGACCTGCTGCGCGATGTGCTCGAGCACGGCGTGCACAAGGACGACCGCACCGGCACCGGCACGACCTCGGCGTTCGGCAGGCAGATCCGGTTCGACCTGTCGCAGGGGTTCCCGCTCATCACCACCAAGCGCGTGCACTTCAAGTCGATCGCGTACGAGCTGCTCTGGTTCCTGCGCGGTGAGTCGAACGTCGGCTGGCTGCAGGAGCACGGCGTCACGATCTGGGACGAGTGGGCCGACGCCTCGGGCGAGCTCGGCCCGGTGTACGGCGTGCAGTGGCGGTCGTGGCCCACCCCGTCGGGCGGTCAGATCGACCAGATCTCCCAGGTGATCGAGCAGATCCGCGCGAACCCCGACTCTCGGCGGCTGATCGTCTCGGCGTGGAACCCGGCCGACATCCCCGACATGGCGCTCGCTCCCTGCCACGCGATGTTCCAGTTCTACGTCGCCGACGGCAGGCTGTCGTGCCAGCTCTACCAGCGCAGCGCCGACCTCTTCCTCGGAGTGCCCTTCAACGTGGCCTCGTACGCCCTGCTCACGCTGATGATCGCCCAGCAGACCGGTCTCGAGCCCGGCGACTTCGTGTGGACCGGCGGCGACTGCCACATCTACGACAACCACGTCGAGCAGGTGCGCGAGCAGCTGACCCGCGAGCCGTACCCGTACCCGACGCTGCGCCTCGCGCGCACGCCCGCGTCGATCTTCGATTACACCTTCGAGGACTTCGTCGTCGAGGACTACCGGCACCACCCCGCCATCCGCGGAGCGGTCGCGGTATGACCGCTCCCGTCGGCCTCATCTGGGCCGAGGCCCGCGGTGGGGTGATCGGCGCCGACGGCGGCATGCCCTGGCATGTGCCCGAAGACCTCGCGCACTTCAAGGCGAAGACGCTCGGAGCGCCGGTCGTCATGGGGCGGCGCACGTGGGAGTCGTTCCCCGCGCGGTTCCGTCCGCTTCCGGGGCGCCGGAACATCGTGGTCACCCGCAACAGCGCGTGGACGGATGCCGGGGCCGAGCGCGCCGCGTCGCTCGAAGACGCCCTGGCTCTGGCGGGCGCGGATGATCCGGATCGGGTGTGGGTCATCGGCGGCGGCTCGCTCTACCGCGAGGCGATCACCTTCGCCGACCGGCTCGAGATCACCGAGCTCGACCTGGACGTCGCGGGCGACACCCTGGCTCCCGACCGCGCAGGATGGCACGCGGTCGCCGTGGATCCGCCCGAAGGATGGCACACCTCGCGCACCGGCATCCGCTTCCGCATGGTCACGGCGGAACGCGGAGCCTGAGGCGCGCGCCGAGTTCTCCCGAGCCGGTAGCGTGTGCGTCGTGGCCATCGCATTGATCACCGGCGCGAGCTCCGGGCTCGGCGCCGAGTACGCCCGTCAGCTCGCCCTGCGCGGCGCCGACCTCGTGCTCGTCGCACGCGACCGCGACGCGCTCGAGGAGCACGCCCGCACGCTGCGCCGCCGCTACGGCGTCGCGGTCGAGGTGCTCGTCGCCGACCTGCTGAAGCCCCGCAAGCGCGCGCAGGTCGAGGAGCGTCTCGCGAACCGCGAGCATCCCGTCGACATCCTGGTGAACAATGCCGGGTTCGGGCTTCCGCTGGCGTTCGAGCGCAACGACATCGACGACGAGGTCGCCCACCTCGACCTGCACGTCGAAGTGCCGATGCGTCTGACCCACGCCGCCCTCGGGCCGATGCTCGCCCGCGGGCACGGTCGCGTGATCAACGTGGCATCCGTCGCCGGGTTCACCCCGCGCTCCACGTACGGGGCGTGCAAGGGGTGGCTCATCAGCTTCAGCCAGTGGGCGAACGGCGTCTACGCCTCGCGCGGCGTCACGGTGACCGCCGTCTGCCCCGGGTTCACCCACACCAACTTCCACGAGCGGGCGGGTCTGCCGCCGGGGCAGGAGGGCGTGCCGGCGTGGATGTGGCTCGACGCCCGCACGGTGGTGTCGCAGTCGCTGCGCGACGTGGCGCGACGCAAGGCCGTGTCGGTGCCGTCGCTGAAGTACCGGGTGCTCGTCGCCCTCGCCCGTCTGGCGCCGCCCGCGCTCGTGGCGCGCGCCGCCGCCCGCGGCCGCTGATCGCCGCCGAACCGGTCGTCGCGGCGCCCGGCCAACCGATAGCCTGAAGCCATGACGCATGCGAGCAACCCCTTCGGACAGGTTCTCGTCGCGCTCGTCACCCCGATGACGGCCGACGGCGAGGTCGACTGGCCCGCCGTCGAGAAGCACATCGACGACGTCATCACCGCCGGTGCCGACGGCATCGTGGTCACCGGCACCACCGGTGAGACCTCGACCCTCACCGACGCCGAGAAGATCCGCCTCGTCGAGGTCGGAAAGGACGTCGCCGCGGGCCGCGCCAAGATCATCACCGGCGGCGGCTCGAACGAGACCGCCCACGCGATCGAGCTCTACAAGGCCAGCGAGAAGGCCGGCGCCGACGCCATCATGATCGTCACGCCGTACTACAACAAGCCCACCCAGGCGGGCATCCTCACCCACTTCCGCCTCGTCGCCGACGCCACCGACCTGCCGGTGATCCTCTACGACATCCCAGGTCGCACCGGCGTGCCGATCAAGTACGAGACGATCCTGCGCCTGGCCAAGCACCCGAACATCCTCGCCATCAAAGACGCCAAGGGCGACTTTAGCGAGGTGAGCCGCGTGCTCAACCAGACCGGTCTGATGTACTTCTCCGGCGACGACGCGAACGTGCTCCCGCACCTGTCGATCGGCGCCACCGGCCTCATCGGCGTCACGGCGAACATCGCCGCCGCCCCGTACCGCGTGATCGTGGATGCCGTGAACCGTGGCGACCTCGCCGCGGCCACCGCCGCGCACAAGCAGCTCGAGCCGCTCGTGCGCGCCGTGATGACGCACGTTCCGGGCACCGTCTCGGCCAAGTACATCCTGCACGGGCTCGGCCGCATCACGAGCCCCCGTGTCCGTCTGCCGCTGGTCGGCCCCGAAGAATGGGAGGCCGCGATGATCGAAGACGAGCTGGCTCTCGTCAAGGGCGTCCCCGGCGCAGACTTCTCCAACTTCCGCCCCGACCGCAACGCCGCCGCCGGGGGTGCGTTGCCGAAGGTGTCGGGCACCACGAGATGAACAGAACGGTGCTGCTCCCGCGCGCGCACCGCTGATCGAACTACTGCCGCGTGAGCGGCATCCGGAGGAGTCTCCATGCCCACCACACCGTTCGACCCGCCCGCTCTCGAGCCGGGCACGCTCCGCGTCCTCCCGCTCGGCGGCCTCGGCGAGGTCGGTCGCAACATGACCGTCTTCGAGTACGAGGGCAAGCTCCTCGTCGTCGACTGCGGCGTGCTGTTCCCCGAGGAGCACCAGCCCGGCGTCGACCTGATCCTGCCCGACTTCGAGCCGATCAAGGGACGCCTCGACGATATCGTCGGCGTCGTGCTCACCCACGGTCACGAGGACCACATCGGCGCGGTGCCGTACCTCCTCAAGCTGAAGCAGGACATCCCGATCGTCGGGTCGGGGCTCACGCTCGCCCTCACCGAGGCGAAGCTCAAGGAGCACCGCATCCGCCCCTTCAGCCTCACCGTGGCCGAGGGGCAGCACGAGCGGCTCGGCCCGTTCGACCTCGAGTTCATCGCGGTCAACCACTCGATCCCCGACGCCCTCGCCGTCTCGATCCGCACGCCCGCGGGCACGGTGCTCGCCACCGGCGACTTCAAGATGGACCAGCTGCCGCTCGACGGCCGGCTCACCGACCTGCGCGCGTTCGCGCGGCTGGGGGAGGAGGGGGTCGACCTGTTCATGGTCGACTCGACCAACGCCGACGTGCCCGGCTTCACGCCGCTCGAGCGCGAGATCGGCCCCGTGCTCGACCAGGTGATCGGCAAGTCGCCGCGACGGGTCATCGTGGCGAGCTTCTCGAGCCACGTGCACCGCGTGCAGCAGGTGCTCGACGCCGCAGCCGCCCATGGTCGCCGCGTGGCGCTCCTCGGCCGCAGCATGGTGCGCAACATGACCATCGCCGAAGACCTCGGCTACCTGAACGTGCCCGACGGCGTGCTGATCGACTACCGCAAGGCGCGCGATCTGCCCGACGACAAGATCGTCTACATGTCGACCGGGTCGCAGGGCGAGCCGATGGCGGTGCTCAGCCGCATGGCCAACCTCGACCACGCGATCGAGCCGGGTCCGGGCGACACGGTCATCCTCGCGTCGAGCCTCATCCCGGGCAACGAGAACGCGGTGTACCGCGTGATCGACGGGCTGACCAAGCTCGGAGCCCACGTCGTGCACAAGGGCAACGCGAAGGTGCACGTCTCGGGCCACGCCGCCGCGGGTGAGCTGCTGTACTGCTACAACATCCTCAAGCCCAAGAACGTGCTGCCGATCCACGGCGAATACCGCCACCTCATGGCCAACGCGAAGCTCGCGCAGGACACCGGGATCGCCCCCGAGCGCACCATCCTCGGCGAGAACGGCACGGTCATCGACCTCAAGGATGGGGACGCGCGTGTGGTCGGCCAGCTCGACCTCGGCTTCGTCTACGTCGACGGGTCGACCGTGGGCGAGATCACCGACGCCGATCTGAAGGATCGACGCATCCTCGGCGAAGAGGGCTTCATCTCGGTGATCGTCGTGGTGGATGCCTCGACCGGCAAGGTCATCTCTGGACCCGAGATCCACGCACGCGGCTTCGCCGAGGACGATGCGGTGTTCGAGAGCGTCAAGCCCAAGATCGCCGCAGCCCTCGCGGAGGCGGCGAAGTCGGGCGTCCGCGACTCGCACGCGCTGTCGCAGATCGTCCGCCGAACGATCGGCCGCTGGGTGAACCAGTCGCTGCGCCGCCGTCCGATGATCGTGCCGCTCGTGATCGAGGCGTAGCCGAGATCACCCGTCGGCGGAGTATCGGGGCGTAGCCGAGATCACCCGTCGGCGGAGTATCGGGGCGTAGCCGAGATCACCCGTCGGCGGAGTATCGGGGCGTAGCCGAGATCACCCGTCGGCGGAGTATCGGGGCGTAGCCGAAATCACCCGCCGGCGGAGTACCGAGCCGTAGCGGGCGCGAAGGTGTAACAGCCCCGTCACGAACACCGTCGAACCCGGCGATAGGATCGCGCCATGCCCGCGCCGTACAGCATCCGTCCTGCGACACAGGCTGACGGCGCCTTCCTCGGCGACATGGTCGTCGAGGCGGTGAACTGGCGTGCCGGCGGGGCGCAGCCGAAGCACCAGGTGGTGACGGACTCGCACCACAGCCGCTACGTCACCGGGTGGATGCGGCCGAGCGATGCCGGATTCGTCGCGGTCGACGCGAACGGGGCGCCGGTCGGGGCCGCGTGGTACCGGATGCTGCCGCGCAGCGATCCCGGCTTCGGCTACGTCGGCACGGGCGTGCCCGAGCTGACGATCGGCGTCCGGCCGATCTGGCGGGCCCACGGGGTGGGGCGGGCGCTCCTGCAGCGATTGTGCGAGCACGCGCGGTCGCAGGGCTTCGCGCGCATCAGCCTCAGTGTCGAGCGCGACAACTTCGCAGCGACGCTCTACCGCTCCGAGGGGTTCGCCGTCACGCAGAGCGGCATCGGGCGCGACACGATGGTCAAGCGCCTGCACTGACGCGAAGCACCGCGTGGTTCCGCGGAAAGTCGGCGGTTCGCCGTACCGTGGAGCAATGGCCAGGAGCACCACCCCGACCAAGGGTTCCCGCGCGTCGTCGAACACGACGCCCAGCGCGACGCCCTCCCGCGCGCGCAAGCCGGCGCCTGCGCCCAAGAAGTACGTCGACGAGGTCGACCGCCCACCCGTCATCGTGCGGGCGTGGCTGGGTCTCGCGCATGCCACCGGCGCGCTGTTCCGCGCGTTCGGCCCCGAGAACCTCGAGAAGGAGCAGCGCCGCGACGGGTTCCCGTTCCTGCTGGTCCTGATCGCGATCGCGGGCGCCGTCAACGAATGGTTCTTCATCGGCAGCGACGTCGCCGCGAACATCAGCGCCTACACGGTCGGCGGGCTCCTCGGCCGCGAGGCGTTCGTGCTGCCGGTGCTCCTGCTCGTGCTCGCGGGCTGGATGTTCCGCCATCCGGCATCGGTGCACGACAACGGCCGTGTCGGCATCGGCTTCGGCCTCCTCATCCTCACGGTCGCGGGCTTCTGCCATGTCGCCGGCGGACGACCGCAGCCGAGCGAAGGGCTCCCGGCACTCAGCACGGCCGGCGGCCTGTTCGGCTGGATGCTCGGGGAGCCCCTCGCCTTCGTGCTCAGCGACATCGGCGCGTACATCGCCCTGTCGCTGCTGGCGGTGCTCAGCATCCTCATCGTCACCAAGACGCCCCCGAACCGCATCGGGCGCCGCCTGGGTGAGCTCTACGCCTGGATGTTCGGCGCCGAGGCCCTCGAGAGCAAGCCCGAGAAGGATGCCGCGGCCACGACGGGGGACGACGACGGCGACCCCGCCCTGCCGTGGTGGCGGCGGAACAAGACGGGCCGCGAGAAGGACCCCGAGGGCGAACTCGGCTCGCAGGACCTCACCGAGCTGCTCACGGCCGGAACATCGCAGGGGGCGTTCGCGCAGGCTGTCGCTCCGCCGGAGCCCGCGGCCCCGGCTCCCGATGCGCTCACCGAGGTCATCGACCCGGCCGTGCTCGCCGGGGCGCGCAAGGCCGCAGGGGCGGCCGGCACCTCGCTGCGCGACGACACCGGCGCGGTCGAGCAGGTCGACGACGGGCTTCTCCCCGGTCTCGACGGCATCGGCACCGACACGACGCACACCCCGTCCGCGCCCTACCGCCTCCCCGGGGTGAACGCACTCGCCGCAGGCACGCCGCACGTCGCGCGCTCGCAGGCGAACGACGACGTCGTCAAGGCGATCACGAGCGTCCTCGACCAGTTCTCCGTCGACGCGCGCGTCACCGGCTTCTCCCGCGGTCCGACAGTCACGCAGTACGAGATCTCGCTCGGACCGGGCGTCAAGGTGGAGCGCATCACAGCGCTGACGAACAACATCGCCTACGCCGTCGCCTCGAACGAGGTGCGCATCCTCGCCCCCATCCCCGGCAAGAGCGCCATCGGCGTCGAGATCCCCAACGCCGACCGCGAGATCGTCACACTCGGCGACGTGCTGCGCTCCCAGACGGCGCAGCAGTCGACCCATCCGATGACCATCGGCGTCGGCAAGGACGTCGGCGGCGGCTACGTCGTCGCGAACCTCGCGAAGATGCCGCACCTCCTCGTCGCCGGCTCCACCGGCTCGGGAAAGTCCAGCTTCGTCAACTCGATGATCACGAGCCTGCTCATGCGGGCGAAGCCCGCGGACGTGCGCATGGTGCTCATCGACCCGAAGCGGGTCGAGCTCACCTCGTACGCCGGTGTGCCGCACCTCATCACGCCCATCATCACGAACCCCAAGAAGGCCGCCGAGGCGCTGCAGTGGGTCGTGAAGGAGATGGACATGCGGTACGACGACCTCGCGTCGTTCGGCTTCCGCCACATCGACGACTTCAACAAGGCCGTGGTGGCGGGCGAGGTGCAGGTGCCGCCGGGCAGCGAGCGCGTGCTCAAGCCGTACCCGTACCTGCTCGTGGTGGTCGATGAGCTCGCCGACCTCATGATGGTCGCACCGCGCGACGTCGAGGACTCGATCGTGCGCATCACCCAGCTCGCTCGCGCGAGCGGCATCCACCTCGTGCTCGCCACGCAGCGGCCCTCGGTCGACGTCGTCACCGGCCTGATCAAGGCGAACGTCCCGTCGCGCCTCGCCTTCGCCGTGACCAGCGTCACCGACTCGCGCGTCATCCTCGACCAGCCCGGCGCCGACCGCCTGATCGGCCAGGGCGACGGTCTGTTCCTCCCGATGGGCGCCTCCAAGGCGCTGCGCGTCCAAGGTGCGTGGGTGAGCGAGCAGGAGATCGAGACGGTCGTCAAGCACGTCACCGCGCAGGCCCGCCCCGAGTACCGCAACGACGTCGCCGCCGTGGCCGAGAAGAAGGAGGTCGACGCCGACATCGGAGACGACCTCGAGCTGCTGCTCGCCGCCGCCGAACAGATCGTCTCGACGCAGTTCGGGTCGACGTCGATGCTGCAGCGCAAGCTGCGGGTCGGCTTCGCCAAGGCCGGCCGCCTCATGGATCTGCTGGAGTCCCGCGAGATCGTCGGCCCGTCCGAGGGGTCGAAGGCGCGTGACGTGCTCGTCACGGCGGAGCAGCTCCCCGAGGTGCTGGCCCGGCTCCGCGGTGAGGACGTCCCGGCTCCGGCGCCCACGGCGCCCGCTGCGGCGGCATCCGATCAGTACGGTCCCGACGCCGTCGCGTCGCAGTTCGAGGGTCTTCCCGAAGTCGTGGTCGACGACGACTCCGAGGATGCCTGGGGCCTCACCGGCCGCGACTGACGGCATCTGCTCGGTAGGCTCACGACATGGCCATTCCGCGGCAGCTGCCCAACGCGATCACCATCGTGCGCATCCTGTGCGCCCCCGTCTTCCTGTGGATGCTGCTGGCCGACGGCGGCGCCGACGGAGCCCTGCGCTGGTGGGCGGCGGTGCTGTTCATCGTCGCGATCGCGACGGACGGGATCGACGGCTGGCTCGCTCGCCGGTACGAGATCGTCACCGATCTCGGCAAGCTCCTCGACCCGATCGCCGACAAGGTGCTGACCGGGTTCGCCTTCATCGGCCTGTCGATCCTCGGCGAGCTTCCGTGGTGGATCACGATCGTCGTCCTCATCCGCGAGATCGGCATCACCGTGTACCGCTTCCTGGTCGTGAGCGATCACGTACTCGCCGCAGCATGGATGGGCAAGCTCAAGACCCTCGCGCAGGGCGTCGCGCTGTCGCTCGCGCTGCTGCCGCTGTGGACGCTCGTCGGCGACTGGATCTTCTGGGTCAACGGCGTGACGATGACGATCGCCGTCGTGCTCACGATCGCGAGCGGCATCGACTACATCGTCACCGAGATGCGTGCGGCCCGCGCGAAGCGGGCGGCGCAGTGACGGATGCCGCGGCCCTGCTCGCGGCGCTGCACAGCCGCGGGTGGACCGTCGGCACGGCGGAGTCGTTGACCGGGGGACTGGTCGTCGCGCGGCTCGTCGATGTGCCGGGGGCGTCGGCGACCGTCCGCGGCGGCGTGGTCGCGTACGCGACCGACCTCAAGGCGTCGGTGCTCGGCGTCGATGCCGGTCTGCTCGCCCGCGTGGGCGCAGTCGATTCCGAGGTGGCCCGGCAGATGGCGCTCGGAGCACGACGGGTGACCGGAGCCGACGTGGGGCTCGCCACCACGGGGGTGGCCGGACCCGACCCGCAGGACGGGCAGCCCGTCGGCACCGTGTTCGTCGCGGTGTCGACGCCGGAGGGCGCCACCGTCACACAGCTGGCGCTGACCGGCACCCGCGCGCAGATCCGGACCGCGGCTGTGGACGCGGCTCTCGAGGCCGGACTGGGCGCCGTCCGACCCGCGGGCGGGTAGCGCGGGGCGATCGCGGATGACCGGGAACAGATCGTGTTTCTTCTGGGTTACATTCCGCGATTCCCACCCATTGCTCAGAACACGGGTTTAGATTGGCATCATCCGGTGCTGTACTGTTGTCCACCCGGACAGCAGGGGAATCAGAAGTGGAGGAGGGGGCCGACATGATCCTGGTTCGTCAAGAGATCGGCGAAGTGCTTCGTGATTTCCGTCAGCAGAAGGGGCGCACCCTCCGTCAGGTGGCCAGCCGCGCCAGCGTCGCACTCGGGTACCTGAGCGAGGTCGAACGAGGCCAGAAGGAGGCGTCGAGCGAGATCCTCGCTTCGGTCGCCGAAGCACTCGATGTTCCCATCTCCACCATCATGCGCGAGGTCGGAGATCGTCTCTCGGTCCTCGAGGGCCTGCAGACCTTCCCCGATGTCGTCCCCGACGAGCTCGTCGCCGCCGTCGACGCCGAGCTGTCGCTGCGGTGAGAACAGCCGCTTCCTGATCCATGCGACGCAGTGAGTTCCTGCGCGCCGTCGAAGATGAGTTCGGTGCGCGCGGCCCGTCGCTCGTGTTCGACCTGGTTCTTCCCGCGGTCGGCGGTCGCACCGCTGAACGGGCCCTCTCCGACGGCGTGCCACCCCGCGAGATCTGGCTCGCCCTCTGCGATGAGACCGACGTCCCCGCGCAGCGACGGTTCGGCGTCGGGCGGCTCGAGCCCCGTTCCTGACTGGCGCCCAACGCGCGCTGCGTGAGCTCGGATCCGGTCGCTCGCCGCGTGTCTCGCACCGGCGTGGCGTCGAAGATCCGTTCGATACCCGCGTAGGCTCCTGCACAGCAGGTGTCGAGGACGTTTCTGTCCACAGCGCGGAAGGGATCACCGCCGATGTCGGAGCCCCTCCCTAGCGTGAGCAGCGTCGAACGACACCACACGCCTTGTCGCAGCATCCGCCCCACCGGGGCGGAGCGCGACAGCCTACAGGCGACGGAACCGCGAGCATCAGGAGAACACCATGCCCTCACCCGCTGACCGCGAGAAGGCCCTCGAATCGGCCCTCGCACAGATCGACCGCCAGTTCGGAAAGGGCTCGGTGATGCGCCTCGGCAGCGACGAGCGCGCTCCGGTCGAGGTCGTCCCCACCGGCTCGATCGCACTCGACGTCGCACTCGGCATCGGTGGACTCCCGCGCGGCCGCATCATCGAGATCTACGGGCCGGAGTCGTCGGGTAAGACGACCCTGACCCTCCACGCGATCGCCAACGTGCAGCGCGCCGGCGGCATCGCCGCCTTCATCGACGCCGAGCACGCACTCGACCCCGACTACGCGCAGAAGCTCGGCGTCGACATCGACTCGCTCCTGGTGTCGCAGCCCGACACCGGTGAGCAGGCGCTCGAGATCGCCGACATGCTGGTGCGCTCCGGTGCCATCGACCTGGTCGTCATCGACTCGGTCGCCGCGCTCGTGCCCAAGGCCGAGATCGAAGGTGAGATGGGCGACTCCCACGTCGGTCTCCAGGCCCGCCTCATGTCGCAGGCACTGCGCAAGCTCACCGGTGGCCTCAACCAGACCAACACCACGATGATCTTCATCAACCAGCTGCGCGAGAAGATCGGCGTGTTCTTCGGCTCGCCCGAGACCACCGCCGGTGGAAAGGCGCTGAAGTTCTACGCGTCGGTGCGTCTCGACATCCGTCGCATCGAGACTCTGAAGGACGGCTCCGACGCTGTCGGAAACCGCACCCGCGTCAAGGTCGTCAAGAACAAGATGGCGCCGCCGTTCAAGCAGGCCGAGTTCGACATCCTGTACGGCGTCGGCATCTCGCGCGAGGGCAGCCTGATCGACTTCGGCGTCGAGCACGCGATCGTCAAGAAGTCGGGCGCCTGGTACACGTACGACGGCGAGCAGCTCGGCCAGGGCAAGGAGAACGCCCGCAACTTCCTGCTCAAGAACCCCGACATCGCCGCCGAGATCGAGTCGAAGATCAAGACGAAGCTCGGCATCGGGGTGCCGAAGGGCGCGGCAGAGGCCCCGTCCGACGAGCTGGCGGCGCGCCGCCCGGCGTGATGGTCCGCTTCGTCGACAGAGAGTCGCTCACCGAGGGCGAGCCGGGCGCCGAGGGCGTCGGGCTCGCCCCGGTGATCCCGCTCTTCGGAGGCAGTGGCGGTGCCGGGCAGGGTGGCAGCGACGGTGACGACCGGCTCCCCGACGCCGGCGCAGGCCGCGGGGTGCGTGAGGGGCGCGGTGCGCGTGAGAGTCGTGCGAGCCGTTCCCGTGTCGAGCCGGAGCCGCTGTCTCCCGAAGCTGCGGAGGAGGCAGCCGAGCAGGCGCTCCTGAAGCGCCTGCGCACCCGATCGCTCTCGGTTCGGGAGTCGCACGACGTGCTGCGCGGGCACGAGGTCTCCGCCGAGGCGAGCGAGCGGATCATCGCGCGCATGCTCGACTACGGCTACCTCGACGATGCAGCTCTCGCCGAGCAGCTCGTCCACACGGGCGCCGACCGCAAGGGCCAGGGGCGTCGCGCGATCGGGCAGACGCTGGCGAAGCGCGGCGTGCCGCGCGAGGTGGCCGACGCGGCGCTGGAGCAGATGCCCGACGACGACGCCGAGCGGGCGCTGGAGTTCGCGCGCACCAAGGCCCGTTCGATGGCATCGCTCGACCACGACGCTGCGCTGCGCCGACTGTCGGGGCAGCTGGCCCGCCGCGGGTATGGCGGGTCGGTGGCCCTCGACGCCGCGCGTCGCGCGCTCGACGAAGTCTCGAAGCCGTCGTCCGGGGTTCGTTTCCGGTGAGGCGCCGCGGGCGCGGCGCCGACGCATCCCGCCGAGTCACTACGATGAGCCCGTGACCGGCAGAGTCGACATCTCCCTCGATCAGGTGCGCGATCTCGTCTCCTCCCTCGGCGAGGTCGTCGTCGCCGAGCCGATCGACGGCGGCTTCTTCGCGACCGCGCTGCGCCTCACCTTCGCCGACGGCACGCGCTCGGTGATGAAAGCGGTGTCGGCCGACACGTCTCGGCTGAGCCGGTACGAACACGGCATCCTGGGCACCGAGGCACGGGTGTTCGAGATGCTCGCCGACACGGAGGTGCCGGTGCCGACCGTGCAGCTCGCCGATTTCACGCGAACTCTCGTGCCCGCCGACGTGCTGGTCACCTCACACCTCCCCGGCGTCGTCTGGAACGGGCTCGACATCGCCGACGCCGATGCGGCCGCGCTGCGCCGCGGTCTCGGCGCAGCCATGGCGGCGGCGCACCGGGTCGAGGGCCCGCACTTCGGGTATCCGGCGGCCGCGTCCGCACTCGCCGCGCCGACCTGGCCGGCGGCGTTCGGGCTCATGGTCGAGGCGGCGCTGACGGATGCCGAGACCTGGGGCGTCGCGCTTCCCGTCGATCGAGTGCGGCGCGCCCTGCACGACCATCAGATCGCGCTCACCACCGTGAAACGCGCGAGCGTCGTCCACACCGACCTGTGGCCGGGGAACGTGTTCGTCGACGCCGACGAGATGCGCATCGTCGGCATCATCGACACCGAGCGCACCGTCTGGGGAGATCCGCTCATCGATCTCGTCGGAGCGGAGCCGCTCTCGACCGAGCCGCCCGACGCCGACCTGCTGGCCGGCGACGGCGCGGCCGGCGGCGAGCTCGCGGCGATCCTCGGAAGCCCGGCAGGCGAGGCACGACTGAACCTCTGCCGCATGTACATGGCCCTGCTCTACGTCACCGAGGTGACCATCCGCGGCTACGACGGCGAGTTCGCCCTCTCGTACGAGAGCGCCGGGCGGGCGAACCTCGAGATCGCCCTGGCGCGGCTCGAGGAACTTGCGCCCGGGAACGGCTCACGGTGCACCGCATGACATCCGTTCCGACGTCCGCAGTTCGTCCGCGCTCACGCCGGCGCGCCTGGCTCATCGCCGCCGTCGGCGTGGTGGCGGCCCTGGTCGCGGTGATCATCATCATCGCGCTGGTCTGGCCGCGCGCCGCCGCCGCGCCCGGGCCGGGCATCCGCGTCCTTGCGTCCGGCACCTCGAGCGCCGCGGAGGCGGCGGCCGCGGGCGGGGGAGCAGACGGCCTGCGCGCCGCCGAGTACCTCGCCGAGCAGCCGACCGCGGTGTGGCTGGTGCCGGAGAGCGATCCTCTCGGGCAGGTCGCGCAGCGGATCGACGAATTGGCGACCGAGGCTCGCTCGCAGTCCGCTCGCCTGGCGGTCGTGGTGTACGGGCTTCCCGACCGCGACTGCGGAAACCACTCCGGAGGCGGCCTCGACGCGGCCGGCTACGAGGAGTGGACGGCGGAGATCGGCGACGCGCTGCGGGCCGCCGCAGATGTGGCCCCGATCGTCGTGCTCGAACCCGACAGCCTCGCCCTCGCCTCGGAGTGCGTCGACGTGGGGGAGCGTGCAGCGCTGCTGTCGACGGCCGTCGATGCGCTCGTCGGGCCCTCGACCTGGCTGTATCTCGACGGCGGGCACTCGAACTGGCATCCCGCCGCCGAGATGGCCGGCCTTATCGAACAGGTGGGCGATCTCGACCGTGTGCGCGGATTCGCCCTCAACGTCTCGAACTACAACCTCACCGGCGACGAGGTCGCCTATGCGCACACCCTCGCCGCCGAACTCGGAGGAGAGCGCCACGCGCTGATCGACACCGGCCGCAACGGCGCCGACGCCGGCGGCGAGTGGTGCAATCCGCCTGGCGCGCTCATCGGGGAGCCGGGCGGCACGATCGGCGACGACGTCGTCGACACCAACCTCTGGATCAAGCCGCCCGGCGAGAGTGACGGCCTCTGCAACGGCGGGCCGGCGGCCGGGCGATGGTGGCCGGATGGCGCGACATCGCTCACGCGCGAGGTCGACGCGGACTGAGAACGCCGGGACTCACCCGAGCACCGCATCCCGTCCCGAAGCTGTCGGGCTGTGTAGCATCGAACACACCTGACCGCTGAGTCCTCCGTGCCCGCCGATGAGCTGTGGGCGTCGGCGGCGTCGAGACGACCGGAGGGATGAGGCCCTGGTGAGCACTTCCACGGATGCAATGAAGACCGCAGTCATCATCGAGGACGACGCCGAGACACGGCACCTTCTGGCGGAGGTCCTGGAGGCGGCGGGGTTCTCGACCGTGTCGGTCGGCAACGGCATCGACGGGGTTCGGGCGGTTCAGACGTACCAGCCCATGCTCACGACCGTCGACGTGCACATGCCCGGTATCGACGGCATCGAGGCGGCGCGGCGCATCCGGGCGGTCTCCTCGACGTACCTCATCATGCTCACCGGCCTGGCTGACGAGGCGGACGTGATCGCCGGCCTCGGCGCCGGTGCCGACGACTACCTGCTGAAGCCGTTCCGGCCGCGGGAGCTCCGCGCGCGCGTCGAGGCCATGCTGCGTCGCGCGCAGACGGAGCCGGCCGCCGCCGCCATCGCGCCTCCCGCGCCGAGCGCGGGCAGTGTCGGCCCGTCGTTCCCCGGCGCCCGTCCCGTTACCGCACAGGTTCCGCAGAGCCTTGAGCCGGCCGCGACCGCGGAGCCTGCGCGCGACGAGGTGATCGAGGCGGAGCTCATCGACGGCAGCGAAGCGGAGTGGCTCGGCCACCGTGACCTGCGACTGCACCTCGAGAACCGCATCGTGCTGATCGACGGCGACGAGCTGGAGCTCACCCGCACCGAGTTCGACCTGCTCGCCACGCTGCTCGAATCGAAGCGGCGCGTTCGGAGCAAGGCGGATCTCACCCTCGTGCTCCGCGGCGAGTCCTACGTGACCAGCTACTTCGTCGGCGATGCCGACAAGCGTGCCGTCGAGGCGCACATGACGAATCTGCGCCGCAAGCTCGGCGACAGCGCCGCGAACCCGCGCTACATCGAAACCGTGCGCGGCGTCGGCTATCGGCTCACGTCCGCCGTCTGACGCGAGCCGCGTCGAGGCGTTCCGCAGACGCCCACGCGAAAACGAAAGCGAGACGCGCCGGGTACAGGACCCGACGCGTCTCGTGTGACCGATTCGGTTCGGTTCAGACCTTGTAGCCGTGCTGACGGCGGATGAGCTTGAAGAACATGCCGAGGGTCTGCAGCACCGTGACCACGCCGACGATCGGCCAGCCCACCCACAGGATCGCCGACTGCACCGATGCGCCCAGCATCGACCAGATGACGGCGACCGCGATCGCCACCGCGACCACCACGATGAGCGGCGTCCAGTGCCCGAGCCCCGCACCGCGCTCCGCCTTGGCCTGCATGGCCCAGTTGTCGACCTTCTTGCGCGAGAGGAATCGGGTCCACGACCGCAGGAAGTGGCTCATCCGCACCCACATGTAGGCCTCAGCGGGGAGGAAGGTGAGGGCGAACAGGATGTCACGCGCATTGCGCTTGTCGAGGGCGAGGGCCATGCGCAGGTTCAGCAGCATCGCGACCGCGACGGGCACCAGCCACCAGGCAGAGAAGACGAACGCGCCGATCGAGAGCGACCCCGCGAGCAGCGTGAGGAACGCGACGCGGACGAAGATGTTGACGAGCATCGCGAAGTTCTCGAACCAGCGCACGCGGAGGTTCGGGTGGAACGGCTGGCCCTTCGTGTCGCCTCGCTGGCCCGGCCACATCAGCTCGATCGCGCCGTACGTCCACTTCACCTGCTGCGCGTCGAGCGACCGCAGGGTGGTCATGCCGCCCACGTCGGCCCGCGCGACGGGGCTGATCTTGGTGAGGTAGCCCGCGCTCTTGATCTGGAGCGACAGCAGCGAGTCCTCGACCTCGCTGTCCTTGACCCAAGGGGTCGACTGGTGGTTCTGCTTCATGACGTCGCGCAGGGCCTGCGTCGAGAAGATCGAGAACTGTCCGCCGAGCACGGCCATGTTGCGTCCGCGCAGCAGGTTGTGCATGTTGAACGCCGCGAACTGCGAGCGCTGCCCCGAGATGAGGAACTTCGCGATCGGTCCCTTGATCGGCCGGTCGTCGATCGAGTAGATCGCCGAGATGCCGCCGATGCGGGTGTCGGAGACGGCCTCGGACTCGAGGTACTCCACGGCACGCTCGTCGGCGATGGTGTCGCCGTCGACGCCGAGGAGGTAGTCGTAGCCCTCGACGAGCGAATAGCCGTAGTTGAGGGCGCCGACCTTCTTGTCGGGGTTCTTGCCGATGTCGTGCACGAAGACCTCGGTGAACTGCTCGCCCATCTCGGTCGTGACCTCGTGCGGGCCGGCGTACTGTGACGCGATCTTCACCGTGGCGTCGGAGGTGTTGTTCACCACGACGTGGATCACATCGGGCAGCCGCGTCTGGCTGAGCAGACCCTCGATGACCGCGGCGATGGACTCGGCCTCGTTGTAGGCGGGGATCACGCAGCCGATCGTCGCGCGGTGGCCGGAGACGCCGTCTTCGAGCACGGCCTCGAAGTCCGAGGCGAAGCCGGGGTCGACCGAGGCGACCGCGAGGTCGGTGGAGCGCGAGGCCGGGTTGGTCATGTGCGTGTCCGTTCGTGTGGGGTCGTCGTGGGGACATCAACAACAATGCCCGACCGATCGCAACGGATGCTCCGTTCTCAATCGCCGCATCCGCAAGGTTTCCGCAAGAACTGCACAATGCGGCATCGGCGCCGCACCGCGGCGCGGGCCCGTTGCAGCAGAGCCGCCTCGATAGACTCGCGGGGTGACGGCCGGGGGGCGAGAGAAGTTGCAGGCGTTCGAGACGCCCGATTCGCGCACGCGATCCATCTGGCTGATGCAGCTCGTGCTCGGCGCCGCGACGGTCACGGTCGCCGCGTTGGCGACGGTGATCTCGCCGTGGATGTTCGGGATCTGGCACTTCACTGTCGGAGTTGTCGCGATCGTCGCGATCACGATGGCCGTGCTCGCCATCCCGTGGGCGCGTCGCAGCCAGTCCGCCGTGCTCGCCGTGCCGTTCCTCGACGCCCTCGCAATCGGCTTCGTCGCGAGCAACACCGAGCTGCGCCTGAGCTACCTGTGGATCCTCCCGGTCACGTGGGTGGCGCTGTACTTCGACTACCGCGCGCTGATCGGCATCCTCGCCTTGATCGGCGCGATCCTCTTCCTCGATTTCACGCTCAAGCCGGAGGGCATGACGGGCCTCAGGGTGTTCGTCGTCGGCATCTCGCTGCTGTTCACCGGCATCACCGCACGGTCGGTGATGCGCCAGACGCGGGCCCTGCGGCGGCTGCTGAGGCGCGAGGCCGGGCGGCTCAATCGCACGCTGGCGCGCCGATCGGCGCAGGAGCGGCGCACCACCGAGATCCTCAATGCCGTCGACGTCGGCGTGATGCGCATCTCCCGCGACGGGCAGGCGCGCACGGTCAACGAGGCGTACGTGAAGCTGTACGGCCTGGATCCGCTCGACACGAGTCTCCCCGCCCGCTCGATCGAGTACACGGCGCTGCGCGGCATGCCGATGCCGCCGTCCGAGCGCCCGTTCTCCCGCGCCGCCCGCGGCGAGACGTTCTCGGATGCCCGCGTGTGGCTCTACACTGCCGACGGTGCGTGGCGGGTGCTGTCGGTGAGCGCGAAGGCGCTGAGCACCGCCGACCGCGAGGAGTCGGGAATGCTCCTCATCGCGCAGGACGTCACCGTCATCACCCACGCCGAACGCGAGCGGGAGCGGCTCTCGGCGATCGCGAGCCATGAGCTGCGGCATCCGCTCACGACCATGATCGGGCACGCTGAGCTCGCGCTCGAGGTCGACGAGCTGACGCCTCGCCTGCAGGAGAGGTTCGAGGCGATCCTGCGGGCAAGCGAGCGGATGCTCGAGATGGCCGACAACATGCTCACGGGCTCCCGTCCCGCGTTCTCCGGGCGGGAGACGTACGACGACGTCGACCTGCGCAACGTGATCAGCGAATCGGTCGCCTCGTTCCGCCCGACCGCGCGTGCCCGCGACATCACCATCGATCTGCTGATCGAGACCGAGATACGCGCCGTCGTCGACGAATTCCGCATCCGGCAGGTGATCGACAACCTGGTCAGCAACGCGGTGAAGTACACGCCCGGCGGTGGAACGGTGAGCGTGGAGGCCGGGATCGAGGGCGACAGCGTGGCGGTGACCGTGTCGGACACGGGGATCGGGATCTCGGCCGAGGACCTGCCGAAGATCATGACGCCGTACTTCCGTGCCGAAGACGCGAAGGAGACGGCCGGGGGAACCGGCCTCGGTCTCGGCATCACCCACACGATCATCTCGGAGCACGGCGGCACGATCGTGTTCGACAGCGAACCGGGCGAAGGCACCACGGCGACGGTTCGGCTGCCGCGCGCTCGGGCAGAGGCACGCACGCGGGAGGCGATCTCATGATCACCCTCGATTCGACGGAGGAGTGGCTCGGGGCCGCGCAGACGGCGGTGACGACGCTCGCGACGCTCCTCACCATCGGGCTGGCGTTCCTCGCGCGGCCGAGCCGCGCCACCCTGTTCTGGTCGCTGTCGTTCGTGCTGGCGATGGCGGCGTCGTTCTGCCTGACCGCTGGAACCGTCACCGAGAACGAGATCCTCCGTCGTGCCGCGCTCGGGGCGCTGATGGGCGCGCCCGCGCTCCTGTGGAGCGGCTTCCGCTTCCGGTGGGGTGAGGCGGCGCTGCCCTGGCTCGGTCCCGTCGTGTCGATCGGTGCCGCGGTCGCCTTCGTCGCCGTCGGCGACGGCGACGGCTTCGGCATCGCCTATCGTGCGGGCTTCCTGGTGTCATCGCTCACCGCCGGTCTCCTCGCCGTCGACATCCTGCGCAGCCGGCATCATCGTGACGCCGTCGCGGTGCCGCTCGCTGTGGCGTCGGCGCTCTTCCTCATGCTCGGCGTCGCTTCTGCATCGGGCCTCGTCATCGACTCGACGGCCGGCGCAGATCAGTTCGCCCTCCTGCGTCCGCTCGCCGGTCTCGGGATGCTCGCCTATGTGACCGCCGCGGTCGCCGCCGCCGTCGGGCTCGCCCGCGCGGACGCGCAGGCGAGCCGTGCCCTGCCGTCGCACGACGCCTGGGACGGGTTCGTCGCGGCAGCGCAGGCGCGGCTCGACACCGCGAAGGCGACGGGCGAACGTGCGTCGGTGGTGCTGGTGCAGCTCGACGACATGGCCGAGATCCGTCAGACAGTGGGATCGACCGCGCTGCGCAGTCTCCTCGGCCGGTTCGAGGCGATGGTGCGGGCATCCCTCCCGGAGAACGCCCCCGTCGGGTCGCCGGAGGAGGGCGCCGTGGTGTTCGTCATCGCGGAGCGCAGCGCCGAGGTGCGGGAGCGCCTGCGAAACCTGCTCGACGACGTCGCCGAGATCGAACTCGCGATCCAGCTGCCGATCCACCCGTCGGCGAGCATCGGGTGGGCGCCCACGCGGGTCGGCGGATTCGACGTCACCGTGCTGCTCTACATGGCGCGCATGGCATCGTCGCTGGCCTCGGAAGCCGGCGGCGACCGGTGGGAACGCGTCGGCGTCGCCGTCACCAATGCCCTGCTCAGCCCGTGATGGCGATCGTCAGTGTGTCGGTGGCCGTCTGCTTGGCGTACTCCGTCGACGTCGGCGTGGTCTGCACCAGGAAGTCGTAGGTGAACTGCAGCGTCACCGATTCCGCGTCCTCCGGCACGGGGCCTACGTTGAACGTCTGCGAGTAGCTGTACGGCGAGAGCACGAGGTAGCCCGGACTCACGGTGCTGGCGTCGACCTGCGGGCTGAGCGCTTCGAGCGGCCCGGTGGATGACGACGGCACGGCGATCATGGTCGCCTTCTGCAGATAGACCTTCTGACCGTCGTCGGGGGTGACCGTCGTGGTCATGCTGATGCTCACCGGCTTGACAGCGGTGGCGGTCCAGCGGTCCATCGACAGGGTCGACCAGTAGTCGACGGTCGCCGTCACCGCGCCGGCGACGAGTTCGCGCTGGGTGGAGCCGCTCGACAGGTCGTTCGGCACGGGCGTGGGCACCGCGGTGGACGTGGGCGTCGGCGTGCCCGTCGCGCCTGTATCCCAGGGCGGCGCGCTGCATCCGACGAGTGACATGGCCGCCACCATTCCGACGATGACCGTGTTGCGGACTCGATCCCGGTTTCGCATTGCACCCCCGCGCTCCGACACCCGGCACCCCGCCGGGTCCGGACAGTCTATGGGGTGCGTTCGTCGCGTCGGGGAGTCCGCGAGCCCGCTCCCAGTCCCGGCTCGTAGAATGGCGGGCATCATGACTTCCCCGTCCAGCACCCCGACGCTCATCGCGCCCTCCGAGGCCGCGCAGGGTGTCGACGGCCGGGCCCGCACCTACGAGGTGCGCACCTTCGGCTGCCAGATGAACGTCCACGACTCCGAGCGGCTGTCCGGGTCGCTCGAGAGCGCCGGCTATGTCCGGGCCGAGGCCGGCGTCGACGCCGACGTCGTCGTCATCAACACCTGCGCGGTGCGCGACAACGCGGCCGGCAAGCTTTACGGCACGCTGGGCCACCTCAAGTCGCGCAAGGACAAGCACGACGGCATGCAGATCGCCGTCGGCGGATGCCTGGCGCAGATGGACAAGGATGCCGTCCAGCAGAAGGCGCCGTGGGTCGACGTCGTCTTCGGCACGCACAACATGGGGTCGCTGCCGAGCCTGCTCGAGCGCGCGCGTCACAACGGCGAGGCCGAACTCGAGATCCTCGAGGCTCTCGAGGTGTTCCCGTCCACCCTGCCCACCAAGCGCGACAGCGTCCACAGCGGCTGGGTCTCGATCTCGGTCGGCTGCAACAACACCTGCACGTTCTGCATCGTGCCGCACCTGCGCGGCAAGGAGAAGGATCGCCGGCCGGGCGACATCCTGAACGAGATCCGCCTCCTCGTCGACGACGGCGCGATGGAGGTCACCCTCCTCGGCCAGAACGTCAACTCGTACGGCGTCGAGTTCGGCGACCGCCAGGCGTTCGGCAAGCTGCTGCGCGCGGCGGGCGAGATCCCGGGCCTCGAGCGCATCCGCTTCACGAGCCCGCACCCGGCCGCCTTCACCGACGACGTGATCGACGCGATGGCCGAGACTCCCGCCGTGATGCCGCAGCTGCACATGCCGCTGCAGTCGGGCAGCGACCGCATCCTCAAGGCGATGCGCCGTTCGTACCGCAGCGAGAAGTTCCTCGGCATCCTCGACCGGGTGCGCGAGAAGATGCCCGACGCCGCGATCTCGACCGACATCATCGTCGGGTTCCCGGGCGAGACCGACGAGGACTTCGAAGACACGATGCGCGTCGTCGAGAAGGCGCGCTTCGCCAGCGCCTTCACCTTCCAGTACTCGATCCGCGAGGGCACACCCGCGGCCACCATGCCCGACCAGGTGCCGAAGGCCGTCGTGCAGGAGCGCTACGAGCGCCTCGTGGCGCTGCAGGAGCGCATCTCGCTGGAGGAGAACCAGAAGCAGCTCGGACGCGAGCTCGAGGTGCTCGTCTCGACGGGCGAGGGCAAAAAGGATGCCGAGACGCATCGCCTGACCGGCCGCGCCGAAGACAACCGGCTGGTGCACTTCGAACTGCCCGCCGGTTCGCCCGTTCCGCGCCCCGGCGACGTGGTGTCGGTCGTGGTGACGCACGCCGCGCCGTTCCACCTGCTCGCCGACGCGCCCGACGGCGCCGCGCTGCGCATCCGCCGCACCCGTTCGGGCGACGCGTGGGACCGCAGCCAGGCCGAGTCGTGCGGCGTCCCGGCACCGACGCCGACAGCGGTCGGCGCCGACGGACGCCGCATGGTGGGCCTCGGCATCCCGACGCTGCGCATCGGCGAGTGACGCCACCGCCGGTGGGGGAGCGGGCGGAGGCGGAGCGCACGACCCCGCGCCTGTGGGCCGTCGTCGGCGCCACAGGAACCGGCAAGACCGCCTTCTCGCTCGACCTCGCCGAGGCGCTCGCCGCGAGCGGTCGCGGCGCAGAGATCGTCAACGCCGACGCGATGCAGCTGTATCGCGGCATGGACATCGGCACGGCGAAGCTCCCCGAAGCCGAGCGCCGGGGCATCCCGCACCATCTCTTCGACGCCCTGGATGTCACCGACGAGGCGGCCGTCGCCTGGTACCAGGATGCGGCGCGCACCACGATCGCCGGCATCCACGCCCGGGGGGCCGACGCGATCCTCGTGGGCGGCTCGGGGCTGTACGTGTCGAGCGTGGTGTTCGACTTCCGGTTCCCCCCGCACGACGACGCGCTGCGCGCCGAGCTGGAGGCGGAGCTCGCCGCCCACGGCGCAGGGATGCTGTTCGCCCGGCTCCGAGAGCTCGACCCGGCGACCGCCGAGCGCATCGATCCGCACAACGGGCGGCGCATCGTGCGCGCACTCGAGGTGCTCGCGCAGGGAGAGAAGACGCACGGCGCGGCCCTGCCCGACGAGCCGACGCTCTGGCATGAGCCGACGAGGATCGTCGGCGTGGCCATGCCGCGCGAGCAGCTCGTCGCGCGGCTCGACGAGCGCGTGCTCGGCATGTGGGAGGACGGACTGCTGACCGAGGTGGAGCGGCTGCGGGCGGTGGGGCTCGAGGACGGTGTGACGGCGCGCCGCGCGATCGGGTACGCGCAGGCGCTGGCCCAGCTGCGTGGCGAGCAGTCCGAAGCCGACGCGATCGCCGAGACGCAGGCGCTGACCCGCCGCTATGCGCGACGACAGGTGTCGTGGTTCAAGCGCTACGCGATGACGCGCTGGGTCGATGCCGGGGCGGACGCCGCACCGCTGGCACACTCGTGGGCATGACTTTCGACATCCGGGCCTTCACCCTCGCCGACACCGAGTCGGTCGTGTCGCTCTGGCAGGAGGCGGGGCTCACGCGGGCGTGGAACGACCCGTACCAGGACATCCGGCGCAAGCTCACGGTGCAGCCCGAGCTGTTCCTCGTCGCCGTGGACGGCAGCGCCATCATCGGTACGGTCATGGCCGGATACGACGGGCACCGCGGATGGCTCTACTACCTCGCCAGCTCGCCCGCCCGCCGTGGCGAGGGCGTCGCGCGCCGACTGGTCGAGCATGCCGAGGAGCTGCTCCTCGGCATGGGGTGCCCGAAGGTGCAGCTGATGGTGCGGCCCGAGAACGGCATCGCCCGCGGGTTCTACGACGCGCTGGGCTACGAGCCCTTCGAGACCTGGAACACCGGCAAGCGGCTCATCGCGGACTGAGCGAGCGGGCGTCCGCTCGGACGCGCCCGTGACGTCAATCGCGTGCGGTGCCCGAGCGGCCGTAGGCTGGAGCAATGCCGCAGACCGTCTCGTTCACCAAGGGCCACGGCACCGGGAACGACTTCGTGATCATCCCCGACCCCGACGGGGTGCTCGACCTCACCGACGATCAGGTCGCGGTGCTGTGCGACCGGCGCTTCGGGATCGGCGGTGACGGCATCCTGCGTGTCGTCCGCGCGGCCGCGATCGACGAGGGCGCGGATGCCGCCGCAGCCGGCGCGGAGTGGTTCATGGACTACCGCAACGCCGACGGCTCGAAGGCCGAGATGTGCGGGAACGGCGTGCGCGTCTTCGTGCGCTACCTCACCGACGTCGCCTGGGCGTCGCTCGACGGCGGACCCCTCGCCATCGGCACCCGCGCGGGCGTCAAGACCGTCACCCGCAGCGACCTCGGGTTCGAGGTCGACCTCGGACCCTGGCGCGTCGAAGACGACGAGACGCTCGTGCGCACACGCGGCGGCGGCGCACCGCGTCCGGGACTCGGCATCGACGTCGGCAACCCGCACGTGGTGGTGGCGCTCCCCGACGAGGCGGAGCTCGAGGGCCTCGACCTCGCCGTGCAGCCGCAGCTGCACCCGCTGCCGCCCGCCGGAGCCAACATCGAGTTCGTGGTGCCGAGCGACCCACTGGTGCACGACGGCGTCGGCGGCATCCGCATGCGCGTCTTCGAGCGCGGCGTCGGCGAGACGCTCAGCTGCGGCACCGGCGTCGCGGCGGCGGCGCTCGCCGTACGGCATTGGGCGGGTCCGGCGGCCCCCGACCACTGGCGTGTCGACGTGCCCGGCGGAACGCTCGGCGTGCGCATGCCCGAGGTGCAGGGCGAGCGGCACGTGCTGCTGTCCGGCCCGGCGACGCTCGTCTACTCCGGCGAGGTCACGCTCGCCTGATCGGGACCTGGCCGCGTTCGCACGCGCGTGTGCCGCGGTCCCGCACCGGCGTCCTCAGGGGAGGTCGATCGCCTCGCTCGGGGGCGACCCGTGGCGACGCACCTTGAGCACGCGGAAGCCCTTGGCCGTCGCTGCCCGGTGCACGCTGTAGCCCCTGTCGAAGGTGGTGGCGAGCCACCGCTGCAGCGAGTCCGACCCGAGGTTGCGCGAGACCACGAGCCAGGCGTCCGACCGCTCGTCGAGCCGCGGGATCCAGCGCTCGAGAAGTCCGTGCAGCTCGCTCTTCCCGACACGGATCGGCGGATTGGAGCGGATGCTGCGGAACACGACGTCGTCGGGCACCTCGTCGGGGGTGACCGCGCGCACGTTCTCGAGCCCGAGTTGCGCGGCGTTTCGCTGCACCAGGTCGAGCGCGCGCTCGTTCACGTCGACGGCCCACACCGTGGCGTGCGGCGCCTCGAGCGCCAGGCTCAGCGAGATCGGCCCCCAGCCGCAGCCGAGGTCGAGCAGATTGCCGCCCTGCGGCGGGAGCGGGGAATTCGCGAGGAGCACCGCGGTGCCGACGTCGAGGTGATCGGGACTGAAGACGCCGCCGGCGGTGGTGAGCTCGAGTGTCTGACCGGCGAGGGTCACGGTGACGCGGCGGAGGTTCTCAGCACTCGCAGGGGACGCGCTGAAGTAGTGGTCGTTCCCCATGGCAGTCGAGCGTAGCGGAGGAGGTCCCGTTCACGGGAGCGCGTTCGCGATTCCGATGTTCGGAGCACACCGGCACCGGGGCGGGCTAGAATTCACGGATGCCGCGAACCGGCCGATGAGCGGCGGAAACGGCATCCGCGAAAGGAACACATGACGGATACGACGACCCCCCAGAGCACCGACGAGTCGCCGGTGGACCCGGTCGACCGGGTGCTCTCGCGCGCCGAGGCGCGGTCGGGGGTCCGCCTGTTCGGCGGCGCACAGGCGCTGCAGGATCAGGCGACCGTCGGGCGCGCGGACAGCGACGGCGAGCAGTGGGACCGCGAGGAGCGCGCAGCGCTGCGGCGCGTGCCCGGTCTGTCGACCGAGCTCGAAGACGTCACCGAGGTCGAGTACCGCCAGCTGCGCCTCGAGAACGTGGTGCTCGTCGGTGTGCACCCGCAGGGGGCGACCGAAGACGCCGAGAACTCCCTCCGCGAGCTCGCCGCGCTCGCCGAGACGGCGGGCGCCGTCGTGCTCGACGGCGTGCTGCAGCGCCGGCCGAACCCCGACCCCGCCACCTACGTCGGCCGCGGCAAGGCCGACGAGCTGCGCGACATCGTCGCGGCGGTCGGCGCCGACACCGTCATCGCCGACACGGAGCTCGCACCGAGCCAGCGCCGCGCGCTCGAAGACGTGGTCAAGGTCAAGGTCATCGATCGCACCACCGTGATCCTCGACATCTTCAGCCAGCACGCGAAGAGCCGCGAGGGCAAGGCGCAGGTCGAACTCGCCCAGCTCGAATACCTGCTCCCGCGCCTGCGCGGCTGGGGTGACTCGATGAGCCGACAGGCCGGTGGCCAGGTCGGCGCCGGCGGAGCCGGAATGGGATCGCGCGGTCCCGGTGAGACGAAGATCGAGCTCGACCGTCGCCGCATCCGCACCAAGATGGCCCTGCTGCGCAAGCAGATCCGCGACTTCGCGCCCGCGCGTGACGCGAAGCGGGCCGAGCGCAAGCGCAACACGATCCCGTCGGTGGCGATCGCCGGTTACACGAACGCCGGCAAGTCGAGCCTGCTGAACCGGCTCACGAGCGCCGGAGTGCTCGTCGAGAACGCGCTGTTCGCGACGCTGGATGCCACGGTGCGCCGCTCGCAGACCGACGACGGCCGCATCTTCACCCTGACCGACACGGTGGGCTTCGTGCGCAATCTGCCGCACCAGCTCGTCGAGGCCTTCCGCTCGACGCTCGAAGAGGTCGGCCAGGCCGACGTGATCGTGCACGTGGTCGACGGCTCGCACCCCGATCCGGCGGCGCAGCTCGCCACGGTGCGCGACGTGATCGGCGACGTGGGCGCCCGCGACATCCCCGAGATCGTGGTGTTCAACAAGGCCGACCTCATCGACGACGACACGCGGCTGCTGCTGCGCGGACTCGAGCCGAAGGCGGTGTTCGCATCGTCGCGCACCGGCGAGGGCATCGACGAGCTGCGTGAGCTCGTCGAGGAGACGCTCCCCGTGCCGGCGGTCGAGATCCGCGCCGTCGTGCCGTACGACCGTGGTGATCTGGTCTCGGCGGTGCACGAGCACGGCATGCTGCTCTCGCAGACGCACGAGGAGGCCGGGACGGTCATCCACGCGCGCGTCGGCGAGCTGCTGGCGGCGCGCCTGGCCCCGTTCGCGGTCTGACGCGGATCAGTCGAGCGCGATCGGCGCGAGCCCGTCGGGCTCGAAGCCGAGCACGCGGCCGAGGAAGGCGACCTCCGCCTCCAGCTGCCGGGTGACCGTCTCGGCGCGCCGGAAGCCGTGACCCTCGCCCTCGAACGCGAGGTACGCGTGGGCCACCCCGTTGCTGCGGAGGGCGTCTCGCACGGCCTCGGACTGCGAGGGCGGGACCACCTCGTCTTCGAGACCCTGCTCGATGAGCATCGGGGTCGTCATCCGATCGAGGTGCGAGAGCGGGGACCGCGCGATGTAGACGTCCTCGGCCGCGGGCAGCGGCCCGACGAGGCCGTCGAGATAGCGCGCCTCGAAGTCGTGGGTGTCGGCTGCGAGGCGGCGCAGATCGGCGACGCCGTAGCGTGAGATGCCTGCTGCGAACAGATCGGATGCAGCGAGGGTGCACAGCACCGTCCAGCCGCCGGCCGATCCGCCGGCGATCGCGAGACGCGCCGGGTCGGCGATGCCCGCGGCCGCGAGGCCGGAGGCGGCGGCGACGGTGTCTTCGACGTCGACGACGCCCCAGGTGCCGAGCAGGCGCTCCCGGTACGCGCGCCCGTAGCCGCTCGACCCGCCGTAGTTCACATCGAGCACCCCGATCCCGCGGCTGGTGAAGTAGGCGATCTTGGGGGAGACGGCACCCGCCACGTGCGACGTCGGCCCGCCGTGGACGAGCACGAGGTAGGGCGGCTGCTCGTCGCCCGGCGCCGCGACGTCAGGATTGGTGGGCGGGTAGACGAAGGCGTGCACCGGACCGTTCGGGCCGTCGACCGACACGGCGCGGGGGCGCGGCATCCATCCCTCGTCCCACTGCGTCTCGCCGCCGCGCACGACGGCCGCGCGATCCGGCGCGTCGACGTCGACCTCCCAGAGCCCCGCAGGCACGGTGCTCCCGGCGCCCGAGATGAGCACCCGGGTTCCGCGGACGCTCTCGATGGCAGCTCCCGCCGTGATCGGCAGTGCGAGGTCGCGCTCGGTTCCCGCACTCGGGTCGATGACGACGATGCGGTCGGCGCCGTTCGTCTGCACGGCGACGAAGCGACCGTCGTCGAGCGGGGCGTACCATCTCACGCCCAGAGACCACAGCGGGCCGCCGGTGTCGGCGTCGGCCTCGACGACGGGGGAGTGATCCAGCGACGCCGACAGGTGCACGCGCCGCAGGTTCCAGCGCCCCGTCGGGTCGTCGAGATAGGCGAGATCGTCGGGCCCGAGCCACTCCGGCTGGAGTCCTGCGGTGGTGCCCCCGGCCACGGTGGTCCATTCCGCGACCGTGTTCTCGGCGAGGCGCCCCACTCGCACCTCGGCGCGATCCCACGGCATCGCGGGGTGGTTCCAGGCGACCCACGCGAGGTGCGTCGCGCCCGGCGAGAGGGCGGGCTGGGCGAGGAAGTCGGAATCACCCACGAGGTCTGTCACCACGAGCGAGCCGTCCAGCGCGATCGTCACGATGTCGCGCGGGGGAACCGGCGAGCCGTCGTGCCGCTCGCGGACGGCGACGAGCAGCCCCTCCGCGAAGACCAGCCCGCCGAACCGCGACATCCCATCGGCGGGGGTCAGTGCGCGCGGCTCCTCTCCTGGGCGCAGCGCCCACACGCGCTGATCCGCCTTCTCGACGAACAGGAGCACGCCGTCGTCGGTGGCCGTCCACGCGCCGCCCCCGTACTCGTGCACGCGCGAGCGGGCATTCCACGGGTCGGGGAGCACATCGGCGACCGAGCCGTCGGAGCGTCGTCGCCGCACAGCTGTGCGGCCGCCCTCGCCGGGCACGGTCTCGCCCCACCAGATCTCGTCGCCGACGAAGCGGGCGCCTTCGATGCGCGGAGCGGCGGCGGCGACGGCGGCTGCGGACAGCGGCGACGGCCAGGAACCATAGGGAAGTGCCCGGGACATGCTTCCACGCTACGCGTCGGCGACGGTCCGCGGCATCCGCCGGAACGCCGGACTCGCGGGGCTGACCCCGGCTGCCGGCGATACGCGTGGCGCGAGGCGGCGACGCCGACCGCGAAACACACCGTCACACGTGTCCCGCGCCCAGCAGGCTCCGCTACCGTGGAGGCATCGTCGCCCGATCGTGAGAGTCATCCGCGGTCCGGGCAGGAGCGGCAGCCGAGCCCGACACCCGCCCGCGATTCTTCCGCCCCCGCCGATCGGCGCGGCGGACAGTCCGCGGCCGTCCGGCTCGGACCCGCCCTGACCCGGAGCACGACATGCCGATCGACCTCAGCGCACCACCGGTGCCGTTCTCGTTCGAGGTGTACCCGCCGCGCACCGCCGAGCGGATCCCCGCGCTGCACGAGACCATCCGCCACCTGGCGGCGTCGGGTCCGCGCTTCATCTCCGTGACGTACGGGGCCGGCGGATCGACCGGGGGCCGCTCTCTCGAGCTGCTGCGCCACATCCTCGACACCACCGGTACGGTGCCGCTCGCGCACCTCACCTGCGTCGGCAGCACCTACGCCCAGGCGAACGCGCTCATCCGCGAGTTCCTCGACGCCGGCATCACGAGCTTCCTCGCGCTGCGCGGCGACCCGCCGGAAGGCGTCAGCGAAGACGAGGTCTTCCTCGGCGACCTCGAGAGCGCCGCGCAGCTCGCCCAGCTGATCGACCGCGTGCAGGCCGAGCGGTCGCCGTACATCGAGCGCGACATCCCGGGCGTCCCCGGCGCCGCGCGGGTGGAAGGCCGACGCAAGGCCGACATCGCCGTCGCGGCGTTCCCGAACGGCCACCCGCGGTCGCGGCATCCGCGCGATCACATCGACGCGCTGCTCGCCAAGCAGGCGGCCGGGGCGACGCTCGCGATCACCCAGCTGTTCTTCCACGCCGACGACTACCTGAGCTTCGTCGCGAAGTGCCGTGCGGCCGGGGTGACCATCCCGATCCTCCCCGGCATCATGCCGATCACCTCGCCTGCGCGGCTGCGCCGCACCCTCGAACTCAGCGGCGAGAAGCTGCCCAGCGATCTCGCGATCGCCCTCGAGGTGGAGCCGACCGCGCACGGTCAGCGCGAGATCGGCATCGCGCACGCGGCGGCGCTCGCCCGAGCCGTCGTCGACGGCGGCGCCCCCGGGGTGCACCTCTACGCCTTCAACAACCACGACACGGTCCTCGCGGTGCTCCGCGAGGCGGGCATCCTCAGCCTCGAACAGGAGCGCACAGGGTGACCCTCACCGCCGTTCCCTTCCCGCGCGGCACGGCGGGCTGAAGGACCCGCGGCTGTGGCGCGATCGTCCCGTCGCCGAGCACCCTCGTCGCAGCCGCGCGCGCGGAGCGCGAGACGACCTGCGCCTAGCCCGTCGCGCCGCCCTTCGGGGCGCGCCCCTTCGCTGTACCGGATGCCGGGGACTCAGGGGCCTCGGCATCCGCCGTCTCTGCGGCGCCGGACTCCGTGTCAGCGGGAGCCGCAGCCGCGTGCTGGGCCGCGGTCGGCTCGAGAAGGTCATCGGGCAGCGGCAGCGTGTCGCCCGCCGTGTCGTCGCCCGGCGTCGTGACGATGACCGTCGCGTCTACGGGCTCCGCGGCGGCGACGTCGGCGTCCTCGACGATCGTCACGGCCTCGTCGGGGCGCACCTGCACGAGCTCCGTCAGCCACCAGACGACCAGCCACACGATCACGACGAGGAACACGTCGGCGAGCGACAGCGGCCGCAGCAGGATCAGCCAGAGCACCGCGAGCACGGCGAGCACGACGCGCACGAGCACGCGCTGCGCATACATCCACGCGCCGAAGCCGCCGGTGTCGAGGCCGTGGCCGCGTACCGAGCCGCGCAGGCCCGAGTTGACAGACGCGACCCCGTCGCGCGTGGCGCGAGCGCCGCGCCAGCGGCCGGAGAGCCAGCCGATGACGATGAGCAGCAGGCCGAGCACGATGAAGACGGTCGCCGTGTCGCGCATGTCGCCCGTGACCTGCTGGTAGATCGAGGCGAGGGCGGCCGACGAGACGCCGAGGTTCGGGGCGCTGAGAGCGAGCACCGATCCCGCGATCGCCAGGGCGATCGACAGCACGCCCGCCCCGACCGTGATGCCCACGCCGGTGCCCAGGAGCGCCGTCGACCGGCGACGCGCGATGAGGATGCCCGCGAGGAAGAGCACCAGGGCGATGACGGGCATCCACCAGCCGGCGGCGACGGCGAGGTTGTAGACGGTGCCGACGATGGCGAGCGCGTCGCTCTGCGCGACGACGATGGTCTTCTCGATGACCGGGATCGATGAAGCGAAGCCGATGCCGCGGTCGATGAGCCGCTCCTTGACCTCTTCGATGATGGGGGCGAGCTGGATGCCGAGTTCGCCGCCGTCGCCGATGACGACGGCCCCGTTCGCCGTTCCGCCGGCGGCCACGGCCTCGAGGGCGCGGTGGCTGGCACGCAGCGTCGTCTCCCACACATCGGCGAAGGCGTCGGACTCGACGAGCCTGGTCACAGTCGTGTCGACGAGCCCCTGCAGTCCCTGTGCCGCGGGCGCGCGGAGCAGCTCGAGCGCGTCGAGGGCGCGCGGCGGGAGGTCGAGCCCCTGCAGCCCGTCGAACAGGTCGTCGGTGACGCCCTCGAGGTCGATCGACTCGTCGATCGCGGTCGTCACCTGATCGGCGACGAGCGCCTGCACGTGCGGGTCGTCGGCGAGGGGCGCGAACGTCTCGACGAAGCGCGTCTCGTCGACGAGTTCGAGCCGGGCCCACGCCGTGACGATCGACACGGGCACGAGGATCGTCGCGATGACGATGCACAGCGCGGAGAGGAACGCCCGCCAGCGGCTGCCGGCGGCCTTGGCGCGCTGGGGCGCCGTGGGAGACGCCTCGCCCGCGGTGAGTCGGGCGTTCTCAGCCTCGAGTTCGCGGATGCGGGCCGCGAGGGCGGCATTGTCGGCGAGGGGCTGCGTAGGGGCGGCGGCATCCGTCATGGCGCCATTGTGGCGCACATCGGGCGCTCCGTGCACCGGCCCCGCGGTCAGACGGCGCGCAGGATCGCGACGACCTTGCCGAGAACGGTCGCATCGTCGCCCAGGATCGGCTCGAAAGCCGAGTTGCGGGGGAGCAGCCAGGTGTGGCCGTCGCGCTGGCGGAACGTCTTGACGGTGGCTTCGCCGTCGAGCATGGCGGCGACGATGTCGCCGTTCTCCGCGGTGGGCTGCGAGCGGACCACGACCCAGTCGCCGTCGCAGATCGCGGCGTCGATCATCGACTCGCCCGACACCTTGAGCATGAACAGGTCGCCCTTGCCGACGAGCTGACGGGGGAGGGGGAACACCTCTTCGACGTGCTGGTCGGCCGTGATGGGCACGCCGGCGGCGATGCGGCCGACGAGGGGCACCAGCGCGGCGTCGCCGACGGCGGGGGCGGTGTCGGCCGGATTCTCGACCGAGGCGCCCGGGAGGTCGATGAGCACCTCCATCGCACGGGTCTTGCCGGCGTCGCGCCGCAGGTAGCCGCTCAGCTCGAGCTGGTTGAGCTGATGGGTGACGCTCGAGAGCGACTTGAGGCCCACTGCGTCGCCGATCTCGCGCATGCTCGGCGGGTAGCCGTGCCGCGCGATCGAGCGCTGGATGACCTCGAGGATCGCCAGCTGCTTGTCGCTGAGGCTCTTGCGCCGCCGCGTCTGCGGCTTCTCACGCCCGCCGGTGTCGCTCATGTGCCGCTCCTGTCGGATGGACCGGACCTCGGCCGGCTGCACCGGTATTCGAATGTCGGAGGTCCGTGGTGTGGTTCTCGTGTCGAAACCGTATCCGATTCGGATGCCGGCATCGCGGACCCGCTCCGCGTGTCGTGTTCGATCAACCGACCTCGGTTTCGATGCTTGACACCCTACAGACTCGAAGATACATTCGGAAGAGAAGTTCGCATCGGCCACTCCCGGCCGAGCGGCCGATGCGAACCTCTCACCACCAGAGGAGGAGCCATGACCGCGATCGCCGTCACCGCACCCACGTTCCGCACCACGGCGCCGACCCTGCGCAGCCCGCGCACGCGGCTGCGCCTCACGCTGCGCGGACGCCGCGTGCTCGCACTCCTCGCCGCGCTGCCGGCGGTCATCGCCCTCAGCGCCGCGGTGATCAGCGGCGGCGCCGCGATCGCCACCCGCGACGCGGGAGCCGTCGCGGGCACGTTCACCACGGTGACCGTCGGCGTGGGCGACACGCTCTGGTCGATCGCCGAAGAGGTCGCGCCTCAGGCCGACCCCCGCGATGTCGTCGACGCGATCGTGCGTCTGAACGCCCTTGACGGGGCGACTCTTCTCGTCGGCGACCAGGTCGCCCTCCCGCTCGAGTACGCGCCCAGCGCCGAGAAGTGACGTCTGCACGGCGTCCTCGGCGACGAGCCGCATGCGACCGCTCGCTCTACGATGGGTGAGGTGACCGCCCGCCTGGAAGACCTGCCGATTCGTGACGATCTGCGCGGTATGACGCCGTACGGCGCGCCGCAGGTGCCGCTCCCGATCGCCCTCAACGTCAACGAGAACACCCACCCCGTTCCGCAGGAGGTGGCCGACGACATCGTCGACTCGATCGCGCGG
Source organism: Microbacterium terrae (assembly GCF_017831975.1). Classification (NCBI taxonomy): domain Bacteria; kingdom Bacillati; phylum Actinomycetota; class Actinomycetes; order Micrococcales; family Microbacteriaceae; genus Microbacterium; species Microbacterium terrae. The sequence continues at coordinate 1,844,462 of NZ_JAFDSS010000001.1, read as the reverse complement.
GCCCTCCGTGAGGTGAACCGGTACCCCGACCGCGAGTTCACCGAACTCCGCGAGGGGTTCGCCGACTATCTGGGCCACGGGCTGACCCGTGAGCAGGTGTGGGCCGCGAACGGCTCGAACGAGGTGCTCCAGCACGTGCTGCAGGCTTTCGCCGGCCCCGGACGCACGGCCTTCGGCTTCGCGCCGACGTACTCGATGTATCCGCTGCTGGCGCGCGCCACCGGGGCGGACTGGATCGCCGGTCACCGGGCCGCCGACTACACGGTGTCGGCGCAGAGCGCTGCCGAGCAGGTCGCCGACGCGGCGCCCGATGTGGTGTTCCTCTGCGCGCCGAACAATCCGACCGGCACCCCGCTCGGCCTCGACGTGATCGAGGCCGTGTACGACGCAACCGACGGTGTCGTGGTCGTCGACGAGGCGTACTTCGAGTTCGCGCCCCGTGAGGAGCGCTCGGCGCTCACCCTGCTTGCGGGGCGCGAGCGGCTTGTCGTGTCGCGCACCATGAGCAAGGCGTTCGCGTTCGCGGGGGCGCGCGTGGGCTACCTCGCCGCCGACCCTGCCGTGATCGACGCACTCCGCCTCGTGCGCCTGCCCTACCACCTGAGCGCACTCACGCAGGCGGCGGCCTCTGCGGCGCTGCGGCACGCTCCGACGATGCTGCGCATGGTCGACGACATCGTGCAGCAGCGTGACCGCATCTCGGCGACGCTCGAAGCGCTGGGGTACACGCCGCACGACTCCTGGACCAACTTCGTGCTCTTCGGCGACGTCGACGATCCCGCGGCGACCTGGCGCGCGTTGTACGACCGAGGAGTGCTCATCCGCGATGTCGGCATCCCGCACCACCTGCGTGTGACGGCCGGCACCGAGGCGGAGTCGACGGCGTTCCTCGAGGCACTCGCGTCGATAGACTCGCAGGCATGACCGCCGCACCCCGCACCGCGTCGCTCCGGCGCGCGACGAGCGAGTCCACCGTCGAGCTCGAGCTCGACCTCGACGGCACCGGGCGCAGTCGCATCGACAGCACGGTGCCCTTCTTCGACCACATGCTCACCGCGTTCGCCAAGCACTCGCTCACCGACCTCACGGTGCGCGCGTCAGGTGACACCGACATCGATGCGCACCACACCGTCGAGGACATCTCGATCGTGCTCGGCCAGGCGATCCGCGAGGCCCTCGGCGACAAGGCCGGCATCTCGCGGTACGGCGACGCGCTGGTGCCGCTCGACGAAGCGCTCGCGCAGGCCGTCGTCGACATCAGCGGGCGGCCTTACCTCGTGCATGAGGGCGAGCCGGCCGGGTTCGAGCACCACCTCATCGGCGGCCACTTCACCGGGTCGCTCGTGCGCCACACCTTCGAGGCGATCTCGTTCAACGCGGCGCTCACGGTGCACGTGCGCGTGCTGTCGGGGCGCGATCCGCACCACATCGCGGAGGCCGAGTACAAGGCGTTCGCGCGAGCCTTCCGTCAGGCGAAGGCTCTCGACCCGCTCGTCGAGGGGATCCCGAGCACCAAGGGCGCGCTATGACCGCGGGCGGCTCGAAGCCGCTCGTCGCCGTGCTCGACTACGGCTCCGGCAACGTGCACTCGGCCGTGAAGGCGCTGATCGCCGCAGGCGCCGATGCCCGGCTCACAGCGGATCGCGGACTCGTGATGGATGCCGACGGACTGCTCGTCCCCGGCGTCGGGGCGTTCCGTGCCGTGGCAGAGGCGCTCAAAGCGAGTCGCGGTGACGAGCTGATCGGCCGTCGCCTCGCCGGCGGCCGGCCGGTGCTCGGCATCTGCGTCGGCATGCAGGTGCTCTTCGAGCGCGGCGTGGAACGCGGCGTCGACACCGAAGGACTCGGGGAGTGGCCGGGCGTCGTCACCGAGCTCGATGCGCCGGTGCTGCCTCACATGGGCTGGAACACCGTCGACGCCGGCGAGGGCACGCGCCTGTTCCGCGGCGTCGAGGATGAGCGGTTCTACTTCGTCCACTCCTACGGCGCCCAGTCGTGGCCGATGGAGGCCCAGCGGCCCTTCGCCGAGCCGGTGCTCACCTGGTGCACCTACGGCGAGCCCTTCCTCGCCGCGGTCGAGAACGGTCCGCTCACGGCGACCCAGTTCCACCCCGAGAAGTCGGGCGACGCCGGAATACGGCTTCTCACGAATTGGCTCGACGGGCTCGGCACGGCTACCCTCTGAACTCGTGCCATCCCACGGGGCGATCGTCCTCGTGATCTGCCCGCACGAGGAGCCATGAACGATTTCGCGTCAACGCCCGAACTGATCCTGCTGCCCGCCGTCGACGTCGCCGACGGCAAGGCGGTGCGTCTCACCCAGGGTGAGGCGGGAACCGAGACCAGCTACGGCGATCCCGTCGACGCGGCCCTCGACTTCGCACGCCAGGGCGCGCAGTGGATCCACCTCGTCGACCTCGATGCGGCCTTCGGCCGTGGCAGCAACGCCGGCATCCTCCGCAAGGTGATCAAGCAGGTCAAGGGCGTTCAGGTCGAGCTGTCGGGCGGCATCCGCGACGACCGCACCCTCGAGGCGGCGCTCGAGAGCGGTGCTGCGCGCATCAACCTCGGCACCGCCGCACTCGAGAACCCCGAGTGGGCTGCCGACGTGATCGGCCGGTACGGCGACGTGATCGCTGTCGGTCTCGACGTGCGCGGCACGACGCTCGCCGCGCGCGGCTGGACTCGCGAGGGCGGCGACCTGTGGACGGTGCTCGACCGGCTCGAGTCGGCGGGCTGCAGCCGCTACGTCGTCACCGACGTCACCAAGGACGGCACCCTCCAGGGCCCGAATGTGGACCTCCTCCGCGAGATGACCTCGCGCACCCCGAAGCCGATCGTCGCTTCGGGCGGCGTATCGAGCCTCGACGACATCGCTGCGCTCCGCGACCTCGTGCCGCTCGGCGTCGAAGGGGCGATCGTGGGCAAGGCGCTGTACGCCGGTGCGTTCACGCTCGCCGAGGCGCTGGATGTCGCCGGACACTGACGACCACGGCGCGTGCGGCGACGCCCACGGGACGCCGGCCGATTCGGCCGGCGTCCCGTGGGAAGGGCGCAGCTTCCAGTCCAATCCGCACTCGGGCGACGACGGCTCTGCCGACCCGGCGCTGCTCGCGGCGCTCACCGCGTTCGTCGCCGGATCGGGCGACCAGGTCGCCGTCGTGGATGCCTACCGCTCTGCGCGCGTGCTGATCCCGCTCCTCGCGGAGCGGGGTGATGAGGGCGTCGGCCCGACCGGCCTCGTCGTCGACAAGACCCAGGAGCTGTCGATCGTCACGGTCGCGGCTCCCGACGGACGCCGGGTGCTTCCGGTGTTCTCGTCTGTCGAGGCGATGAGCCGATGGGATCCGACGGCTCGTCCGATCCCGGTCGACGGCGCGCGCGCCGCGCTCGCGGCATCCGCTGACGACACCGACCTCATCGTGATCGACCCGGCGTCGCCGACCGAGTTCGTCGTGCGCCGTCCTGCCGTCTGGGCGATCGCCCAGGGGCAGCCGTGGGAGCCGAGCTTCGTGTCGCCCGAGGTGTACGCCGGGCTGCACGAGAGCATCGGCGGCGAGCTGGGAGTGCTCGGCCTGGGCGTCGAGCCCGGTGACCCGACTGCGCGCCTGCGCGGCGCGGAGCTCGTCGTGCGCCTGCATCTCGTCGAAGGCCTCGAGAAGTCCGAGCTCGACGCCGTCCTCGCCCGCCTCGCCAAGCGCTGGGCCGCCGACGACCGCATCGCGGTGCTGGTCGACTCGCTGACGGTCAAGCTCGTCCGAGGCTGACACGACCGACGCTGTGACGCGTCCGCCGCCGTGGCAGGCGCCGGCACCGGTCGAAGGTCGACTCAGACGCACGTCGTGGGGTCTTGCGGCGGGTGCCCGCCGGGCGGATGATCGCCGCGGGAGGTGCGCGATGGAAGATCAGACTGGGGCGACGCACCCGAACAACGAAGACGAGATCCCCGCCGAGGGGCTGCCGACGCGGGCGGGGGCGGAGCTGCATCGGGCGCTCGATGCCGCCCATCGCCATGCCGTCGCGTGGCTCGACTCGGTGGCGGAGCGGCCGATCCGGCCCGAGACCGATGTCGACGGCATCCTCGGCGCGCTCGACACGACGCTCCACGACGAGAGCAGATCGGCCGCCGCCGTCGTGGACGAACTCGCTGCGATCGCGGAGCCGGGGCTGATGGCGATGGGGTCGCCGCGGTTCTACGGCTTCGTGATCGGGGGATCGCATCCCGCGGCGCTCGCCGCCGACTGGCTCGTCTCGGCGTGGGATCAGAACACCGGGTCGCGTCAGCCGACGCCGGCGACCGCGGGCCTCGAAGAGGTGGCGGGGGCGTGGCTGCTCGAGCTGCTGGGACTTCCGGCGGGCAGCGGCGTGGGCTTCGCGACCGGCGCGTCGAGTGCGAACTTCGCGTGCCTCGTCACCGCGCGCGACGCGGTGCTGCGCGACCGCGGGTACGACGCGTCCACCGGCGGCCTGCAGGCGGGTCCGCGACTGCGGTTCCTCGCCGGCGATGCGGTGCACACGTCGGTCGTGCTCGCCGGGCGGCTCGCGGGTCTGGGGGCTCCCGAGACCGTCGGCGCCGATGCGCAGGGCCGCATCGACGTTCCGGGGCTGGAACGCGCCCTGGCGGCGGATCCGGATGCGGCGACGGTCGTCGCGCTGCAGGCGGGCGACGTGCACTCGGGGGCGTTCGACGACTTCGCGATCGCGATCGCTGTCGCTCGCGACGCCGGGGCATGGGTGCACGTCGATGGGGCGTTCGGGCTGTGGGCGGCGGCGAGCAGCCGCTACACGGATCTGACCGACGGCGTCGCCGAGGCGGACTCGTGGGCCACGGACGCGCACAAGACCCTCAACGTGCCGTACGACTGCGGGGTCGCGATCGTGCGCGACGAGGCTGCGATGACGTCGTCGCTCGGCGCTCACGCCGCCTATCTGCCTGCCGTCGCCGCCGTGTCCGACCCGTACGACCGGGTGCCGGAGCTGTCGCGTCGCGCGCGCGGCGTGACCGTCTGGGCGGCGCTGCGGGCGCTCGGCCGCCGAGGTGTGGCCGATCTCGTCGACGGGCTCGCCGATGCGGCATCCGCTCTCGCCGACGGGTTCGCCGAGATCCCGGGGCTCGAAGTGCTCAACGACGTCGCCTTCACCCAGGTGTGCCTGGCGTCGGGCGACGACGCGCAGACGCTCGCGCTGGGGGAGTGGCTGCGGGCGGAGGGAACCGTGTGGGCGTCGTCGTCGAACTGGCAGGGCCGCGCGGTGGTGCGGTTCGCGGTGAGCAACCGCGGGACGGATGCCGAGGCGGTGGCGCGCACGGTCGACGCCGTCGCACGCGGGGCCGAGGCCCTCGGCATCCGCTGATCGTCGCCGAGCGTTCGATCAGATGACTGACCCGGTCAGGTGACGGGGCCGGTCCACTTCTCGCCGGGCCCCTTGCCGATCGGGTCGGGGATGACCGACCCCTCGCGGAACGCGAGCTGCAGCGAGCGCAGTCCGTCGCGGAGCGACCGCGCGTGCATGTCGCTGATCTCGGGCGCCCCGGCGGTGATGAGGCCGGCGAGGGCGTTGATGAGCTTGCGGGCTTCGTCGAGGTCGGTCTGAGCGGCCGGGTCGTCGGCGAGGCCGACCTTCACGGCGGCGGCGCTCATGAGGTGCACGGCGGCGGTCGTGATGACCTCGACCGCGGGCACGTCGGCGATGTCGCGCGTGGCGGCTGCCGCGGCGCGCTCCTGCTCCTCCCAGTGGGTGTGGCGGGGGTCATCGGCGGGCGGAATCGTGCTCACGGAGTTCTTTCTGCTAGACTTCTGCGGGCTCCGGTACGTTCTGTGCCGGAATCGAAAGAGGATCACATCCCACCCGCGCTTGCCGCTCCAGGCTACCGGGTCATGCACTCCGCCCCGACCGTCCTGCGGCCGGGGTAGTTCCCCCGACGGAAACCGGGCGGGCTGGAAAAGGGTGCGAGCCGGCGCTCCCGCGTCGTGCCGGGTGGAGTGAGAATCTCTTTCGCCCGCGACCCGCAATCGGTGTCGTGGTGGCCTTCATCCGCATGTAGAGGAGTTCCGCATCAGCGATCCCCGCACCAACGACCGCATCCGCGTTCCCGAGGTCCGCCTCGTGGGCCCCGCGGGTGAGCAGGTCGGCGTCGTCCGCATCGAGGTGGCGCTGCGCCTGGCCCAGGAGGCCGACCTCGATCTCGTCGAGGTGGCCCCGAACTCGAAGCCCCCCGTGGTCAAGATCATGGACTACGGCAAGTTCAAGTACGAGGCTGCGCAGAAGGCCAAGGAAGCGCGTCGCAATCAGGCGAACACCGTCCTCAAGGAGGTCCGGTTCCGTCTGAAGATCGAGGCACACGACTACATCACCAAGCTCAAGCGCGCCGAAGGCTTCCTGCAGTCGGGTGACAAGGTCAAGGCCATGATCCTGTTCCGCGGTCGCGAGCAGTCGCGTCCCGAGCAGGGTGTGCGCCTCCTCCGCAAGTTCGCGGAGGACGTCGCCGAGTTCGGCACCGTGGAGTCCAACCCCACGATCGACGGCCGCAACATGGTGATGGTCATCGCCCCGCACAAGAACAAGTCCGAGGTGAAGACCGAGCAGAACGCGCAGCGTGCTGCCACGAAGGAAGCCAACCGCGCGGCCCGCACCGGTGCCGCAGCGTCGTCCGAGCCGGCACCCGCCGAGTAGGACCCACAGACTCCCGCCCCGGCGGGACCCGACTCCCGCCTGGGCGGGAAGTGAAACGAAGGAAGAAGAGATGCCGAAGCAGAAGACCCACTCGGGTGCCAAGAAGCGCTTCAAGATCACCGGTACCGGCAAGCTCAAGAAGCAGCAGGCCGGAATGCGCCACAACCTCGAGGGCAAGTCGAGCCGTCGCACCCGTCGCCTGAACCAGGACCAGGTGCTGTCGAAGGCCGACACCAAGCAGGCCAAGAAGCTCCTCGGCATCTGAGCGCCGACGCACACGTTAGGAAGTAGAAGAAATGGCTAGAGTCAAGCGGGCCGTCAACGCCCACAAGAAGCGTCGCGTCATCCTCGAGCGCGCCTCCGGTTACCGGGGCCAGCGTTCGCGTCTGTACCGCAAGGCGAAGGAGCAGGTCACCCACTCGCTCGTCTACGCGTACCGCGACCGTCGCAAGCGCAAGGGTGACTTCCGTCGCCTGTGGATCCAGCGCATCAACGCCGCAGCGCGCCAGAACGGCATCACGTACAACCGCTTCATCCAGGGCCTCGGCCTCGCGGGTGTGCAGGTCGACCGTCGCATGCTCGCCGAGCTCGCGGTGAACGAGCCCAAGACCTTCGCCTCGCTCGTCGAGACCGCGAAGAAGGCGCTCCCCGAGAACGTCAACGCCGCCAAGACGGCCTGATTCGGCCTCAACGCACCGAAAGGGGCGTCCTCCTCACGGAGGGCGCCCCTTTTCGCGTGCATTCGCCGTCTCCCGGGCGATCTGAGCGGAATCACGGATGCCGCGGACCCTAGACTGAACCCGTGCTCGAGAACCCCCGGTCGCACCGCGTGCGCGCCGTCGCAAAGCTCCACAAGCGCAGTGCGCGCCAGGAGACAGGCCTGTTCATCCTCGAGGGCCCTCAGGCGGCGCGCGAGGCGCTCGCGTACAGCCCCGAGACGATCGTCGACATGTTCGCGACACCGACGGCGATGGAGCGGCACGGCGACGTGCGGGCTGCTGCGCGCGACGCCGGCATCGAGATCGAGTACGCGACCGAGTCCGTGATCGGCGCACTCGCCGACACCGTCACTCCGCAGGGGATCGTGGCCGTCGCCCGGCAGGCGCCGACCTCGCTGCGCGACGTGTTCGCGGCATCCCCTCGCCTGGTCGCCATCTGCGAAGAGGTCCGCGATCCCGGCAACCTCGGGACGATCATCCGCGCAGCCGACGCAGCCGGAGCCGACGCCGTGGTGCTGACCGGACGCACTGTCGATCCGTACAACCCGAAGGTGGTCCGGGCCACCACCGGGTCGCTCTTCCACCTGCCCGTCGCCGTGGGCGTCGATCTGGCGACAGCCGTCGACCGGGCTCACGCGGCCGGCGTGCGCGTGATCGCCGCAGATGTGGGCGGCGGGGACTTCCTCGCCTCACGCCATCTCCTCGCCGAGCCGACGGCCTGGCTCTTCGGCAACGAGGCCCGCGGCCTCGAGGACTCGGCGATCGCGCTGGCCGACACGACGCTGCGGCTGCCGATCTTCGGCCGCGCCGAGTCGCTCAACCTCGCCACCGCGGCGAGCGTGTGCCTGTACGAGACCGCATTCGCGCAGCGCGCCGCCGGCTGATCCGCCGGGGCGCTCCTGTTACAAGTCGGTAAAGCCGGGGTCAACCTCCTGCGGTGAGGGCCCCGCACCCCATAGTTTGGGGGAATGGCGACACCTGACGCACCGGCAGAGGCGCCGCGCACCTCGAACATCAACGTCCGTCGTGGCGAAGCTCTCGTGGTCGTGGACCACGTCGACAAGCACTACGGCGACCTCCACGTCTTGAAGGACATCAACACGGTGGTCAACCGTGGCGAGGTCGTCGTGGTGATCGGCCCCTCGGGGTCGGGCAAGTCGACGCTGTGCCGCGCGATCAACCGACTCGAGACCATCGACGGCGGATCGATCACGATCGACGGCGTGCCGCTCCCCGAGGAGGGCAAGGCGCTGGCGACACTCCGAGCCGACGTCGGCATGGTGTTCCAGTCGTTCAACCTCTTCGCCCACAAGACCGTGCTCGAGAACGTGACCCTCGGGCCGATCAAGGTGCGCGGGCTCAAGAAGAAGGACGCGGAGGAGAAGGCGATGCAGCTCCTCGACCGCGTCGGCGTCGCCAACCAGGCCAAGAAGATGCCGAGCCAGCTGTCGGGCGGACAGCAGCAGCGCGTCGCGATCGCGCGATCGCTCGCGATGAACCCGAAGCTCATCCTCATGGACGAGCCGACGAGCGCGCTCGACCCCGAGATGATCAACGAGGTGCTCGACGTGATGATCGGGCTCGCGAGCGAGGGCATGACGATGATCGTCGTCACCCACGAGATGGGCTTCGCGCGCAAGGCGGCCGACCGCGTGCTCTTCATGGCCGACGGCGCCATCGTCGAGGAGGCGACCCCGGAGGAGTTCTTCACGAACCCGCAGAGCGGGCGTGCGAAGGACTTCCTCTCGAAGATCCTCGACCACTAGAGCTTGGCCGCCCCACGCGGTCGAGAACAGCAGAGGCACCGCCACGAGCGGGCCTCGAACACAGCAAAGGACGAAGGACATGAAGCGATTCAGACTCCCCTTGATCGCGCTTGCGGCCGTCGGCGCCCTCGCGCTGTCGGCGTGTGCGAGCGGAACCGAAGATCCGGGCGCGACGACCGCGCCCGAGCCCGAGGAGATGAGCTTCGAAGAGGGCACCACGATGGCAGCCCTCAACGAGGCCGGCGAGATCACGATCGGCACGAAGTTCGACCAGCCGCTGTTCGGCCTCATGGGCCCGTCGGGAACCCCCGAGGGCTTCGACGTCGAGATCGGCAAGATCATCGCCTCGCACCTGGGCATCGCCGAGGACAAGATTACGTGGAAGGAGGCCGTGTCGGCCAACCGCGAGCCGTTCATCGAGAACGGCGAGGTCGACATCGTCATCGCCACGTACACGATCAACGACACCCGCAAGGAAGTCATCTCGTTCGCCGGCCCGTACTACATGGCCGGTCAGTCGATCCTGGTGCTCGCCGACAACGACGACATCACCAGCGAAGACGACCTGGTCGGACAGCCGGTCTGCTCGGTGACGGGCTCGACCCCCGCCGAGAAGCTCGCCGAGATCGGTGCCGAGCCGGTGCTCACCGACACGTACTCGAACTGCCTCGAGCCGCTGCGCACCGGCGCGGTCGTGGCCGTCTCGACCGACAACGTGATCCTCGCCGGCCTGGCGGCGCAGAACGAGGGCGAGTTCAAGGTCGTCGGCGAGCCGTTCACCGAAGAGCCCTACGGCATCGGGCTGACGCTCGACGACACCGACTTCCGCATGTGGATCAACGACGTGCTCGAGGAGTCGTACGCGGACGGCACCTACGAGGAGGCGTGGAACTCGACGGCCGGCACCGTGCTGCCGTTCGTCGACCCGCCGACTCCCGACCGCTACTGATCGATCGGATGCCCCGCCCGGCCGCCGCGCCGGGCGGGGCATCCGCCACCCGACCTACGGAAGGAGGGGGAGTGGACCAGTACCTCGCCACATTCCCGATGTTCTGGCAGGGCTTCCAGGTGACGCTCCTGCTGCTCGTCGTCGCCGGCGTGCTGTCGCTGGTGCTCGGCACCGTGATCGCGGCGATGCGCATCTCGCCGATCGGTTCGCTGCGCATGTTCGCCGCGTTCTGGACCGAGATCGCCCGGAACACCCCGCTCACCCTCGTCTTCTTCTTCTTCGCCGTCGTGGTGCCCTTCCTCGGACTCCGCGCGCCCTTCATTCCGCTGGCGATCGCGGCGCTGACGTACTACACCTCGCCGTTCGTCGCCGAGGCGCTGCGATCGGGCATCAACGGCGTTCCTCAGGGCCAGGCGGAGGCCGCGCGCAGCATCGGTCTCGGCTTCGGTCAGACGGTGTCGCTCGTCGTGCTGCCGCAGGCATTCCGCATGACGATCCCGCCGCTGATCAACGTCTTCATCGCTCTGACGAAGAACACGTCGGTCGCCGGCGGATTCTTCGTCTTCGAGCTCTTCGCGGCAACCCGACAGCTCGCCAACGCGAACGGCAACATGGTCATCCTCATCCTCCTGACGGCCGCGGCCCTGTACCTCGTGATCACCGTCCCGCTGGGGCTGTTCGCGGGCCGCCTCGAGAAGCGTCTGGTGGTGCAGCGATGACCGGTTCCAGCGTCCTCTTCGACGCGCCCGGACCCCGCGCGCGACGCATCTCGCTGATCGCCTCGATCGTGGCGCTCGTCATCATCGCCGGTGCTCTCGCCTGGCTCATCTGGACGCTGGCCACGCCCCGCGTCTCGGGTGGGGTGCCGGTGCCGGCGATCCTCGACCCGGTGCGCTGGTCGATCTTCACCGACCCCGAGGTGTGGGGCGCCATCGGTCGCGGCGTGGTCGCGACCCTTCAGGCGGCGGCGGTCGCCGCCGTCGGAGCACTCGTGCTCGGCGTCGCGTTCTCGCTGATGCGCTCGTCGACGATCGCGTGGGTGCGCATCCCGACCGCGTGGCTGCTGGAGTTCCTTCGCGGCATGCCCGTGCTGCTGATGATGCTGTTCATCCTGCTCGTGGCGTCGACGGGGGCCTTCTGGGCCGTGGTGATCGCGCTCGCGCTCTACAACGGGACGCTCATCGGCGAGGCGCTCCGCGCCGGCCTCGCAGCTCTGCCCCGGGGTCAGCGGGAGGCCGCGCTGAGTGTGGGGATGCGCACGTTCCAGGCCAAGCGGCTGGTGGAGTTCCCGCAGGCGTTCCGGCAGATGCTGCCGATCATCGTCGCCCAGCTCGTGGTGCTGCTGAAGGACACCTCGCTCGGCTACATCGTCGGTTACAACGAGCTCATCCGCACGATGATGAACAACCTGGCGACGTTCTACGGCAACCGCTACCTGTTCTCGCTGTTCTTCGTCTGCCTCATCATCTACCTCGCGATCAACCTGTCGCTGTCGTGGTTCGCGCGCTGGCTCGCACGGCGCACGGCGAGCGGCGGCGGGCGCCGGTCGAAGCCGGCCGTGGCCACCCCTGGTCTCGCCGACCCGACCTCGGCGATCCGTCTCGCCGAGGCGAGCGCAGCCGCGCGCCAGTCCGGAGGGCACTGACGGTCGGCCCCGCCGAGGATCGGCTGAGGCGAGCGGCGGTGCCGCGCGTCGTCGGTAGACTCGTCTCTCGTGTCTGACGTTCCCCTGAACACTCCCGCAGAGATCTCGCCCGAGGCGGTGCAAGCCGCCGTCGACGGTGCCCTCGCGGCCATCGCCGCGGCAACCGATACCGCCGAGCTCAAGGCCGCACGCTCCGCGCACACCGCCGAGGGCTCGCCGCTCGCGGCGCTCAACGCGCGCATGCGCGAAGTGGCGCCCGAGAAGAAGGCGGAGTTCGGCAAGCTCGTGGGTCAGGCCCGCGGGCGTGTGAACCAGGCTCTGGCAGCCCGTGAGGAGGAGCTCGCCGCAGCCGAGACCGCCGCGAAGCTCGCCGCCGAGTACGTCGACATCACCGCACTCGCGCCGCGGGCGCGCGTGGGTGCGCGGCATCCGATCTCTCTCCTGCAGGAGCAGATCGCCGACATCTTCGTCGGCATGGGATGGGAGATCGCCGAGGGGCCCGAGCTCGAGCACGAGTGGTTCAACTTCGACGCGCTCAACTTCGACGTCGACCACCCGGCGCGCCAGATGCAGGACACGTTCTTCGTCGACCCGACCTCCCGCCATCTCGTGATGCGCACCCACACGAGCCCGGTGCAGGTGCGCTCGATGCTCGAGCGCGACCTTCCGCTGTACGTGCTCTGCCCCGGCCGCGTGTACCGCACCGACGAGTTCGATGCGACGCACCTGCCGGTGTTCACCCAGTTCGAAGGCATCGTCGTCGACAAGGGCATCACCATGGCGCACCTCAAGGGCACCCTCGACCACGCCGCGAAGGTGCTGTTCGGCCCCGAGGCCAAGACGCGGTTCCGCGCCAACTTCTTCCCCTTCACCGAGCCGTCCGCCGAGCTCGACCTGTGGCACCCCACCTTCACGGGCGGTGCCCGGTGGATCGAGTGGGGCGGCTGCGGAATGATCAACCCCAACGTGCTGCGCGCGGCCGGCATCGACCCCGAGGAGTACTCGGGCTTCGCTTTCGGAATGGGCATCGAGCGCACGCTCATGTTCCGCAGCGACGTGCAGGACATGCGCGACATGGCCGAAGGCGATGTGCGCTTCAGCGAGCAGTTCGGAATGGTGGTCTGATGCGCGTCCCGCTCTCGTGGTTGCGTGAGTACGTCGACGTCCCGCAGGATGCGTCGCCCGAGGATGTTCTCGAGGCGCTGGTGCGCGTCGGGTTCGAGGAGGAGGACGTCTTCCGCTTCGAGCTCACCGGGCCGATCGTCGTGGGCGAGGTGCTCGAGTTCGTCGAGGAGCCGCAGTCCAACGGCAAGACCATCCGCTGGTGCCAGGTACGCGTCGCCCCCGAGGGCGAGACCGCGGCCGACGGCGGCGACGCCGTGCACGGCATCGTGTGCGGCGCGGGCAACTTCTTCGTCGGCGACAAGGTCGTAGTGACGCTCCCGGGCGCCGTGCTGCCCGGTCCGTTCCCGATCGCCGCCCGCAAGACGTACGGCCACGTGTCGGACGGCATGATCGCCTCCGCCCGCGAACTCGGGCTCGGCGACGAGCACAACGGCATCCTGCGTCTGGTCGAACTCGGCCTCGACGCGCCCGCCGGCACCGATGCGATCGCGCTGCTCGGCCTCGACGACGTCGCGGTCGACATCAACGTGACGCCCGACCGCGGCTACGCCCTGTCGATCCGCGGCGTGGCGCGCGAGTACTCGCACGCCACCGGTGCGGCGTTCCGCGACCCCGGCGCGAAGGTCTGGGGCGAGGTCAACCTCCACGACGAGAGCGCCTTCGCTGTCGCCGTCGTCGACGAGGCGCCGATCCGCGGCCGCGTCGGCGCATCGGAGTTCGTCGCGCGCATCGTGCGCGACGTCGACCCGACCAAGCCCACCCCGGCCTGGATGATCGCGCGGCTCACGCTCGCCGGCATCCGTTCCCTCGGCATCCTCATCGACATCACCAACTACGTGATGATCGAGCTCGGCCAGCCGATCCACGGGTACGACCTCGACAAGCTCACCGGCGGCATCACCGTGCGGCGCGCGACGGCGGGGGAGAAGCTCGAGACGCTCGACGGCAAGGTGCGCGACCTCAGCGTCGAAGACCTGCTGATCACCGACGAGTCCGGCCCCATCGGCCTCGCCGGCGTCATGGGGGGCGGCACGACCGAGATGACGGATGCCACGCGCAACGTGCTGATCGAGGCCGCGACGTTCGACACCGTTTCGATCGCCCGCACCGCCCGACGTCACAAGCTGCCGTCCGAGGCGTCGCGTCGCTTCGAGCGCGGTGTCGACCCGGCGATCCCGTTCGTCGCGGCGGCGCGGGTCGCAGACCTGATGGTGCAGTACGCCGGAGGAACCGACACGCGCGCCGGCGGCGCACTCATGAACCCGTTCTCGACGGCCGGGATCGTGCTGCCGCGCGCCTTCGTGCCCGCGCTCATCGGCGTGGAGTACACCGATGACGAGATCGTGTCGGCCCTCGAGATGGTGGGCTGCGAGGTGAGCGCGAACGAGGAGAGCTGGATCGCCATCCCGCCGACCTGGCGCCCCGACCTCACCGACAAGTGGACGCTGGCCGAAGAGGTCGCGCGCATCGAGGGGTACGACCGCATCCCGTCCGCGCTGCCGCTGCCGCCGTCGGGCCGGGGGCTCACCGCCGCGCAGCAGGGCCGTCGCCGCGTCGCGAACGCGCTCGCCGCCGCCGGCTACGTCGAGACGCCCTCGTTCGGCTTCACGACCGAGGAGCAGAACGACCTGCACGGCTCGCCGACCGGCGCGCACCTGCCGAGCGTCAAGCTCGCGAACCCGCTCGACGGCCAGGCGCCGTTCCTGCGGCGCTCGCTCGTGCCCGGTCTGCTGCAGGTCGCCCACCGCAACGTCTCGCGCGGCCTCACCGACCTCGCGATCTTCGAGACCGGCGTCGTGTTCCTGCCGAAGCCCGGCGTGCAGTACGGCACCGCATTCGTGCCGCCGCTCGCGGTGCGTCCCGACGCGGCGACGCTCGCCGAGCTCGATGCGTCGATCCCGCCGCAGCACCGGCACGTCGCGGTGCTGCTCGCCGGCAACGCCGTGGCCAAGCAGCCCGGCTCGGCCGCCGTCGCGGCCGACCTCGTCGACGCGCTCGACGCGGTGCGGGCGATCGGCTCGGCTGCCGGCGTCACGATCGACGTGGCCCAGGGGGAGCGCGCGGCGCTGCACCCCGGCCGCACCGGCGTGCTGTCGGTCGGGGGAGCGGAAGTCGGCTACGTCGGCGAACTGCTGCCTGCCGTCGCCGAGGCCGCCGACCTCCCCGGTCGCGTGCTGGTCGCCGAACTCGACCTCGACCTCGTGCTCTCGCTCGCGGGCGAGCGCGTGATCGCGGCGTCGCTCTCGGGCTACCCGGCCGCGACGCAGGACGTGTCGCTGGTAGTCCGCGCCGACGTGGCCGCCGCCGATCTGCGCGCGGCGCTCGTCGAAGGCGCGGGCGATCTGCTCGAGTCGCTGCGGCTGGTCGACGACTACCGCGGCGCCGGACTGCCCGAGGGAGCGAAGAGCCTCACGTTCGCGCTGCGCTTCCGCGCGTCTGACCGCACGCTCACCGCGGCCGAGGCCACCGAGGCGAAGCTCGCCGGCGTGGCCGTGGCGGCGGAGCGGTTCGGCGCAACGCTGCGCGAGTAGGCGTTTCGTCTCGCTTCGCTCGCTCAACGACCGGGTGGGATGGGCGTTTCGTCTCGCTTCGCTCGCTCAACGACCGGGGGCGGCGCTCCGTGCCGGTCGTTGAGCGAGGAGCGCAGCGACGAGACGAAACGTCGTGGTTGCGCCGTGAGCGGAACCGGATGACGCCTCCCGGCACTCCTGGTTGGGTGAAGCCATGACCGACGTGCTGATCCTCGGAGGAACCGGCTGGCTGAGCGGGCGCATCGCGCGCGCCTGGGTCGAGGCGGGAGCATCCGTCACCTGTCTCGCACGCGGCGGGCGGCCCGCACCCGAGGGAGCGGCACTGGTCGTCGGCGACCGCGACAGCGCGGACGCCTATGACGCGGTGGCTGGGCGCGAGTGGGACGAGGTCGTCGACGTCTCGTCGAACCCGGCGCACGTCGCGGCGGCGCTCGAGGCCGTCGGCGCTCGCACGGCGCACTGGACCTACATCTCGAGCGTCTCGGTGTACGCGCGCGCCGACGTGGTCGGCGGCGACGAGCAGGTCGAGACCCTCGAACCGACCGGGCCCGGCGAACCGAGCGACTACGGGCGCGACAAGGCGGCGGCCGAGGCATCCGTCCGTGCCGTCGCGGGCGACCGGGCGGCGATCGTCCGCCCCGGCCTCATCGTCGGTCCGGGCGACCCGACCGACCGGTTCGGGTACTGGGTGTCGCGGTTCGCTCTCGCCGGCGATGAGCCGGTGCTCGTGCCCGACGCCTCCGGCGCGAGCGCGCAGGTGATCGACGTCGACGACCTTGCCGCCTTCGCGGTGCACCTCGGCCGCGAGAGGTGGTCGGGCATCGTGAACGCCGTCGGCGACGTGCACCTGCTCGTCGATGTGCTCGAGCTCGCTCGAACCGCGGCGGGCCACACGGGCGAGGTGGTGGTCGAACCCGCTGATGAGCTGATCGCGCACGGCGTCGCCCACTGGGCGGGCCCGAAGTCCCTGCCGCTCTGGCTCCCCGACGACATGCCGGGGTTCATGACCTGGCGGAACGAGGGGTTCCGCGGGGCCGGCGGCACCCTCCGTCCGCTGGCCGAGACCGTCGACCGCACGCTCGCCGACGAACGCGCCCGCGGCCTCGACCGTGAACGTCGCGCCGGCCTCACCCGCGCCGACGAACTCGCGATCCTCGGCGCTCTCGCGTAGCGAAGTCTCAGCGGAACCGGCGGCCCTCGTCGCTGCGGTACAGCCAGATCGCGAGCGCTCCCAGCACCACGGTCCACGCGACGATTCCGAGCACGGCCCACAGCGGCACCGCATCGCCGAGCGCGGCGGCGACGACGATCTCGCGCGCCTGCCGCACGGGCAGGAACTTCGAGACGGTGTCGAGCCACGCGGGGAACATCACCGGCGGCAGGAAGAGCCCGCCGCCGAACGCGAGCACGAACATCGCGACCTGGGTGATCGCGATCGCCGCCTTCGGGCCGGAGGTCGTGCCGATGACGATGCCGATCAGCGCCGACGGAACGGCGGTGAGCACCACCAGGCCGATGGCCGCCAGCAGGTCGCCCGGGGTGATCGCGGCTGCGGTGAAGAGGGCTCCGACTGTCAGCAGCGGGATCATCGCGACGACCGAGATGACCAGGGTCGCCGCCATGAGCCCGACGATCCGCGCCACCGGCGAACCGGGGAGGGTGCGCAGGTACGGCCACCACGGCTTCGATCGCTGCTCGGCCATGTCGAGTCCGATGCTGAACAGGCTCGCCGACATGAACGCGAACACGACCATCGACGCGATCGCGGCGACGGCGAAGTCGGGGGTGTCGACGACGACGCGCTGCGGCAGCACGAACAGGCAGAACGCCAGGGTGGGGAAGACGAGCGACCCGATGACGGCGATCGGCACGCGCACGGTCTCGATGAGGTTGTACTTCGCGTGCACGGCGGCGAGGGAGATGGTGGACATCAGACCGTCGCTCCCTTCGTGATCGTGAGGAAGGCTTCTTCGAGGGATGCTCCGCGCACCGTCAGATCGGTGAACGGTGCACCGCTCGCCACCAGAGCGCGGATGAGGGCGTCGGAATCCGACACGACCGCGGTCACGATGCCGTCATCGGGATCCGCGCTCACCGACGCAGCGGGGTCGAGCGCGAGCACGGTCGATGCCTCCACCCCGCGCAGCGTCACGCGCCGCCGCGCGACACCCGCGACGACCGCCGCCAACGTGTCGTCGGCCCGAACCGCACCCTGGTCGATCACGACGACGCGCTGGGCGAGCTGCTCGATCTCTTCGAGGTGGTGGCTGGTCACGACGATGGCGGTGCCCTCGCGGTTGCGGGTGCGCACGGCATCCCACAGCGACCGTCGTGCGTCTACGTCGAGGCCGGTCGTCGGCTCGTCGAGCAGCACCAGTTCGGGGTCTCCGACGAACGCGAGGGCCACGGCGACGCGGCGCTGCTGCCCGCCTGAGAGGGCACCGCAGTGCTTCGCGAGGAGCGGCTCGAGGTCGAACTCGGCGACGATCCGATCGAGCGACCCGGGCGCCGGGTAGTGGGATGCCACGAACCGCAGCACCTCGCGCACCTTCAGCGACTCGGGAAGAGCGGTCGCCTGCGGTGTCGAGCCGAGGCGGGTGCGGTACGCGGGAACCCGCGGGTCGCCGCCGAAGAGCTGCACGACGCCGGAGGTCGGCATCCGGAGCCCTTCCACGAGGGAGAGCAGCGTCGTCTTGCCGGCGCCGTTCGGGCCGAGGAGTCCGACGCATTCGCCGGCGTGGATGTCGAGCGTGACGCCGTCGAGGGCGACCGTGTCGCCGAAGCTCTTGCGCAGCGACTCCGTGCGGACGAGCGGGTTCATGGGGTTCCTCCGAGGAGCGCGAGCAGCTGGGTGCGGTACGCGCGGAACGCACCGCGGCCGGCGTGGGTGAGGGCGATGTGCGTGACGGGCTTGCGCCCGGCGAACGACTTGGTCACCTCGACGTAGCCGGCGTCGGCGAGCTTCGCCAGATGCGTGGTGAGGTTGCCCGCGGTCATGTCGAGGAGCTTCTGGAGCGCCGGGAAGGTGATCGAGTCGCCGTCGTCGAGCACCTCGGCCAGGGTGGTCGTGATCCGGAGCCGAGCGGGCGCGTGGATGACGGGGTCGAGTTCGCTCACGACTGCACCGACGGGGTCTCGGGGCTGTACGCCTCGATAGGGCCCCAGTACATGAGCGCCGCGACGGCGAGCATCGCGACAGGCCCGGCGATCGCGTACACGAGGAAGTGCGTGGGGGCGCCGAAGAAGGTCGCGACGATCACGATGACGATGAGGACGCCGCCGAGGATGTACATCGGCACCGCACGCCATAGTGCGCCACCGGCGAGGTAGAGCACGCCGACGAGGAAGATGTACAGCCCGGGCCAGATCAGCTGCTCCATGTCGTGCGGCAGTCCGTTGCGCTGCAGCGCCCAGATGAACAGCGCCGCGGCGATCATGACGATCGTCCACGAGCAGCCGTACAGGGCGCCTTGCAGCTGGCTGCGTCCTCGGATGCCGTCGCCGGCCGCGCGGATGCCGACGAACGCCGACCACACGATCGCGACGGCGAGCGATCCGCCGAAGATCCACCACCCGGTCGCCGTCGGGAGGAGGTCCACTCCGCCGACCCCGGTGGTCAGCCAGAGGGCGCTGAAGCCGATGCCCCAGGCGACCGCCCAGAGCACGACGAGGCCGGCATAGCGCCCGGTCATGCGGCGGATGGTCTCGCGACGCGTCTTCTCGAGCAGATCGAGCATCTGCCGCGGGTCGGTGGCGGCATCCAGTTCTTCGTCCATGCAAAGCAGTTTGCATCGCAAAGTACTTTGCGTCAAGAGGGAGATTTGCGGATGCCGCGCCGCGCCCGCTATCGTCGGCCCATGCCTTCGGCGCCCCAGGGACTCTCGACGCTCGCTCCGAGCGCCGCTCCCGCGCGCCGACGCCGCCTTCGCCTGGGTGACCGCCGACTCTAGGCGACCCCGCGTGCCGCGATCATGCGGTCCCTGAGTTCGTCGAAGGGTGCGGGTGTCGCCGCCTGCGGCCCCCTGCGGAGTGAGTCATCGATGAACTCCGCCACGACCCAAGACTCTAAGGTGGAATCCATGACATATTCGGTCGCCGTCTCCGGCGCATCCGGCTATGCGGGCGGTGAGATCCTCCGGATCCTCGCCGCACATCCCGACGTCGAGATCCGCACCGTCACCGCGCACTCCAACGCGGGACAGCCGCTCATCCTGCACCAGCCGCACCTGCGGTCGCTCGCACACCTGACCCTGCAGGACACGACCCCCGAGATCCTCGCCGGACACGACATCGTGTTCCTCGCCCTCCCTCACGGGCAGTCGGGGCAGTACACGGATGCCCTCGGCGACGCCGCGCTCGTGATCGACGCCGGTGCCGACCACCGGCTCGAGTCCGCCGACGCCTGGGCGCAGTTCTACGGCGGCGACTTCCACGAGCCGTGGGCGTACGGTGTGCCGGAGCTTCCGGTCGCCGGCGGGAAGCAGCGCGACCAGCTGGTCGGGGCGACCCGCATCGCGGCCCCCGGCTGCAACGCGTCGACCGTCTCGCTGTCGCTCGCACCCGGTGTCGCAGCGGGCGTCGTCGACCCGTCCGACATCGTGACCGTGCTCGCCGTCGGCCCCTCGGGCGCCGGCAAGAGCCTCAAGACGAACCTGCTCGCGAGCGAGATCCTCGGCTCGGCGAACCCGTACGCGGTCGGCGGCACCCACCGGCACATCCCCGAGATCGCGCAGGCGCTCGCCGCGGCGGTGGCCCCGACCGAGAGCGGGGCCGACACGACACCGGCGATCGCCATCTCGTTCACGCCGGTGCTGGTGCCGATGGCCCGCGGCATCCTCGCGACCTCCACCGCCCCGATCGCTCCCGGTGTCTCCGACGCCGAGATCCGCGCGGCGTGGGAGTCGGCGTATGCCGGAGAGAGCTTCGTGCAGCTGCTGCCCGAGGGGCAGTTTCCGCGCACCGCCGACGTCATCGGAGCGAACACCGCCCTCCTCGGCCTCGCGATCGACCGCGCCGCCAACCGGGTCGTGGTGGTCGCCGCCGTCGACAACCTCGTCAAGGGCACCGCCGGCGCTGCCGTGCAGTCCATGAACATCGCGCTGGGCCTCCCCGAAGGCACCGGCCTCACCGTGAACGGAGTCGCGCCGTGAGTGTCACCGCGCCCCAGGGATTCGAAGCCGCCGGGGTCGCGGCGGGCCTGAAGTCGACCGGCAACCTCGATGTGGCGGTCGTGGTCAACCGCGGCCCGCTCAAGGTGGGTGCGGCCGTCTTCACGAGCAACCGCGCCAAGGCGAACCCGATCATCTGGTCGCAGCAGGTCGTGCAGGACGGCGTGGTCGAGGCGATCGTGCTCAACTCCGGAGGAGCGAACTGCTTCACCGGGTCGTTCGGCTTCCAGACGACCCACCAGACCGCAGAGAAGGCCGCCGAGCTGCTCGGCGTGAGCGCCGGCGACATCGTGGTGTGCTCGACGGGCCTCATCGGCACCGGCGACGAGGTGTTCCGCGCCAAAGTGCTCGACGGCACCGAGCGGGGGATTGCAGGTCTCTCCGACGACGGCGGCGAAGCGGCATCCCTCGCGATCATGACCACCGACTCGAAGCCGAAGCGCTCCGTCGTCACCCGCGACGGCTGGTCGATCGGCGGCATGGCGAAGGGCGCCGGGATGCTGGCTCCCGGCCTCGCGACGATGCTCGTCGTCATCACCACCGACGCGGTGCTGACGAGCGCGCAGGCCGACACCGCCCTCCGACAGGCGACCGGCCGCACGTTCGACCGCCTCGACTCGGACGGCTGCATGTCGACGAACGATCAGGTGACCCTCATGGTGAGCGGGGCGAGCGGGGTCACGCCCGACCTCGATGACTTCGCCGCGGCGCTCGCCGAGGTGAGCCAGGACCTCGCTCAGCAGCTGCAGGGCGACGCCGAGGGCGCGAGCCACGACATCACCATCGAGGTCACGCACGCGGCATCCGAGGCGGACGCCGTGGAGGTCGGCCGCTCGGTCGCCCGCAACAACCTCTTCAAGGCCGCGATCTTCGGGAACGACCCCAACTGGGGACGCGTACTCGCCGCCATCGGCACCACCGACGCCGCGTTCGACCCATACGACGTCGACGTCTGGATGAACGGCGTGCGCGTCTGCACCGCCGGGGGCCCCGACGCGCCCCGCGAAGACGTCGACCTCACCCCGCGGGCGACCCACCTCGTCATCGACCTCAAGGTCGGCGACGAGACGGCGACCATCCTCACCAACGACCTGACGCACGACTACGTCCACGAGAACAGCGCGTACTCCTCATGACCGATATCCAGGACACCGATCCGACCGAGGCGAGCACGCGGGCCGTGACGCTCATCGAGTCGCTGCCGTGGCTCAAGCGCTTCCGCGACCAGATCGTCGTCGTCAAGTACGGCGGCAACGCCATGGTGAGCGAAGAGCTGCAGGATGCCTTCGCCGCCGACATCGCCTACCTCCGGTACGTGGGCGTCAAGCCCGTCGTCGTGCACGGCGGCGGACCGCAGATCTCGTCGATGCTCGACCGCCTCGCCATCCCGAGCGAGTTCAAGGGCGGCTACCGGGTCACCTCCACCGAGGCGATCTCGGTGGTGCGCATGGTGCTCACCGGCCAGATCAACCCGCAGCTCGTGTCGAAGATCAATGCGCACGGCCCGGTAGCGACGGGGCTCAGCGGCGAGGATGCGGGCCTGTTCGGCGGTCGCCGACGGGGCGTGGTCATCGAGGGGGTCGAGCACGACCTCGGCCGCGTCGGCGATGTCGTCGAGGTCGATCCGCAGCCGGTCCTCGACCAGATCAACGCGGGACGCATCCCCGTGGTCTCGTCGATCGCCCCCGATCTCGACCACCCCGGACACTCGCTCAACGTGAACGCCGATGCCGCCGCATCCGCTCTCGCGAAGGCGCTCGGCGCAGCGAAGCTCGTCGTGCTGACCGACGTGCCGGGGCTGTACGCCGACTGGCCGAACCGCGACTCGCTCGTTTCGCATCTCACGTCGACCGAGCTGCGCGCGATGCTGCCGTCGCTCGAGTCGGGCATGATCCCGAAGATGGCGGCGTGCCTCGAGGCCGTCGAGGGCGGCGTCGAGACCGCGGCCATCATCGACGGACGCGTGCCGCACTCGGTGCTCGTCGAGATCTTCACAAGTAAGGGAATCGGAACAGAGGTGGTGCTCGGATGACATGGCAGGATGACGCGGGTCGAGACCTCGTTCGCAGCTTCGGCGACCGGATGGCGATGTTCGTGCGCGGTGAAGGCGCATATCTGTGGGATGCCGACGGCAAGCGGTACCTCGACTTCCTCGCCGGGATCGCGGTGAACTCCCTCGGCCACGCCCATCCGGTGTTCGTCGAGGCGCTCGCGGGGCAGGGTGCGACGCTCGCGCACGTGTCGAACTACTTCGCGACGCCCACGCAGCTCGCCCTCGCGGCGACGCTCAAGCGGCTCGCGGGCACCGGCGAGACCGGGCGCGTCTACTTCGGCAACTCCGGCGCCGAGGCCAACGAGGCGGCGTTCAAGCTGGCGCGACTCCACGGCGGCGCGGAGCGCCCGCGCATCCTCGCCCTCACCGATGCCTTCCACGGCCGCACGATGGGCACGCTGGCGCTCACGGGCAAGCCGTACATGCAGGAGCCGTTCCTGCCGATGACCCCGGGTGTCGAGTTCATCGACTCCACGATCGAGGCGCTCGAGGCCGCGATCGATGACCGTGTCGCCGCCCTGTTCGTCGAACCGGTCAAGGGCGAGGCGGGTGTGGTCGAGCTGCCCGAGGGCTACCTGCAGGCCGCGCGCGAGATCACCGAGCGTCACGGTGTGCTGCTCGTGATCGACGAGATCCAGACCGGTGCAGGACGCACGGGGGAGTGGTTCGCCTTCCAGCACGCCGGCATCACGCCCGACGCGATCACGGTCGCCAAGGGAATCGGCGGCGGTTTCCCGATCGGCGCGCTCATCACCTTCGGGCGCGCGAGCGAGCTCTTCTACCCGGGAACGCACGGGTCGACCTTCGGCGGGAACGCCCTGGGCACCGGCGTCGCGAACGCGGTGCTCGGCGAGATCGAGCGGGCCGGGCTGGTCGACAACGCCGCCGAGCGCGGGCCGCAGATCCGCCAGGCGATCGAGGCGATCGGCTCGCCTCTCGTGGCCGGCACGCGCGGCACCGGCCTGCTGATCGGCGTCGGACTCGCGCATCCGGTCGCGAAGGCCCTCGTAGCCGCCGCGCAGGAGCACGGCCTCGTGATCAATGCGCCCAACGACGAGACGATCCGTCTCGTGCCCGCCCTCACGATCGGCGACGTCGAGATCGACGAGTTCATCGAGCTCTTCACCGCGTCGCTCAAGACCGTCGAGGACGCGCTCCTGCTCGAACCGACCGGAACTCCCGCCGACGCGCCCACGGAGGTGCCCGCATGACCCGCCACCTGCTGCGCGACGACGACCTGACCCAGGCCGAGCAGAGCGAGATCCTCGACCTCGCGATCGAGCTGAAGAAGGACCGCTGGGCCGACAAGAGCCTCGCCGGGCCGCAGACCGTCGCGGTGATCTTCGACAAGTCCTCGACCCGCACGCGCGTGTCGTTCGCTGTCGGCATCGCCGACCTCGGCGGTTCGCCGCTGATCATCTCGACCGCGAACAGTCAGCTCGGCGGCAAGGAGACGCCCTCCGACACCGCACGGGTGCTCGAGCGCCAGGTGGCCGCCATCGTGTGGCGCACCTATGCGCAGGCCGGCATCGAGGAGATGGCCCGCGGCACCCGCGTGCCGGTCATCAATGCGCTGAGCGATGACTTCCACCCCTGCCAGCTGCTCGCCGACCTGCTCACGATCAAGGAGCACAAGGGCGATCTCGCGGGGCTCACTCTGGCGTTCTTCGGCGACGGCATGTCGAACATGGCGCACTCCTATGTGCTCGCGGGAGTCACCGCCGGCATGCACGTTCGTGTCGCGTCGCCGGAGGCGTACGCGCCGCGCGACGACGTGATCGCCGACGCCGATCGGCGCGCGACCGAGACCGGCGGCTCGGTGACCCTCTACACCGACGCGAACGAGGCCGCGGCCGGAGCCGACGTGATCGTCACCGACACGTGGGTGTCGATGGGCAAGGAGGAGGAGAAGCTCGCGCGACTGCGCGACCTCGGCGGGTACAAGGTCACGCAGGAGACCATGGGCCTGGCGAAGAGCGACGCGATCTTCATCCACTGCCTTCCCGCCGACCGCGGCTACGAGGTGGACGCCGAGGTGATCGACGGCCCGCAGAGCGTGGTCTGGGATGAGGCCGAGAACCGGCTCCACGCCCAGAAGGCGCTGCTCGTCTGGCTGCTGCGGCAGGGCTGACCTCCCGTCCGCCGTCGAGCACAGGACCCCGGTCGTTGAGCGAGTACACGGACCCCCGGTCGTTGAGCGAGCACAGGACCCCCGGTCGTTGAGCGAGTACAGGACCCCCGTCGTTGAGCGAGCGCAGCGAGACGAAACGCCCCACACCGCCGACCAACCCGGTGGCGGCGCACATCGCGTCGCGGTGGGAGCGGCTGGGTCCGCCTCGCCGCATCGCCGGTGTCGACCTCGCCCGCGGGCTCGCGGTCTTCGGCATGTTCGCCGCGCACCTCATCGATCTGCCCGAGGCGTTCGTCTGGACCGAGCCCGCGACCTGGAGCGCGATCGCCGCGGGCCGGTCGTCGATCCTCTTCGCCACGCTCGCGGGCGTGTCGATCGGACTGATGACCGGCGGACGCGACCGGCTGCGCGGCGACGCGATGGCCGTCGCGCGCGGCCGGCTCGCCGTCCGCGCCCTGGCGTTCCTCGTGCTGGGGTTCCTGCTCATCCTCACCGGCATCCCCGTGTTCGTTATCCTCCCGGCGTACGCGTTCCTCTTCGTGCTCGCGATCCCGCTGACCGGCCTCTCGGCACGGTCGCTGGTCGTGTTCGCCGCGGTGGTCGCCCTTGCCATGCCGTTCCTCCAGGCGCTCATCGATGCCGGCGATTTCTGGCAGACGCCCGACGGCAGCGACATCGGCCTGCTGATCGGCTGGCACTATCCGTTCCTCACCTGGATCGCGTTCGTCGCCGCCGGTCTCGCGTGCGCCCGGGCGGGGATGCGCCGTCGGATCGTGCAGGTGCGGATGCTGTGCGCCGGCGCAGTGCTCGCCGTCGCCGCCTACGGGGCGGACGCCCTCACCGGTGTCGACCGCGCTGCCGAGGCCGAGTCGCTCTGGAGCGCGGTCTGGACCGCCCGCGCCCACTCCACGGGTCTCCTCGAGGTGGTCGGCTCCGGCGGGTTCGCCCTGGCCGTGATCGCACTGTGCGCACTGCTGTGCTCGTGGCGGCCCGCGATGTACGCGACGCTGCCGCTCCGGGCGGTCGGCGCGATGCCGCTCACAGCGTACGTCGGCCAACTCGTGGTGTGGGCGATGGTCGCGTCGTCGGAGCTGGGCGACACCGGCGACCTGTCGGGCTTCCGCGCACTCGATCCCTTCTGGCCGTTCGCCGTCGGCACGCTGCTCCTCTGCACGGGATGGATGCTGCTGGTCGGACGGGGGCCGCTCGAATCCCTGATCGACCGTGTCGGCCGGCTGCTCGTGCCTGCGCCGGACGGGTCGCGCCGCTGACGCGGCGGCGCTGACCTCGCGCCGTCGCATCGCGCCGTCGCACGGCGGAAGCGTGAGCGTCGCGTCGGTAGGCTGGTGCGGTGAGCGATTCAGAGGGTTCCGGCACCAACGAGGGCGCGCTGTGGGGCGCCCGTTTCGCGACGGGACCGTCGCCCGAGCTGGCCGAGCTCAGCCGCTCCACCCACTTCGACTGGGACCTCGCGCTCTACGACATCGCCGGCTCCCACGCTCATGCGAAGGCTCTCGCCGCGGCGGGGTACCTCACCGCCGACGAGGAGACCGCGATGCACGCGGGTCTCGACGCGCTCGCACGCGGCATCGTCGACGGCACGCTTCGGCCGAGCCCGTCCGACGAGGACGTGCACGGTGCGCTCGAGCAGGCGCTGATCGGCGCCGTCGGCCCCGAGCTCGGCGGCAAGCTGCGAGCCGGCCGCAGCCGCAACGACCAGATCGCGACGCTCGTGCGCATGTACCTGCTCGACCACGCGCGCACGATCGCCCGCGAGATCCTGCGTCTCGTCGACGCGATCGTCGCGCAGGCGGAGGCGCACCCGGGCGCCATCCTTCCGGGGCGCACCCACCTGCAGCACGCGCAGCCGGTTCTGCTCGCCCACCACCTCCAGGCCCACGCGTGGCCGCTGGTGCGCGATCTCGAGCGCCTGCGCGACTGGTCGGTGCGCGCATCCGTCTCGCCGTACGGCGGGGGAGCGCTCGCGGGCTCGACGCTCGGCCTCGACCCGCAGCTCGTCGCACGGGAACTGGGCCTCGCGCGTCCGTCCGAGAACTCGCTCGACGGCACGTCGGCGCGAGATGTCGTCGCCGAGTTCGCGTTCATCGCCGCGATGATCGGCATCGACCTGTCGCGCTTCGCGGAGGAGATCATCCTCTGGAACACCCGCGAGTTCGGCTTCGTCACCCTCGACGACGGCTACTCGACAGGGTCGAGCATCATGCCGCAGAAGAAGAACCCCGACATCGCCGAACTCGCACGCGGCAAGGCGGGCCGTCTCATCGGCAACCTCACCGGGCTCCTCGCGACCCTCAAGGCGTTGCCGCTCGCCTACAACCGCGATCTGCAGGAAGACAAGGAGCCGGTCTTCGACTCGGTGCGCACGCTCGAGGTGGTGCTGCCCGCGTTCGCCGGCATGGTCGCGACGCTGCGATTCGACACCGACCGCATGGCGGCGCTCGCGCCGCAGGGCTTCTCGCTGGCGACCGACGTCGCCGAATGGCTCGTGAAGCGCGGCATCCCGTTCCGGGAGACCCACGAGATCTCGGGTGCCCTGGTGCGTGCCTGCGAACAGCAGGGCATCGGGCTCGAGGATGCGTCGGACGAGCTGCTCGCATCGGTGTCGCCGCACCTCGTTCCCGAGGTGCGCGAGGTGCTCACCGTCGAGGGCTCCGTCGCGAGCCGTACCGGCGTCGGCGGCACGGCGCCGGACCGGGTGGCCGAACAGCGGGCCGAGCTCATCGCCCGCGTTCAGGACGCGGCGCACGCGCTCGGTCTCTAGGTCGGCTCAGCCTCGGTCGTGGCGGCTGCCGCGCGGGCGCGGCATCCGTCGTCATCGATTCGATCACCAGATCGCGAGTCGCACCAGCGCGCCGACCAGGCATGCCCACACGAGGCTCGCCAGCGTGCCGATGATGAACCGTTCGCGCGCTTCGGGCGCCGCCAGTTCCGAGAACCGGCCGATGCCCTTGAGGGCGACGATCACGGCGATCGCCTCGGGGAAACCCGCGACGATGCCGAGCACCACGGCGATGCGCTCGAGGTAGCCGATGGTGGTTCCGCCGCGCAGCACTTCGCGCAGGGCGCTTTGGCCGGCGATCGCCTCGCCGTCGACGGTCACCGCCGGACCGCGGAGCAGGATGCCGCCGTTCGACCCCTCGGGAACCCGGCCATGGGTCGAGAGGTCGAGGATGCGGCGGGTGACCGGGTTGCCGCCGATCACCGCGAGCGCCGTGCCGAGGAGGGCGATCGCGAGGCCCACGAGCAGCGGGACGTTCACCGGCGAGACCACGACGGTGAGCAGGCACAGCACGACGAGCGACCCGGCGGCGATGAGCGGGACGTCGGTGGGCTTGCGCACGCTGATCACCACGAGCACGAGGGCCGCGCACAGCGCGAGGAACAAAAAGATCGACAGCGCCGCGGCCACGATCACGTCGGGGATGATCACCCGGTCAGTCTGGCACGGGCCTCCGACGCGCTCACGCGGCGCCGTCGGCGCGTCCGAGCAGGCGTTCGAGTGCGGGCACGGCGGCCACCTCGACGCGCAGGGCGGCGACCTTCGCCCGCAGACTCACCGCCGCCTCGCTGATGCCGAGGCGCACCGCCGCCTCTCGCTGGGTGAGGCCGTCGGCGAGCAGGTCGTGCACCTCCCAGCCCTCCGGGGTGCGTCGATCGCGCAGATCGACCAGCAGGCGTACGAGGGCTTCGGCGTCGGCGGCGTCCGGGCCGCCGGAGATCGCCACGCGGGTCTGCGTCTTCTTCGCCCGCTCCACGGCATCGCGCGCCTGGATGAACGCTTCGCCGCGGCCGGCTCGCACGCTGGTGGGCAGCGGAGAGTCGGCATCACCGATGCCCACTCCGACGCTCCACGTGCCGGTGCGCGTCAGGTGGAGCGCAAGGGCGAGCAGCGCGCCCGGGTCGGCCGTGGCGAACTGGATCTCGTCGCCGGCGGTGCGCTCCGCTGCGGCGGTCAGTCGGTCTCCGGCCAGTTCGGCGACCGCGGCGAGGGCGTCGGGGACCAGGTCGCGGGTGCTGCGACTGTCGCGCTGGTCTGCGGTGACGACGAACACGGATAAGCCCCCTTCCTTGAGTCTCGCGGGATTGAGCTCTGATGCTTGAGCATAATCAAGCCCACACGCTTATACAAGAGAGAAGCAAGTCGAAAGGCTTAAGAATCGGCATCCGCCAACTCCCCGCGGTACCAGTCGAGCTTCTCGGCCAAGCGCGCCTGCTGCGCGAGGAGATCGTCGATGTCGCGCTGCACCGCGCCCGCGTGCTCCTCGAGGATCGCGATCCGATCCGGGATCGTGGTGTCATCCCGGCACAGCTCGCCGTAGCGGCGCAGCTTCTCGATCGGCATGCCCGTCTCGCGCAGGCATCGCAGGAATCCGAGCGTGCCGATGTCGGCGTCCGAATACGCGCGGTGCCCGCCGGTGGTGCGGGCGACGCGGGGGAGGATGCCCTCGCGCTCGTAGTAGCGAAGGGTGTCGAGGCTGAACCCCGACAGCTGCGCAGCCTGTGACGGCGTGTAGGTCGACATGATCCACACACTAGGGCTTGACCTGGAGCGGACTCCAGGTTGCAGGCTGGGGGCATGACGAACGCCGCACCCCCCGCCTCCGCCCTCGTCCTCGGCGCCATGATGTTCGGCACGACGATCGACGACGACACATCCTTCGCGCTGCTCGACCAGTTCGTCGCGCGCGGCGGCGCCTGGATAGACACCGCCGACTGCTACAGCTTCTGGGCGAGCGACACCGGGCTCGGCGGCGACAGCGAACGGGTGATCGGCCGCTGGCTGGCCGCGAGACCCGGGATGCGCGAGCGTGTGAAGATCGCGACCAAGCTCGGTGCCGAGCCGCTGTGGGCGGGGTCGTGGCCGAACCGACGCGCCGGGCTCTCGCGCCGTGCCGTCGCCGACGCCCTCGCGGGCAGCCTCGAGCGGATGGGGATCGAGTCGGTGGACCTGCTGTGGCTCCATCAGGAGGACCGCAGCATCCCGATCGAGGAGACCGTCGACGCGCTCGCCGAGATCACCGGCGCCGGACGCGCCGCCCGTGTCGGCGCGTCGAACCACCCGGCATGGCGGATCGAGCGCGCTCGCGCTCATGCCGCGTCGATCGGGTCGACGCCGATCGACGCGCTCCAGCTCAACAGCACCTACCTCCGGGTGCGCCCTGGCACGCGTCCGCCGGGCGTGGAGCACGCCTTCGGCGTACTGAGCGACGAGCAGCGGGACTACGCCGACGTCCACGGGCTCGAGGTGTGGGCGTACACGCCGCTGCTGTCGGGGGCGTACGACAACCCCGAGAAGGAGATCCCCGAGGTGTACGACCACCCCGGGAACCGGCGTCGACTCGCCGAACTCGACGCCGTCGCAGCCGAGCTCGGGGCGACCCGTGGTCAGACGGTGCTCGCCTGGCACGTCGCGCGCGGCGTGCGGCCGATCCTCGGCGGCAGCAAACTGGAGCAGCTCGATGCGGCGATGGATGCTGTGCGCATCGGGCTCACCGCGGACCAGGTCGCGCGTCTGGATCGGCCGGCGTGACGCAGGCGGGACCACCGGTCCGCCGCTGATAGCCTGGCACGCGTGTCTACCGCCGTCGTGAGCGCGACCGCCCCCGCCAACGACCCGACGTTCGAGAACGTCTGGGACGAACTGGTCTGGCGCGGCCTCGTGCATGTGTCCACCGATCAGGAGGCGCTGCGCGCCCTTCTCGCCGGGGACCCGATCACGTATTACTGCGGGTTCGACCCGACGGCGCCGAGCCTGCACCTCGGCAATCTGGTGCAGCTGCTCACGATGCGCCGTCTGCAGCTGGCCGGCCACAAGCCCCTCGGGCTCGTCGGCGGCTCCACCGGCCTCGTCGGCGACCCGGGAGGGCGCGACACCGAGCGCGTGCTGAACCCGGTCGAGACCGTCGAGGAATGGGTCGGCTACCTGCGCGCGCAGGTGGAGCGGTTCCTGAGCTTCGAGGGCGACAACGCCGCACGCATGGTGAACAACCTCGACTGGACGGCGCCGCTCAGCGCGATCGACTTCCTCCGCGGCATCGGCAAGCACTTCCGCGTTGGCACGATGATCAAGAAGGACGCCGTCTCGGCGCGCCTGAACTCCGAAGCGGGCATCAGCTACACCGAGTTCAGCTACCAGATCCTGCAGGGACTCGACTACCTCGAGCTGCACCGCCGCTACGGCTGCGTGCTGCAGACGGGCGGCAGCGACCAGTGGGGCAACCTCACGAGCGGCACCGACCTCATCCACCGCGTCGAGGGCGTCTCGGTGCACGCGATCGGCACGCCGCTGATCACCAACAGCGACGGCACGAAGTTCGGCAAGAGCGCCGGCAACGCGATCTGGCTCGACCCGGTGATGTGCAGCCCGTACCGGATGTACCAGTTCTGGCTGAACACCGACGACGCCGACGTGATCACGCGCCTCAAGGTCTTCACCTTCCTCACGCGCGCCGAGATCGAGGAGTACGAGCGACTCGTCGAGGCCGAGCCGTTCCGCCGCGAGGCGCAGAAGCGCCTGGCGCGCGAGGTGACCGCTTTCGTGCACGGGACGGATGCCACGGCCGCCGTCATCGCGGCATCCGATGCCCTCTTCGGCCAGGGCGATCTCACCTCGATCGACGCGCAGACGCTCCGGCAGGCGCTCGACGAGCTTCCGAACGCGACGGTCGCCGCCGACACCGGGGTGCTGCAGGCGCTCGTCGACACCGGCCTCGTCGCGAGCCTCTCGGAGGGCCGGCGCGCGATCTCGCAGGGCGGAGTGTCGCTCGACGGGGTCAAGGTCGACGACGAGTCGGCAGTCGTGACAGGGCTGCTCCCGGGTGGGGTCTCCGTGCTGCGGCGCGGCAAGAAGACGCTCGCGGGCGTGTTCCTCGAAGCGCGCTGACCGGGCGCGCGGGAGCACGGATGCCGTTCACGCCGAGCCATGCCGTCGTCGCGCTGCCCTTCGTGCGCACGCCGCTCGTCCCCGCGGCGATCGCGGTCGGCGCGATGGCACCGGACCTGCCACTGTTCGTGCGTGGCATGCCGCTGCACTACGGACGCACGCACGATCTCGCGTGGCTGCCGGCATCGGTGCTCCTCGCTCTGGCGCTGCTCCTCCTGTGGCGATGCGTGCTGCGTCCCGCCGCCCGTGAGCTCGCGCCGACCTGGCTCGCCGTGCGTCTGCCGGGGGAGTGGGGCGCCGGCGCCGCCGCATCCGCGCGCGAGACCTTCGTGGTCAGCCGCGTCGGCGACAGCTGGCGTGCGTCGTGGCGCGGCGTCGCGCTTCTCGTGATCTCGCTCGCACTCGGCGTGGTCACGCACATCGTGTGGGATCTGTTCACGCACGAAGGTCGCGGCGGCGTAGAGGCGTTCCCCGTGCTCGACGAGTTCTGGGGACCGCTGACCGGCTACAAGTGGCTGCAGCACGGGTCGAGCGTGCTCGGCCTGGCGATCATCGGCGTCTTCCTGCTCGTGTGGGTGGTGAGACAGGAGGCCGCGACCTCCGTCACCCGCGTGCTGCCCACGTGGGTGCGCTTCGTGTGGTGGCTGTCGCTGCCGGCGGCGCTCGTGGCGGCGTGGATTGGGGGACTGCTCGCCTTCGGTCCGCTCGACGCGGAGTTCACCGTCGCACATCTCGCCTACCGGGTCCTGCCGCCGGCGTGCGCGGTGTGGGGTGCGCTCACCCTCGCGCTGTGCGTGGTCGTGCAGCTGCGCCGCAGGCGCTGATTCCGCGTGTTTCCGGGGCTGGAGGCCTGCGACACGCCCGGGATGCGGCCCCGATTCGACGGATGCATCGCAGCGACGTAGAGTTTTACTCGTTCGCCCCACAGGGAAGCGAGAGGCCGAGAGCCTCACCCCCTCAAGCGGAGAACAAATCCCCTTCAGAAGACCTTGATCGCTTCGTGCGTTCGGGTCTAGGATGGGGAGTCTCCTCCGGGAATCCGCGGTCATCGGCCGCAGCTCCAGATCCTCTTCGATCACGAGCTGCCGATTTGACAGACGGACCGAGAGAGATAAGATAGTGAAGTTGCCCTTCTGGGGCCGCCCACGTGTGGGTTGGTCTGGTTGGGTGTCCGATCCTTGAGAACTCAACAGCGTGCACTTGTCAAATGCCAAATTATCCTCGTCCAACCTTTTTTGGGTTGGTTGAGAATTCCTTTGGATCAAAGTCCAGCCCTTTCGGGGGTTGGCAAACGGATAGTCAGCAATGATTTATCTCTTTGGTCAGTTCAAACTCGCTGCGTTCCGGTTTTTCCCTGGTTCGTATGCATTTTTTCTTTACGGAGAGTTTGATCCTGGCTCAGGATGAACGCTGGCGGCGTGCTTAACACATGCAAGTCGAACGGTGAAGCCCAGCTTGCTGGGTGGATCAGTGGCGAACGGGTGAGTAACACGTGAGCAACCTGCCCCTGACTCTGGGATAAGCGCTGGAAACGGTGTCTAATACTGGATATGAGCTACCACCGCATGGTGAGTGGTTGGAAAGATTTTTCGGTTGGGGATGGGCTCGCGGCCTATCAGCTTGTTGGTGAGGTAATGGCTCACCAAGGCGTCGACGGGTAGCCGGCCTGAGAGGGTGACCGGCCACACTGGGACTGAGACACGGCCCAGACTCCTACGGGAGGCAGCAGTGGGGAATATTGCACAATGGGCGGAAGCCTGATGCAGCAACGCCGCGTGAGGGACGACGGCCTTCGGGTTGTAAACCTCTTTTAGCAGGGAAGAAGCGAGAGTGACGGTACCTGCAGAAAAAGCGCCGGCTAACTACGTGCCAGCAGCCGCGGTAATACGTAGGGCGCAAGCGTTATCCGGAATTATTGGGCGTAAAGAGCTCGTAGGCGGTTTGTCGCGTCTGCTGTGAAAACCCGAGGCTCAACCTCGGGCCTGCAGTGGGTACGGGCAGACTAGAGTGCGGTAGGGGAGATTGGAATTCCTGGTGTAGCGGTGGAATGCGCAGATATCAGGAGGAACACCGATGGCGAAGGCAGATCTCTGGGCCGTAACTGACGCTGAGGAGCGAAAGGGTGGGGAGCAAACAGGCTTAGATACCCTGGTAGTCCACCCCGTAAACGTTGGGAACTAGTTGTGGGGTCCTTTCCACGGATTCCGTGACGCAGCTAACGCATTAAGTTCCCCGCCTGGGGAGTACGGCCGCAAGGCTAAAACTCAAAGGAATTGACGGGGACCCGCACAAGCGGCGGAGCATGCGGATTAATTCGATGCAACGCGAAGAACCTTACCAAGGCTTGACATACACGAGAACGCTGCAGAAATGTAGAACTCTTTGGACACTCGTGAACAGGTGGTGCATGGTTGTCGTCAGCTCGTGTCGTGAGATGTTGGGTTAAGTCCCGCAACGAGCGCAACCCTCGTTCTATGTTGCCAGCACGTAATGGTGGGAACTCATGGGATACTGCCGGGGTCAACTCGGAGGAAGGTGGGGATGACGTCAAATCATCATGCCCCTTATGTCTTGGGCTTCACGCATGCTACAATGGCCGGTACAAAGGGCTGCAATACCGTGAGGTGGAGCGAATCCCAAAAAGCCGGTCCCAGTTCGGATTGAGGTCTGCAACTCGACCTCATGAAGTCGGAGTCGCTAGTAATCGCAGATCAGCAACGCTGCGGTGAATACGTTCCCGGGTCTTGTACACACCGCCCGTCAAGTCATGAAAGTCGGTAACACCTGAAGCCGGTGGCCCAACCCTTGTGGAGGGAGCCGTCGAAGGTGGGATCGGTAATTAGGACTAAGTCGTAACAAGGTAGCCGTACCGGAAGGTGCGGCTGGATCACCTCCTTTCTAAGGAGCATCTGACTCTTCGGAGTCCAGAACCCTGATCAGACCGAATGTGTCTGCAGGGAGCTCATGGGTGGAACATTTGACATGCTGTCAGCGCGGCTGATTCGCACTAGTACGCCAGGTCCTTCGGGGTCGGGTTGGAAGGTGGGGGTTGGTGAGCGGGGTGGCTGCACGCTGTTGGGTCCTGAGGGACCGGATGCCGGGGCCTTTCGGGGTCGTGGTGTTGTTGGGCCTTCTGGGCCTTGTCTGCTGCCGGCTGTGTGCTGGTGGTGGGGGAGGATCCCGCCCGTACTTTGAGAACTACACAGTGGACGCGAGCATCTTGCAAGGATGATCTTCGGATTGTTCTTGTTTTGATGATCTTAAAGATCATTAGTCAATTTCTGATCCAGGTTTCGGCCTGGGTCGAGTTTTGATTCAACTCATGTGATTTCAAGTCTTTAAGAGCAAACGGTGGATGCCTTGGCATCTGGAGCCGAAGAAGGACGTAGCAATCTGCGATAAGCCTCGGGGAACTGATAAGCAAGTTTTGATCCGAGGGTGTCCGAATGGGGAAACCCCGCTGGGCGCTGCAAGGCGACCTGGTGACTCCCGCCTGAATATATAGGGCGGGTAGAGGGAACGTGGGGAAGTGAAACATCTCAGTA
The DNA here is from genome assembly GCF_017831975.1 of Microbacterium terrae. Taxonomy (NCBI): domain Bacteria; kingdom Bacillati; phylum Actinomycetota; class Actinomycetes; order Micrococcales; family Microbacteriaceae; genus Microbacterium; species Microbacterium terrae. The sequence continues at coordinate 1,809,254 of NZ_JAFDSS010000001.1, read as the reverse complement.
CCCACAGGAAGAGAAAGCAACCGCGATTCCGTTAGTAGTGGCGAGCGAAATCGGAACAGGCTAAACCTCATGTGTGTGATACCCGGCAGGGGTTGCATGTGAGGGGTCGTGGGACTTTCCTGGTTGTTCTGCCGAGCAGCCGACGTGACAGAAGCGTATAGACGAACGGTCTTGAAAGGCCGGCCATAGACGGTGCCAGCCCGGTAGTCGAAATGCGTGTTCTGGCGTGGAGAGTATCCCAAGTAGCACGGGGCCCGAGAAATCCCGTGTGAATCTGTCAGGACCACCTGATAAGCCTAAATACTCCCAGATGACCGATAGCGGACAAGTACCGTGAGGGAAAGGTGAAAAGTACCCCGGGAGGGGAGTGAAATAGTACCTGAAACCGTTTGCTTACAAACCGTTGGAGCACCCCTGGTAGGTGTGACAGCGTGCCTTTTGAAGAATGAGCCTGCGAGTTAGCGATACGTGGCGAGGTTAACCCGTGTGGGGTAGCCGTAGCGAAAGCGAGTCTGAATAGGGCGATTCAGTCGCGTGTCCTAGACCCGAAGCGAAGTGATCTATCCATGGCCAGGTTGAAGCGACGGTAAGACGTCGTGGAGGACCGAACCCACTTAGGTTGAAAACTGAGGGGATGAGCTGTGGATAGGGGTGAAAGGCCAATCAAACTTCGTGATAGCTGGTTCTCTCCGAAATGCATTTAGGTGCAGCGTTGCGTGTTTCTTGCCGGAGGTAGAGCTACTGGATGGCCGATGGGCCCTACAAGGTTACTGACGTCAGCCAAACTCCGAATGCCGGTAAGTGAGAGCGCAGCAGTGAGACTGTGGGGGATAAGCTTCATAGTCGAGAGGGAAACAACCCAGACCACCAACTAAGGTCCCTAAGCGCGTGCTAAGTGGGAAAGGATGTGGAGTTGCTTTGACAACCAGGAGGTTGGCTTAGAAGCAGCCACCCTTGAAAGAGTGCGTAATAGCTCACTGGTCAAGTGATTCCGCGCCGACAATGTAACGGGGCTCAAGCACGCCACCGAAGTTGTGGCATTGACATTATTGGTAGGCCTTCGTGGTCCAGCCGTGTTGATGGGTAGGAGAGCGTCGTGTGGCCAGCGAAGCGGCGGTGTGAACCAGCCGTGGAGGCTACACGAGTGAGAATGCAGGCATGAGTAGCGAAAGACGTGTGAGAAACACGTCCTCCGAAAGACCAAGGGTTCCAGGGTCAAGCTAATCTTCCCTGGGTAAGTCGGGACCTAAGGCGAGGCCGACAGGCGTAGTCGATGGACAACGGGTTGATATTCCCGTACCGGCGAAGAACCGCCCAAGCTAATCCAGTGGTGCTAAGAGTCCTAACCAGGAATGGATGGATCCCTTCGGGGTGAAGCCGTCTTGGCGAACGCTCGACCCCATGCTGGTGCGGCTAGCGTATTAACAGGTGTGACGCAGGAAGGTAGCCCAAGCCAGGCGATGGTTGTCCTGGTGCAAGTGCGTAGGCCGAGTGATAGGCAAATCCGTCACTCATACAGGCTGAGCCACGATGCGGATAAAAAGTGGGTGATCCTATGCTGCCGAGAAAAGCATCGACGCGAGGTTCCAGCCGCCCGTACCCCAAACCGACTCAGGTGGTCAGGTAGAGAATACCAAGGAGATCGAGAGAATCGTGGTTAAGGAACTCGGCAAAATGCCCCCGTAACTTCGGGAGAAGGGGGGCCACCGGCGTATTAGGACTTGCTCCGAAAGCGTTTGGTGGCCGCAGAGACTAGTGGGTAGCGACTGTTTACTAAAAACACAGGTCCGTGCCAAGTCGCAAGACGATGTATACGGACTGACGCCTGCCCGGTGCTGGAAGGTTAAGAGGACCGGTTAGCCGCAAGGCGAAGCTGAGAATTTAAGCCCCAGTAAACGGCGGTGGTAACTATAACCATCCTAAGGTAGCGAAATTCCTTGTCGGGTAAGTTCCGACCTGCACGAATGGCGTAACGACTTCCCAACTGTCTCAACCGCGAACTCGGCGAAATTGCATTACGAGTAAAGATGCTCGTTACGCGCAGCAGGACGGAAAGACCCCGTGACCTTTACTACAGCTTGGTATTGGTGTTCGGTGTGGCTTGTGTAGGATAGGTGGGAGACTTTGAAGCGGTGACGCCAGTTACCGTGGAGTCATTGTTGAAATACCACTCTGGTCACTCTGGATATCTAACTTCGAACCGTAATCCGGTTCAGGGACAGTGCCTGGTGGGTAGTTTAACTGGGGCGGTTGCCTCCCAAAAAGTAACGGAGGCGCCCAAAGGTTCCCTCAACCTGGTTGGCAATCAGGTGGCGAGTGTAAGTGCACAAGGGAGCTTGACTGTGAGACTGACAGGTCGAGCAGGGACGAAAGTCGGGACTAGTGATCCGGCAGTGGCTTGTGGAAGCGCTGTCGCTCAACGGATAAAAGGTACCTCGGGGATAACAGGCTGATCTTGCCCAAGAGTCCATATCGACGGCATGGTTTGGCACCTCGATGTCGGCTCGTCGCATCCTGGGGCTGGAGTAGGTCCCAAGGGTTGGGCTGTTCGCCCATTAAAGCGGTACGCGAGCTGGGTTTAGAACGTCGTGAGACAGTTCGGTCCCTATCCGCTGCGCGCGTAGGAAATTTGAGAGGATCTGACCCTAGTACGAGAGGACCGGGTTGGACGAACCTCTGGTGTGCCAGTTGTTCCGCCAGGAGCACCGCTGGTTAGCTACGTTCGGGATGGATAACCGCTGAAAGCATCTAAGCGGGAAGCCGGCCTCAAGATGAGATTTCCATACCTTCGGGTGAGAGGCTCCCAGCCAGACTACTGGGTTGATAGGCCAGATGTGGAAGCGCAGCAATGCGTGCAGCTGACTGGTACTAATAAGCCGATGACTTGATAACACACCGTTCTAGGTGCTTGCGTCCACTGAGTGGTTCTCGATGTACGGTCGAGAACCGCACCAACAAACTGATTGTTGTGTGCACGATTGAAACATCAATAGTGTTTCGGCGGCCATAGCGAGAGGGAAACGCCCGGTCACATTCCGAACCCGGAAGCTAAGCCTCTCAGCGCCGATGGTACTGCAGGGGGGACCCTGTGGGAGAGTAGGACACCGCCGGACTTCCTTTAGACAGATAGGCCACCCAACGCCGGGTGGCCTATCTGCGTTAACAGAACATCGTTGCCCCGTGGTGGGCGATTCGGGAGGATCAGAAGATGGCAGAGCACGAGCGCTCCGGCGAGAACGATCGCGCGCGAGCATCACGATCCGACCAGCAGCGATCCGGCGGGGCAGCCCGCGGCGATCGCAAGCCCGCCTCGAGCCACAGCAGCGACAAGAAGCCGTACGCCAAGCGCGACGGCGAGAAGAAGCCGTACCAGAAGCGTGATGGCGACCGGCCGTATGTGAAGCGCGATGGCGATCGGCCGTATGCGGCGCGTGATGGTGAGCGGAAGCCTTACCAGAAGCGCGACGGTGACCGTCCCTACGCGAAGCGTGACGGCGATAAGAAGCCGTACGCGCCGCGTGATGGTGAGCGGAAGCCTTACCAGAAGCGCGATGGCGACCGGCCGTATGTGAAGCGCGACGGCGATCGGCCGTATGCTCCGCGTGATGGTGAGCGGAAGCCGTACCAGAAGCGCGATGGCGACCGTCCCTACGCTCCGCGTGATGGCGAGCGGAAGCCGTACCAGAAGCGCGACGGCGACCGTTCCTACGCGAAGCGAGATGGCGACAAGAAGCCGCACGCTCCCCGTGATGGTGAGCGGAAGCCGTACCAGAAGCGCGATGGCGATCGCCCGTACGTCAAGCGCGATGGCGATCGGCCGTATGCGCCGCGTGATGGTGAGCGGAAGCCGTACCAGAAGCGCGACGGCGACCGGCCCTACGAGCGGCGCGACGGCGACCGTTCCGGTGGTCCGCGTCCGACGCGCGGGGGAGCGGGGCGTCCCGACCGTGCCATGCGCGAAGGCGAGATCCGCCCGATCCGACCGCGGATCGACGCGCCGGTCATCCCCGACGACGTCACCGGTCACGACCTGCACCCGAGCGCCCGCAATGAACTGAAGACGCTCAGCAAGGAGAACGCCGAAGAGGTGGCACGTCATCTCGTGATGGCGTCGCAGCTGATCGAAGAGGATGCGGCGCTCGCTCATCGGCACGCGCTGGCCGCGTCTCACCGTGCCGGCCGTATCGCCATCGTTCGCGAGACCCTCGCGATCACGGCCTATGCGACGGGCGACTACGCTCTCGCGCTCCGTGAGCTGCGCACGTACCGGCGCATCTCGGGTCGCGATGACCAGATCGCGCTCATGGTCGACAGCGAGCGGGGCATCGGACGGCCTGACCGCGCGCTCGAGGCCGGCCGCGCCGTGGACCGCGCGACGCTCCCTGTGGAGGTGCGCGTCGAGCTGGCGATCGCGATGTCCGGCGCGCGTCTCGACCTCGACCAGCCAGACCGTGCGCTGCTCGAGCTCGAGATCCCCGAGCTCGACCCGCACCGCGCGTTCGAGTGGAGCCCCGCGCTCTTCGCCGCTCGCGCCGCTGTGCTCGAGGAGCTCGGCCGCCATGACGAGGCCACTCGCTGGAGCGAGCGCGCCATCGTCGCGGCCGAGGCCCTCGACGCCGCCAACGGCGGTGGCGACCTCGAGACCGTGTACATCGAAGAGGTCGAAGAGATCGAGGATGAGGTCGTCATCGTCGAGCTCGACGATGACGTGGCCTTCGACGACGACTTCGATGACGACGATCTGGACGCGTCGGACGATGTCGTTGACGTGGACCAGCCCGAGGATGAGCCCTCCGATGTCGAGGTCGACGAGGCCGACGTCGCTGACGACGTCGACGGCGTCGAGCCTGCCGCAGATGTGGCGTCGGCTGATGCCGCGCCCGAAGAGTCGGCAGCCGCCTCCGCACCGTCGATCGAGGACGAGGTCGCCGAGATCCTCGCCGATGCCGGCGTCGACGACGAGTCCGATCGCTGATGGGGCTGTTCTCGAGGCGCTCCGTCACGGCCACGCCGCTCGACGGCGTCGATGCGGTGCTCGCCGACCTCGACGGAGTCGTGTACGCCGGGGCGGGCGCACTTCCCCACGCGGTGGACAACCTGCTCCGAGCCGCCGATGGGCGTGCGCTCGGCTACATCACGAACAATGCGTCGCGCACCGACGCATCCGTCGCTCAGCATCTCAGCGACCTGGGTCTCGCGACCCGCGCGCAGGATGTGGTCACGAGTCCGCAGGCGGCGATGCGCCTGCTCTCCACCCTCATCGCGCCGGGCTCGGTCGTGATGGTCGTGGGCGGCGAGGGGCTCATCGTCGAGGTCGAGAAGGCCGGGTTCACGGTGACGCGCAGCGCAGACGACGCGCCGGCCGCTGTCGTGCAGGGGTTCTCGCCCGATGTGGGCTGGACCCACCTCGCCGAGGCGGCGTTCGCGCTCAAAGTCCCTGAGGAGGACGGTGGTATCCCGTGGATCGCCACCAACACCGACTGGACCATCCCGCAGTCCCGCGGCGTCGCGCCGGGCAACGGCACGCTCGTCTCCGCCGTCCACACCGCCATCGGCCGCCTCGCCACTGTTGCAGGCAAGCCCGAGACCCCGATCTTCGAAGAGGCCGTCGCGCGGTTCGGTGCGCAGCATCCGATCTTCCTGGGCGACCGTCTCGACACCGACATCCTCGGCGCGAACCGTGCTGACATCGCGTCCGCACTGGTGCTGACCGGCATCGACCGGCCGAAGCACGTGCTCGCCGCTCCCGCGGGATCGCAGCCGGACTTCATCCTGGCCGACCTCCGGCAGCTGCACGAGCCCTACCCCGAGGTGCAGGTGTCGGGCGATGTCACGACCGTCCGCGGCGCATCCGTGCGCGTCGACGGCGCCGACATCCACATCCTCTCCGAGGGTGCGGAGCAGATCGACCTGCTGCGCGCCGGCGCGGCCGCGATCTGGGCGACGGGGCGTGCGATCTTCGGCTTCCGCGTGCCCGAGCGGCTCTACGCCGACCCGTTTCACCGCCCCTGATCCTGGCCCAGAACGCGGCGGCCCGCGGGTGCTCGCGCCCGCGGCGGGGCGACGCCGTATCCTGAGGGGATGGATCAGCCGCACCTCGACGATGCTCACGGCGACCTCCTTCCGCGCCTCGAGGTCATCGAGGCGCAGCCGCTCGGCACGCGTGCGGCGGCCTACGAAGGTCTGCACGACGAGCTCGCTCGGCGGCTCGAATCAGGACCCCAGAACCCGACGCGCGCATGACGGCGCGCCTCGACGCAGCCCTCGCCGAACGGGGGCTCGCCCGCTCGCGCACCCATGCGGCCACGCTCATCGCCGACGGCCTCGTGAGCGTCGACGGCAGGCCCGTCGTGAAGGCCTCGGCGAAGGTCGACGACGACGCGCTGATCGAGGTCGCCGGTGCGGACCACTACGTCAGCCGAGCGGCCCACAAGCTGATCGCCGGTCTCGACGCGTTCGGCGTCGAGGTGCGTGGGGCCGTCGCCCTCGACATGGGTGCCTCGACCGGCGGGTTCACCCAGGTGCTGCGCGAGCGCGGTGCCGATCCGGTGATCGCGGTCGACGTCGGTCACGGCCAGCTCGCGCCGTCGATCGCGGCCGACGCGGGCGTGATCGCGGTCGAGGGCTTCAATGTGCGGTACATGACGCCGGCATCCCTCGCCGAGGCGGCGAGGACGGATGCCGCTCCCGCGGTCATCACCGGCGACCTGTCGTTCATCTCTCTCACGCACGTTCTGCCGGCCGCACGCTCCGTCGCGGCTCCCGGCGCCGATCTGGTGCTGCTGATCAAGCCCCAGTTCGAGGTGGGGCGCACCGCCGTGAAGGGCGGTCTCGTCACGAACCCGACGCTCCGGGCCGACGCGGTGGCGGGCGTGCTGTGGGCGGCGTGGGACGCAGGGCTCGGCACCTGCGGCATCGTCTCCTCCCCGATCGCGGGCACCCACGGGAATGCCGAGTACATCGCACATCTCGCCCTCGGGCGGGGGAGCAATCCGACAGAATGGTTGAGCACTGTGAACCGACTGGCGGGGAGCCCATGACACAGCCCGAGCGCAGCATCCTGGTGGTGGCGCACGCCCAGCGCGACGACACCGTGGTGGCGGCGGAACGTGTCGTCAGCGCGCTGCGCGCCGCCGGCGCCCGTCCGGTGCTCGCGCGCTCCGACCGGGCCGAGCTCGCGGCTGCGCGGCACGTCTTCTCCGACGTCGCGGTGCTCGACGACGACGTGCCGATCGGCGAGATCGAGCTCGCCATCGTGCTCGGCGGCGACGGCACGATCCTGCGCGCCGCAGAACTCGTGCGCGACGGCACGGCCCCGGTGCTCGGCATCAACATGGGTCACGTCGGCTTCCTGGCCGAGATCGAGCGCGACGACATGGACGACGCGGTGCGTCGCGTGATCGCCCGCGACTACGACGTCGAGGAGCGGCTCGCGCTCCACGTCCGGGTGAAGGATGCCGGTGACGCCGTCATCTACGAGACCTGGGCCCTGAACGAGGCGACGGTCGAGAAGGCCAGCCGCGAGCGCATGCTCGAGGTCGTCATCGAGGTCGACGGTCGCCCGCTGTCGTCGTTCGGGTGCGACGGCGTGGTCGTCTCGACCCCGACGGGCTCGACCGCCTACAACTTCTCCGCCGGCGGACCCGTCATCTGGCCGACGGTGCAGGCGATCGCGGTGGTGCCGCTGTCGGCCCACGCGCTGTTCGCGAAGCCGCTCGTCGTCGGTCCCGAGCACGCGGTCGCCATCGAGGTGCTCGAGCACACCAACGACAGTGGAATCCTCTGGGCAGACGGGCGGCGTTCCCACGAGCTCCCTCCGGGTGCCCGCGTCGTGGTCCGCCGTGACGAGCGTCCGGTGCGTCTGGCCAGACTGCATCCCGCCGCCTTCACCGATCGGCTCGTCCGCAAGTTCCGGCTGCCGGTCGCGGGCTGGCGCGGCCCTGCCGCGATCACCGCCGCGCACCCCACGATCGAGGGCGGCGCATGATCGAGCAGATGCGGATGCGCGACCTCGGCGTCATCGCCGAGGCGACACTGCCCATCGGTCCGGGGTTCACCGCGATCACCGGTGAGACGGGTGCCGGCAAGACGATGGTGGTCACCGGTCTCGGGCTCCTCCTCGGGCAGCGCGCCGACTCCGGTGCGGTGCGGGCCGGGGCGGCCGAGGCATCGGTCGACGGCGTGTGGATCGTGCCCGATGACGGACCAGTGGCCGAGCGCGTGCGTGAGGCCGGCGGCGACCTCGAGCCGATCGGCGACGGGCGCGCCGAGCTGTTCGTCGGGCGGTCGGTCTCGAGCGCCGGCCGCGGTCGGGCCTCCGTAGGCGGGCGGGCGGCTCCGGCAGGCGTGCTCGCAGACCTCGCCGACGAGCTCGTCGTGGTGCACGGTCAGTCCGATCAGCTGCGGCTGCGTTCCGCCGCGGCACAGCGCGACGCTCTCGACCGCTTCGGCGGTGCGCCCGTGCAGGCCGCCCGCTCGAGGTACCGCGAACAGTTCGAGCAGTGGCGCGCACTCGATCGCGAGCTCGCCGAGCTCACCCACGATCGCGACTACCGTGCGCGCGAGGCGGCCGACCTGCGGGTGCAGCTCGCCGAGATCGAGCAGGCCGAGCCGGTCGCCGGCGAGGATGCCGAGCTCACCGCCCGTGCGGAGCGGCTCGCGAACGCCGAGGAGCTGCGCCTGGCCGCGGCGACGGCCCACGAGACGCTGTCGGGCGATGGCGACGCACCAGACGCCGGGATGCTGCTGTCCGACGCCCGCCGATCGCTGGACCGCGTCGACGACCCGCAGCTCGCGGATCTCGCCGGTCAGATCGCCGATCTCGGCTACCGCGTTGCCGACGTGGCGGCGGGACTCGCCGGCTACCTCGCCGACCTCGACGAGGCCGGCCCCCACGAGCTCGCTGCCGTCGAGGAGCGTCGTGCGGTGCTCGCAGGCCTCGTCCGCTCGCACGGCAGCCTCGACGCGGCGATCGCGCTGCTCCAATCCGGGTCGGCGCGCCTGGCCGAACTCGACGACGACGGCGATCGCATCGAGCGCCTGACCGCCGACCTCGTCCGAGTCGCGGCCGAGCTCGACGACGCGGCGGCGGCGCTCACGGCGGCGCGCATCGATGCCGCCGAGCGCCTCGGCGCGGCGGTGACGGTCGAGCTGCGTGCGCTCGCGATGCCCGACGCGCGTCTGGTCGTCGAGGTGGCCGCGGGCGCGGCATCCGTCCACGGACGGGACGACGTGGCGATCCTCCTCGCCCCGCACCCCGGAGCCGAGCCCCGCTCGGTCTCCAAGGGCGCGTCGGGCGGCGAGCTCAGCCGGGTGATGCTGGCGATCGAGGTCGTCATCGCCGCGGTCGACCCGGTTCCGACGTTCGTGTTCGACGAGGTCGACGCCGGCATCGGCGGAGCGGCCGCGATCGAGGTCGGGCGGCGTCTCGCGCGACTCGCGGCATCTTCCCAGGTGATCGCCGTCACCCATCTCGCGCAGGTCGCCGCGTTCGCGACCAATCATCTCAGCGTCGTGAAAGCCAACGACGGGTCGGTCACGGCGTCGGATGTCCGGCGTCTGGACGGCGCCGAGCGCGAGGCCGAGATGGCTCGTCTGCTGTCTGGGATGCCCGATTCCGACGCCGCCCTCACCCACGCCCGCGAGTTGCTGGGTCTGGGTACCGAAGCCGACTGATAGGATTAAAGCCCGTGATGCAGACTTCTGATTCTTTCCGCGGCGACACTTCGAACGACACCACCAAGCACATCTTCGTGACCGGTGGTGTCGTTTCCTCGTTGGGCAAGGGCCTGACGGCGGCGAGCCTCGGCAACCTCCTCACGGCGCGAGGTCTGCGCGTCGTGATGCAGAAGCTCGACCCGTACCTGAACGTCGACCCGGGCACGATGAACCCGTTCCAGCACGGCGAGGTCTTCGTGACCGACGACGGCGCCGAGACCGACCTCGACATCGGCCACTACGAGCGCTTCCTCGACATCGAGCTGAGCCAGGCGGCCAACGTCACCACCGGCCAGATCTACTCGCAGGTGATCGCCAAGGAGCGCCGCGGCGAGTACCTCGGCGACACCGTGCAGGTCATCCCGCACATCACCGACGAGATCAAGCGCCGCATGCGCCTGCAGGCCGACGAGTCGCCGAAGCCCGACGTGATCATCACCGAGATCGGCGGAACCGTGGGCGACATCGAGTCGCAGCCGTTCATCGAGTCGGCTCGCCAGATCCGTCACGAACTCGGCCGCGGCAACGTGTTCTTCGTGCACGTCTCGCTGGTGCCCTTCATGGGGGCGTCGGGCGAGCAGAAGACCAAGCCCACCCAGCACTCGGTCGCCGCCCTCCGCTCCATCGGCATCCAGCCCGACGCCCTGGTGCTGCGCAGCGACCGTCCCGTCACCGAGTCGAACAAGCGCAAGATCGCGCTGATGTGCGACGTCGACGAAGACGCCGTCGTCAACGCGGTCGACGTGCCCAGCATCTACGACATCCCGTCGATGCTCAACGAGCAGGGTCTCGACGCGTACATCGTGCGCGCCCTCGGCCTGGGCAAGGCGGCGGATGTCGACTGGTCGCGCTGGCAGCGTGTGCTCAGCGCGGTGCACAACCCCAAGCACGAGGTGACGATCGGTCTCGTCGGCAAGTACATCGACCTGCCCGACGCCTACCTCTCGGTCACCGAGGCGCTCAAGGCCGGCGGCTTCGCGCAGGAGACGCACGTCAACATCCGCTGGATCCCGTCGGACGAGTGCGAGACCCCCGAGGGAGCCGCGAAGGCGCTCGGCCCGCTCGACGGCATCGTGATCCCCGGCGGCTTCGGCATCCGCGGCATCGAGGGCAAGATCGGCGCCCTCAAGTTCGCGCGCGAGCAGGGCATCCCGACCCTCGGGATCTGCCTCGGCCTGCAGTGCATGGTGATCGAGTACGCGCGCCACGTCGCGGGCATCGAGGACGCCTCGTCGAGCGAGTTCGACCCCGACACGACGGCCCCCGTCATCGCCACCATGGAGGAGCAGGTCGACATCCTCGAGGCGGGCGACATGGGCGGCACCATGCGCCTGGGCCTGTACCCGGCGAACCTCGCCGAGGGGTCGATCGTCGCCGAGGTCTACGGCGCGACGACGGCGGCCGAGCGTCACCGCCACCGCTACGAGGTCAACAACCGCTACCGCGATCGCATCGCCGAAGCGGGGATGCTCTTCTCGGGGCTGAACCCCGACCTCGACCTCGTCGAGTACGTGGAGCTGCCGCGCGAGGTGCACCCCTACTACGTCGCCACGCAGGCCCACCCCGAGCTGCGCTCGCGTCCGACCGACGCCAACCCGCTCTTCCGCGGTCTCGTCGGTGCGGCCCTCGAGCGTCACCGCTCCAGTGAGCTGTTCGACGACGTCGAGAACGACTGATCCCGTGCTGCGGGATGAGCCGGCCGAGGCCGAGGTCGTCGCGAGCGACCTCGTCTACGAGGGGCGGGTGTGGGACGTCCGCAGCGACACCGTGCGCTACGGCGACGGCGAGATCGTGCGCCAGTACGTCGACCACCCCGGTGCCGCCGCGGTGGTCGCCCTCGACGACGAGCTCCGGGTGCTGCTGATCCAGCAGTACCGGCATCCGATCCGACACCGCGACTGGGAGGTGCCGGCCGGGCTCCTCGACATCCCGGGGGAGGAGCCGCTCGAGGCCGCCCGTCGCGAGCTCGCCGAGGAGGTCGACCTCGAGGCCGTCTCGTGGGAGCCGCTGGTGAGCATCTTCACCACTCCGGGCGGCAACGACGAGGTCGTGCACATCTTCCTCGCCCGCGGGCTCACGCGAGTGGCCGAGGCGCACGCGCGCGAGGACGAGGAGGCCGACATCCGCACCGAATGGCTGCCGCTCGCCGATGCGGTCGACGGCATCCTCGCCGGACGCCTGCGCAACGGCATCCTGATCGCCGGCGTCCTCGCAGCGGCCGAGAAGCTGCGGCAGCCGGAGGCGCCCGCCGGGCGATGACATGCGACTCGAGCGTGCGGTGGACACCTACCTTCGGCACATCACGATCGAGCGCGGTCTGTCGGAGCACACCGTCGCGGCGTACCGCAACGACCTCGCCGGTTACGTCGAATGGCTCGGCGCAGCGGGCATCGACGACACCGATGCGGTGACCGCCGACACCGTCGCCCGCTTCGCCGCCGAGAAGGCTGCGGGAGATCCGGCGCCCGCCGCCTCGTCGCTCGCGCGTCTGCAGTCCTCGGTGCGGGGGCTTCACCGCTTCCTCGCGCGCGAGGGCGTGGCGCAGGACGACCCGTCGGTGCGGTTGAAGCCCCCCAAGCAGCCGCAGCGCCTGCCGAAGGCGCTCACGATCGACCAGGTCGAGCAGCTGCTGGATGCCGCGGGCCCGGCCCCCGCCGACGCGCAGCCCGGCGACCTCGTCGGCATCCGCGATCGTGCGCTGCTCGAACTGCTCTACGCGACCGGCGCGCGGGTGTCGGAGATCGTGCAGCTCGACGTCGACGACGTCGCGCACGGCGACGTGCTGCGCGTGCGCGGCAAGGGCTCGAAGGAGCGGATCGTGCCGGTCGGCTCGTACGCGCAGGCGGCTCTCGCGTCGTACCTCACCCGTGCGCGACCCGAGCTGTCGCGCCGGGGGCACGCGACGCCCCGGCTGTTCCTCGGGGCGCGGGGGGCGCCGCTGTCGCGGCAGAGCGCGTGGCTCGTGATCCGCGCCGCCGCAGAGCGGGCGCATCTGACGGCGCACGTGTCTCCGCACACGCTGCGGCACTCGTTCGCGACCCACCTGCTGCAGGGCGGCGCCGATGTGCGGGTGGTGCAGGAGCTGCTCGGACACGCGTCGGTCGCCACGACGCAGATCTACACGCACGTGTCCGTCGACGCGCTGCGCGACGTCTACGTGACCTCGCATCCGCGCGCCCGCTGAGCTCTTGCACGCCGTGCCTCCGAGTCGGGACGCACACCGTGGCTAGAATCAATCGGTACGGCCGTGACGTCAGGAGAATCAGTGGCGGGGAGCAAGCGAGGCGCGACGAGGGCCTCTGAGGACGAGACCCCCATCGGTCCGACCGGTCGTCCCTATCACGGCTTCCCGACGCCGCCCCCGCTCGACGGCCACGGGCCCGCACGCATCATCGCGCTCTGCAACCAGAAGGGCGGCGTCGGCAAGACGACGACCACCATCAACCTGGCCGCATCTCTGGCGTCCTACGGGCGCAAGGTGCTCGCCGTCGACTTCGACCCGCAGGGCGCACTGTCGGCGGGGCTCGGCATCACCACGCACGAGATCCCGACGATCTACGACCTGCTGCTGGACTCCAAGCGCGACCCGCACGACGTGATCGTGCACTCGCGCGTCGAGAACCTCGACGTGATCCCGGCCAACATCGACCTGTCGGCGGCCGAGGTGCACCTCGTCAACGAGGTCGCGCGCGAGCAGACCCTCGCGCGGGCGCTGCGCAAGGTGACCGGCGACTACGACGTCGTGCTCATCGACTGCCAGCCCTCGCTCGGCCTCCTCACCGTCAATGCGCTCACCGCGAGCCACGGCGTGGTCATCCCGCTCGAGTGCGAGTTCTTCGCGCTGCGCGGTGTCGCGATGCTCATCGAGACCATCGACAAGGTGCGCGACCGCCTCAACCCGACGATCACGCTCGACGGCGTGCTCGCCACGATGTACGACGCGCGCACGCTCCACTCGCGCGAGGTGCTCGAGCGGGTCGTCGACGCGTTCGGCGACGACGTTCTCGAGACCGTGATCGGTCGTACGGTGAAGTTCCCGGATGCCTCGGTCTCGGGCATGCCGATCACGGAGTTCGCACCCGAGCACGCTGCCGCCCAGGCCTACCTGCGGCTGGCCAGGGAGCTGGTCGCCCGTGGCGCGGTCGCCTGAGCACGAAGACCACGCGGGTTCGGCGCCCGACTCTGCTCCAGCCCCCGAGCCTGTTCCGGCCGCCGAGCCTGTCGAGGGGCCCGAGCCCATCGACGGGTTCCGGGTCTCGCTGACCAACTTCGACGGCCCGTTCGACCTGCTCCTCACGCTCATCTCGAAGCACGAGCTCGACATCACCGAGGTGTCGCTGTCGCTCGTGACGAACGAGTTCATCGCCTACCTGCGCGAGCTCGGCCCCGACGAAGAGCTCGACGAGGCTTCGGAGTTCCTCGTGGTCGCCGCGACCCTGCTCGACATGAAGGTCGCCGGGCTCCTGCCGCAGGGCGAGCTCGTCGATGCAGAGTCGGTCGCGCTGCTCGAAGCGCGCGACCTGCTGTTCGCGCGGCTGCTGCAGTACCGGGCGTTCAAAGAGGTGTCGTCGTGGTTCGAGCGGTGCCTGCGCCGCGAGGAGCGCCGGCATGTGCGCGCCGTCAAGCTCGACGCGAAGTACCGGAGCGCCACGCCGGAGCTCGTCTGGACGCTGAGCGTCGACGACTTCGCGGCGCTCGCGCTGCTTGCCATGACGCCGAAGGAGATCCCGCATGTGGGCCTGGACCACCTGCATGCCCCGCTCATCAGCATCCGTGAGCAGGCGGCGATCGTCGTCACGCTGCTGAAGGATGCCGGCTCGCTCAGCTTCCGCGAGCTCGTGGCAGGGGTCTCGCAGCCCGGCGTCGTGGTGGCGCGATTCCTCTCGGTGCTCGAGCTGTACCGCCATGCCGCCCTGTCGTTCGAGCAGATCGAACCGCTGGGCGAGCTCACCCTGCGCTGGAGCGCGCAGCGGTGGTCCGACGAGAATCTTGCGACTCTGGGAGCCGACTATGACCGATGACACCGACTTCGCCGCGCGCGCAGCGACCGCGCCCGACACCGCGCCTCCGGTGAGCACGGCGACCGACGTCGCCCGGCGCCTCGAGGCGATCCTGCTGATCATCGATGAGCCGCAGAGCCTGGTGAGCCTCGCGACCGCGGTGTCGGCGCCGGTGCCGGCTGTGCGCCAGGCGATCGAGACGCTCGTCGCCGACTACGACGGCGAGACCGGCGGACCGCGGCGCGGGTTCGAACTGCGCGAGGTGGGCGGCGGGTGGCGCCTCTACGTGCGCGAGGAGCACGACGACCTCGTCACCGAGTACGTGAACACGCAGGCGCCGTCGCGGCTGTCGCAGGCGGCTCTCGAGACCCTCGCCGTGATCGCCTACAAGCAGCCGATCTCTCGCAGCCA
This sequence comes from Microbacterium terrae, assembly GCF_017831975.1. Taxonomy (NCBI): domain Bacteria; kingdom Bacillati; phylum Actinomycetota; class Actinomycetes; order Micrococcales; family Microbacteriaceae; genus Microbacterium; species Microbacterium terrae. Next base: position 1,794,126 of record NZ_JAFDSS010000001.1, on the reverse strand, counting down.
GGTCGCCTCGATCCGCGCGGTGAACGTCGACTCGGTCGTGCGCACGCTCGTGGCGCGTGGCCTCATCACCGAAGTGTTCACCGACCCCGAGACCGGGGCCATCAACTACGGCACGACCGACGCGCTGCTGGTGCACCTGGGCATCAACTCGCTCGACGAGCTGCCGCACATCTCACCGCTGCTCGACGACGGGGCGGCCGGATTCGACGAGGAGGCGCGCCGATGACCGGTGCCGAGGCCGAAGGTGTCCGTCTGCAGAAGGTGCTCGCGAACGCGGGTGTCGCCTCGCGACGCGTGTCGGAGCAGCTGATCGTCGAGGGGCGCGTCCGCGTCAACGGCGTGGTCGTCACCGAGCTCGGATCGCGCATCGATCCCGAGAACGATCTCGTCGACGTCGACGGCACCGCCGTGCAGCTCGACCAGTCCAAGCGCTACGTCATGCTCAACAAGCCGACGGGCGTCGTCAGCTCGATGAAGGACGACCGGGGGCGACCCGACCTGCGCCGGTTCACGAAGGACTGGGACGAGCGCCTGTACAACGTGGGGCGACTGGATGCCGAGACCAGCGGCCTGCTCGTGCTGACCAACGACGGGGGACTGGCCCACGTGCTGGCGCACCCGTCGTTCGGTGTGACGAAGGTGTACATCGCCAAGGTCGAGGGTGCGGTGACCCCGCAGACGGTGCAGCGACTGCTGCGCGGAGTCGACCTCGACGACGGGTCGATCGCCGCCGACAAGGCGCGGCTGCTGAGCACGTCGGCCGAGGGCGGCGGCTCGCTCATCGAGCTCACCCTGCACGCGGGGCGCAACCGCATCGTGCGGCGCATGATGGCTGCGGTCGGTCACCCGGTCGTGGAGCTCGTTCGGCGGCAGTTCGGGCCACTCCACCTGGGAACGTTGCCAGCCGGGCGGGCACGCGAGTTGACTAAAGTGGAGCGGGGCGCTCTGCTGACCCTCGCGCGCCAGGCCGCGGGGGATGACACCGTGGTGCGCGACGGCGGCGAAGACCCGCATACCGACCAGGAGATCTGAGTGACCGATTCCGCCGCGACATCCGCGCGTGCGCTCGACGGAGCGCGCGAGCGCGCCACCGCGCCCGCGCGCGCATCGCGCGTGCACGGCACGGTGCGGATCGTCGGCGCCGGTCTCCTCGGATCGAGCATCGGCCACGCGCTGCGAGCGCTCGGCGTCGACGTCGCCCTCGAAGACAGCTCGAAGGCGCAGCTGCGCCTCGCCGTCGACTACGGTGCAGGTCGCGTCGCGGCATCCGACGACGAGCCGACTCTCGTCGTCGTGGCTGTGCCGCCCGACGTGACCGCCGACGTCATCGAGCGCGAGCTCGCCGCGCATCCGACCGCCGTCGTCACCGACGTCGCCAGCGTGAAGCTCGAGCCGCTGCGCGAGCTGCGCGAGCGCGGCGTCGACCTCACCCGCTACATCGGCTCGCACCCGCTCGCGGGGCGCGAGCGCGGCGGTGCGATCGCCGCCCGCGCCGACATCTTCATCGGCCGGCCCTGGGTGGTGTGCCGCGACGAGGAGACCTCCGCCGCCGACCTCGCCCTCGTGGAGGGGCTCGCGCTCGACCTCGGCGCCACACCGCTCGAGATGACGCCCGAGGAGCACGACCAGGCGGTCGCCCTCGTCTCGCACGTGCCTCAGCTCGTGGCGAGCCTCCTCGCCGGTCGCTTCGTCACAGCCCCCGACGGGTCGCTGCGCCTGGCCGGCCAGGGTGTGCGCGACACGACGCGCATCGCGGCATCCGCTCCCGAGCTGTGGGTGCAGATCCTCGGCGCCAACGCCGCGCCCGTCGTCGATGTGCTCGACGCGCTGGCTGCCGACCTCGCCTCCGTCGCAGACGCGCTCCGCGCCCCCGATGCGCCCGGAGCCCGTCGCGCCGTCGCCGACACCATCCGCCGTGGCAACGATGGCGTCGAGCGACTCCCCGGCAAGCATGGACAGAACCGCCGGTTCGAGCAGATCGTCGTGATGGTCGACGACACCGCCGGCCAGCTCGGGCGCCTCTTCGGCGACCTGGGCGAACTCGACGTCAACGTCGAGGACCTGCGCCTGGAGCACTCTCCGGGCGCCCAGTTCGGCCTGGCCGAGATCAGCGTCGTACCCGCTGCGGTCCGACGCGCCGTCGACGGCCTCGCGGCCCGTGGCTGGAAGATTGCGAGCACCACCAATGACTGACCCTTCGGCAGGCACCGGGATCGACGGTCCCGTCCTCGTCGCCATCGACGGCCCCGCGGGAAGCGGCAAGTCCAGCGTGTCGAAGCAGGCGGCGCGCCGGCTCGGCTTCGGCTATCTCGACACCGGGGCCGCGTACCGCGCCCTCGCGTGGAACGCGCTCGAACGAGGTCTCGACACGTCCGACGCCGTCGCCGTGATCGAGGCGGCGGGCGACTTCGACTTCGCGATCTCGCTCGACCCCGACACCTACTGGGTGCGGGTGGGCGCGGTCGACGTGACCGAGGCGATCCGCGAGCCACGCGTGACCGAGGCTGTATCGGGCGTCGCCCGCGTCGCCGCCATCCGCACGTCGGCCAACGCCCTCTTCCGCGCTCTGGTGGCCGGCTCGGGTCGGCCCGGCGTCATCGTCGAGGGCCGCGACATCACCACCGTCGTCGCGCCCGACGCTCCGGTGCGCATCCTCCTCACCGCAGCCCCCGAGGTGCGCGCCGCCCGCCGCAGCGCAGAACTGACCACGCAGGATGCCGCGGCCGTCGCCGCTGCCCTGCACCGCCGCGACGCGTCGGACTCGACCGTCGTGGACTTCCTCACCGCAGCCCCCGGAGTCACGGTCGTCGATTCGACGGCCCTCGACTTCGAGCAGACGGTGGACGCCGTGCTCGACGTCATCCGAGCAGGCATCCCCGTGCAGACATCACAGACAGGAGCGTCCGATGTCCTCTGACACCAGCGCCGAAGAGTACGAACCCGGCGAGGACCACCTCGCCGAGAACCTGGCCGCCATCGACGACGAGCTCGCCGACCAGCGCGCTGCCGCCCTGCGCGTCGGACTCGAGGACTACGACCTCGACGACGACGACGCCGAGCTCCTCGCGGGTCTCATCCGCGGCGAGGACGGCATCGAGTACCTGCCCGCCTTGCCGGTGGTCGCGATCGTCGGTCGCCCCAACGTCGGCAAGTCGGCTCTGGTCAACCGCATCCTGGGTCGTCGTGAGGCCGTCGTCGAAGACACCCCGGGGGTCACGCGCGACCGCGTCACGTACAAGGCCGAGTGGATGGATCGCCGGTTCTCGCTCGTCGACACCGGCGGCTGGGAGCCCGACGCCCGCGGCATCGACAAGTCGGTGGCGCTGCAGGCCGAGGTCGCGATCGACCTGTGCGACGTGGTGATGTTCGTCGTCGACGCGATGGTCGGCGCGACGTCGACCGACGAGCAGGTCGTGAAGCTGCTGCGCAAGAGCGGCAAGCCGGTCTTCCTCGTCGCCAACAAGATCGACGACGCGCGCCACGAGCCCGAGGCCGCAGCCCTGTGGAACCTCGGCCTCGGCGAGCCGCACCCGGTCTCGGCCATCCACGGTCGCGGTGTCGCCGACCTGCTCGACGAGATCATGAAGGTGCTGCCCGAGGTGTCGGCGGTCGCCCAGGCCGAGATCGGCGGGCCGCGTCGCGTGGCCATCCTCGGTCGGCCGAACGTCGGCAAGTCGTCGCTGCTGAACAAGGCCGCCGGCGAGGAGCGCGTCGTCGTCAACGAGCTCGCGGGCACCACCCGCGACCCGGTCGACGAGATCGTCGAGCTCGGCGGCAAGCTCTGGCGCTTCGTCGACACCGCCGGTATCCGTCGTCGTGTGCACCTGCAGCAGGGCGCCGACTTCTACGCGTCGCTGCGCACCTCGGCAGCGCTGGAGAAGGCCGAGGTCGCGGTCGTCGTGATCGACGTCACCCAGCCGATCAGCGTGCAGGACCTCAACATCATCGACCTCGTGCTCGAGTCGGGTCGCGCCCTCGTGATCGCCTACAACAAGTGGGATCGCCTGAACGACGACGACATGGACGGCCAGGACCGCCGTCGCTACCTGGAGCGCGAGATCGAGCAGGACCTCGCGCACGTCGCGTGGGCTCCGCGCGTGAACATCTCGGCGCGCACCGGCCGTCACCTCGACAAGCTGGTGCCGGCGCTCGAGACGGCGCTCGAGTCGTGGGATCAGCGCATCCCGACCGGCAAGTTCAACGCCTTCATCACCGAGCTCGTCGCCGAGCACCCGCACCCGGTGCGAGGCGGCAAGCAGCCCCGCATCCTGTTCGGCACGCAGGCGTCGACGCGTCCGCCGACATTCGTGCTGTTCACGAGCGGGTTCCTCGACCCGGGCTACCGCCGGTTCATCCAGCGCCGACTGCGCGAGCTGTACGGCTTCGAAGGCACTCCGATCGTGGTCAACATGCGGGTGCGCGAGCGCCGCAAGCGCTGACCCGACGTCTCGACTTCTGCCGAGAACACCTGACGGCACCCGTTTCCGCTCGCGGAGGGTGCCGTCAGGTGTTCCCGGTCGTTGAGCGAGCGGAGCGAGACGAAACGCGTCCGGTCAGGTGCCGGCGCGCGCCGGGCGCACCATCGCGGTGCGATCCGGCTCGGTGAACCCGAATCCGCGGTAGAGGCCGTGCGCATCGCCGGTGAACAGCACCCAGCGCATGTCGCCTCCGGGGCCGTCGTCGATCATGAGCTTCACCAGGCGCTTGCCGAGCCCGTGCCCGCGGTGGCCCTCGACGACGAACACGTCGGCGAGGTACGCGAAGCCGACCCCATCCGACACCGCGCGCGCGAAGCCCACCTGTTCGCCGGTGTCGCGCCGGTAGGCGCCGACCACCCGCCAGGATGCGTCGATCTGGGCCTCGACGTCGGCGCGGGAGCGCCAGCGGCCCCAGTACGCCTGCGTCGAGAGCCACTCCCACACCGCGTCGCGCTGCACGCGCTGCGGGTCGTCATCGAGGTCGTAGTCCATCGGGCCATGGTGCCACCAGTCGGTAGGCGGCGGTCACCCGGAGGCACGGGCCGATCCGCTGTCCGTGGCATCCGGGCGAGCTGAACCCGATGAACGGACCGAGGCCCGGGCATCCGACGGTAGAGTTCCGGCATGGCCACCGACGTCACGCTCTACATCGGCATGCAGCCGCTCATCGCGAAGTACCGCTTCGCCGATGCGATCGCCTGGGAGCGTGTGCGCGTCCAGATCGTCACGGCGATGAACGCCGGACGCGGCCTCATCGAACTCGATCACAAGGGCGACAAGGTCGTCTACGTGTACAGCCCCTACCTTCCGGTGAGCTGGGTCGAGTCCGGCAAGTGACGCCACCGTCCGACGCGCGGCTCCGATGACCGGATGCGTCGGGACGGGCGGGCGACGCACGCCGATGTGCGAGGCTGGCGGGGTGAGTATCGAGCCCCCTGCGCCCGACGAGCCCCGCCGGCCCCACGGCCCGCGCGATCCGGGCGATGCCTGGGTGGTCGCGCCGACGGGGGAGCGGTACTGGGGCTTGTTCGGCGCCGCCGGCCTGCTCGCTTTCGATGCCCGGCGCGGTGTACTGCTTCAGCACCGGGTGTCGTGGAGTCATTTCGGCGGCACCTGGGGGCTTCCCGGCGGAGCGCGTCACGAGGGCGAGTCGGCGGGTGACGGGGCGCTGCGCGAAGCCGCCGAGGAGGCCGGGGTGCCGGCCGGCGCCGTGCGGCGGCGGTTCACCAGCATCCTCGATCTCGGCTACTGGAGCTACACCACGCTCGTCGGCGATGTCGCCGAGAAGTTCGAGCCCGTCATCGCCGATCCCGAGAGCGTGGAGCTCTCGTGGGTGCCTGTGGATGCGGTCGAGAGCTACCCGCTGCATCCGGGCTTCGCCGACGCGTGGGGGCACCTGCGGGCGCTCCTCGACGTGCGTCCCGCGATCGTCGTCGATGTCGCCAACGTGATGGGGTCGGTCCCCGATGGGTGGTGGAAGGATCGCGGCGGAGCGGCGGAGCGACTGCTGCAGCGGCTGTCGACGCTCGCGGGCGACGGTGTGCCGGCAGCGGCGCTCGAGCTCGCGGCGGACAGGTGGTTCCCGGTATGGGTCGCCGTGCTCGAGGGGCAGGCGCGCGTCGCGGATGCCCCAGAGGGCGGGGTGCGCGTGGTGCGCGCCTCCGGTTCAGGCGACGATGCGATCGTCGAGCAGGCCGCCGACCTCGTCGCGACGGGGCATGCGGTGACCGTCGTCACCAGCGACCGCGAGCTCGTTTCGCGGGTGACGGATGCCGGGACGATGGCGCGCGGCACGCGCTGGCTGCTCGATCTGCTCGGCTGACGCGGGCCGGCCGATTCCGACGGGCGGGCCCCTCGACGCCGTCGACGCCCGCACGACTCAGCGGTCGTCGCCGTCGCGGGCGCGGAACCGGTCGATCTCGCGGCGCTCCCGCTTGGTGGGCCTGCCCGCCCCGCGGTCGCGCTGGGCGAGCACCGGGAGCGGATCGCGGGGCGGGGTGCGATCGTCGACCGCTTCGGCGGCGGGCACGGCCCCGACGCGCTTGGCGATGGGCTGCTTCACGACCAGGATGCGGTCGAACCCGTTGATGCGCACGCGCAGTTCGTCACCCGGGCGCACCGGCTGCGCGGCCTTCGCCTTCTCGCCGTTCACGCGCACATGCCCGGCCCGGCATGCAGTGGTCGCGGCCGACCGGGTCTTGTAGACACGCACCGCCCAGAGCCACGAGTCCACGCGCACCTGACCCGTCATCGTGACATCGCCTCCGAGGCAGGGCGCGCCACGCGGGTGCGCTCCGAGACGAGCACGCCCGCCGCGAGGAGCCCCTGACCGAGGCAGTACGTGAGCATGACGGCGCCGCTCGTCCAGGCGGGCATCGCGTCGGGCACGAACAGGCGGAACGCGAGGATCGTGTCGGAGGCGAGGAAGAAGACGCCGCCCCACACGATGACCGGGTGGCAGCGGGATGCCGCGACAGCGGTGCCGCCGAGCACGATGCCGTAGACGGCCACCGCGATGAGCAGCCCGCCGATGTGCGCGCCGAGGACGCCGAGCATCGCCACCCACCACACCGCATAGGCGAGTGCCCACAGCGGAACGCGTCGCACGGCGAGATGACGCCAGAACAGCCAGATGTAGCAGAGGTGGGCGAGTCCGAAGAAGAGCAGCATGAGCGGCAGGGTCGGCGCGAAGGGGAAGAACAGTCCGGCCTCGTCGCCGAGCCACGACAGCGCGATCGCTGTGAGGAGCAGCGCGATGACGGGCCCGCGGTAGGCGAGCGCTGCCGGGGCCTTCGCGGCAGGCTGAGGTGCGGCATCCGTCGTCGCTCGCGTGCCGACGAACACCACTGCGACGACCGCGAGGGCGAGCGCCGGCATGAGAAGCGCCTTCGTGGGCGTGCCGACCTGCTCCGCGCCGACGAACTGCGCGGTCACGTGGACCGCAGACACGATGGCGTAGGGGGCGAACGCCACGGCGGTTGTGACGGCAGGGCGGGGCATCGGACTCCTCGTCGAGCTCGGGTGCTGACGCTCCATCGTCGCACGTCGTTCCCGCGCGGCCGGCTCAGAGTTCGAGCGTCACGATCGCGACGTCGGGGCGGGGCCGGGCGACCTCGCGGAACCCCGCCGTCAGGAAGGTCGAGACCACGCCGTGGTAGAGATCGTTCGTCGACTTCTTGCCGCTCGCGCCAGGGTCGAGCGGGTAGGCCTCGACGACGCGTGCGCCGTGCTCGCGCGCGAACGCCACCGCGGCGTCGAGCAGCCGGGCGTTGAGTCCTGCTCCGCGGTGCTCGCGCCGAACCGCGAAGCACGAGACCGCCCAGACGGATGCGTCGTCCCACGGCTCGTCGCTCGCGGCGTAGTTCCTCGTTCGCGAGAGTCGCACCTGGTGGGTGCGCGGCCCGACCCGCACCCACCCCGCAGCCTCGCCGTCGACGTAGGCCACGAGTCCCGGAGCGGGGGAGTCGGCGACCTGGGTGCGGAGCATCCCTCGCCTCTCGTCGACATCGGAGCGGTTGAACTCGGCGTTCGTGATCGTCCACCACTGACACTGGCATCCGCGTCCGTCGCCGCCGCCCGACAGGGCGTGCTGCACGTCGTCGAAGCGGTCGGCGGTGGCGGGTTCCACAGTGATCTCAGCCATGGGCCGACGCTACGCCACGCATCCGACACGCGCGAGGAGCCGGGTGCGTTCGCGAGCGGTCTCGGGAGCGGGTAGGATAGTCGAGTTGTCCGCTTGCGGGCATCGAACCGGGATGTGGCGCAGCTTGGTAGCGCACTTGACTGGGGGTCAAGGGGTCGCAGGTTCAAATCCTGTCATCCCGACGGTTCAGGAAATCCCCGGTGAGATATCAACCATCTCACCGGGGATTCGTCGTCTGTGGAGCGCGCTGCCACTGGCAGCGCCTTCGAATCGAAACAACCCGAGGTTCCCCGCGGTCGATGTTCGCCGTGAGTCCGTTCGGGCAGACGCCGCGACTCCGCACCAGAGGTGTCACCGGCGCCCATCGGCCCCGAGTCGGCGCGATTCGTCAGGGGTGCAGACCTAGCCCGCGAGCTCCAGGCTGACCTCGCGAGCGGAGTCCCAGTCGCGGAGAATGGCGATATCGCCGTGGATCTCGCCGAGGCGGACGATGCCGTCGAACCGGCCGACATCCGTGTAGTACAGCACGAGGGCATCGTCGGGGGCGTAGTAGCCGATCGTCCCGGCGGCTGCACTCTCGCCGGCGGGCATTCCCTCCATCGGAAGCGCGGGGGAAAGCGGAGCGAGGACTTCTTGGCCGCCGTAGTCCGAGAACTCGAGGCTGAGGGGGAGTCGGCCGGCGAGCGCGCGGGCTGCGGGACTGTCGTTGAGCGTCGCTTCCAGCGGTGTTCCGTCGATGGTGATGCGGATCGGCGTCGATGCCATGGGCGCTCCTGTGTTCTTGGACGGTGTGGTCGCGTCCGGCGCGACTGGCGCGGAAGACGCGGAGGCGGATGAGGGGGATGCTGAGCCCCCGGCATGCGGGGAACAGGCTGCGAGCGCGACGCACACCGCCACGGCTGCGACGGTGGCGAGTCCGCGGGTGAGCCGCGTGCTCATATACGGACTCCATGCCCGATTGTCGCGGCCGTCGGCGCAGCAGCACCGCGACCGGGGGTGCGTGCACGTGTGAAGCTGAGCGCGCCGAGAGCGACGGCGCCGGTGGTGACGATGCCCAGGGGAAGGATGCTGAGGGCTCCGGCGATGCCGACGAGCGGGGCGGCGATGCCGCCGAATCCGAAGCGGAACATGCCGAGGAGGGAAGACGCGGTACCGGCGATGTCGGGGTATTCGGAGAGGGCGAGGGTGGTCGCGGGTGGTGAGGTGATCGCGACTCCGCTGGCGAGGGCGAACAAGGAGAGGAAGATCACCCACAGCGGCATGGGGGTGATTCCGGAGAGCAGCAGTCCCACTGCGCCGAGTCCGGCGACCACGAGGCCGGTCGTGAGGGTGCCGGCGATGCTCCAACTCTCGGCGGTGCGGCCGGCGAGGTAGCCGAAGACCATGAATCCGGCGGAGTTCAGTCCGAACGCGGCCGCGTACCACTGCGGGGTGAGCCCGTAGATGTCCTGCAGGACGAAGGTCGCGCCGGCGAGATAGGCGAACAGTGCCGCGTAGAGGAAGCCCTGGTTGAGGACCGCGCCGAGGAACACGCGGTCGGCGAGCAGGGTGCGGAAGTCGCGGAGCGTGTGCGCGAATCCTCCGATGGTGCGTCGCGAGGCGGGGAGCGTCTCGGTGAACAGGAGCAGGGTGGCGATCAGGATGCCGGCACCCGCCGCAGCGAGGAAGACGAACAGTCCGCGCCAGTCGACGGTCGTGTTGAGGAGCCCGCCGAGCAGCGGCCCGACGATCGCGGCGAACCCGCCGACCACGGTGAGACGGCCGTAGAAACGGATCAGTTCGCCCCCCGAATAGACGTCGCGTCCGGCGGCGTTCGCGATGACGATGCCGACGCCGCCCGCAAGGCCCTGCACGACGCGCGCCACGATGAGCAGCTCGATGCTCGGGCTCACCGCGCACAGCGCGGAGGTGGCGATGTACGCGATGATTCCGACGACAAGGATGCCGCGACGGCCGTAGCGGTCCGAGAGGGGACCGGCGATGAGCTGGCCGGCCGCGAGGCCGAACAGGCAGGCGGTCACCGTGAGCTGTGCGACGGAGGTCGCCGCGCCGAGCTCACGGGTCAGCGCCGGCAGGGCGGGCAGATACAGGTCCATCGAGATCGGCCCGAACACCGTGAGAAGGAGCAGCAGGGTGGGCAGCGCGCGTCGGTGTATGGCGAGTGCGGGCCGGGAATCGGTCATGACGACAGCATCTCGGGAATGACTGGCGGCGGGGAGTCACTGGTGAGGGGTGTACCCGTACAGCACCCCTGGCTCGCTGCGTTCCAGCTGGGTGCCCTGTGGTGGGGTGTACTCGGAGGGACTCCCTCACCGCGTCTGTGCGACCTAGCCTCGGTGGCATGGACAACAAGGATGAGGTGCGCGAGTTCCTCATGACACGTCGTGCTCGCGTCACCCCCGAGGATGCCGGGCTGACGGCGGGGTCGAACCGGCGTGTCGACGGACTGCGCCGAAGCGAGGTCGCCGCTCTCGCTGGGGTGAGCGTCGAGTACTACGCCAAGCTGGAGCGCGGCGCGATCGCGGGTGCGTCCGCGGCGGTGCTGGATGCGGTGTCCGACGCCTTGCAGCTCGATGACACCGAGCGCGCCCACCTGCTCGACCTCGCCCGGGCGGCGGACGGAATCCCGACCAGCGGTCGCTCACGGCGACGCGCCCCGCGGGCGTGGGCGCCCCGGCCGAGCCTGTCCTGGGCGCTGGAGGCGATCACGGACGCTGTCGCATTCGTGCGCGACCCCCGCCAGAATCTTCTCGCGGTGAACGAGCTCGGTCGGGCGTTCTACTCACCCGTGATCGGCGACGGCGGGCGGGCGCCGAACCTGGCGAGGTTCCAGTTCCTCGACCCCGCGGCGCGCGACTTCTATCCCGACTGGGAGCTCCTCGCGGGGATGTGCGTCGGGGTCATGCGCGCCGAGGCCGGCCGCGACCCGCACGACCGCGCGCTGCAGGAGCTGGTGGGGGAGCTGTCCACCCGGAGTGAGACGTTCCGGCGGCTCTGGGCGGCGCACGACGTGCGCACGCACGGCGCCGGCACCAAGCGTTTCCAGCATCCTGTCGTCGGCGAACTCACGCTGACATACGAGGAGCTCGCGCTGACGGCGGAGCCGGGCAACGTGCTGCTGATCTACACGGCGGAACCCGGGTCGCCGTCTGCGGAGCGTCTATGTCTGCTGGCGTCGTGGGCGGCCGAGCACCCCTCCGAAGCTGTGGACACGAGCGGCAGCGGATCGCCGGCGGGGCGGAGACCTGCGGGAGGCCGATAGATCTGCCCGAAATCATGAGCGATCACATACCGAACTGGAGAGAGACCCTATGAAGGCCACCATCATGTACGGCGCGGGAGACGTCCGCGTCGAGACCGTCGCAGATCCCGTCATCCAGCAGCCGACCGACGCCATCGTGCGCACAGTCCGCACCTGCGTGTGCGGTTCCGACCTGCACCCCTACCACTCGATGCCCACCCGTGAGCATGGCCAGAGCATGGGGCACGAGCTGCTCGGCGTCGTCGAAGAGACCGGCTCGGCCGTCACCACCGTGAAGAAGGGCGACCTCGTCATCGCGCCGTTCGCGTGGGCAGACAACACGTGCGCGATCTGCCAGGACGGGTTCCAGACCGCCTGCCCGCACGGCGGCTTCTACGCCACCCCTCAGACAGCGGGTCTTCAGGCCGAGCTCGCACGGATCCCGCTGGCAGACGGCAGCCTCGTGGAGGTGCCCGGGGTCACCGAGAAGGATGAGGCGGTCCTCCCGTCTCTGCTCACGTTGTCCGACGTGTACCTGACGGGCTACCACGCAGCGCACATGGCCCGCATCCGGCCCGGTCAGACCGTCACCGTCGTCGGCGACGGCGCCGTCGGTCTGTCCGCCGTGCTCGCCGCCAAGCAGCTGGGTGCGGAGCAGATCATCCTCATGGGCCGTCACACGGACCGCACCGACCTGGGTGTCGAGTGGGGCGCGACCGATGTCGTCGCCGAGCGTGGCGAGGAGGGCATCCAGAAGGTCCTCGACCTCACGGGCGGGTTCGGCTCGCACATCGTGCTCGAGGCCGTGGGCCTCATGCCCGCCTACGAGCAGTCCTATCGCGTCGCCCGCACCGGCGGCGTCATCTCGCGGGTCGGTGTGCCGCAGTACGAGAAGGCCGGTGTCGGGTTCGGGTCTCTGTTCGGCCGCAACCTCACACTCACGGGTGGCCCGGCGCCCGTGCGCGCATACATCGAGCAGACCATCCCGCTCGTGCTCGATGGCACGATCGAACCCGGCAAGGTGTTCGACCGCACCTACACGCTCGACGACGTGCCCACCGCCTACGCGGAGATGGACGCGCGCTCGACCCTGAAGGCTCTCGTGAGCGCCTGACGCCGGCGACACCTGCTGTCGGCCCGTCACGTACCCTCGGCGGGCGCCGCCCGCTTGCCGGATCGGACGACTATGAACTGATCGACCTGCGAAGTCCGGATGCAGTACGTCGCGGTCTCGGTCCACGGTGCGAGCGACCGGAGTGCGACCCGCAACCGGTGGGACGGTCAGATGGTCTCGCCGGCGATCAGAGACAGCACCGCCGGCGCCGCCGTCGGGCGAGGCGCGCCCGCGCCCAATGCCTGCAGAAGGCTCGCGGTGCCGGCACCGGCTGCAGCCACCATGTCGTACTCGATGGTGGTCAGACGAGGCACCGCAATTCGCGAGAGGTCGGTGCGATCCATGCCGATGAGTGCGAGGTCCCGAGGAACCTCGAGGCCCCGCACGCGGGCGGCGGCCAGCAGGGCCATGGCGACATCGTCGTTGTAGCAGGCGATCGCCACACCCGGCACGGCCAGCTCGCCCAATGAGGCGCTTGCACGATCCAGATCGATGCTCACATCCACGACCTGAACGTCGGGAAGTCCGTGCTCGCGGGCAACCTCGCGCAGTCCCTCCTCGCGGGCGAATCCGAACGGATCGTGCCGCTCGTCACGCAGGTGTGCATAGGCGAGTCTCGTGTGACCGCCTTCGACGAGCGCAGCTCCCTGCATGCGGCCGATGGCACGGTTGTAGTCCACCTGGGAGACGCTCGGGGGATCGATCGCGAGCACGTTGCGACGGTCGAGGACGGCTCGTTCGTCATCGGTGAACGGGGTCAGCGAGAACACCGCGGCGGGCTTCATCCCGGCGATCATCTTGTCGAGCGTGGAGGCCGCCGATCCCGCCATCCGCAGCACGAGGGTGTAGCCGTGGTCGGCGAGGGTGACCGTCATCTGCTCGAACAGGTCCTGCAGGTTGCCACCGAAGGTCGTGTGGGGGAGGAGCGCCACGACGAAGTCGCTCGATCCGCGACGGAGTGCGCGCCCGGCAGCCGACGGCTCGTATCCCAGCTCGGCGGCGGACGCGAAGACCTTCGCCGCCGTCTCCGGAGCGAAGCGCTCGGCGTACCCGTTGAGGACCTGGCTCACCGTGGCGCGCGAGACGCCGGCGTGCTTGGCCACGTCGGAGCTGGTCGCATTCACCAGGTGCTCCTCTCCATCGAAGAAATCCTACTCGCGTCCGCGAGGGTTGACACGTGATAACTCTACGTGGTCTACTGAGCATTGTCACGTGATAACGCGATCACGCAACATCCACCCCTCAACGGAGAGTGCACATGTCCGACACCCGAACCGGCACCGCCGGCACCGCCCAGCCGGGCGACGTCAACGTCGCTGTCGGCGCTGACCCGCAGACGGCGCTGCCGACCAGCCGTAAGCTTCCGCCGTTCTTCTCGCTGCGGTTCTCGACCCGAGGTTTCGCGCTCGCCGTGAACGTGGTCGTGATGCTGCAGCTCACGTTCTACGCCACCGACTTCGTCGGGCTTGCGCCGGCGCTGGTGGGGGGACTGTTCCTCGCGGCGAAGATCTTCGACGGGATCACCGACCTCGTCGCAGGCTTCGTCATCGACCGAACCAACACCCGCTGGGGCAAGGCACGCCCGTACGAGCTCTTCCTCATCCCACTGTGGCTGCTGACGATCGCCATCTTCTCGACGCCCGACATGGACGCGTTCTGGCAGGCGACATACCTGTTCGTGCTCTACGCGCTCATCAACTCCGTGTGCGCAACGTTCCTCAACGCGTCCGAGGCGGTGTACCTCAAGCGCTCGATCCGTGGCGAGGTGCAGTACGCCAAGGTGCTGTCCCGCCAGGGAGTCTTCATCATCCTCGTCGCCGCGATCGCGAGCATCATGCTTCCGCAGCTGATGGCATCGTGGGGCACCCAGCCCGGAGGCTGGACCCTGATCGCCGCGGTCTACGGCATCCCGCTCATGATCGTCGGCCTCATCCGTTTCTTCACCATCAAGGAGCTCCCGGAAGACGAGACCGACCACATGACCGAGGAACGTCTCGGCTTCAAGGGCACGGTGAAGGCCGTGTTCGAGAACAGGTTCGTCTTCATCTTCTCGGCGATCGTGCTTCTCGCCAACATCGTCATCGGAGCGAACGCGATCGTCGGGGCATACTTCTTCAAGTACATCCTCGGCGACCTCGGCCTGTTGTCGCTGGTGTCGCTCGGCGGCATCATCATCCCGCTGGTGTATCTGCTGTTCCCGCTCGCTGTGCGCACGATCGGCGCGATGAACTTCGTTCGCATCGGACTCGGCCTCGCCGCGATCGGCTACCTCATGGTGCTCGTTGCGCCGACATCCCTCCCGATGGTCGTGATCGGCCAGCTGCTCGGTTCCTTCACCACGGTCGTGACGATGCTCGTCGGCTTCTTCATGATTCAGGCGATGACCTACGGAGAGTGGAAGTCCGGCAAGCGGGTGGACGCCGTCACCAACTCGATCCAGGGCTTCGCCAGCAAGGTCGGCCAGGGCCTCGCGTCGGCGATCGTGGGAATCACCATGGGTGTGGTCGGCTACAACGGACTGCTCGATGCCCAGTCCGCCGAAGCCAACGGAGCGATCGTCAGCCTGTACTCGCTGATGCCGTTGATCGTGACGGTCGCCATGTTCGCCCTCAGCTACCTGTACAAAGTCGAGAAGCACCTGCCGGCCATTCAGGAGGACCTCGCGGCGGGCGTTCACTCCGACACCAGCACGATCAAGATCTGACCGTCCGGGCGGCAGGGGCATGCACCCTGCCGCCCGTCCTGACTCTCATACGTGAAAGCGAGTGGCGCATGACCTCCTTCCCCGACGGGTTCCTCTGGGGTGCTTCGACCGCACCCCACCAGATCGAGGGCAACAACACGAACAGCGATTGGTGGGCTCGCGAAGGCATGATGCCCGGCATGGAGCTCAGCGGCGATGCCGTCGACAGCTACCACCGGTACTCCGAAGACATCTCCCTCCTCGCCGAAGCAGGCCTGAACTCCTACCGCTTCGGCATCGAATGGGCGAGGATCGAGCCTCGCCAGGGCAGCTTCTCACGCGCTGAACTCGCCCACTACCGGCGAATGATCGACACCTGCCTTGCGGCCGGAGTCACGCCTGTCGTCACGCTGAACCATTTCAGCCTTCCGGCATGGTTCGCGCACGAAGGCGGCTGGGCTTCGCCCCACGCGGTCGACCGTTTCAGCGCCTACGTCGAGAAGGCCACGGAGATCCTCGACGGCGTTGAATGGATCGTCACCATCAACGAACCCAACATGCTGGCGATGATGACCATGGTCATGGAGGCCATGCGATCGGGAGCCAACCCCGACTGGCAGAGTCCGACGGTCGAGGCTGACTCCGACCGGGACCGCATCGCCGCCGCGCTGCCGGTGCCGACCGTCGGTCATGCCGCGCCATTGATCGCCGCACATCACGCAGCGCGCGACATTCTCCGCACGCGGACGTCGGCGAAGGTCGGGTGGTCGATCGCGAACGGCGCGTTCTATGCCGAGCCGGAAGACGAGCAGAAGCTCACCGAGGTGCGCTACTCCTACGAAGACGTCTACCTCGAAGCATCCCGCGGAGATGACTTCGTCGGGGTGCAGTCATACTCGGCGCAGCGGGTCGACCAGAACGGGCTCGTGCCCCACCCCGACCATCCTGACAACACGATGGTGGGCACGGCGTATCGCCCCGACTCTCTCGCGATCGCGGTCCGTCACGCCGCAGCCGTCTCCGGAGCACCCGTCCTGGTGACCGAGAACGGCATCGCCACTGCCGACGACGCGAGACGCGTCGCCTACACGGCAGAGGCGCTCACAGGCCTCGAAGCCGCCATGTGCGATGGGGTGGACGTCCGCGGGTACCTGCACTGGTCGCTGCTCGACAACTACGAGTGGGGGCACTGGGGCCCGACGTTCGGTCTCATCGCCGTCGACCGTGAGACGTTCGTGCGCACACCGAAGCCGAGTCTGGCCTGGCTGGGCGCTCTCGCCCGCAGCAACGGCGCTGAACTCCCCACCATCGCTGAGGAACTGCAGGTCTGAACCATGAGCACCACCCGATTCCACGAGGGATGGACTTTCACGCGCACGCCGGAGGGGGACGCCGTTCCGGTCGCGCTCCCGCACGACGCGATGATCGGAGAAGAGCGGGCGGCGGATGCTGCCACCGAGGGTCACGGTGGCTTCTTCCCCGGCGGCGGCTACCGGTACACCAAGACGTGGCGCGTTCCTGCCGATGCCGCCTCCACTCGATATTCGCTTCTGTTCGAAGGCGTTCAGGGAGACACCCGCGTCCTGCTCGACGGTCGCGAGGTCGCCGCCTGCCGCAATGGCTACCGCGAGTTCGCCGCCCCCCTCACCGGCGCCCGACCTGGCGCAGATGCTGTGATCGACGTGCTCGTCGACATGGTCGATGTGCCGACCGACCGGTGGTACAGCGGCGCCGGGATCTATCGCCCGGTGTGGCTCGAGGCGGTGGGGGCCGCGCAGATCGCCCACGACGGCCTCCGGATCGTCACCACTGCAGTCGGCGAGGATGCCGAGGTCGACGTGTTCATCGACGCAGATGGCATCGATGACCGTGGTGCGGTGGCGACCTTGGTGCTCTCGCTCGACGGCGTGGTCGTCGTGCAGGCGGAGACGCCGATCCTCGCGACCGGGCACGGAGAACTTCGGCTCACGGTGCCGGCCGCGCGACTGTGGTCCGCCGAATCGCCCACCCTGTACGACGTCACGGTGGCGCTCGTGTCCGATGGCGTGACATTGGATGAGCGATCCTTGCGAATCGGTCTGCGGACGATCGACATCGACCCGCAGCACGGCCTGCGCATCAACGGCCAGACCGTGCTGCTGCGCGGCGCGGCGGTGCACCATGACAACGGCATCCTCGGCGCCGCCACCTATGCCACCGCCGAACACCGGCGCGCTCGCGCGTTGAAGGATGCCGGGTACAACGCGATCCGCAGCGCCCACAACCCGCTGTCGCGGCATTTCCTCGACGCCTGCGACGAACTCGGCCTCTACGTCATGGATGAGCTCACCGACGTGTGGTTCGCACGCAAGACGGCCGGCGACGGTTCTGCCCGCTTCCGTGACGAGTGGCGCGAGGATGCCGACTCGATGATCGCCAAAGACCGCAACCGCCCCTCGGTGATCATGTATTCGATCGGCAACGAGATCGCCGAAGCCGCCACCGCCGAAGGCGCCGCACTGGCCCGCGACATCCACGCGTACGTTCACGACGCCGACCCGACCAGGCCCACCACGCTCGCGGTCAATCCGCTCCTGGCGATGATGTCGACGAAGGCGGCAGCAGCCAAGGCGAAGGCTGCAGCCAAGGGCGGAATCGACGAGAGCGGAGAGAGCGCCCCGCCCGAGCGAAAAGAGGCGACGAGTACGGCTGCGAACATGATCACCGCCAAACTGGGTCGGCTGATGGTCGGCGCCTCGCTGCTCCCCGCCGCAGACAAGGCGACTCGGGATGCCTTCGCCGCGGTCGACATCGCCGGATACAACTACGCCTACGCCAGCTACCCCGGCGCCCGCAAGCGCTACCCGGATCGGGTGATCGTCGGCACCGAGTCCATGCCCGCTGACCTCCCCGCGATCTGGAAGCGTGTCACGAAAGTTCCCGGTGTCATCGGCGACTTCAACTGGACCGGGTGGGACTACCTGGGAGAGGTCGGCCTCGGCTACTGGAGCTACGGAGACGAGGTCGGCGGCATCAGCAAGCCCTACCCCGGCATCCTCGCCGGCGCCGGCGTGTTCGACATCACCGGCAACCCCGGCGCCCTTCTGTACCTTGCCCAGGCCGTCTGGCACATCACCGACTCGCCCGGTATCGCGGTGCGGCCACTGGACAAGATGCAATGGCGCGCGAACAGAACCCCCTGGTTGTCGACCGACGCAGTGCCGAGTTGGTCGTGGGGCAATCTGCGCGGCACGGCCGAGATCGAGGTCTATTCGCACGGCGATCACGTCGAGCTTCTCCTCAACGGACGCTCGCTGGGACGCAAGCGCGCGGGCGCGAAGACGTCGTTCGTCGCTCGATTCCGAACCCCATACGAGGCCGGCGAGCTGACTGCCGTCGCCTTCCGCGACGGCGCCGAGATCGGCCGGTCCACCCTGCGCACAGCTTCTGCCGTGACGCTTCAGCTGCGTGCCGAGCAGTCTGCCGACGTCGACGAGCTGTCCTTCGTCCAGATCGCACTCGGCGACGCCGAGGGCACCGTCGACTCGGCGACGACCGACGTGATCACCGTGTCGATCGATGGGCCGGGCGAGCTCGCCGGCTTCGGAAGCGCCCGACCCGTCACCGAGGAGAGCTTCACAGGCGCGACGCACACGACGTTCCGCGGACGGGCGCTGGCGGCGATCCGACGCACCGCCGACGCCGGTGAGATCGTCGTGACCGCCCGCAGCGCGCAGCACGGCGATGCGACGGTCGTTCTCTCACCTGCATTCGCCCCAGTCCAGTGAGCCCGGAGGAGGTTCTGATGGTCACCACGCTCGAGGAGCAGGCGGCGCTCGGCAGCGGGGCATCCTTCTGGAAGACGAAGGCCGCATTCGGCCTTCCGGCACTCGTGCTCTCCGACGGTCCGCACGGTGTGCGTGCCCAGGACGCCGCCGTCGATCACGTCGGTATCGCGCCCAGTCAGCCCGCTACCTGCTTCCCGCCGGCAGCGGGACTATCCCAGTCGTGGGACCCCGAACTCGTCTCGCGTGTCGGTCAGGCTCTGGCAGCCGAGGCGCGGCACTACGGCGTCGGTGTGCTGCTCGGGCCCGGGATCAACATCAAGCGCGACCCGCGCGCAGGGCGCAACTTCGAGTACTTCTCCGAGGACCCGCATCTGACGGGAGCGCTCGGCGCGGCGTGGGTCGAGGGCCTGCAGTCGGGCGGTGTCGGTGCGTCCGTGAAGCACTTCGCCGCGAACAACTCCGAGACCGACCGGATGCGGTCCGACTCGGTGGTCGACCAGCGCACGCTGCGCGAGATCTACCTTCGCGGTTTCGAGAAGGTCGTCCGCGAGGCGAAGCCGTGGACCGTGATGGCCGCGTACAACCGGGTGAACGGCGAGTACGCCTGCGAGAACCGTTGGCTGCTGACGGACGTTCTGCGCACCGAGTGGGGGTTCGACGGGGTGGTCCTCAGTGACTGGGGCGCCGTCGACGATCGCGTCTCCTCAGTCGCTGCCGGCATGGATCTCGAGATGCCGGGAGGTCACCGAGTATCCGACCGCGCGGTGGTCGCGGCGGTCGAGGCCGGGGTGCTGGATGCCGCAGATGTCACGACGGCCGCTGCGAATGTGACCCGCCTGCTCGAGCGTTCACGGGACGCCTCGGCAACTCGTGTTCCAGCCGTAGAGTTCGACACTCATCACGCCCTGGCCCGTGAGACGGCCGCGCGCAGCATGGTGCTGCTCAAGAACGACGGTGATGTTCTTCCCGTGGCGCGAGAGGGACGCATCGCCGTGATCGGCGAGTTCGCCCAGGCCCCCCGTTTCCAGGGCGGAGGCAGCTCGCACGTGAATGCGATCCGCGTCGACATCCCGCTCGATGAGATCCGGGAGCTCGCACCCACAGCTGAACTCACGTTCGCCGCAGGCTTCGGCGAGTCGGGCGAGTCCGCCGCTCTGCGCGACGAGGCCGTCACCGCGGCAGGCAACTCGGACACGGCGATCGTCTTCCTCGGTCTTGCGGAGCACGACGAGTCCGAAGGCTTCGACCGCACCCACATCGACATCCCGGGCGACCAGGTCGAACTCCTCCGGGCTGTCGTGGCTGCCCAGCCTCGCACCGTGGTGGTTCTCAGCCATGGTGGCGTCATACGCCTGGCGGAGATCGAGCGGTTGGCTCCCGCGATCGTCGACGGTGCGCTGAGCGGCCAGGCGTTCGGCGGCGGTGTCGCCGACGTGCTCTTCGGCGTCGTGAACCCGTCGGGCCGCACCAGTGAGACCGTTCCGCAGCGTCTCGAAGACGTCCCGGCATTCCTGTCCTTCGCGGGGACCGGGTCCGAGGTGCGCTATACCGAAGGAGTCTTCGTCGGCTACCGGTGGTACGACGCGCGCGACCTGGACGTCACGTTCCCCTTCGGGCACGGCCTGTCCTACACATCCTTCGCCTACCGTGATCTCGCTCTCGACGTGATCGACGGAGGATTGCGTGTCAAAGTCATCGTCGACAACACCGGTGGTCAGGACGGACGCGAAGTCATCCAGGTATACGTCGGCAAGCGAGGATCCGGCGTTCCCCGTGCACCTCGTGAGCTGAAGGCCTTCGCGAACATCGCGATCGCCGCCGGTGCGTGCGAGACAGTCGTCTTCGACATCCCGCGTGCGGACCTCGCCTACTGGGATGAGACTGCCTCGGCATGGGTCGTCGAAGGCGGCGACTACGACGTATCCGTCGGGGCATCGAGTCGCGACATCCGCGTCACCGGTGGTGCGGAGCTCGTCGGCGATGACATGCCTCGCCCGCTGACCGAGCGATCGACGCTCGGAGAGTTGATGCAACATCCCGTCGCCGGCCCGATGATCGCCTCGATGGGCGCGCGCCAGGCCACACAAGGGGCGAGCAATGACGATGCGATGGGCAGTGACACCGCGATGATGATGGCGCAGATTCCGCTGAATCGCATGGTCGCGTTCAGCGGTGGGCAGATCGGTCCGGAGCAGATCGCCGGCCTGCTTGCGATGGCCAACGCGGGAGGGAGCGGAGAATGACCACCGAACAGACCCGGCCGACAGGTGCCGGCACGCCGATCGACCGTGCCGGGGTCGTCTCCCGGCACAAGCTGATCCTGAGCGCCGCCGACCCCGAGAACGTCGTCTCGATGGGCAACGGTGACTTCGCGTTCAACGCCGACCTCACCGGCATGCAGTCCTTCCCCGCGTTCCACGACCCCGTCGTCGGCCAGCGCGAGGGTCGCACCGTCGTCAACACGACGACGATGAGCTCGTGGGGCTGGCACTCGATGCCCAACCCTGCGGGCTACGTTCTGGGCGACGCGATGACGACGTACGAGACGGCTCGCGGCGCGGTCAGCTACCCCGACAAGCACGACATGATGGGCGCGATGACGGGAGCGGTGACCGATGAGTTCAAGCCCGGTGCCTGGCTGAACGCGAATCCGCAGCGTATCGACCTCGGCCGAATCGGCGTCGAACTTCGAAGCGAGGCGGGGTCGGACTGCGAGACCGACCCGCGGGTGCTGGGCGAGCCGCACCAAGAACTCGACCTGTGGACGGGCGTGCTCAGCAGCGAGTTCACCTACGCCGGCGAGCGGGCGCACGTCGAGACCGTCAGCGCAGCCGATGGCGCGACCGTCGCGTTCCGTGTCGACACCCGCCTTCTCGTGAACGGACGAGCGAGGATCGTGTTCCGGTTCCCGTACGCGAGCGACGGCTTCTTCGCGACCGACGACTGGTCGGCCGTCGACGCGCACCGCAGCGATCTGTCCGTCGAACCTGACGGCACCGCCCGCATTCGCAGAACCCTCGACGCGACGCGTTACGTCTGTGACATCGCCGTGTCTGACGGCTCGGTCGTCCGCGGGGACTCCGCTCACCACTTCGTGATCGAGACGTCGGCAGAGCGGATCGACGTCGTGGTCCGCTTCTCACCCACCGCCGACGCTGAGCCGCTGCCGTCGTTCGACGATCTCCGCGCGACGAGCGTGGCGTCCTGGGAGGAGTTCTGGCTCAGCGGTGCGGCGATCGATCTGTCGCGCAGCACCGACCCGCGCGCCCACGAACTCGAGCGTCGGGTCGTCTTGTCGCAGTACCTCACCCGCGTCCACTCGGCCGGCCACCTGCCTCCCGCCGAGACCGGCCTGGTCACCAACTCGTGGCAGGGCAAGTTCCACCTCGAGATGCACCTCTGGCACGGTGCGCACTTCGCGTCGTGGGGGCGCCCCGGCCTGCTGGAACGCAGCCTCGCCTGGTATCCGACCATCCTCGACCAGGCGCGGGCCACGGCCGAGCGTCAGAACTATCCCGGCGCACGGTGGCCGAAGCAGACCGGACCCGAAGGCGAGGAATCGCCGAGCGACATCGGGTCGCTGCTCGCCTGGCAGCAGCCCCATATCCTCCACATGCTCGAGTCGGTGTGGAGCGCGTCCTCGGCCGCAGACCGGCAGCGACTGCTCCTCGAGTTCTCGGAGGTGGTCTCTGAGACCGCGACGTTCATGGCCGCGTACGCGGAAGAGCGCGATGGCGTCTTCCACCTCGGGTCGCCCATCATGCCGGCGCAGGAGTTCTACGATCCGCGCGCGACGACAGACCCGACGTTCGAGCTGGCGTACTGGTGGTGGGGCCTCGAGATCGCGCAGCGGTGGCGCGAACGCACCGGCCTCGCCCGAAACGAGGACTGGAGCCGCGTCCAGGAGGGACTCGACGCACCATTCGTGGATGGGGGCCGCTATGCCGCCGTCGCGACGCGGGAACCGCTCCGTCGCGACGACCACCCATCCCTGCTGATGGCGTACGGTGTCGTCCCTTCCACTCCGCTCATCGATCCAGTCATCATGCGCGAGACGTTGACCGACGTCTGGCGCTCGTGGGACTGGCCTACGGCGTGGGGATGGGACTTCCCGGTGATGGCGATGACGGCCGCGCGCTTGGATGAACCGGCGCTCGCCCTCGACGCGCTTCTGCGGCCCGAGGGCAAGAACCGATACACGGCGGTGGGCCACAACCCGCAGATGGGGAGCATGCTTCCGCTCTACCTCCCCGGCAACGGTGGCCTGCTCCTCGCCGTAGCCGTGCTGGCCGAGACAGGTTGCTTCGATGCCCCTGGCTGGCACGCCGCACTCGAAGGCTTCGTCCCCTCCGCTCAGGGATCCGGATACGACGCCCGTCGCACGCGCGTCGAACCTCCGCGGGAACCCGACGCTCCCGAGGCGCCGCTCCCGCTGTCGGCTGAGTCGACGATCGGCGAATGGCTCGATCACCCGGTCGGAGCCGTGATCCTCGGAGATCTGCTGTCGCGAATGGGAGCCGCCTCGTCGAGCCTGGTTCCGCTGCGCGGAGCTCCTCTCACGCAACTGGTCGCGATCAGCAACGGCGCAATTCCCGAGTCGGTGATCGAGGGCTTGGCCGCCGCGGCGAACGCCGGGGCCGGGGTCGAAGTCTCGCCCTGAGCCCGGTCTCTGACCGGACCTCGCACGACCAGCCGCACAAACCATCGGCGTCGCCCCACCGCGGTGCCTCCCACGTCCCGAAAGGACAGAAATGACTGAGCAGATCAACCCGATCGACGCTGAGAGCACGATCGCGGAGTGGATGGGGCATCCGGTGGGTGCGCGTGTCATCGCCGGCATCGCGGCTCAGGGCGGAATCTCCGACGGCGCGCTCCGGCTCGCGCGCAACATTCCGCTGAGCCGATTCCTCGGCGCGGGCGGCCCGCTGCCCGAGGGGATGATCGACAATCTCGTCGCACAGGCCAACGGGGGTGCAGCACCTCAGGGCGTATCCCACGCGTCATGGACCGAAGTCGTCACCCCGGGTCGATTCGATGGCCAGACCGTCATCGTGACCGGCGCGGCGTCCGGGATCGGGCGCGCCGTCGCCTCGCGCATCGCACGTGAAGGCGGCCGAGTCGTCGCGGTCGATCTGTCGGAGGACCGGTTGACTGAGTTCGCGGCCGGCATGCCCGAGGCCGACATCGTCCCCGTCGCCGGAGACATCACCGCCGCCGAGAGCATCGATCGCATCATCGCCGCGGCAGGCGCACGCATCGACGGCCTGGCGAACGTAGCAGGGCTGTTGGACGACTTCAGCCCCATCCACGAGGTGTCCGACGAGACGCTCGAGCGGGTTTTCAACGTCAACGTGTTCGGCCTCATCAAACTCACTCGCGCCGTGGTTCCTTTCATGATCAGCCAGAAGCAAGGATCGATCGTGAACATCGCATCCGAAGCGGCACTGCGAGGTTCGTCTGCAGGGCTCGCCTACACCGCGTCGAAGAATGCCGTCGTCGGCGTCACCAAGAACACCGCATACATGTACGAGCAGCACAACATCCGGGTCAACGCGGTCGCCCCCGGCGGCACGCTCACCGGCATGCGTCCCGGCAGGGTGAGCCCATTCGGTCAGGCCCGCCTCGATGAGCACATCGCCGACGCCCCTCTCGCCCTGCCCGAGGCTCTCGCCGCGTCGATCACCTTCCTGCTCAGCCGCGATGGGGTGAACATCAACGGCGCGGTGCTCCCCAGCGACGGAGGCGAATCCGTCTACTGAGGTGGCGGCGGAGTCCGCATCCTCGATTTGCATCACCGTGGCCTTCGCCGCGCTCTTCTCAGTGACACCGCACCCGTGCGATGGGAGGAGCAGCCATGTCCGAATACCAACGGCCGGTCGTGCCGACCGGCCTGTCGACGTTCGATGCGCACACGCGGCGCCGCCCGCCGTCGAAAGAGGCGGGCGTCGACTACTACTGCCCGATGGGCACTCCGATCCTCGCGGCCGCCGACGGCTTCGTGGTCGAGATCGGCGGGTGCACGGAGCCCGCCACCGGACGCTACCTCACCATCGACCTCGATGACGGCCTTCGGGTGCGGTATCTCCACCTGTCACGGTGGGCCAAGAACCGCGGCGACCGGGTGCAGCGTGGCGACGTCGTCGCCTACTCCGGCGCATCCGGTTACGGGTCGGAGTTCTTCGGTGCGGCGTCGCTCGAGACCATTCCGTGGAACACCGGTGGTCCGCACGTGCACACCACACTCTGGCCGACACATCGCTACAGATTCGGCGCCGACGCCGGAACGCTCGACATCGAGCGGTACGTCGGCGGAGTCGATGCGCGATTATCCCCGGAAGAACCCGAGACATCCCAGGAGGACGACATGATCTTCGTCGAGGACACCCAAGGCAACCGCGGGCGGGCGATCGTCGTCGGCGGCAAGTGGATTCCGCTCGCGAACGCCGACGAACTGTCCGAGGCGTCGAAGCGGGCGAGCGAGAAGTGGTACATCGAGACCGCCGAGTTCGACCTGTGGAAGAACCTGTTCGGTCGCGGCGACCGGACGCTCGTCTCCGCGATCACCGACGCCGCAGACGACGGGGCGAGCGCCGCCGACATCGCCCAGGCGCTGAAATCGAAGCTCGCCGCAGCCGTCGTCGCGGAGCTGGTCAGACACCTCGAGCCCTGACCGCGCGCGAGTCGCCTCCGGCAAGGGACGCCGCGGCGTCGCGCGGACGGCGCTGCACCCGTACTCGCGGCCGAGGGAATGTCATCCTTGCGACGGATGCGGCGGGCGACGCGGCATCCGTAGCGTGGAGCGCATGATCGTTGCAGAACAGCTCACCAAGCGCTACGGAGACAAGACCGCGGTCTCGCAGGTCTCGTTCACGGTGCAGCCGGGGAAGGTCACCGGGTTCCTGGGGCCCAACGGCGCCGGCAAGTCCACCACGATGCGCATGATCGTCGGCCTCGACCGGCCGACGGCCGGCACCGTGACGGTGAACGGCCGGCCCTACGCCGACCTGCGTGCGCCGCTCACCGAGGTGGGCGTGCTGCTCGACGCGAAGGCGGTGCACACCGGCCGCTCCGCGCGCAACCACCTGCGTGCGATGGCCGCCACCCACGGCATCGGCCGCGGGCGTGTCGACGAGGTGATCGAGCTGACGGGCATCGGCTCGGTAGCCGGCAAGCGCGCCGGCAAGTTCTCGCTCGGCATGGGGCAGCGCCTCGGCATCGCGGCCGCACTGCTCGGCGACCCGCAGACGCTCATCCTCGACGAGCCGGTCAACGGGCTCGACCCCGAAGGCGTCCGGTGGGTTCGCCAGTTCGTGCGCCACCTCGCGTCGGAGGGGCGCACCGTGCTTCTGTCGAGCCACTTGATGAGCGAGATGGCGCAGACCGCCGACCATGTGATCGTGGTCGGTCGAGGTCAGGTGCTCGCCGACGCCGAGCTGTCGCACCTGGTGCGCAGCTGGACCACCAACACCGTCGCCGTGCGCTCGCCGCGACTGACAGAGCTGGTGGCGGCCATCACCGCTCCCGGCCCCGAGTTCACCGTCACGGTCACCGAACCGGGCGCCGCCGAGATCACCGGCATCACCGCCGCGTCGCTCGGCGACCTCGCCGCGTCGCTGGGTATCCCCGTCCACGAACTGACCTCGCGCACGGGCTCGCTCGAAGAGGCCTACCTCGCCCTCACCGGCGAAGCGGTCGAGTACAAGTCGAAGGAGATCGCATGACCACGCTCACCGCACAGCCGGCCGCACGCACACGAGCGGCCTCGTCGTACCGGCTGACCTTCGGCCACCTGCTGCGCAGCGAGGCGATCAAGATCGCGACCGTGCGCTCGACCTGGTGGTCGCTCGGGGTCGCGGCGCTGCTCTCGGTCGGCATCTCGATGATGATCGCGAGCGCCTCGTCGAGCTTCGGCCCCGGCTTCCCGGCCGTCAGCGCCATCCTGTCGCCGACGCAGTTCACCATGCTCGTCGCGGGCATCCTCGGGGCGATCGTGATCACCGGCGAGTACTCGACGGGCATGATCCGCTCCACCCTCGCCGCGGAGCCGCGCCGTGGCAGGGTGGTGCTCGCGAAGGCTGTCGTTCTCGCGCTGGTCATGGCGGTCACCACCATCGTGACCTACGCGATCGCGATCGCCGCGACGGCGCCCTTCCTCACCGAGGGGATCGACTGGTCCGACAGCGCCCAGTCGATCGTCCCGCTCGCGTACGGCGTGCTGTCGATGGTCGTGTTCACGCTGCTCGGACTCGGCTTCGGGTTCATCATCCGCAACGGCGCCGGCGCGATCGCGGCGACGGTGGGCGTGCTGTTCGTGCTGCCGATCGTGTTCAGCCTGTTCTCCATGGCGGGCGAAGCCTGGCAGTGGATCGTCGACCTCGGCGCGTATCTGCCGATGAACGCGGCATCCGCCTTGACCACACCCGGTGCGGAGGAGTTCCTCCCGTCGCTGCTCGCGCTCGCCGGGTGGGTCGTCGTGCCGCTCGTGCTCGGCTGGGGAGTGCTCCGCACGCGCGACGCCTGACGCGGGTCGAGACCGGATCGGCCCCGAGGCGCGCGATCTCCTGCGCCGCCTCGGGGCCGATAGGCCGACGCCGAGAGGATGATGGAGGCATGCCTGCCGCCCATCGCCCCGGACTCGCGGTCGGCTCGGCGCTCACGATCCCCGAGTCCGAGCTGTCGTGGCGTTTCTCGCGCTCATCGGGGCCGGGCGGGCAGGGCGTGAACACCGCCGACTCGCGCGTCGAACTGCTGTGGGATGCCGCGAACTCCGCGGCCCTCTCGCCGGTGCAGCGCGACCGCATCCTCACGAGGCTCTCGGGCCGGCTCGTCGACGGCGTGCTGACGATCACCGCATCCGAGCATCGGGCGCAGCTGCGCAACCGCGATGCCGCGCGCGACCGGCTGGCGGCGCTCCTCGCCGACGCGCTCCGACCGCCCGCAGCGGTGCGGCGCGCGACCAAGCCGAGCCGAGGCGCGAAGGAGCGTCGGCTGAAGGCGAAGAAGCAGCGGACCGACGTGAAGAACCTGCGGAGGCGACCGGATGCCCCGTAGGGGTGGCCTGTGGAGTCGCCGCCCGTCAGAATGTGGGTGATCGGCGCCGAGTGCGCGTCCGGTGGAGAGGTGAGCGGATGTCGACGACGCACGCACCGGATTCGGCCGCGGCACCTGCACCCGACGAGGCCGGCGGTCCG
Source organism: Microbacterium terrae (assembly GCF_017831975.1). NCBI lineage: Bacteria > Bacillati > Actinomycetota > Actinomycetes > Micrococcales > Microbacteriaceae > Microbacterium > Microbacterium terrae. Next base: position 1,766,009 of record NZ_JAFDSS010000001.1, on the reverse strand, counting down.
CCTCCACGCCGCCCCATCGCGCGGCGCGTGGTGCTGTGGTCGACGGGCATCGTGATCGCGGGTCTCGTGATCGGGGGCTCGCTGCTATTCTCCTGGATGGTCGACGAGACGCACTTCGAACGACCGAGCGCGGAGTTCGACGCCCTCACGGCCGAGGTCGCCGCGGTGCCGGGTGTCAGCGCGGTCGATTCTTCGCGGTGGGTCGAGGCGCCCCTGTTCGCCCCGCCGTCGTCGTGGATCGGCGTCGGCGTCGACGATGACCGGCTCCCCGGGCTGCTCGACCTCGCATGCAAGGCACATCATCCCGAGGCCGTGATGTGGTCGATCCAGGCGTCGACGGATGCCGGGGCCACCATCTCGCTGAACGGCGCGACTCCCGCCGGCGACGGCACGACGGACGGATGCCCCGAGTTCGGGTTCGACGCGGTGCCGTTGGTCGCTGAACTCGATCGGCTCGCTCCGGGGCTCGACGTGCAGCCGGGCGTCTGGGAGGACGGGATGCTCGCCCTCGTCGCGCTCGAGGCGCCGACCAGCGACCTCGCGCCGGTGCTGCCGCTCATCGCGCACTCCGACGAGCTGCTCGCGGCGGCGGGGCTCCGTCCCGACAGCCGCGTCGAGATCAACGCGCCCGCGGTCGGCGTCGAGGTGCAGCCGGGCGAGAGCGCCGCCACCGTCGCCCTGCTGACGACGCTCGCCGAGGACTTCGACGCGACGAGCATCTGGGTGAGCGAACCCGGCGATCAGACGGACGGGGTCGCGCGCATCCACATCGTGGCTCCCGGCGCGCACGCCGGGATCGAACAGGCGATCGCGCAATCGGGGCTGCACTTCGCCGACTTCGAGGTGGCGTTCATCGAACAGTGAGGGCCCTCGGGCAGACTGGCAGGATGACTGCGGAGGCCGGCGACCACGAGGCATCCGCGTCCGCAGTGCGACGCCCAGCCCGGCGCCGACCCCGCGCCCTCGCGCTCCTCGCAGCGGTGGTCGCCTGCGGTCTGGGCGTGCACGCGCTTCTCGCCGACACCGCGGCGACCGATATCTCGGGCGACGCGCTCTACGCGGCCGCGGCGTATCTCGCCGTGGTGCTGGTCGCACCCCATTGGTCGCCGTTCGTCGTGGCTGGTGTGGCGGGCGCGTGGTGCGTGGCCGTGGAACTGTTCCAGCTCACCGGCATCCCGATCGCCCTCGGCGCGGTGTTCCCGCCCGCGATGCTGGTGCTCGGCACGGTCTTCGACGCGCGCGACCTGCTCGTGTACGTGGTCGCGGTGGCGGCGTGCGCGGCGATCGACACCGCACTCGCGCGCATCCGCTCCCGGCGCTGACGCGCGTTCACCGAAGCTCGACGGCTGACCGCTGGATCGGTCAGCCCCGTTCGACGGGCGCCTGCAGCTCGGTCACCCAGTCCGGTCCGGGCTCGGGGTCACCCGCTTCGAGGTACACCTCGCGGCACGGGCCGACGATGCGGTAGCCGTCGGCCGCCACGCCCTCCATGAGCCGGCCCCACGAGTCCCCGATCCCCGTCATGTCGCCCGCGTGCACGAGCACCGCCATCGTGTCGACCGCGGGCAGCGTGACGACCTCGTAGCCGTCGCCCGGCACGGGCGGGTCTTCGGCACGGAACGAGACGTGCACCGTCAGCTCGGGGGAGTCGTCGTGCGGTTCGTACCAGAAGATGCCGGGCTCGAGCAGCGGCCTGCCTGCATCGATCAGGGCCTCGTTGAAGGCGGGCATCACCGTCGCGATCGCCGGTCCCACGTTGTCGGGACCGGGTCCGGGCGCATCGATGCGGGCCGCGTACACGGTCACGGGCTCCACCCGGCGGTAGGAGATCTGCCTCATGCGCGTGTCCTCTCGACGCCGACACCCTCACGTTTCTCCATCCCGGCGTCGCCGTCAAGACACCTCGTCGAACGACGGGCGGCGCAGAAAGCCCGTGCGACGCCGCGCTGACGGATGCCGCGGGTTGCGGCACGTGCGGCCGACGCCGACGATGGAGGAATGGCGGATGCCGGGGGCACAGGGCGCGCGCGACCACGCAGGGCGATCGCGATCGGCGCCCTCGCCGCGGTGGTCATCGGGGTGTTCGTCGCGCTCGCCGTCTCGTACGCGGAGCGCGGCGAGCCGGCGGCATCCGCTCCCACGCCGACCGAGACGGGCGCGGCGACGGCGACGCCTGCCGAGCCGACGCCCACGCCGACCCCGACGCCGACCGGCTACCCCGCGAACACCACGTCGTACGACGTGACGACGCTGCCGCGGGTGACCGTGTTCTCCGTGATCCCCGAGCTTCCTGTCGACGACGATCCGTTCGCCGCGGCATCCGGACTCACCGCGCTCGCCGGCGCCGCCGGGGCGCCGGTGTTCGCCGACCCGACGGGTGAGCCGGTGGCCTACGTTCCCCGCGAATACTCGTACGGCGGCACCACCCTGCCCATCGTCGAGAAGCAGGACGACTGGGTCGAAGTGCTCCTCACCGGCCGCCAGGCCGTGCCGTCGCAGGGCGACCCGGCGCAGGTGACGGGCTGGCTGCGCGTCGCCGACGTCGAGATCGCGCCGATCGATGTCGAAGTGCTCGTCGACATCTCGGACCGCACCGTCGACATCGTGCGCGGTGGGGTGGCCGAGAGGATCGCCACCGACTTCGCGTGGGGCACCGAAGACACGCCGACGCCGATGGGGCGGGCGTTCATCATGATGACGCGCGTGGTGCCCGAGTACTGGTACACGCGCGGCAACCCGATCGTCTATCTGTCGGTGCAGTCGCCCACGCTCGATGGGTTCGCCGGAGCGAACGTCGCCGTGACGGCGTTCCACTATCACGACGACCGGACGGGGCCGATCTCGAACGGATGCATCCGCCTCGGCCCCGAGCCGATCGCAGCGCTCGCCGAGCTGCCCGAGGGCACGCCGGTGACGATCGCGCCGTAGCGGCGGTGGGACGGCGCCGCGCCGGTCGGCGCGCACGATCGGGGCGCCCGCTCGGAGCCGGCGCGATAGCGCGCAGCGGGGGAGCGGCGCGCCCGGTTCTCGCCCCGCGCGCGCTTCGGATGGCAAGCTGGAAGGCGTCCGTGCTCGCCGCGGCGATGAAAGGCTCCCCATGCAGCAGCGTCCTCTCGGTCGAACCGGCCGCGCCGTCTCGGCTATCGGCCTCGGCACCTGGCAGTTGGGTGCCGACTGGGGGCAGGTGTCGGAAGACGAGGCGCTCGCCGTGCTCGCGGCATCCGTCGACCGTGGCGTCACCCTGTTCGACACCGCCGACGTGTACGGCGACGGACGCAGCGAGAAGCTGATCGGGCGCTTCCTGGCCGAGCGCCACGAGCGCACGGTCACGGTGGCGACCAAGATGGGTCGGCGCATGGCGCAGGAGCCCGAGAACTACACGCCCGAGAACTTCCGCGCGTGGACCGATCGCTCCCGCAAGAACCTCGGCGTCGACCGACTCGACCTGGTGCAGCTGCACTGCCCGCCGTCGGAGGTGATCGCCGCCGGCGCGACATACGACGCCCTCGACGACCTGGTGGCGTCGGGCGCGATCGCCGCGTACGGGGTATCGGTCGAGACGTGCGCGCAAGCGCTCGCGGCGATCGCCCGGCCGAACGTGGCGAACATCCAGATCATCCTCAATCCGTTCCGGCTCAAGCCGCTCGACGCGGTGCTTCCCGCGGCGCGCGCCGCCGGAACGGCGATCTTCGCGCGCGTGCCGCTCGCATCGGGCCTGCTGTCGGGCCGGTACACGGCTGACACCACGTTCGCCGAGAACGACCACCGCACGTACAACCGGCAGGGCGAGGCGTTCGACCGCGGCGAGACGTTCTCGGGTGTCGACTTCGAGGTGGGCGTCGAGGCGGCGCGCGAGCTCGCGGCGTCGCTGCCCATCAGCGTGCCGCTGCCTGCCGCAACGCTGGCGTGGATCGCCTCGCTTCCCGGTGTGACGAGCGTGATCCCGGGTGCGCGCAACGTGTCGCAGGCGGGCAGGAATGCGGATGCCGGCGAGCTGATCGACGGCGGGTTCGACGTCGACGCGTTCGATGCCGTCATCCGCCGGGTGTACGACGAGCGCCTGCGCGAGAGCATCCACCCGCACTGGTGACCGCGCAGCATCCCTGAGCGTCGCGTCTCGCCTGCGCCCGCCCAACGACCGGGGTTCGGGTCCACCGGTCGTTGAGCGAGTCGCGCAGCGGCGAGACGAAACGCCCAGCGACCGCTAGGGCAGCGGGTAGTCCGCCACGTACTGCGGGGCGCCGGTGTTGGTGTTGTCGGCCTGGCCGCCCACACCGTTCACGACGTGCTCGACGGTGCCCGCCGAGAGGTTCACGGTCATGATGTGGTGCAGCTGCACGCCGGGAGCATCCGGAACATCGAAGCCGTTCTCCGTGACGATCGCCGGGTTGTTCTGGTTGAACACGTACACGCCGGCGCCGTCGAGGCGGTGGTTCTTCACCTTCGCGTCGACCACGTAGCCCGGGTAGCCGAGCGTTCCGTCGGGCTGCGTCCAGTCGGCCTGGGTGGGCGGGTCGTAGGGCAGCTCGTTCTGGTACAGCACGACGCGGCCGTTCTCGCCCTTCCACAGCGTGTTGTACTTCTGGAAGTGCTCGACGAACAGGCCGGTCGCCGTCACGTGGTCACCGTTCACGATGACGCCGTTCGTTCCGGTGTTGGTCGCCCAGCGCTCGTTGTCGCCGTTGACGCCGTCGGTCGGATCGAACCCTTCGATGCCGTGGTCGCCGCGCCACACCCAGGTGTGGTCGATGAGCACGTTGTCGGCGTTGATCTCGAGGGCCGTCGTCGTCTTGCCGATGTGCGGACCGCCGACGCGGAAGTACACATCGCTCAGCGTGATCGGGTTGTCCTTCGACTTCTTGCTCGAGAGGTTGAGCGATTTCGTCAGGCCCACCTTCATGAGCACCGGCGAGAGCTTCTCGCCGGCGTCGACGGTGATGCCGGCCACGACGATTCCGGGCACGTCGGCGATCGCCAGCGGCGTCGCCCCCTTCTTCGCCGTGAGCGTGGCGTGCCCGAGTCCGAGCACCACGGTGCCGGGGCGCCACACCAGCAGGGTCTTGTCGATGTCGTAGACACCCGGCGTGAAGATGAGGTGCTTGCCCACCGCGAGTGCCGCGTTGATCTTCAGCTCCGAGTCGCCCGGCTTGGCGATGTAGAAGTCGGTGATCGGGATGCTGCGCCCAGCGGTGAGGCCTTCGTCCCAGCTGACGCCGCTCGTCTCGCGCTGCATCGCGGGGACGCGCACGTTGTACTTGCCTGCGTCGTCGACGTACAGGTACGGCTTCTCACGCGTGACCGGTGTCGTCTCGAGCGTCGTGTACGGCTCGGTCGGGAAGTTCGCGTCGGCAGGTGCGCCGACGACTCCCGAGAACACCTGGTTCCACACGCCGTTCGACCAGCCGGCCACCTCGCTGTTGCGGGTGAGCCACTGCTGCTGGGATCCGCTCACCACGTACGGCAGGCGGGAGTCGGCGATGAAGCCGCCGCTTGCGTACTGGGGCCCGGCGGTGCAGTAGTCCATGAGCGACAGGTTGGCGCCCGAGATGTCGAGGCGGCGCATCGAGACCGCCTGCGACACCGCCCAGAAGTTGGCGCTGCCGCGGCATCCGTCGTCGCCCAGGCTGTTCACCTGGATGGACAGGTTCGAGATCGTGCGCCAGAAGTTGACCAGGGCGAGGCAGTTGTCGCTCGTGAGGCAGCGGTTGTAGACCTCGATCGATCCGTTGATGTCGACATCGGTGGGGGATGCCCCGAGGCCGGCGACCTCGGTGTAGTAGCCGACGTCGAACTGCAGGGGGTTCTCAGCCGTCCCGTATTGGCCGGGAAGGAAGTAGACCGCCGAGCGGGCGGTGCTCATCTCGGCGTCGCGCTGCTGGTCGGCGAGGGCGTCGAGTTCGGATTCGATCTGGTCGACGGGTGTGTCGGGGGAGTAGATCGTGACGTTGGGACCGAAGTCGGGGTTGTAAGGGTCGACGGCGAGCGGTGGGGCCGCGACCGCCGGTGTGGCGAGAAGTGCGCCGGCGGCCAGCGCCGCTGCGGCCGTGATGGCCATCGCGGTGCGGCGCGCTCGCGCGCGGGGGACGGGAAGGTTCATGCGAGATGCCTCTCTTCGATGAGGGGGTCTTGCTCTGCGGTCGCAGTCGGCGTCCGGTCCGGCGGCGTCGCGGGTGGCGTCGGTGCCACTTGCTTACAGGACAGTAACCAAATGTGAGAGCGGTCTCAAGGGTGAGATCGGGGCACACGCTTTCCGGGTCGCGGGCGACGAAGTGGTGCGCGCGGCGCGCAGGGTCGAGCGAGGCGCGCCGCGCGGGATCGAGGGAGGAGCGCCGCGACGATCCGGGGCGTCACGGGGTGAGTCGCGTCAGGACTCGACGATGAACCAGGCGAGCACGCCGAGGGCAGCGACGTTGAGCACCACGGTGCCCCAGAACGCCCGGCGGAAGGTGCGCTTGCGGGTCTTGTGGCGGAAGGACTGCTGGGCGGCGAGGGCGCCGGGCCAGCCGGCGAGGAGGCCGAGCATGAGCAGGGTGTTCTCGGGCGTGCGGGGCGCTGAGCGCCGAGCGGCGCGCTTGTCGAGTCCGTAGGCGACGAAGGTGATGAGGCTCATCGCGCCGTAGACGGCAGCGATCCACCAGGGGAGCGGGGCGATGACGGATGCGATCGCCAACACGACGGCGAACACCGCGAGCACGCTCCAGCTGAAGCTCGCGGGCAGCGGGCGGGACAGGTCGCGGTCGCCGTGATGCGAGCTCTGGGGCCTGACGCCTGTACGGGCTCGAGCGTTGCGGGTCGCGGCTTTCGGCATGGGCTCGATCCTAGATGGGCGGTCGTGCGCGGCGTCGTCATGTCGCCCGCGGCGGCGGGTATTCGATGGGCACTCGGCGCGCCGACGTCACGCGGCGTGGGCGGGCGCGTCGACGTCACGCGGCGTGGGCGGGCGCGTAGCTGAAGCGGCGGTTGCCGCCTGGTCGCGGAGTGCGGCGCGGATCGATGTGCGCGGGTGGAATGAACCACACCCGTGCTGCGACCCCCGTGCCTTCGACGCGGATCTCCCACCCGTTGTCATGCACGCGGTGATGGCACGATTCGCAGAGCAGCACTCCGTTGTCGAGGTCGGTCGGTCCGAGGTCTCGGGCCCACCAGCGTAGGTGGTGGACTTTGCACATCCCGGGGGCGAGGCCGCATCCGACGCATCCGCCGTCGCGTTCAGCGAGCGCGAGCTTCTGCGCTCGGGTGAACAAGCGCTTCCGCCGACCCCAATCGAGGATCTCGCTCTCGCCGCCGAGCACTTCGGGGATGACTCCGCCCGACGCTGCCATACGCCGCGCTGCCGAGACCGAGATCGGCTGGGCGACGCCGTCGATGGTCGCCACCCCGGTGCCGGACTCGAGGTCGGCGAGGGTCATGCGCACGATCACCGTGGGGCCGTCGATCGGCTTGTCGGTGCTGTCGCATCCGAGAAGATGCTCGGCGAGCTGCAGCAGGGCGTCGGCTTGACGCTGGGCGACGGTGCGCGCGCGAGAGTCGTCGCCGAGCGGGCCCCGGGCACGGTCGGAGACAGGGCCGGCGGTGCCGTCGAGGTTCGCAGCATCCGCCCCGCTGTCGACGCCGTCGGTGTCGGCCGAGGCGCCGCCGGCGCCCCGCTGATCGGCCTCGTTGCGGAATTCGGCGGTGACCACGGCCTCGATCGCGGTGCGGATCGGGGCTCCTGAGACCGGATCGAACTTGCCGTCGATGCACAGCATCCCGTCGCGTTCGAAGAATCGCAGGCTGCGCATCTGGCGCATTTCGCTCTCGTGCGGCTGGAGCCCGTCGGGATCGAGGTAGGCCTCGGCGCGGGTGATCACCTTGGCGAGCTGGTCGAGCGCGAGCCCATGCGCCTGCGCGATGAGAGTGCGCTCGGCGTCGTCGAGCGTTGGCCGATCGACGCGCATGGCGATTCTGTCGAGCATCGTGATGATCGCGGAGGATGCCGGCATGCCGATCTCGCCTGCGGCGAGTGCCGCTGCGACGAACGGATGCCGGGCGGGAGCGTCTTCTCCGGAGAACATGCGGCGCGGTGCGGTCGCCTCGCCGACGGATACGAGCTTCGCCGCCTCGCCGACGGTGGTGCCCGTGGTCGCGGCGATCAGCGTGACGGGCGTGCGGTAGCCGTTCTTCTTCGCGAGCCCCTCGGCGCCGTGCTCGGGGCGAGACCGGCGGGCGATCTCGCTCGCGATTCGTGAGTGAACCGCATCGAACCGGCGACGCGCGGCGCCGAGCGACTCATTGAGGGCGACGAGTTCGGCATCGGCGAGGTCATCGACCGCCAGCCGATCGCCTGCGGGCGTGCGGCGCCACGAACGACCGAGATGGGCGAGAGTCTCGCCGATATCATCGAGTAGATCGTTCATATGTTCGATTCTAGCGACTGCGAAGATGTTTGTGAAGAGCGAAGCTCCATGATTTTGAGCCTTTCTGAGCCTTTTTGAATCGTCAGGTAGTACATAACTATTAATGTGTGGGTCGCAGCAAGCGATCGTCTTCTCCACGGCGAAAAGCGCCCGGCGAGCCGTATGCGTCGGCTGCAGGTCTTCGTCTGCGTCGTCCTCGACGCGCCGGCTTTGCGCAGATGACAGATGCCGCGTGTCGCCAGGTCGCGCTAGCGTGAGCGCATGCTCGAGCTGACCGAGGGTGCTCTGGTCGCGGCGACCGCCGACGACGTGTGGGCCGATTTCACCGATGCCGCCCGCCTCGCCGAGTGGTTCTGGCCGCCGCGGCTCGAGTCCGCGGTGACGATCGAGCCGCAGGAGCTCGGTGCGTGGCGCGTGCGCTCCGACGTCGCCGGCATCGGTGTGAACGCCACGATCGTCGCGATCGAGCCGCCGCGCGCGCTGCGCCTCGGCTGGCGGTGGGACGGCGAGCCCGGCGTCACCGACGTCGAGATCACGTTCGAAGACGCAGCGGATGCCTCGACCCGCGTCATCGTGCGCCAGTCGGGGTTCGCGACGGCGGGGGAGCGCACCAGCCACGTCGAGGGATGGGTTGACTGCCTGCAGCGGCTCGTCGACCGGTACGCGGCATGAACTTCGAGTTCGAAGCGCCGGTGTTCCGCTGGTCCGCCCGTGAAGACTCGTCGTGGTACTTCGTGGCGGTTCCGCCCGAGTTGAGCGAAGAGATCCGCGAGATTCCGCGCCCGTATCGCGGGTTCGGTGCCGTGCGAGTGAGCGCGGCCATCGGCGGGTCGCGGTTCCAGACGTCGATCTTCCCCGATTCGTCGCAGGGTGCGTACGTGCTCCCACTCAAGAAGTCGGTGAGGGATGCCGAGGGCCTCGACGAAGGCGCGCTCGCCGCCGTGCGTCTCGAGGTGCTCGACGCGTAGGTGCGCGGGGGGCGTTTCGCCCCGTCGACCGCGACCGCGCGTGGGCCGCGATCGACGTGCTCGGCGAACTCGACGGCCTCGACCAGCGCATCCAGCGCGCGATGACCCACACACCCGACGGTCGCACTCGTCGCCGGGTGGGGGGTGCCGACGCCCTGAGCAGATCCGTGGGAGCGGGGCAGCCCTGCCGCACGAGGCCACGGCGCACACGCCCATCCACAGGCGGATTCCGCCGCCGGCGCTGCGCCGTAGGCTACCCGTCGTCGGGAACGATCGTCGACCCGTCGAGGGAGACGTCATCGTGCCGGTGGACTGTGCCGCAGCAGCTGTGCTGCAGGTCGCAGCCGCAACCGCAGCCGCAACCGCATCCGCCGGGAGGCTCTCGTTCGCGCTCATCGTTCCGGCGACGCCGGCGGAGTGGGCGGCATCGGCCTTCGTGGTCTCCGGGTTCGCGTACTTCGCGGTGATCAGCGTCGTGCTGAGCGTGATCGACCTGCGAACCCACCGACTTCCCGATCGCATCGTCCTGCCTGCCTACGCGGTCGCGGGTGCGCTGCTCGCGTCGGCGGCGCTGCTGACCCAGGACTGGAGCGCGCTCGTCCGGGCGGCGGTGGGCATGGTCGCCATGTACGCGTTCTACTTCGTGCTCCGTGTCATCCGGCCGGGCGGCATGGGCGGGGGCGACGTGAAGCTCGCCGGTGTCATCGGCATCTACCTCGGCTTCATCGGCTGGGGCGCCCTCGCTGTCGGTGCGTTCGCCGCATTCGTGTACGGAGGGGTCTTCGGCATCGCACTGATGCTCTCCCGTCGCGCCAAGCGCACGACTGCCATCCCGTTCGGCCCGTGGATGATCCTCGGCGCCTGGACGGGTGTGTTCGCCGGCCAAGCCGTCGGAAGCTGGTACCTGATCCTGCTCGCCGGTGTGTGAGGGGAGCGAGCAGGCCGGGGGAGCACGCGTCTCCGAACGGATTCGCCTGCCACACGACGGCGCACCTGTCCACCCCGGCACGGTTGGATCGACGGCTCGCTAGGGTCGAACCCATGGCCCTGAAAGAGACCATCGCGAAGGCCACCGCGTGGGCGCTGTCACTGCGCCTCGTTCGCACGTGGCTGCACTACTCGGAGCGCCGCGGCCCGATGCTCGCCGACAGCATCACCTACCGCACCCTTTTCTCCCTCTTCGCCGGTGTGCTTCTCGGCTTCTCGTTCGCCGCACTGTGGCTCGCCGACAACCCGGTGGCGCTCGAGGCGATCATCGACGCGGTCGATGCAGCGATCCCCGGTCTCATCGGAACCATCGTCGACGTCGACGACATCGATGCGCCCGCCGGCCTGACGTTCGCCGGCATCGCCGCGCTCGTCGGTCTGGTGCTCGCCGCGATCGGCGCGATCGGATCGCTGCGCAACGCGATGCGCACCCTGAGCGACAGCCCGTTCGACGACGTCATGGTGGTGTGGGTGTACGTGCGCAACCTCGCACTCGCGCTCGCGATCGGCGGCGGCTTCGTCGTGGCTGCGGCGGCCACCTTCGTCGGCACCGCATTCGTCGATACCGTGAGCGACTGGCTCGGCTTGGCGCCGGGCGGCTTCAGCGCGTTCCTGACGAACTCGGTGTCGACCGTCGCGGTGTTCGCGCTCGATACGGGGCTGATCGTGCTCGCCTTCATCACCCTGAGCGGGGTGCGCCCGCCTGCGGGACCGCTGTGGTCGGGCGCGATCATCGGCGGCATCGGGCTGACGGCGCTGCAGCAGCTGTCGGGGCTGTTCGTCGGCGGGGCGAGCTCGAATCCGCTGCTCGTCTCGTTCGCCGCCCTCATCGCCCTGCTGCTGTGGATCAACCTGTCGGCGCAGGTGATCCTGCTCGCCTCGACGTGGATCATCCTCGGCACGCGCGAGCGATCGGACCGCGTGCGCGAACGGCACGGCGCACCCACGATGCCGCTGCGCCGCGTGCGCAAGGCCGAGGACTCGGTGCGGGTGGCCACCGACGAGCTGAACAGAGCACGCGAGGCCGCCGATCTTCCCGGCGGGAAGCAGTGACGACGCCCCGGGGTCGAAAAGAGAGAGACGAGCTCAGCGGGCGTAGCGCTCGACGAACGAGCGCAGGATGCGGCTGGGATGCGACACCGCCACGCGGCGGACGGCGGCGAGGGTGAGTTCGAGCTCGTCGGCAGCGAAGTAGCCGTGGTCGGCGTACGCGTGGATGCGGGTGGTGATGCCCTCGACGTCGAGCTCGGGGTGGAACTGCGTCGCGTACACGTTCTGCCCGACCTTGAACATCTGCACCGGCGCGGTCGCAGACGACGCGAGGAGCGTCGCTGAGCCGGGCAGCTGCGAGATCGCCTCCTTGTGGCCGACGAACGCGTCGAACGCAGTCGGCATGTCGGCGAGCAGGGGATCGGATGCTCCGGCCTCGGTGGCCGTCACCGTCACCACGCTGATCGGCTCGGGGAATGTGCGGTCGATCACCGCGCCCTGGTGCGCGCCGAGGGTGCCGATGCCGTAGCAGGCGCCGAGGAAGGGGAAGTCGCGCGCGACGACCTCGTCGAGCAGGCTGTCGAACTCGGCCTCGACCCGCTGCTGCACGGCGGACTTCTTCTCGGGCGGGTCCGACGCGTTGAAGGGCCCGCCGCCCACGAAGATGCCCGACAGCGCGTCGAGGTCGAGCGTCGGCATCGGGCCCGCCTCGAGTCGCACGCGGATGAGGTGCTCGGGAGCCAGCCCGGTGTAGCGCAGGAAGAGCGCGTACTCCTCGTCGGCGGGGACGTCTTCGGCGCGCGTGGCGAGGAGGACGAACGGCTTCACAGCTCAAGCCTACGGGCGACAGGACGGATGCCCGGGTGCAGACAGCGCCCGAGCATCCGTCCTCTGCGGTTCAGTCGATCACTTGCCGAACGTGTGGGTCCACGTCGTGGTCGCGCCGGCGGCGAACGCGTAGCCCGTCGCCGGCACCGCGGTGATGGTCACCTCGGCGCCGCGCTTGACCTTGATCACCGGCAGGCGCACCTTCTTGCCGTCGATGTAGTAGTCGAACTTCCTGTCGGGCGTGATGAGCACGACGTCGAGCAGCGACCCCTTCGGATCGACGAACTTCGGCGCCTTCGGCGTCGCCGCCTCGGTGCGCACCGGCACCCCGGCGAAGTCCATGTCGCTCGCGAGGTAGTAGCTCGTGTACGAGGGCTGGTTGTACGTCGTGTTCTGGCGGGCCACCTCGGCGCGGTACTGCACATCGTGCATGAGCGTCGGCAGCTTGTGCGTGGTCACCTCGGTGCTCGTGAAGATCCGCAGCGCGCTCGAGTCGGTCGTGCGCACGAGCAGCTCCTCTCGCCAATCGCCGAACACGTCGGCGACGAGCGACGGGTTGCCCTTCGTTCCGTTGTTGGTGCGGGTGCCCGTGGCCGTGAGCACACGGCCGTCCGTCCAGTCGTCTATCGTGACGTCCTGGTCGCCCGAGCCGTTGACGATCTGCGTCGTCATGTCGGCGGCCCAGCGGATGGACATGTTCGTTCCGGGGATCGCCGAGCCGAGGATCTCACCGGTCGAGCTCAGCAGCCCCGACGCCTCGGTCCCGCCGGGCATGCTCGCCCAGACTTCGACCCCGGGTACGTCGGCACGCACGTCGCCGACCATGCTGCGACCGGTGTCTCGGCCCGAGTACGCGCCGAACAGCACCTCGCCGGTCGCCGCGTCGCGGAGCACCGAGCCGTACGGCGCGAAGGTGCCGCCCTCGTGCGAGGTCCAGATCTCGAGGCCCGGACGCGTCGGGTCGATGTCCGTGACGTGCATGGCGTCGCCGTGGCCGAGGCGCACGTTCTCGCCCGGCGCCGCGCTGCCTGCGGGCAGCACGTCGAACGAGCTGTACAGCAGCGATCCGTCGTCGTCGATCGTCGCCGCGCCGTAGACGATCTCGTGCTTGCCGTCGCCGTCGACGTCGGCCGAGCTCAGCGAGTGGAAGCCCTGCGTGGTGAGGGTGCCGAACTCGGGGTCGGTGCCGTCGCGGCCGTGCGGGCCGTCATTGAACGGGTTCGTCATCGGCACATGGCCGCTGTCGACGAACCAGCGCTCGCTGAGGTGCTCGCCGTCCCAGTCGTATGCGACGAGCGTGGAGCGGGTGTAGTACCCGCGGGCGAAGACCGCAGACGGGTGCTGCCCGTCGAGGTAGGCGACACCGGCGAGGAACCGGTCGACGCGGTTGCCCGGCTCGATGCGGGCCATGGCGTAGTCGCCCCACAGCAGGCCGTCGTCGTCGCGGCCGGGCTTGTAGCGCACGGTCTCGAGCTCTTTGCCGGTGGCCGAGTCGAACACCGTCAGGTACTCGGGACCGTCGACGATGAAGCCTTCGAAGGTCGTCAGGTCGTTGCGGGCGCTGCGCGCGGGGGCGTAGGTGGTGATGAAGTAGTCGGTGAGCTCGGTCGCCGCCTCTTCGCTGAGCGGGTACTCGTGGGCGACGGGGATGCCCCACGCCTCTTCGAGCGTGGCGGGCCAGGCGCCGGCGACGACTTCGGGATGCTCCGACCAGCCCTGGAACATCTCGATGAGGTGCTCGCGGTAGTCGGCCGCGCTCATGCGATAGTCGTCGGCGTGCGTGACCCCGGCGGCGGCGTCCTCGGGCAGAAGGGTGACGTTCGCTTCGGAGGCGACCGAGCCGTCTGCGCGGTAGCTGATCGACTTCGTCCCCGGAGCGGTCTTCAGCATGGTCTCGGAGCGGCCGTCGCCGTCGAAGTCGTAGACCATGAACTGCGTGTAGTGGGCGCCTGCACGGATGTTCACGCCGAGGTCGATGCGGTTGAGCAGCGTGCCGTCGAGTTCGTACGTATCGACGTAGACGGGGCCGGTGTACCCCTTCTGCGAGACGTCCTTCGCGTTGGACGGATCCCACTTCACGATGAACTCGTACGCGCCGTCCCCGTCGACGTCGGCGACCGAGGCATCGTTGGCCGAGTACGTGTACGGCTCGCCGGCGGGGAAGAGGACGCTCGGCGGCGCGACGGCGTCGGCGGGCTTCTGCAGTGGCAGGTCGTAGTACCCGCTCTCCCACGCGCTGACGCCGGCCGACTGGTGGCCGGTGACGTCGTTCCAGGCCGGGGCGACGGTGTAGACGGATGCCGCCGTGCCGGCCGCATCGGCGAAGTTCGTGCTGTCGTCGACGGTGGCGATGCGCTCGCCGTCGCGGAAGACCGCGAACGACGGGCCGCTGACGCCGGTGTCGGTGGCGGGGCCTGCCTCGGTGGCGAGCAGCCGCCAGCTGAGGAACACGCCCTCGGCAGTCGACACGGCGACCAGGCCCCGGTCGAGGGCCTCGAGCTGGGGCGCCGATGAGCCGGGGCGGTCATGGGCGACCGCGGGCTGCGCCAGGGCTGTGACGAGCGCGGCGGTCACGACACCCGTGACCAGTGCGCACGTCGATGTGCGTCGGAGGTTCATCATCGATCCTTCTCTGTCGTGCAGGTGGGGTGGCGCGTCCGGTGTGGGGAGGTTGGGGACGTGGGGTCCGGTGGAATGCGCTTTCCTGCACGGGCGACGTTAGTCGGGGTGCCGGCGACGGGTCAATGGGATTGACACGATTCATTACAACGTTTTCCGACAGGCGCTCGGCACGCTCGGAACATGACGAGTGTGTAAACCGCCTGTAAGCGGTTGCGTCTCGATGCGGCGTCGTGCGGTGGTCGCCGGATACATTCGATTCGTGCCCGAAGCCAACTCCACCTCTCCGGTCCCCGCTCCCGCTGGCGCGACGCATCCGCTCGCGATCGGCCCCGTGGGGGCGCCCGAAGCGACCGTCGACGGATTCGTCGCGCAGTATCTGCGCAACCTCAACTTCGACCGCGGAGTCACGCTGTCTGCCTCGACGGCGAACGACCGTTTCTACGCGCTGGCCTACACCGTGCGCGACTACCTGGTCGCGCGCTGGCTCGAAGGCGTGCGGCGATACCGTGCATCCGACCGCAAGGCGGTCTGCTACCTCTCTGCCGAGTACCTTCTGGGTCGCCAGCTCGACAACAACCTGCTCGCGTCGGGCCTCTCCGACATCGCCGCTGAGGCACTCGCGCAGTGCGGCGTCGACATCGAGGAGCTGCGCGCGCAGGAGGTCGAGCCGGGGCTCGGCAACGGCGGCCTCGGCCGCCTCGCCGCGTGCTTCATCGACTCGCTCGCCACCATGAGCGTGCCGAATGTCGGCTACGGCATCCGGTACGAGTACGGCATCTTCCGCCAGACGTTCGAAGACGGCCGGCAGGTCGAGCAGCCCGACTCGTGGCTCGAGCTCGGCTCGCCGTGGGAGTTCCCGCACCCCGAGGCCGCGCAGACGATCTCGTTCGGCGGCAGCACCGAGAAGTACGACGACGGGGGAGTCACCCGTTCGCGCTGGGTGCCCGCGTGGAGCGTGCAGGCGGTGCCCTACAACTACATGGTGCCCGGCTACCAGAACGGCCGCGTGAACACCCTGCGGCTGTGGAGCTCGCGCGCCAACCACGCCTTCGACCTCAGCGTGTTCAACGCCGGCGACTACGTCGAAGCGGTGCGCGCCCAGACCTTCGCCGAGAACATCTCGAAGGTGCTCTACCCCGAGGACAGCACCGCGCAGGGCAAGGAGCTGCGCCTGCAGCAGCAGTACTTCTTCGTCGCCGCGTCGATCCGCGACTTCATCGACGTGGTGCTGCCCGAGGACTTCGACCTCACGCGTCTGCCCGAGCGGGCGATCTTCCAGCTCAACGACACCCACCCCGTCATCGGGGTGCCCGAGCTCATGCGCATCCTCGTCGACGAGAAGAAGATGGAATGGGATGCCGCGTGGGCGGTCACGCAGCAGTGCTTCGCGTACACCTGCCACACGCTCCTGCCCGAGGCGCTCGAAGTCTGGCCGATCGACCTGCTCGGTCGCCTGCTCCCGCGCCACCTCGAGATCATCTACCGCATCAACGAGGAGTTCCTCCTCGCGGTGCGCGAGCGATTCGGCGACGATGAGGCGCGCATCCGCGACATGTCGATCATCAGCCCCGACGGCGCGGTGCGCATGGCGTTCCTCGCCACCGTCGCCGGGTCGAAGGTGAACGGCGTGGCCGAGCTGCACTCGCAGCTGTTGCGCGAGAAGGTGCTGCCCGCGTTCGACGAGTTCTTCCCCGGCAAGTTCACGAACGTCACCAACGGCGTCACGCCGCGGCGCTTCGTGCGGCTCGCGAACCCCGAGCTGTCGGCGCTCATCACCGAGGCCATCGGCGACGGCTGGCTCACCGACCTCGAGCGGCTGCGCGAGCTCGAGCCGTTCGCCGACGATGCCGACTTCCGCACCGCCTTCGGCGAGATGAAGGCCGCCAACAAGCGGCGGCTCGCGGCGACGCTGCAGGCACGCGACGGGCTGACGATCGCCGACGACCACATGCTCGACGTGATGGTCAAGCGACTGCACGAATACAAGCGGCAGATGCTGAAGCTGCTCCACATCGTCACGGCCTACGACCGCATCGTGTCGGGCGAGGTCGAAGCGTCGTCGGTCCCGGGGCGCACGTTCGTGTTCGGGGCGAAGGCGGCGCCTGGATACGACATGGCCAAGCGCATCATCCACCTCATCAACGCCGTCGGCTCGGTCGTCAACGACGACCCGCGCGTCGAGGGGCGCCTGAAGGTGCTGTTCCCGCCGAACTACAACGTGACCCTCGCCGAGCGAATCATCCCCGCGGCAGACCTGTCGGAGCAGATCTCGCTCGCCGGCAAGGAGGCATCGGGGACCGGCAACATGAAGTTCGCACTCAACGGCGCGCTCACCGTCGGCACCGACGACGGCGCGAACGTCGAGATCCGCGAGCTCGTCGGCGACGACAACTTCTTCCTGTTCGGCATGAGCGAGCCCGAGGTCGAAGCGCTGTGGGCGCGCGGCTACACCCCGGCCGAGTTCGCCGAGAAGGATGCGGGTCTCGGCCGAGCGCTCGACCTGATCGGCTCGGGTGCGTTCTCGGGAGGCGACGCGTCGGTGTTCGCACCCATCGTGTCGAACCTCATGAACGACGACCGCTTCATGGTGCTCGCCGACTACACGTCGTACATCGCCGCGCAGGACCGCGTCGACGACGCCTACACCGACACTGCCGCATGGCAGCGCTCGGCCGTGCTGAACGTCGCCCGCAGCGGCTTCTTCTCGTCGGACCGGTCGATGCGCGACTACATCGATCGCATCTGGCACACCGAGCCGCTCGGCTGAGTCGGTCGCCCCGGGCCGGGCGTATGCTCGCGTCCATGGCTATCGCACGACTGCACCAGGGTCCCCTCGACGGGCAGCTGCTGCCCCTCGAGCAGCCCGACCTCGACCGACTGATCGTCCCCTACAGCGAGACCCAGGTGGTGTACGAACGCCGAGGCGAGCCCGCCCGCACCGGCGAGGGGGATGGGCCGACCGAGATCGCGTTCTGGTTCGTCGAGTCGCAGGACGACATCGACCCGAACGCCGACGGTCGCGACGACTGAGCCGTGGGATCGTCTGATTCATCTGCGTCCGCTGACGGTGCTCGACCGGGCGGCGTCGAGCCGACCCGTTCGGTCGAGATCGAGCTGAAGTTCGACGTCGACTCCGACACTGCGGTTCCCGACTGGTCGGCCGTGCCCGGGGTCGCGGCGACGAGTGCGGGCGAGGTGCGCGAACTCGACGCCGCGTACCTCGACACCGACGACGCCGCGCTCGCGCGCGCGGGCTTCGCGCTGCGCCGCCGCACCGGCGGCCCCGATGCCGGGTGGCACATCAAGGGTCCGCGCCGCGCCGACGGCGGCCGAGTCGAGCTGCACTGGCCGCTCGACTCGGGCGAAGCGGGTGCCGGTGATGCGGTGCCGGCTGCGGCGCTGGCCGAGTTGGCCGCGGTGACGGATGCTCCGTTGCATCCGCTCGCCCGCATCCGCAACACCCGCACGGCCTACCACCTGCTCGACGCCGCCGGGGGAGTCGTCGCCGAGTTCGCCGACGACCGTGTGCGCACGCGCGATGAGCGCTCGGGAGTCGAGCGCGAGTGGCACGAGTGGGAGGTCGAGCTCGGCCCCGCCGCGCCCCTCGACGCGGTCGCGCGCGCGGCGTTCTTCACCGCGATCGCGGATGCCGCCACCGCCGCCGGTGCGCGGCCCGCGGCATCCGACTCGAAGCTGGCACGAGCCCTCGGCCACTGACCCGCGGGCGTTTCGTCTCGCTGCGCTCGCTCAACGACCGGGAGCTCTGTCGTTGAGCGAGGTGCTCGGCGACAGTCGAAGCGTGGTGTTGGACGTGCTCGGTCGTTGAGCGAGGTGCTCAGCGGCAGTCGAAGCGTGGTGTTGGACGTGCTCGGTCGTTGAGCGAGCTGCGCAGCGACGAGTCGAAGCGTGGTGTTGGACGTGCTCGGTCGTTGAGCGAGGAGCGCAGCGACGAGTCGAAACGTGCCTGTGGACAGCGGCGTCCATGGTCGATCGTTCGGCGTAGCGTTCGTGCATGGCACACGTGTACATGCTCGAGTGCTGCGACGGCACGCTCTACGTCGGCAGCACCAAAGACCTCGATCGGCGGCTGGCTCAGCACGCGGCCGGTGAGGGTGCGGCATACACACGACGGCGTCTGCCGATTCGCCTGATCTGGTCTGCCGAGTTCGAGCGCATAGATGAGGCATTCGGCTGGGAGAAGCGTCTGCAGGGGTGGAGCCACGCGAAGCGGCTGGCATTCGCTCGCGACGGGATCGACGGAGTGAAGGGGTGGAGTGCCCGCGAGCGCGCATCCGGGCGTTGAGCGAGGAAGCGCGGCTATCGGACCAACGGGGCGGGCGTTTCGTCTCGCTGCGCTCGCTCAACGACCGGGACGCTCGGCCGTGCTCGCTCAACGACCGGGATCCTCGACTGTGCTCGCTCAACGACGGAGGGGCCGGGATGCCGCAGCATCCCGACCCCTCCGGTGAAAGCGGATCAGAGGTTGATCATGTGTCCGGCCAGGCCGTGGAAGCCCTCCTGGAGCGCCTCCGACAGTGTCGGGTGCGTGTGCACGTTGCGTGCCGCTTCGAGCGCGGTGAGGTCCCACTTCTGGGCCAGCGTCAGCTCGGGCAGCAGCTCCGACACGTCGGGGCCGATCAGGTGGCCGCCGAGCAGTTCGAGGTGCTCGCCGTCGGCGATCAGCTTGACGAAGCCGACGGGCTCGCCGAGCCCGTTCGCCTTGCCGTTGGCCGAGAACGGGAACTTCGCGACCTTCACGTCGTAGCCGGCGTCGCGCGCCTGCTGCTCGGTGAGACCGAACGAGGCCACCTGCGGCGAGCAGAACGTCGCGCGCGGCATCATCCGGTAGTCGCCCAGGGTCTGGGTCTCGGCCTTGCCGATGGTCTCGGCGGCGACGACGGCCTGCGCCTCGGCCACGTGGGCGAGCTGCAGCTTCGCGGTCACGTCGCCGATGGCGTAGATGCCCTCGACGTTCGTGCGCATGTAGTCGTCGATGTCGATCGCGCCGCGGTCGGTGAGCTTCACGCCGGTGTTCTCGAGGCCGAAGCCCTCGACCCGCGGGGCGAAGCCGATCGACATGAGCACCTTGTCGGCCTCGATCTGGCCCTTCGCGCCGTCGGCGTTCGCGCTGTACGACACGGTGACCTTGTCGCCCGAGTCGACGACCGACTCGACCTTGGTCGAGGTGAGGATGTCGACGCCGTACTTCTTGTACTGGCGCTGGATCTCCTTCGAGACCTCGACGTCCTCGTTGGGCAGGGCACGGTCGAGGAACTCGATGATCGTGACCTTCACGCCGTAGTTGGTGAGCACGAAGGCGAACTCCATGCCGATGGCGCCGGCGCCCACGATGACGATGGACTCGGGCAGGTCGCGCGTGAGGATCTGCTCCTCGTAGTTCACGACGTTCTTGCTGAACTCGACGCCCGGCAGGGTGCGCACGGTCGAGCCCGTCGAGATGATGACGTTGTCGAACGTGACCGTCTCGGTGGAGCCGTCGGCCTTGGTCACCGTGATGGTCTTGGCGTCGACGAACGACCCACGACCCTCGTACTCGGTGACCTTGTTCTTCTTCATCAGGTAGTGGATGCCGCCCACGTGGGTGTCGGCGACCTTGCGGCTGCGGTCCCATGCGACGCCGAAGTCGAACTTCACGTCGCCCGAGATGCCGAACAGGTCGGCCTTGTGGAGCACCTGGTGTGCGAGGTCGGCGTTCTTCAGCAGAGCCTTCGAGGGGATGCAGCCGACGTTGAGGCAGACACCGCCCCAGTACTTCTCTTCGATGATCGCGACCGAGAGTCCGAGCTGTGCGCTGCGCACGGCCGCGACGTACCCGCCGGGGCCCGCGCCGAGGATGACGACGTCGTAGTGAGGCATGACTCCCAGCCTAATGGTCCGAAGGGTCGTCGGATTCGGGGGTGGACCCCGGCGAACCGCCCGGGGCGCCGGGGCGCGGACGCGAGACGAGCAGGTACAGCAGAGCACCGGCGAGGCCCGCGACGAGGATGCCGCCGATCACCCACGGCCACACGTCGCCGAACGTCGAATCCTCGTCGGGAGCAGCGGTGGGCGTGGGAGTCGCGACGGGCGTCTCGCTCGCCGTCGCCGACTCGCTCGCCGTCGGCGACGGCTCCGTGGTCGCGGTGGGCGTCGGCTCCGCTGCGGCGACGGTGAAGGTGAACTCGCCCGAGATGGGGTGCCCGTCGCTCGAGACGACCTTCCACAGCACGGTGATGACACCGGATGCCTCGCCGGCGAGGGGCTGCGTCAGCACGTTGTCCTGTGTGGTCGGCTCGCCGTCGCTGAGGGCGGTGCCCGCGGCATCCGTCACCTCGACGATCGATGCGCCGGGATCGGTGGAGATCAGGTTGCTGTAGGTGAGCGCGATCGACTCGGGCAGCGTGTCGACGGTCGAGTCGGCGGCGGGGTCGGTGCCCAGAAGCTCGTCGTGCGCGGAGGCGGGCGGAGCGATCAGGAGAGCGGATGCCGCCACCAGAGCGGCTGCGGCGAGGGCGGCCGCGAGTCGGGTGCGGGTCGGCTTGTGAATTCCTTGTGACATCACCCGATCGAGCCTACGCGGGCCTTCACCCGGGCGGGTCACGCGCCTACCATGGGCGGCAGGCGGGTGGACTGCCCGCACCGATCTGGATGCGAGGCGCACGATGGACTCGATGATGATGGACATGATGTCGAAGGACATGATGTCGATGCCCGGCATGGACATGATGGACATGTCGGTCCTGCAGGCCTGTATGGACGCCTGCTCGGCCTGCGAGCAGGCATGCACGGTGTGCTCCACGCAGATGATGTCGTGCGCCCCCGCGTGCATGAACTGCGCCGACATGTGCAACACGATGATGCGCTCGATGATGCGCATGCAGGGGATGACGCCGGCATCGATGATGGCGATGCTCGACGCCTGCATCGCGATGTGTCAGACCTGCATGGACGAGTGCATGGAGCACGCCGAGATGAGCGCGGTCTGCAAGATGTGCGCGCAGTCGTGCCAGGCGTGCATGGATGCCTGCATGGCTGTCAAAGACATGATGATGGCGTCCGCCTGACGACCGTTTCGTCTCGTCGCTGCGCTCCTCGCTCGACGACCGCACTGCGGGCTCGGGCGTTGAGCGGGTGGAGCGAGACGAAAAACGACGCCGAGTCAGCGGGCGACGTTGTAGCGCACGCCGCCGATCGCCAGCACGTCGTAGCGCGCGTGGAGGGCGACGGGGGTGCCCGGAGCGAGGTCGATCGCGGCACCCGACGCGCTCCATACGACGATCTGCTCGCCGGTCGCGAACGCCGTGAGGCGGATCACGCCGGTCGCGGCATCCGCGTCGTCGACGAAGGCATCGGCCCAGTCCGACGGCGTCGCCGACGCGAGTCGCGACTGGATCAGGTGGAGCGCGTGTCCAGGCTCGAAAGACGAGCAGCGTCCGCCGTGGTCGCACATGCACGCAGCAGCCTCACGCACCAGCAGGGGCGGGGTGTTGCTGCGCGGACTCGACACGACGGTCTCCTTCTCGTTAGGTTCGTACCTCAGTAAGGCTAAGGACACACCTGCCGCGAAGCATCCGAACCGACACCTGGCGAAACAAACCGCCCACGTTCGGCGCCGCAATCGTCACCGTTCCGACGGTGTCGATCGGCTAGGCTTTGCAGGCAGAGGGAGGTAACCGTGGAGGACAACCGCCGACCGGACGAGATCCGACGGGCAACGGGTGCAGGGGGCGACCTGCAGGAGTCCGAGCGCGGCACCGACACCACTCAGACTTTCGGGCACGACTCAGACCTGTCGTTCGTCCCGTTCGGGAGCGAGCTGGGTGAGGCCGAGCTCGACGCGATCGACGCCCTGCCGTCGGGCGCCGCACTTCTTCTGGTGCGTTCCGGGCCCACCGCGGGTGCGCGCTACCTGCTCGATGCCGACGTCACCACCGTCGGGCGCCACCCCGAGGCCGACATCTTCTTCGACGACGTCACCGTCTCTCGCCGGCACTCCGAGATCACGCGGACAGGCACCTCGTTCGAGCTGGTCGACCAGCGCTCGCTCAACGGCACGTACGTGAACGGGGAGCGCGTCGACCGCGCGACGCTCGTCAACGGCGCCGAGGTGCGCATCGGAAAGTTCCGCCTCAACTTCTTCGTCTCGCCCGCCGATCTGGCCCAGGCCACCGAGAACTGATGCCGGCCGTCAACGCCCGAGGACGCGCAGCGTCTTCGGGTCTGCTGAGCATCGGTCAAGTGCTCGCCCGGCTATCGCCGGAGTTCCCGGCGCTCACGTCGAGCAAGCTGCGCTTCCTCGAGGTGCAGGGCATCGTCACGCCGGTGCGCACCGAGTCGGGCTACCGCAAGTTCTCGCAGGCCGACCTCGAGCGCCTGCGCCTCGCGCTCACCCTGCAGCGCGACCACTATCTGCCCCTCGTCGTGATCCGCGAGTACCTCGCCGACATCGACGCCGGGCGCGACCCGGCGACGCCCGTGGCCGTTCCGCCGCCGTCGATCGTGCCCGCTCCGCGCCGCTACCGGCGCGAGGAGCTGCTCGCCACAGCCGGGGCCGCGCCGCAGCTGCTGAACGACGCGATCAGCACCGGCGTCATCGTCGCATCCGACGCGTACACCGACCAGACGGTGACGCTCCTGCGGGCGCTCGTGGCGCTCGATCGCCACGGCATCGAGCCGCGGCATCTGCGGGCCCTGCGGCAGAGCGCCGACCGCGACGTGGCGCTCGTCGAGCAGGCGGTCGCGCCGCACCTGCGCCGCACCGACTCGGCGTCTCGCGGCCGCGCGGGCGAGATCGCGCCGGAACTCGCGAAGCGGCTCGAAGAGCTCCGCTCGATCTACGTCAAGACCGCGATCGACCGGCTGCTGGGCTGAGTCCGCGACACGCCGATGCGCTCGGAGCGGATGTCGTTGCCCGAGGGGCACGGCTGATCTAGCGTTGAACTATCCGATGCGACTGCGTCGTTCGGGCGAAGGGGGATGAGCATGTCAGCTCGCGAAGTGCAGGGCGAACAGCCGTTCGTCGCCGACCTCCTCTTCACCGACGGTCTGCCCGCGATGGACGACGAAGTCGGGTACCGCGGAGCGCAGGCCGCCCGCGCCGCCGGCATCACGTACCGCCAGCTCGACTACTGGGCTCGCACCGAACTCGTCGAGCCCACCGTCCGCGGCGCCAGCGGATCCGGATCCCAGCGTCTCTACGGGTTCCGCGACATCCTCGTGCTGAAGCTCGTCAAACGCCTCCTCGACACCGGCATCTCGCTGCAGCAGATCCGCGTGGCCGTCGACCAGCTGCGTGCCGCCGGCATCCGCGACCTCGCCGGCACCACCCTCATGAGCGACGGCGCCTCGGTCTACCTCTGCACCTCGAACGACGAGGTCATCGACCTCGTGAGCCGCGGCCAGGGCGTCTTCGGCATCGCGGTGGGCAAGGTGCTGCGCGAAGTCGAATCCGAACTCGTCGAGTTCGAGGCGCACACCCCCGACGAGCTCGACGAGCTCGCTGTGCGCCGCGCGGCACGCTCCGCCTGAGGCGTCAGGCCAGCGCCGCCGCGTCGACGTCGATCCGTTCCGCGCCCACGGCATCGAGCGCCTGCGCCAGATCGGCGATCAAGTCGTCGGGGTGCTCGAGGCCGATCGACAGCCGTACGAGAGCATCCGACGGCTTCGCGTGCGCCTGCACCGGCCGGTGCGTGAGTGACGCGGGGTGCTGGATCAGCGAGTCGACGCTGCCGAGCGACACGGCGTGCGTGAACAGGCGCACGTGCGAGGTGAGTGCGGCAGCAGCCTCGTAGCCGCCGGCGAGTCGGATCGCGATCATCGCCCCGGGCCCGTCCTGCTGGGTGCCGACGAGTCCGTGCGGGTCGCACCCGGGCAGGCCGGGGAAGTGCACCGCACTGACCTCCGCACGACCGGCGAGCCAGTCGGCGATGCGGCACGCGGCATCCTGCTGGGCACGCATCCGCACCGGCAGCGTCGCGAGACCGCGGTGGAGCAGGTACGCCGACAGCGGATGCATGACGGCCCCGGTGATCGCCCGGGTGCGACGCAGCGCTGCGGCGGTCGCCGCGTCGCAGGCCACGACACCGCCCACGACGTCGCCGTGACCGCCGACGTATTTCGTCGCACTGTGGAGCGACAGGGCGGCGCCGAGATCGAGCGGGCGCTGCAGCACGGGGGTCGCGAAGGTGTTGTCGACGAGCACCGGCACGACTCCGGCTGCGGCGACCACTGCCTGCACGTCGACGAGGTCGAGAGACGGGTTCGCGGGCGTCTCGAGCACGACGAGCGCAGTGTCGTCGCGCAGCGAGGCCACCACCTCGTCGGGACCGCAGAAGGTCACGTCGGCACCGAGGAGTCCCGAGGCGAGCAGGTGATCGGTGCCGCCGTAGAGCGGCCGCACCGCCACCACGTGGCGACCGGCGGCCAGCGACAGCAGCACCGCCGTCAGCGCGGCCATGCCGGACGAGAACGCGACGGCCTCCTCGGCGTGCTCGAGGCGCGCGAGCGCCTCCTCGAACCGCGCCACGGTGGGGTTCCACAGGCGCGCGTACACGTTCGACCCGCCTTCGAGCGGCAGCCCGCCGGTGGCGAGCACCTCGTACGAGAGACCGCCGATCTCCACATCGGGGAGTGGATTGGTCGACGAGAAGTCGAGGGGGAGTGCGTGCACACCCAGCGCGGTGAGGTCGTCACGGCCGGCGTGCACAGCAAGACTGTCGGGATGCAGCGTCTTCGGTGCCATTGCATTATGGTGCGTCATCACGACGCGGCATCCAAGTCCTGATCAGCTGACTGCGCAGAAGCGAATCAAACTGCTCATTCCGGGCGCAAAATGATCAGCGCCCGAATGTTCATGCGCGGGCTTCGCCGGGAACCGGGATGCGGCCGGTGCGCATGATGCGGTCCAGCAGCACGTCGAAGTCGGCAGCGAGCTCCTGCGCCGAGTCGCCGGGCCAGATGTGCAGCGGCTTCGCCGCGCCCTGCGCCTGCTGCAGCGACGTGCGCTCGGGCAGCTGCGGGGCGAGCACGAGCGGCCCGAACATGTCGCGCAGCTCCTTGATGCGGAACTGGTGCTCGATCGACTGCGGGCGCACCCGGTTGACGACGATGCCCAGCGGCTGGAGGCGGGGCGAGAGGCCGCGACGGATCTCCTCGATCGCACGCAGGGCGCGGTCGGCCGCGGCGACCGAGAACAGCCCAGGCTCGGTGACCACGATGACGCGGTCGGATGCCGCCCATGCGGTGCGCGTCAGCGCGTTCAGCGACGGCGCGCAGTCGATGAGCACGAGGTCGTAGTCGCCCTCGATCGTGGCGAGCGCCTCTTCGAGCTTCCAGACGTCGCGCACGCTCGGGTGCGGGCCGTCGAAGTTGATCGCAGACGGGCTGCCGATCATCACGTCGATGGTGCCGGGATGCACCTTCGCCCACCCGCTGGAGGTGATCGCCTGCTTGACGGTCTTCTCTTTGGGGTTGGCGAGGACATCAGCGACATTCAGGCGGCCTGCCACCTGGATGTCCATGCCCGTCGACACGTCGGACTGCGGGTCGAGGTCGACGACGAGCGTGCGGACACCGCGGGCGAAAGCCGCCGACGCGAGTCCGAGAGTCACGGTCGTCTTACCGACTCCACCCTTGAGCGAGCTGACGGATAGGACGTGCACAAGGCACCACGTTACCGTCCTCTAGGCTGAGAGCACACTCAGCCCCGCCTGCATTGCCGCCCGGGAGGTCGGATGTTCCGCAAGATCCTCGTCGCAAATCGTGGAGAGATCGCGATCCGCGCCTTCCGAGCCGCCTTCGAACTCGGCGCCCGCACCGTGGCCGTCTTCCCATACGAGGACCGCAATTCGCTGCACCGGCTGAAGGCCGACGAGGCCTACCGCATCGGCGAGATCGGGCACCCCGTGCGTGCCTACCTCGACGTCGACGAGATCATCCGCGTGGCGCTCGAATCGGGCGCCGACGCGATCTACCCGGGCTACGGGTTCCTGTCCGAGAACCCCGAGCTCGCCGAGAAGGCGGCCGCCAACGGCATCGCGTTCATCGGGCCGCCGGCGCGCGTGCTCGAGATGGCCGGCAACAAGGTGACGGCGAAGCACCACGCGATCGCCGCGGGTGTTCCGGTGCTGCGGTCGACCGAGGCATCCGACGACGTCGACGCACTCCTCGCGCAGGCCGACGACATCGGGTTCCCCATCTTCGTCAAGGCCGTCGCCGGCGGCGGCGGCCGCGGGATGCGCCGGGTCGAGACCGCCGCAGAGCTCGCCCCCTCGCTCGCCGAGGCGATGCGCGAGGCGGGCAGCGCCTTCGGCGACGCCCGTGTGTTCCTCGAGCAGGCCGTGCAGCGCCCCCGCCACGTCGAGGTGCAGATCCTCGCCGACAAGGCGGGCGAGACCGTGCACCTGTTCGAGCGCGACTGCTCGGTGCAGCGCCGCCACCAGAAGGTGATCGAGATCGCGCCCGCGCCGAACCTCGACCCCGAGGTGCGCGACTCGCTGCACGCGTACGCCATCGCGTTCGCGCGGTCGATCGACTACGAGAACGCCGGCACCGTCGAGTTCCTGCTCGAGACCGCGGGTCCTCGCACCGGCGAGGTCGTCTTCATCGAGATGAATCCGCGCATCCAGGTCGAGCACACCGTGACCGAAGAGGTCACCGACGTCGACCTCGTGCAGTCGCAGATGCGCATCGCGGCGGGTCAGACCCTCGACACCCTCGGTCTCACGCAGGACCGCATCCAGCTCCGCGGCGCGGCGCTGCAGTGCCGCATCACCACCGAAGACCCCACGCAGGGCTTCCGCCCCGACACGGGCAAGATCACCACGTACCGCTCGCCCGGCGGCGCCGGCATCCGTCTCGACGGCGGCACCACCGCGGCGGGGTCGCAGATCAGCCCCCACTTCGACTCGATGCTCGCGAAGCTGACCTGCCGCGGCCGCGACTTCGGCGCCGCCGTGGTGCGCGCCCGTCGCGCCCTCGCCGAGTTCCGCATCCGAGGCGTCTCGACGAACATCCCCTTCCTGCAGGCGGTGCTCGACGACGAGTCGTTCATCGCCGGCGACGTCAGCACCGCGTTCATCGACGAGCGGCCGGGCCTGCTCAAGGGGCGCGAGTCGAAGGACCGCGGCACGAAGATCCTCAACTGGCTCGTCGACACGACGGTGAACCGCCCCAACGGCGAGAACCCGCTGAGCGTCGACCCGCGTGCGAAGCTCCCCGCCCTCGACCTGACCACCGAGCCGGTCGCCGGCTCGCGTCAGCGGCTGCTCGAGCTCGGCCCCGCCGGCTTCGCGAAGGCGCTGCGCGAGCAGACCGCCCTCGCCGTCACCGAGACGACGTTCCGCGACGCCCACCAGTCGCTGCTCGCCACCCGCGTGCGCACGAAGGACCTCGCGACCGTCGCACCTTACGTCGCGCGGCTCACGCCCGAGCTGCTCTCGGTCGAGGCCTGGGGCGGCGCCACGTACGACGTCGCGCTGCGGTTCCTCGGCGAAGACCCGTGGGAGCGGCTCGACAGCCTGCGCGAGGCGCTGCCGAACGTCGCGATCCAGATGCTGCTGCGCGGCCGCAACACCGTGGGGTACACCCCGTACCCGACCGAGGTCACCGACGCGTTCGTGCGTGAGGCCGCGGCATCCGGCATCGACATCTTCCGCATCTTCGACGCCCTCAACGACGTGTCGCAGATGCGCCCCGCCATCGACGCGGTGCTGGCCACCGGCACCTCGGTCGCCGAGGTCGCCGTCTGCTACACCGGCGACATCCTGAACCCGTCCGAGCAGCTCTACACGCTCGACTACTACCTGCGTCTGGCGGAGCAGATCGTGGATGCCGGCGCCCACGTGCTCGCCATCAAGGACATGGCAGGGCTCCTGCGCCCGGCGGCCGCGTCGAAGCTCGTCGCGGCGCTCCGCGACCGTTTCGACCTGCCCGTGCATGTGCACACCCACGACACTGCCGGCGGTCAGCTCGCGACCCTGCTCGCCGCGTCGGCCGCGGGGGCGGATGCTGTCGACGTGGCCGCCGCACCCATGTCGGGCACGACCAGCCAGCCCTCGCTGTCGGCGCTCGTCGCTGCGATGTCGCACACCGAGCGCGACACAGGCATCGATCTCGGTGCGGTGACCGATCTCGAGCCGTACTGGGAGGCGGTGCGCAACCTCTATGCGCCG
Organism: Microbacterium terrae; assembly: GCF_017831975.1. Classification (NCBI taxonomy): domain Bacteria; kingdom Bacillati; phylum Actinomycetota; class Actinomycetes; order Micrococcales; family Microbacteriaceae; genus Microbacterium; species Microbacterium terrae. The sequence continues at coordinate 1,737,047 of NZ_JAFDSS010000001.1, read as the reverse complement.
TTCGAGTCGGGGCTTCCCGGACCCACCGGACGCGTGTACCACCACGAGATCCCGGGTGGTCAGCTCTCGAACCTGCGTCAGCAGGCGATCGCGCTCGGCCTCGCCGAGGACTTCGAGCTCATCGAAGACATGTACGCGGCGGCGAACGAGATCCTCGGCCGCGTGCCGAAGGTGACGCCGTCGTCGAAGGTCGTCGGCGATCTCGCCCTCCACTTGGCGGCCGTCAAGGCCGACCCGGCCGACTTCGCCGAGAACCCGCAGAACTACGACATCCCCGACTCGGTCGTCGGATTCATGGCCGGTGAGCTCGGCGACCTGCCCGGCGGCTGGCCCGAGCCCTTCCGCACCAAGGTGCTGCAGGGGCGCGACGTGAAGGTGGGCGTCACCCCCCTCACCGCCGACGAGGCAGCCGCGCTCGAGGGCGACGCCGACGAGCGGCGGAGCACCCTTAACCGGCTGCTGTTCCCCGCTCCCACCCGGGCGTTCGCGCAGGTGCGCGACGTGTTCGGCGACCTGAGTGTGCTCGACACCGCCGACTACCTCTACGGCCTCACCGCCGGGACGGAGCACGTCGTCGAGATCGAGCGGGGCGTGCAGCTGTACGTGGGGCTCGAAGCCATCGGCGAGGCCGACGACAAGGGCATGCGCACCGTGATGACCACCCTCAACGGACAGCTGCGTCCGGTGTTCGTGCGCGACCGCAGCATCACCGTCGAGGCGCGACAGGCCGAGAAGGCCGACACGTCCAAGCCCGGTCAGGTCGCCGCGCCCTTCTCGGGCGTCGTGACGCTCAAGGCCGGCGTCGGAGACGCCGTGAGCGCCGGCCAGCCGGTCGCGTCGATCGAGGCGATGAAGATGGAGGCGGCCATCACCGCACCCGTCGACGGCGTCGTCGAGCGCCTCGCGATCGGGCCTACGCAGCAGGTGGATGCGGGAGATCTTTTGGTCGTGATCCGTCCGGCGCAGTAGCCTGGAGGGCGGCAACCCGACCGACGAACTGCCAGGAGACCTCCGCTGTGACGCCCGATCGATCTGACCAGACGCCCAAAGACTCCGAGAACGGCGTGCTTTCCGACACCGGAAACCTCGACACCGCCCGACTCGGATTCATCAGCGGCGCCACGGCGCAGGTGAACGTCGAGCTTCCCGCCGAGTCGGACGACACCGACGACGACGTCGTCGATGACGGCGTGATCGACGAGGGCGTGCCCTTCGTCGTGGAGATCCCCGCCGACGCTGAGGGCGCCGACGCGGACGAGCCGGCCGACGTCGAGGCCGTGCTCTCGCGCTACGACGACGTCGAGGACGCCGTCGTCGTCGAGGCGGAGACCGGCGAGATCGTCGTGGAGTTCGAATCCGCCGATGCGGACGATCCCGACGAGTCCCACGAGGATGCCGCCGCCGCGGAGGCCGCGGAGGCCGAGGAGATCGCTCTCGCCGTCGCATTCGCCGAGGCCGCGGCACGCGACCAGGCCGCAGCCGACGCTGCCGAGATCGAGGCTGCGGCTGCTGAGGCGGCAGAGGCTGCGGCGAAGACGGCAGCGGCTGAAGCTGCCGCCGCTGAGACACAGGTCGAGGCTGAGGCCGCGGCATCCGTCGACGAGGCTGCGGTGGCAGAGCCCGCCGCGATCGACGCCGACGCCCGCGACGAGGTCGAAGCACCTGCGGTCGCACCCGTCCCGCCGGCGACCGGGACCGTTCCGGTCAGCCGTCGCGAGGCATTCCACCCCACCAGCGTCGCCGACCGAGCGGTCGAGCGCGTTCAGCCCCGCCCGGAGGTCACCTTGACATCCAAGCGCCTCGGCGAGTTCGAAGCCGACCGTGAGACCGCAGATCTGCTGACGCCCGATCGTCTGCTCGACCCGCACCATGTCGTCAAGTCCGAGCCCGAAGGGCTCTGGCAGCAGCTCGTCTACTCGATGTCGGGTCACCGCATCAACCTGGGAGACGGCAAGCGCGCGCGTGCCCGCAAGGAGCTCGACCGCCGCATCGCCGCGCCGCTCAACGGCGTCGCCCGGTTCGTGCCGGTCGTCTCGCGCAAGGGCGGCGTGGGAAAGACCACCGTCACCACGCTCCTCGGCATGGCTCTCGCCGACGCCCGCGACGACCGCGTGATCGCCATCGACGCGAACCCCGACCGCGGCACCCTCGCCGAGCGCATCGCCCGGACGAGCGGCAAGACCGTGCGCGACCTCGTGCGCGTGAGCGGCGACGTCGCCGGCTACAACGACCTGTCGAACATCGTCGCCCGCGACGAGACGCGCCTCGACGTGCTCGCATCCGACACCGACCCGCGCGTGTCGGAGGCGTTCAACGACGTCGACTACAACACCGTCGCGTCGCTCGCTGCGCATTACTACTCGATCGTGCTCACCGACACCGGAACCGGCATCGTGCACTCCGTCATGGAGGCGACGCTCCAGCGCGCCGACCAGCTCGTGGTCGTGGCGGGTCTGAGCGTCGACGAGGCCAAGCTCGCCTCCGAGACCCTCACCTGGCTCGAGACCAACGGCTACGCCGAGCAGGTGCGCGGCGCGATCGTCGTGGTGAACAACGCGCGTCCCGGCGCCCCGCTGGTTCGCCCGGAAGAGCTCGAGGCCCACTTCAAGACCCGCGTGCGCTCGGTGGTGCACATGCCGTACGACCCGCACATCGCGGCGGGGAGCGCGATCACGTTCCGCGACCTGCAGCCGCAGACGCGCCAGGCGGCGCGTGAGCTCGCCGCGGTCGTGGTCGAGGGCCTGCGCGTCTTCGCGAACGCCGCGTAATGGCGGTCCGTGCCATCCGGGTCTTCGGCGACCCGGTGCTCCGTGCGCCGAGCGCGCCCGTCGACCGGATCGATGACGGCGTGCGGGCCCTCGTGCAGGACCTCGTCGACACCGTCGCCCTGCCCGGCCGCGCCGGCGTGGCAGCGCCGCAGATCGGCGTGGGCGTGCGGGCGTTCAGCTACAACATCGACGGTGAGATCGGGTACGTGCTCAATCCCGTGCTCGAGGTGTCGGGCGACCCGGTGCCGACGGGGGAGGGATGCCTCTCGGTGCCCGGCCTCTGGCACGACGCGCTGCGGCATCCGTGGGCGCGCGTGACGGGCATCGACCTCGACGGCGAGCCAGTCGTGCTCGAGGGCGAGGGGCTCCTGGCCCAGGCGCTGCAGCACGAGACCGACCACCTCGACGGCATGCTGTACCTTTCGCGGCTCACGCCGGAGGACCGGCGGGCCGCGATGAAGGAAGTCCGCGAGTCCGACTGGTTCTGACGTCGAAGCGGATGCACGAAGCCCCGGCCCTCCGAAGAGGTCCGGGGCTTCGCCGCGATCGGGCCGCTTACTTCAATGACACGTTCGTGGTGTCTGCGGGAACCGCGTAGAGCGCTTCGACGTCGCCCGCGAAGTCGTCGAGGATGACGTTGCGCTTGATGCTCATCTTCGGCGTGAGGTGTCCGCTCGCCTCGGTCCACTCCGTCGCGAGGATCGTGAACTTGCGGATCGATTCGGCGCGCGACACCGTCGTGTTCGCGTGGTCGATGGCGCGCTGCACCTCGGCGCGGACGGCGTCGTTCTGCGCGGCATCCGCCAGCGACATGTCAGCGGACAGGCCGTTGTTCGCCAGCCACGTCGGCAGCATCTCGGTGTCGAGGGTGACCAGCGCAGCGATGAACGGCTTCTGGTCGCCGACGACGACGACCTGGCCGACGATCGGGTTCGCGCGGATGGGGTCCTCGAGGGCGGCCGGGGCGACGTTCTTGCCGCCGGCGGTGACGAGGATCTCCTTCTTGCGGCCCGTGATCGTGAGGAAGCCCTCGGCGTCGAACGCGCCGATGTCACCGGTCTTGAACCACGCGCCGTCGAACGCGGCGGCGGTAGCCTCGGGGTTGCGCCAGTACTCCTTGAACACGTTGACGCCGCTGACCTCGATCTCGCCGTCGTCGGCCAGACGCACGCCGACACCGGGGATCACCGGGCCGACCGTGCCGATCTTGGACTTGCGCGCCTGGTTCACCGTCGCGGGCGCCGTGGTCTCGGTGAGGCCGTAGCCCTCGAGGATCGTCACGCCCAGGCTGTGGAAGAAGTGGCCCAGGCGCGGGCCGAGCGGCGCCGAGCCCGACACGGCGTACTCCACGTTGCCGCCCATCGCGGTGCGCAGCTTCGAGTAGACGAGCTTGTCGAAGAGCGAGAACTTGATCTTCGTCATGAGGGGCACCTTCTTGCCCTCCTGCACGAGGGTCGAGTGCTCGACGGCCGTGTGGGCTGCGGCCCGGAAGATCTTGCCCTTGCCGCCCGCTTCAGCCTTCTGCTCCGCGGAGTTGTAGACCTTCTCGAACACACGCGGAACCGCGAGGAGGAACGTCGGCTTGAACGAGCCGAGCGCCGGCAGCAGCTGCTTGGTGTCGGGCTGGTGGCCCGTCTTCACACCGGCGTGGATGTCGAGGATCGAGATGAACCGGGCGAACACGTGCGCCGTCGTGATGAACAGCAGTGTCGAGGCGCCGGGCGTCTCGAAGACCTCGCGGTTGGACTTCGTCGCGTTGCGGGTGAGCTCGACGAAGTTGCTGTGCGTGAGCACGCATCCCTTCGGGCGCCCGGTCGAACCCGACGTGTAGATCAGCGTCGCGATGTCGGCGCCGTTCGCGATCGAGCGGCGGCGCTCGATCTCCTCGTCGGGAACGGATGCGCCTTCGGTCTCGAGGCGGTCGAGGTCGCCGGCGTGCATCTCCCACACCGAGCGCACGAGCGGCACCTCCTCGCGGATCTCGGCGATGCGCGCGGAGTGGTCGGCCGACTCGGCGATGCAGGCGATCGCCCCGGAGTCGGAGAGGATCCACGACACCTGGGCGGGGGAGCTCGTCTCGTAGATCGGGACCATGACCGCGCCCGCGTAGAAGAGTGCGAAGTCGACGAGCGTCCAGTCGTACGTGGTGCGGGCGATGAACCCGACCTTCTCGCCGGGCTCGATGCCGGCGGCGACGAAGCCCTTCGCGAGGGCGATGACCTGCTTCTCAAAGGTGGCGGCGGTGATGTCGCGCCATACTTCGCCATCGGGGACGGCGAACAGGGCGAGGTCGGGCGTGGCCTTGACGCGCTCGACGAGCAGGTCGGTCACATTGGCTGTGGGATCGGCTGGGACGATCGGGGGGACTTCAAACTGGACCACGGCAGCTCCTTCGGTACCGGCTGACACTTCTCGGGTGATGCATCCGATTCTAATGTGACGGCCGGCAGTGCCCCACGGGGGTGTGCATTCCGCACTGCGCACTAGACTTCAACCGCCGTCGCGCCCGCGCCGGCCGGAGAGGGAGAGCGTGCTCAACGTCGGCATCGACATCGGCGGAACCAAGATCGCGGGAGGCCTGGTCACCGACGACGGGCGCATCCTCGAGAAAGTACGCGTCGACACGCCGCACGACACCCGGGCGCTCGCGCAGGCCGTCATCGACATGGCCCGCCACTTCCGTTCTCAGCACGACATCGCCGCCGTCGGCGTCGCTGCCGCCGGCTTCATCGACCGTGATCGCGCGGTCGTGATCCACGCCCCGAACATCGCGTGGCGCAACGAGCCGCTGAAGGCCGCGCTCGAGGCGGGCATCGACCTTCCCGTCACCATCGAGAACGACGCGAACGCCGCAGGCTGGGCCGAGTATCGGTTCGGCGCCGGTCGCGGCGTGCGCAACATGGTCATGCTCACCATGGGCACGGGCGTCGGCGGAGCCATCGTGCTCGACGGCGCGCTCTTCCGCGGCGGCCACGGCATCGGCGGCGAGCTCGGCCACATCCGCTTCACCCGTGACGGTCTGCCGTGCGGCTGCGGACAGAACGGATGCCTGGAGCAGTATGCATCCGGTCGAGCGCTGCAGCGCGAGGCGAACGACATCGCCGACGGTGGCGGCATCGGCGCGGCACTCGCAGCCCTGCGGGCCGAGAAGGGCTCGATCTCGGGACCGTCTGTGTCGCGACTGGTGCTCGCCGGAGACCCGGGCGCGACCGAGGCGCTTCGCCGCGTGGCTACTGCTCTCGGCGAGTCGTGCGGCGGGTTCCAGGCCGTGCTCGACCCCGAGCTCTTCGTCATCGGCGGGGGAGTGGCCCAGCTCGGCGACGACCTGCTCGCCCCCGTGCGCCTCGCTTACGAGACGTCGCTGCCCGGCTACGGCGACCGCCCCGTCGCCGACTTCGCCATCGCGCAGCTCGTCAACGACGCCGGAGTCATCGGCGTCGCCGACCTCGCCGGAGCCGAGGCGTAAGCAGATGTTCTACTGGCTGATGAAGTACGTGGTGATCGGACCGATCGTGAAGGCGATCTTCCGGCCCTGGATCGTCGGCCGGCGCAACATCCCCACCGAGGGCGGCGCGATCCTCGCCAGCAACCACCTCTCGTTCGTCGACTCGATCTTCCTGCCGCTGATGATCGACCGGCCGGTGGCCTTCCTCGCCAAGAGCGACTACTTCACCGGCAAGGGCCTCAAGGGGTGGGCCACCCGCATGTTCTTCAAGGCCACCGGCCAGCTGCCGATCGACCGCTCCGGGGGCAAGGCATCCGAGGCGTCGCTCAACACGGGTCTGCAGGTGCTCGGTCGCGGTGAGCTCCTCGGCATCTACCCGGAGGGCACGCGCAGCCCCGACGGCAAGCTGTACCGCGGTCGCACCGGAATCGCGCGCATGGCGCTCGAGGCGCGCGTGCCGGTCGTGCCGCTCGTGATGGTCGACACCGACACGATGATGCCCATCGGGCGGCGCATCCCGAACGTGGTCCGCGTCGGGATCGTGATCGGCGAACCCCTCGACTTCTCGAGGTTCGAGGGCATGGAGGGGGATCGCTACATCCTCCGCTCCATCACCGACGAGATCATGGTCGCGCTCCAGCGCCTCGGCGAGCAGGAGTACGAAGACGTCTACGCCTCGACGGTGAAGGACCGGCTCAACACCGCGAGCTGAACACCCGTCACACGGGGATCCGGGCGCCCGCGGCGCGGCTAGACTCGAGGGATGCTTCCTGACCTCGACGGACTCGACCACTGGCGGACCCTGCCCATCAAGCAGCAGCCCTCGTGGTATGACGTCGACGCCGTCGCGGCAGTCTCGGACGAGCTGGCCATCCTGCCCCCGCTGGTGTTCGCCGGCGAGGTCGACAACCTCCGCGATCGACTCGCGCGCGCGGCATCCGGTCAGGCGTTCCTGCTGCAGGGCGGCGACTGCGCCGAGACGTTCGCCGGGGCCACCGCCGAGCAGATCCGCAATCGCATCAAGACCGTGCTGCAGATGGCAGTTGTGCTGACCTACGGCGCCTCGATGCCGGTGGTCAAGATGGGCCGCATGGCGGGCCAGTTCGCCAAGCCCCGCTCGAGCGACACCGAGACCCGCGGCGACGTCACCCTGCCCGCCTACCGCGGCGACATCGTCAACGGCTACGACTTCACCGCGGCCTCGCGTCAGGCCGACCCCCAGCGACTGCTGAAGGGGTACCACACGGCCGCCTCGACCATCAACCTCATCCGCGCGTTCACGCAGGGCGGCTTCGCCGATCTGCGCGAGGTGCACTCGTGGAACAAGGGCTTCGCGCAGAACCCGGCCAACCAGCAGTACGAGCGACTCGCCACCGAGATCGACCGGGCCATCAAGTTCATGGAGGCCGCCGGCGCCGACTTCGACGAGCTCAAGCGCGTCGAGTTCTTCACCGGCCACGAGGGTCTGCTGATGGACTACGAGCGGCCGATGACGCGCATCGACTCGCGCACCAGCACGCCGTACAACACGTCGGCGCACTTCCTGTGGATCGGTGAGCGCACGCGCGACCTCGACGGCGCGCACGTCGACTACTTCTCGAAGATCCGCAACCCCATCGGCGTGAAGCTCGGCCCGACCACGTCGCCCGAGACCGCGCTCGCGCTCATCGACAAGCTCGACCCGAACCGCGAGCCCGGGCGACTCACGTTCATCACCCGCATGGGCGCAGGAAAGATCCGCGACGCGCTGCCGCCGCTGCTCGAAGCCGTCCAGGACTCGGGGGCGACCCCGCTGTGGGTCACCGACCCGATGCACGGCAACGGCATCACCACGCCCACCGGCTACAAGACGCGTCGCTTCGACGACGTCGTCGACGAGGTGCGCGGCTTCTTCGAGGCGCACCGCTCGGTGGGCACCTTCCCCGGAGGCATCCACGTCGAGCTCACCGGCGACGACGTCACCGAGTGCCTCGGCGGTTCGGAGCAGATCGACGAGGCCACCCTCGCGACCCGCTACGAGTCGCTGTGCGACCCGCGCCTGAACCACATGCAGTCGCTCGAGCTCGCCTTCCTCGTGGCCGAGGAGCTCGAGAAGCGCTGAGGTCTCGATTCGAGGGAGGGCGTCCGCCGATGCGGGCGCCCTCCGTCGTCGACGGGCCGGTCGACGCGCGGCTCGGCCCACGGCGTGGCGGTGTGTGGCTCCGGGTCCGGCGTGCAGAACTCCACGGATCTCCCCACCCGCGTGCCCGCGGAGCGCGGAACTCTGCGGGCGCGCCGCGGCTCTGCTTCGGATCCGTGGAGTTCTGCGCGGTGACACGCGACGCCCGGACCCGCTGAGCTCCAGCGGGAATCAGCCGGTGCCGGTGATCTGCAGCGTGATGGTCGTGCCGCGCACGTGATAGGTGTCGGCCCCGGGGTCCTGGGCGGTCACCGAGGTGAGCTCGTCGGGCCACACATTCCACAGCAGTGAGTAGTTGACCTCGAATCCGGCGTCGCGCAGCGTCTGCGCAGCGACGTCGCGGGTGAGGCCGGTCACGCTCGGCACCGGGTAGGTGGGCGGTCCGGTCGAGACGATCAGGGTCGTCTTGTCGCCCTCGCGCCACCAGCCGCTCGTCTCGCGCTCGGTGATGGCGATCACGGAACCGGCGGCGACCGTGTCGCTGGCCTGCTGCTGATCCTCGTCGGCGACGACGAGGCCGGCGTCGGTCAGCGTCGAGCGCGCCTGGTCCGCCGGCATGCCCACCACGTCGGGGAGGGTGCCGAGCGAGACGCCCAGCGTCGCCGTGTCGCCCTGGTGCACGGTGCATCCGTCGCCGCACTCGACCGTGTCGCCGCCGGCGGCAGGCTGCACCGCGACGTACGCCACGGTGCCTTCAGCCCAGTCGGTGTAGTACGAAAGGATCTCGCCGACCTCGATGTGCTCGGCGTCGAGCGCGGCGATCACATCATCGGAGGACTGACCGTTGAGCTTCTCGAACGTCGCCTCGGCTGGACCGAGCGAGACGTAGACGTCGACCGTCGCATCCTTGTCGAGCCGCGCACCCGATCCCGGTACGGTGCGGGTCACGGTGCCCGCCTCGACGTCGAGACTGGTCTCGCTCTTCTCGATTGCGACGAGCGAGTCCTCGGCGAGGCGCTCCTGGGCCTCCGCGTAGGTGCCCCCGGTGACATCGGCCACTGCGACCATCGATCCGGGTCCTGAGCCGAACCACCAGCCGGCGCCGGCGGCGAGCCCCGCGAGCAGCAGCACCACCGCGAGCAGCCACCAGCCGCGGGCGGCGCGTCGCCGGGTGATCTTGCGCAGCTGCGCGGCGTTGTCGATGTCGACGGCTGCCGCGGCCACGGCGATGGACCCGGTCGCCGTGGGCAGCACCGCGGTGAGGTCGCCCGAGTCGGCGGCGTCGTCGCCGATCGTCGCGATCGGACCGGTGCGGGTCACCGCCGGGGTGACGCCGAGCTGCCGCTCGATCTCGCGCAGCCGCTCGAGCATCTCGCGAGCGTCGACGGGGCGCTCGTCGGGGTTCTTCTCGGTCGCCCACAGCACCAGCTCGTCGAGCGGCTCGGGCACTCCGGGGTTCTTCACGCTCGGGCGCGGCACCGAGTCGGTGGCGTGCTGGAACGCGATCTGCATCGGCTGCTCGCCCTTGTACGGCTGCTCGCCGGTGAGGATCTCGTAGAGCATGATGCCGAGCGAGTAGATGTCGCTGCGGGCGTCGGCCATGCCGCGGGTGACGAGTTCCGGAGCGAGGTACGCGATCGTGCCGAGCAGCTGCGAGCCGGTCGCCGTGTTCGCCGTCGTGGCACGCGCCAGGCCGAAGTCGCCGATCTTGATTCGGCCGTCCTCCGCGAGGAGCACGTTCTCGGGCTTGACGTCGCGGTGCACGATCCCGGCGCGGTGGGCTGCCGCGAGGCCCGAGAGCACGGCATCCATGATCGAGATCGCCTGCGGCACGGTGAGCCGGCGCTGTTCGCGCAGCAGCTCGCGCAGCGTGATGCCGGGCAGGTACTCCATGACGAGATACGCCATCTCGCCGTCCTGACCCTGGTCGAACACGTTCACGACGTTCGGGTCGGCGAGCCGGGCGGCGGCGCGGGCCTCCTGGATGAACCGGCTCTGGAACACCGTGTCGTCACTCAGATGCGAGTGCATCACCTTGATGGCGACGCGGCGCTCGAGACGCAGGTCGGTGGCGACGTACACCGTGGCCATGCCGCCACGGGCGATGCGGGCACGCACGCGGTATCGGCCGTCGACGAGACGGCCGATCAGCGGATCCGTCTGCTGACTCGTGCTCACGCTGAAAGTCTAGGGACGGATAGCTGAGAGCCCGGGCAACGGCTCACCCGTGGAAGTCACGATGTGACGACAGTCGAGGCGCCGGATGCCGCACCGGCGGGTCACCCGAGCGCGGCGAGCCACGCGTAGGCCGGCTTCTCCCACTGCGCATACCGCTCCGGGTAGGCGGAGATCTGCACGGCCTGCGCGGCGTCGGCGAAGCTCATGTTCTGCCATCCGGGGATGTCGAGGAGGCCCCGCGTGCGCGACCCGTTCGGATCCGACGGGCCGCCGAAGAAGGCCTTGATCGACCGCACGCGATCGCGCACCTGCTCGGCGGTTCCCCATCCCGTGCTCGGGCGCTGCTGGAAGAGGCCGAGCGAGTCCCGGTCGCCGTAGTCGAGGTTGCGGATCCACGACTCCTGCATCGCGGTGCCGAGCGCGATCGCGATGCCGCGGTCTGGCACGCCGAGTTCGCGGCCCACCTGGATGATGAGCAGCGCGTTCTCGGTCTGCGGCGCATTGAGGCCGGTGCTCGACGGGATCGTGAGCTTCTGGCCGGGGTAGATGATCGACGACCATCCGAGCTTGTTGGCGGTGAGCATCGCGGCCACCCCGACGCCGTGCCTGCCGGCGATCGACGAGACGGTGTCGCCGGCTGTGACGGTGTACGAGCCGCCGACCGCTGAGGTGGTCGATGCGCCCGCCGACGCGCCCCCCGAGCTGTTCGACCCGCTGGTGGCGGTCGAGCCCGTCGACGACGTCGCGCCGGGGATCGTCAGCTTCTGGCCGGGATAGATGATCGACGACCATCCGAGCTTGTTGGCCGACAGCACGGCGTTCGTCGTCGCGCCGTGCTTCTTCGCGATCGACGAGACGGTGTCGCCGGCTTGCACTGTGTACGTTCCGGATGCCGCCGAGCCCGAGCTGGACCCGCCGCCGGTGGATCCGCCCGACCCGCCGGTGAGGGTGAGCTTCTGGCCCGGGTAGATGACCGACCGCGCGGTCAGCTTGTTCAGGGTGAGGACGTCTGCCGTGCGGAGCCCGAACCGCGCGGCGATGCCGTAGACGGTGTCGCCGCGCACCACCGTGTAGGTGCTCGGCACCGCCGTCGCGGCGGCGCGGAGCGTGGCCGTCGCCGTGGCCGTGGCGGGAGCTGCCTGCGCGACGAGCGTCATCGGCTGCGCTGCGGCGGAGGCCGCGCGCAGCTCGGCGCGCGTGGTCGCCCCGCCGGCGGTGCGGCGCGCGTCGTCGAGCCGGGTGTCGACGGGTGCCGGCGGCGCCGCGTTCGCGGCGGCCGGTGCGGCGGTGAGCGCCAGGGCGATCGTTCCGGCGACGGCGGCGGGCAGGCCCGCCGACATGGTGTGGGCGCCGGTTGCGGCATGGGTGCGGTGCATGGGTCGCAAGAGTTTCCCCCCTCTTCAGACTGCAAGAACCGTGTCACGAATGGTGATTAGTGTCAACGCCTGTGGTTTTTGTTGCTGGTGTGACTGGTGTGACGGAGCGCGGCTGGAACACGCGGGTTGTGCGCTTGTGTGCACCGGATGCGAGACTTGCGGGGTGACCGATGCAGACGCCCCGCGCACCGAGACCGAATGGCTCACCCTTCCCGAACTCGTCGAGGTGCTCGACGAGCCGCTCGGACGCGTCCGGCGCTTCCTTGACGACGCACAGCTGATCGGGTCGACCCGCGGCGGCGCGTTCGCCGTCCCGTCGGTGTTCATCCTCGAAGGGCACGTTCTCTCGTCGCTGCGCGGCACGGTCTTCGTGCTCCGCGACGCCGGATTCTCCGACGACGAGGCGATCGACTGGCTCCTCACCCCGGAGGAGTCGATCGGGATCTCGCCGATCGATGCCCTGCGCGCCGGCCGCAAGAGCGAAGTGCGCCGGGTCGCGGCCGCACTGGCCTGATCGCTTCGTCGGCCTGATCGCACCACGGGCCTGATCATCCGCGAGGGCACGGGCAGTTCGTGCGGCCGAACCGCCGCGCATCCTTGATCGATCGGGCGGCGGGATGAACGACCGCGAAACGGTCCGTGGGTCTGTTGCTCAGGTGCTGCGGACGGTCGCCGCGTGCGCGAGATCGCGCAGCTCGCCCACAGCCGCATTGCCGAGGCGCGCACCCGAGAGTGCGCGGTCGGCGTCGCGCGCGTAGTCCGCGATGAGCGCCTCGACCCGGTCGAGGGCGCCGCTGTCGACGATCGTCTGCTGCAGAGCGGCGATCTGCTGCGCGTTGAGATCGGGATCGCCGACCAGCTCATCCACCAGGCGCCGGGCCGGGGGAGCGAGAGCCTCGCGCGTGTAGGCCACCAGCACGGTGCGCTTTCCTTCGCGCAGGTCGTCGCCCGCTGGCTTGCCGGTCTGAGCCTGATCGCCGAAGACGCCGAGCACGTCGTCGCGCAGCTGGAAGGCCATGCCGAGCGGATGCCCGAAATCGCGCAGCGCGGCGGCCTGCGCGGCATCAGCCCCCGCCAGAGCCGCGCCGATGGCGAGCGGCTGCTGCACGCTGTAGCGCGCGGACTTCAGCGACGCGACGCGCAGCGCCCGCGCGGCGTGCTCGTCGTCGGGTGCGCTGCGGAAGGCGGACTCCTCGGCGATGTCGAGGAACTGGCCGATCGTCACCTCGCGGCGCATGGTGGCGTACTCGCCTCGGGCGGCGGCGGCACGATCGGGGGCGCCGGCGACGGCCTCTTCGAACAGGTCGTCGCTCCACGCGACCAGCAGGTCGCCGAGGAGCACGGCACCCGATCGCCCGAACGCATCGGCATCGCCGACCCAGCCGGCGTCGCGGTGGGCGGCCTCGAGTGCGCGGTGCGCGGCCGGGCGGCCGCGACGGGTGTCGGAGTTGTCGATCAGGTCGTCGTGTACGAGTGCCGCGGCCTGGAACACCTCGAGCGAGGCGGCCGCGGCTACCACGGCGGGGGGCGGTGCGGATGTGCGGACGGATGCCTCCTCCACTGCCCTCCACCCGGCGATGCAGAACTGGCCGCGCAGTCGCTTGCCGCCCGCGAGCGACGCGGCCGCAGCCTCGACGATCAGGGCCGCTTCGGCGCCGTAGGAGTCGGTGAGGAGGCGCTGCGCGTCGACGAACTCATCAACTCGCTGGGAAATGACCCGAACGGGGTCCACGGCGGGTGACACGGGCCTAGCCTAGTGATCTACGCCGCGCGTAGAATCAAAGGGAACTTCCAGTGACAAGGGGGACGCATGCCACTCTCCGAACAGGAGCAGCGCCTGCTGGATGAGATGGAGCGCCATCTCATGCGCAACGACGCGGACGTCGTCAGCGCGCCTCGGGACGGCCGCACCCTGAGCTATCGAAACATCGTCTATGGCACGGTCCTCGTGCTGCTGGGCCTCGGTGGGCTCATCGTGGGCGTCTCGGCGCAGCTCATCGTCGTCGGCGTCCTCGGCTTCGTCGTCATGCTCGGCGGCGTCGTGCTCGCCGTGACGCCCACCAAGGGCGTCACCGGCACTCCGCGCGTCGAGTCCGAGAACAAGGCGCCCAAGCCGACGTCGTCGTCGTTCATGGATCGCATGAACGATCGATGGGACCGCCGCCAAGAGGAGCGCTGACCGCCGGCCGCCCGGTCCGGGCGCAGGCCTCCACCTAGCCCCGACCGAACGGCCGCACAAGAGCCGATACAGAGCACCGACCCTTCGGGGTCGGTGCTTTTTCGTGCGCCCGGCGCCTCCTCCGACAGCGCCGATCGGTGCGCCGGGGGAGCGCGGGTGGAGCAATACGTGCGGGTCTGATGACAAAGTGGAGGAAAGTGGAGTAATGTGGCGGACAACCCGGGGGGCCGGAACGAAGGGGGTGTGATGTACCGATGCTTTTGGGCACCCACACACCCAAGCTGGACGACAAAGGCCGGGTCATCCTGCCGGCCAAGTTCCGTGACGACCTCGGGGGAGGCGTCGTGGTGACCCGCGGGCAGGACCGCTGCCTCTACGTGTTCAGCTCCGAGGAGTTCGAGCGCGTTCACGAGCGCATCCGTGAAGCCCCGCTCGCCAACAAGCAGGCGCGCGACTTCCTGCGCATGTTCCTCTCGGGTGCGAGCGCTGAGAAGCCCGACAGCCAGAACCGCATCACGATCCCCCCGCCCCTGCGTGCATACGCGGGTCTCGAGCGGGACCTCGTCGTCACCGGCGTCGGAGCCCACGCGGAGATCTGGAACGCCGAGGCCTGGAACACCTACGCCGAAGCCAACGAAGAGAACTACGCCGAGTTGGAGCAGGAGGTGATCCCGGGCCTGTTCTGAGGCCCTCGGTCCTGACTCCCAGCCGCTCACGCCCTGCCGCACTTCCCCGGTGGCAGGTCAGAGCGGATGGGGATCAGGACCGAGGGAGAAGGCCCCGAAGAATCATGAACCTCCGCGATATCCACACCCCTGTGCTGCTCGAGCGCTGCGTCGAGCTGCTCGCCCCCGCGCTCGAGCGCGACGATGCCGTGTTCGTCGACGCCACGCTCGGCATGGGCGGCCACTCCGAGGCGTTCCTCGAACGCTTCCCGGGTCTGCACCTGGTCGGCCTCGACCGCGACACCGACGCGCTCCGCATCGCCGGGCAGCGCCTGGCGCGCTTCGCCGACCGCATCACGTTCGTGCACACGGTGTACGACGGCATCGCCGAGGCGGTCACCGGCGCGGGCTTCGCCCACGCCGACGGCATCCTGTTCGATCTCGGCGTCTCGTCGCTCCAGCTCGACGAGGCCGACCGTGGCTTCGCCTACGCGCAGGACGCCCCGCTCGACATGCGCATGGACCAGACTGCCGGCACGACTGCAGCCGAGATCCTCGCCACGTACGGCGAAGGCGATCTGCGCCGCATCTTCGAGCGCTACGGCGAGGAGAAGCTCGCCGGTCGCTACGCCCGCGCGATCATCGCCGCCCGTGCCGACGGCCCGATCGACCGCTCGGGCCGTCTTGTCGACATTTTGCAGGCGGCGACTCCCGCCGCGGTCAAGGGCGCGGGGCACCCCGCGAAGCGGGTGTTCCAGGCGCTGCGCATCGAGGTCAACCGCGAGCTCAGCGTGCTCGAGCGCGCGGTGCCGTCGGCGCTGAGCATCCTGCCCGTCGGCGGGCGCATCGTGGTCATGTCGTACCAGTCGCTGGAAGACCGGCTCGTCAAGCGCGAGTTCGCGGATGCCTCGGCCTCGACGACTCCCCGCGGACTGCCGGTCGAGCTCCCCGAGCACGCTCCACGCTTCAAGCTCCTGGTCAAGGGCGCCGAACTCGCCTCAGACGAGGAGCGTGCGGTCAACCCGCGCGCGACTCCGGTGCGCCTGCGCGCCGCCGAGCGGATCCGTGAGGCGGTGTCATGAGCACGACCGCGAACGCGCGTTCCTACGCACCGGCCCCACGGCCCACATCGCTCCCGTCGCGCCGACTGCGCGTCGTCGAGGCGCCCGCACAGGGTCGTCGCCCGCGCCTCCTGTACGGCATCGTGGCGGTTATCGGCGCGTGCCTGATCGCCGCAGCACAGATGTCGCTGTCGATCCTCACGACGCAGGGGTCGTACGAGCTGTCGTCGCTGTCCAAGACGCAGAGCGACCTCACGTACGAGAAGCAGATCCTCTTCGACGAGGTCGCCGGCCTCGGCTCGCCGCAGTACCTGGCGGCCAACGCCGCAGCGCTCGGCATGGTGATCGACGAGTCGCCCAGCTATCTGCGCCTCAGCGACGGTGCAGTGCTCGGCGCGGAGCAGGTGTCGTTCGGTCGCTCGTCGATCGACGCGATCGGGCGGGGGAGCGTGCCCAACGCCCTCATCGCCGACACCCCGCTGGTGACGGCGCCCGATGCGACCATCGACGGCGTGCCGGTCGACACGACGGTGGAAGACGGCTCCGGGAACACACCGCAGCCGATCACCGACGGACTGCCCACCCCGAGCACACACTGAGATATGACCACCGAAAGCACCCGCAGTCCCCGTCGGCGCACGGTGGTCGCATTGGCCGTCGTGCTCGCCGTGCTGTCAGGATTCGTCGTGCGGCTCGTCGACATCCAGGTGGTGAACGCCGACGACCACATCGCGGATTCGATGGACATCGCCTTCGGCGCCACCCAGACGCTGTACGGCACGCGGGGTGACATCGTCGACGAGAACGGCGATGTGCTCGCGGGCAGCATCCTGCTCTACGACTGCCAGCTCGACCCGCTGCTGATCACGCAGATCGACGAGCTGATCCTCGCCGGCGAGTCCGACGCCGATCCGTGGTCGAAGGTGTCGGGCGAAGTGGCCGAGATCACCGGGCAGACCGTCGAGGAGGTGCAGGCGATCGTCGGAGACGCCCTCGCCGAAGACTCCGAATCGCGGTTCGCATACCTCGCGAAGGGGGTGACCACCGCGCAGTACCGCGCGCTGGCCGACCTCGACACGTCGTACATCGCGTGCCTGCAGCATCCTGCCCGTGCGTACCCCGACGGTGCTGTCGCGGGCAACATCGTCGGCTACGTCGGCGCCGAGGGCGCACAGGAGGGCTACGAGCAGTCTCAGAACTCGTGCCTCGCGGCCACCGACGGCACCCGCACGTTCCAGAAGGGCAAGGACGGCGTCGTCATCCCCGGCACCGAGCGCGAGACCGCGGCGGTCGACGGCGGCACCCTGCAGCTGACGATCAACCGCGATCTGCAGTGGTACCTGCAGCAGCTGATCGGCGAGCAGGTCGAAGACATGGGGGCGCAGGCCGGATCGGTGCTCGTCTACGAGGTGGCCACCGGCAAGGTGCGCGCTGCCGCGGAGTACCCGACGCTCGACCCCAACGACGTCGACGCCACCGACCCCGACGACCGCGCCAGCCGCCTCTTCCGCGAGTCGTGGGAGCCGGGCTCGACGTTCAAGGCACTGACGGCGGCCACCGTCATCGACGCCGGCGGCCAGACCCCGCTGTCGACCGTGGTCGCCTCCAGCGAGGAGTTCTTCGCCGACGGCGCGCGCGTTCGCGACGCCTTCCAACACCCCGCCTACGAGTACACGCTCGCAGGCGTGCTGCAGGACTCGTCGAACGCCGGCATCTCGAAGTTCAGCCAGAAGGTGTCGAACCAGGTGCGCTACGACTACTTCAAGAAGTTCGGCATCGGCGACGGCACCGACTCCGGATACCCGGGCGAGGTCACCGGCCTGGTCTGGCCCGCCGACGAGTGGGGCGCGCAGACGGCGCTCAACACCTCGTACGGACAGGGTCTCACCGCCACGATGCCGGAGCTCGCCCGTGCGTACGGTGCGATCGCGAACGACGGCGTGATGATGCCGCTGTCGCTGATCGAGTCGTGCACCCTCGCCGACGGCACCGTGGTCGAGCCCGAGCTCGCCGAACCGACGCGCGTCATCAAGGAGAGCACCGCTGCCGACGTGCAGTCGATGCTCGAGAACGTGTTCCTCAACGCGAGCTATGCCAAGACCGTCGCCATCCCCGGCTACCGGGTGGCAGGCAAGACCGGTACGGCCGAGAAGCCCGACCTCGTCAACGGCGGCTACAAGGCCGGCGTGTACTACACGACGATGATCGGATTCGCGCCCGCCGACGACCCCCAGTACGTGGTCGTCGTCAACCTCGACGAGCCGACGAAGGTAACATCGTCAGCGGCCAACGCGACCGCATTCCAGCGGGCCATGACGCAGGTTCTCAAGACCTATCGCGTCATGCCCGCCACCTCGGCGCCGGAGCTGCTTCCCAAGTTCGGGTAGCCTCCACGATCGGCCGGAGAGAAATGATCGCCCTGACCATCGCCCAGCTCGCCGACGCCGTCGGCGGCCGCATCGTCCTCCGAGGCGGAGACAGCGTCGACACCGTCGTGTCGGGCGCCGTCGACACCGACTCGCGCCTCATCGAGCAGGGCGGCGTCTTCGTCGCCAAGCGCGGTGAGGAGACCGACGGGCACCTCTTCGTGGACGCCGCTGTGGCCGCCGGTGCGGCCCTCGCGATCGTCGAGCACGAGGTCGACACGGATGCCGCCGCCGGCCTCACGCAGGTGGTCGTGGCCGACGCCGTCGACGCCCTCGCCGATCTCGCCCGGGCCGTCGTCGCGCAGGTGCGGGCATCCGGCGACCTGCGGGTCGTGGGGATCACCGGCTCGAACGGCAAGACGACGACCAAGAACCTCCTCGCCCACATCCTCGCCGCCACCGGCGAGACGGTGTCTCCGAAGGCCTCGTTCAACAACGAGGTCGGCGCACCGCTCACGATGCTCCGCGTCACCGACACCACCCGGTTCCTCGTCAGCGAGTTCGGGGCGAGCGCTCCCGGCGAGATCGCCCGGCTCGCGGGCCTCGTCGAGCCCGACATCGCCGTCGTCCTCATGGTGGGCATGGCCCACGCCGGCGGTTTCGGCGGCATCGAGGCGACGTTCCACGCGAAGAGCGAGCTCGTCCGCGCCGCACGCCCTGGGGGACTCGCCGTGCTCAACGCCGATGATCCCCGCGTCGCCGCCATGGCGCCGATCGCGCTCGAGCGCGGTCTCACCGTGCGCTGGTTCGGCCGCGGCGCCGCCGCCGCCGTGCGCGCCGACGAGGTCGAGGTGACGGCATCCGGAACCTCGTTCGTCATCACGGTCGACGGCGTCAGTGCTCCGATGCGGCTGCGCGTGCTCGGCGAGCACCACGTCATGAACGCCCTCGCCGCGGTCGCCGCTGCGACGGCGCTCGGCGTCTCGCTCGACGACGCGATCGTGCGGCTCGAGCAGGTCGAGATCGCCGAGCGCTGGCGCATGCAGCCGCTCGGCTCCGACCGGGTGCGCATCATCAACGACGCCTACAACGCCAGCCCCGACTCGATGGCCGCGGCCCTGCGCACCCTCGCCCAGATCGTCGGCCCCGACGAGCGCTCCGTCGCCGTGCTCGGCGCCATGAGCGAGCTGGGGGAGTACGCCGAGGACGAGCACGACCGCGTCGGCCTGCTCGCCGTGCGTCTCGGGGTGCAGCGCATCGTCGTCGTCGGCGCGGACGCCCGTCGCATGTACCTCGAGGCCGTCGCGCAGGGGTCGTGGGACGGCGAGGCGGTGTTCTTCGCCACGGCGGACGAGGCGTACGAATACCTTCTCGGCGAGCTGCGCGACGGCGACCGCGTGCTCGTGAAGTCGTCCAATTCGGCCGGGCTCCGGTTCCTGGGCGATCGTCTGGGAGAATCGTTCTCGTGAGGTCACTTCTGACGGCGGCGGCGATCTCGCTCGCGTTCACCCTGTTCCTCACGCCGGTCTTCCTGCGGCTGTTCCGCCAATGGGGCTGGGCCCAGGTCATCCGCACCCCCGAAGACGTCCGCAACCCCAACCACCAGGCCAAGCGCGGCACGGTGACCATGGGCGGCACGATCTTCATGGCCGGCACGATCGTCGGCTACCTGATCGGCTGCTACGCCGGCAACAACCCGCCCACGCTCTCCGGCATCCTCGTGATCTGGATGATGGTCGGCTTCGGCGCCGTGGGTTTCATCGACGACTACATGAAGGTGCGCCAGCAGCGGTTCATGGGTCTGAGCGGCTGGCGCAAGATCCTCGGTCAGGTGCTCGTCACCGTGCCGTTCGCGATCTTCGCGCTCAACTTCCCGAACCAGTTCGGGCAGACGCCGGCATCGCCGTTCGTCTCGATCTTCCGCGACGTGCCGTGGCTGTCGTTCATGGCGGTCGGCCTCGTCATCGGCTGGATCCTGTACCTCGCCTGGATCACCTTCATCGGCGTCGCGTTCTCGAACTCGGTCAACGTCACCGACGGGCTCGACGGCCTGGCGGCCGGCGCCGGCATCTTCGTCACCGGCGCCTACAGCCTCATCGCCTTCTGGCAGTTCAACCAGGCGTGCTACCGCAACGAGGCGCTCGACACCATCTCGCAGCCCGCCTGCTACGCGGTGCGCGACCCGTTCGACCTCGCGATCGTGTCGGCCTCGTTCGTGGGCGCCCTCGTCGGATTCCTCTGGTGGAATGCACCCAAGGCGAAGGTCTTCATGGGCGACACCGGGTCGATGGCGATCGGCGGCGTCATCGCCGCCATGGCGATCCTCACCCGCACCGAGCTGCTCGCCGTGCTCGTCGCCGGCGTCTTCATCATCGGCCCCGGATCGGTCATCCTGCAGCGGCTCTACTTCAAGATCACCCGCGGCAAACGCCTGTTCCTGATGAGTCCGTTCCACCACCATCTCGAGATGCGCGGGTGGTCCGAGGTGACCATCGTCGTGCGCATGTGGATCATCGCGGGCCTCCTCGCCGTCTCGGGCGTCGGCTTCTTCTACGTCGAGTGGCTGAGCCGGGCATGAGCGCGGCCCGCCTCGATTCCCTGACGAGCTGGCACGCGGACTGGACGGGTCTGCGCGTCGCCGTGCTCGGACTCTCGGTCACCGGCTTCTCGGTCGCCGACACGCTGGCCGAGCTCGGCGCCGACGTGCTCGTGGTCACCGAGAAGGCCGACGAAGAGTACGCGCGCCTCCTCCCGGTCATCGGCGCACGACTGTGGACCGGGTCGCTCGACGCGGTTCCGAGCGAGCTCGTCGATTTCGCGCCCGAGGTGATCGTGGCATCGCCCGGCTTCTCGCCGCAGCATCCGATCGTCGAGTGGGCACTCGCGGGCGACATCGCGCTGTGGGGAGACATCGAGCTGGCATGGCGCGTGCGCGACAAGGTCGTGCGCGCCGAGGGCACGCCGGCCGACTGGGTGCTCATCACGGGCACCAACGGCAAGACCACCACCACCCGCCTCACCGCGACCATGCTCGTGGCGGGCGGCCTCCGCGCCGCGCCGGTCGGCAACATCGGCACGCCGGTGCTCGACGCCGTGCGCGACCCGGCCGGCTTCGACGCGCTCGTCGTCGAACTCTCGAGCCATCAGCTCTGGTACCTCGGCCTGCAGCGCGGACCCGAGCCGCTTTCGCCCCACGCGGCGGTGTGCCTGAACCTCGCCGACGACCACCTCGAGTGGCACGGGTCGTTCGAGGCGTACCGCGATGCGAAGGCGCACGTGTACGACAACACCCGCGTCGCCTGCGTGTACAACAAGGCCGACGCGGCCACGATGAGCATGGTCGAGGATGCCGACGTGGTGGAGGGTGCCCGTGCCATCGGGTTCGACCTCGGCGTTCCGGGGCCGAGCGACCTCGGCGTCGTCGACGGCATCCTCGTCGACCGGGCGTTCCTCGACGACCGGCGCACATCCGCGCTCGAGCTGACCACCGTCGCCGAGCTCTCCGAGCTCGGACTGTCGGCGCCGCACATCGCCACCAACATCCTTGCCGCCGCCGCCCTCGCCCGCTCGCTCGGTGTCGAGCCGGCATCGATCCGCGACGCCCTGCGCGGATTCCGCCTCGACCCTCACCGCATCGAGGTCGTGGGGCGCCACCGCGGCGTCACCTGGGTCGACGACTCCAAGGCGACCAATCCCCACGCCGCCGCCTCCTCGCTCACCGCGTATCCGGGCGCGGTGTGGATCGTCGGCGGGCTGCTCAAGGGCGTCGACCTGTCGAGCCTCGTCGCCGACCGGGGCGTCCGCACCAAGGCGGCGATCGTGATCGGCGTCGAGCGCGACGCGGTGACCGCCGCGTTCGCGCGACACGCGCCGGCGGTCCCCGTGTTCGAGGTCGACCACGCTGAGACTGAAGACGTCATGGCGCGGGTTGTCGAACTGGCGGCCGGGATCGCCCGTGACGGGGACGTCGTGCTGCTCGCCCCCGCCGCGGCCTCCTTCGATCAGTTCGCGTCCTACTCGGACCGGGGTCGGCGATTCGCCGCCGCCGTGCAGGAACTGATCGGGACGGGGGATGCGGGTGACGTCGACCGAACCGCGGATCCGTCGGATCCCGACCGCTGACGAGTCCGCCAAGCGCGGTCTCGCCGCCCGGGTGTCGCTCGGCAAGGTGTTCGCGCCGGTGCCCAGCGAGTTCCTGCTGATCAGTGCGACCGCACTGGCGCTGACCGTCTTCGGGCTGGTCATGATCCTCTCCGCGACGTCGGCCATCGCGACGGCCGCGGGCGAGCCGCCGTACGAGGACGTCCTCAAGCAGCTGGTGTTCGCCGCGCTCGGCATCCCGCTGATGTTCATCGCGAGCCGGTTCCCGATCTCGTTCTGGAAGCGGATCGCGTGGCCCGCCCTCATCGGTGCGACGCTCTTCCAGCTCCTCGTGTTCGTTCCGGGCATCGGCATCGAGAACGACGGAAACCGCAACTGGATCCTCATCGCGGGCGTGCAGGCGCAGCCGTCTGAGTTCCTCAAGCTCGCCCTCGCCCTGTGGGTGGGGTATGTGCTCTACCGCAAGCAGACGCTGCTGGGGCTGTGGCGCCACGTCTACATCCCGCTCGTGCCCGTCGGCATCCTCGTGGTCGGCACCGTCGTCGCCGGTCACGACCTCGGCACAGCGATGATCCTCGTGCTGATCCTGCTCGGGGCGCTGTTCTTCTCCGGCGTCAAGCTGCGCATCTTCATCCTCCCGGCGATCGGCGCCGGCCTCGCCGTCGCCGTGCTCGCGGTGACCAGCCCCGACCGCATGCGCCGGTTCATGAGCTTCCTCGACCCGAACTGCCTCGCCGACTACTTCAACAACTGCTACCAGCCGCTGCACGGCATGTGGGCGTTGGCGGGCGGCGGCATCTTCGGCCTCGGCCTCGGCAACTCCCGCGAGAAGTACGACTGGCTGCCGGCCGCCGCGAACGACTACATCTTCGCGATCGTCGGCGAAGAGCTCGGCCTGATCGGCTGCGCCGTCGTGCTGGTGCTGTTCGCCCTGTTCGCCGTCGGCGCGTTCCACATCATCCGCAAGACCGACGACCCGTTCGTGCGCATCGTGTCGGGCGGCATCACCGTGTGGATCCTCGGCCAGGCCCTCATCAACATCGGTGTCGTGCTGCGTGTCTTCCCGGTGCTGGGCGTTCCGCTGCCGTTCATGTCGCAGGGTGGGACGTCGCTCGTCTCGGTGCTCGTGGCGTCGGGCGTGCTGCTGTCGTTCGCGCGCACGCTCCCCGGAGCCGTCGCGCGCCGGCAGGAGCGCATCGAGATCGCCCGTCGACGTCGGGCGGCCGCCGGGCGCTGACCGCGGTCGGTGAGCCCGGGCCGCCATCGCTCGCCCTCGCGGCAGGGGTGCCCCGGTGCGCATGGGAGGATGGGGGCGATGACGACGTACCTTCTGGCCGGCGGCGGGACCGCGGGCCACGTGAACCCCCTGCTGGCCGTCGCCGACGGACTGCGCGACCGGGAGCCGGGCGCCGAAGTGCTGGTTCTCGGCACCCGCGAAGGGCTGGAGGCCCGCCTCGTGCCCGAGCGCGGGTACGAGCTGCTCATCGTCGACAAGGTGCCGTTCCCGCGCCGGCCGAACGGCGCAGCGGTCGCCTTCCCGTCACGCTTCACCCGGGCGATCGCGCAGGTGCGCGAGCACATCCGCACCCGCGGGGTCGACGTCGTGGTCGGCTTCGGCGGGTACGCATCCGCCCCCGCGTACGTCGCCGCGCGCCGCGAGAACGTGCCCTTCGTCGTGCACGAGGCCAACGCCAAGCCCGGCCTCGCGAACGTGCTCGGCGCCCGCCGGGCAGCGCGCGTGGGCGTCGCCTTCGAGGGCACCCCGCTGAAGGGCTCGCGCGTCGTCGGCATGCCCCTTCGCCGCGAGATCGTCGAGCTCGACCGTCCCGCCGTGCGCGCCGCGGCCGCCGAGCACTTCGGGCTCGACGCCGACCGTCCGGTGCTGCTCGTCTTCGGGGGATCGCTCGGGGCGAAGCGCCTGAACGAAGCATTCGGCGACGGCCACGGCGCCGCATGGCGCGACGTGCTCGACGCCGGCTGGCAGCTCGTGCACGTGACGGGCGAGCGGTCGGAGCTCGTCGATCCGGAGGTGAACGGCTACGCGCTGCGCCGCTACGTCGACCGGATGGACCTCGCCTTCGCCCTGGCCGACTTCATCGTCTCGCGAGCGGGTGCCGCGACCGTGAGCGAGATCAGCGCCCTCGGCATCCCCGCCGTCTACGTGCCGTACGCGGTCGGCAACGGCGAGCAGGCGCTGAACGCGTCATCGGCCGTGCGCGCGGGCGCCGCGATCCTGATCCCGGATGCCGGTTTCACAGGAGACCGCGTGCGCGACGAGGTCGTGCCGCTGCTGGCGGATGCGACCCGCCGCGCCGCGATGACCGCGGCCGCTGCATCCGCGGGCACCCGCACCGGCACCGAGAACGTCATCGCGCTGATCGACGGGGCCCTGGGCGCCTGACCTGGGCTGCTGTCCTCGCGGACTCGGAGGGGAGCCGGGCGCGGAGCGCGAGCCTGCCGCGACCGGAGGAGATCCCGGGTGTGGAGGTGATCTCGGGTGCGGAGGAGATCCCGGATGCGGAGGGGGCTCCGGCTGCGGAGGTGATCCCGGATGCGGAGGGGGCTCCGGCTCGAATCGTCCTCCCGATCCGGGATGTCCTCGGCGGCCGGGGGTGGTGTGGGGTGGTCAGGATGCCGGGGCAGCGCCTCCGCGGAGCGCGTCGGCGACCATCTCGATCGCCTCGTCGGCGTCGAGCCGCAGGGCCTGGATCTGCTCGGCGAACGCCAGCGCCGCGCGCCGCGCCTGGGCGCGGGCGGGATCCGCGTCGAGCGAGACGAAGGTGCCGTTGCGCCCGCGCGTCTCGATGACGCCGGCCGATTCGAGCTCGCGGTAGGCGCGCGCGACGGTCCCCGGCGCGACGCCGAGGTCCTCGGCCAGCCGGCGCACGGTCGGCAATCGGGCGCCGGCGCTCAGCTCACCGGTCGAGACCGCGTCGACGAGACCCGCGCGAAGCTGCTCGAACGGCGGAACGTGCGAGGCGGGGTCGATGACGATCATGCTGCACCTCCGGCGAGCACCGGGCGGCTGAGCCAGTCCGGATAGAGCGGCGCGCGAAGCGCGCGTCCGTTGTTCGGGTAGACGAACTGGAGCGCGATCATGCCCCAGGTGGGCATCTGCGTCGCCCAGTACGCCGACGATGCGTCAGCCGCAGTCCACAGGGTGCCGATGGCGAAGGCGAAGGCGAACCACGCGGCGATCGAGGCCGAGAGTCGGAGGGCGCCGAGCGCATCGGCGCGCAGCGTGTCGTCCCAGGCGAGTTCGAGCGTGTCCGACGCGGGCTGGGGAGAGTCGAGGATGAGCCGGTCGAGCACCGGGAGCGCGACGAACGATGCGACCGCGGTCACGGCGAAGACCACGGCGGCGGTGGCCGCCGACCGGTCGAGCGTCGTCGCCCCGACCGCGTGCACCGCGACCAGGACGGCGAAGGCGAGGACGGCGGCGGCGAACAGCATCCACGGAAGCAGGCTCCGGGCGGCTCCGAGGTAGTCGCCGACGCCCAGTCGCCGCGCCCGCGCGACCCGTGGAGCATCGGGCGCCGGGTGGAAGAGGCGCTCGCGGAGGTTCACCGCGACGGTCGCGATCGTGCCGCCGGCGACGAGCGCGGTCACGAGCACGTAGAAGATGAAAAGCGGGTCCGTGCCGAGCGCGGTGAACAGGAACGGCACGGCGAGCACTCCCGCGGCGAGTATCGCCGCACCTCCGGCGAGTCCCCGAGCGCGCAGGCCGCGGGCGACCGATGCGCGGATGGCGTCGGTGCCGTAGGGGAGTCGCGCCTTCATCGAGTAGCGGTCGGCTCGCGCGAGCACCGTCGCCGGTCGTGTGAGGGAGATGAGGGATCCTGCTCCGATCGCGATGACCGCCACCGTCAGAGCGATGTTGAGGGCGAGAGCGAACGTCGGGTCGAGGCTCAGCATGCATCCTTTGTACCGACTTTGTAGCATTGTGTCAATACAAACCAACCCGGACCCGCCCGGCCCCCCCGGACCCACCCCGGGCACCGTCCCGCCACCGCGGGCCTCACCCGGCGGGCGCGCCGAGGCCGCGGCATCCGCCCGCCAACTTAGGATTGACGGGTCATGATCAGACCCGACCTCACCCTCCCCATCCCCGACGACATCCAGGCCGCCCACTTCATCGGCATCGGCGGCTCCGGCATGTCGGGGCTCGCGCGCATGTTCCTCGCGCGCGGCATCCGCGTCTCGGGATCCGACCGCGCCGACAGCGCGGTCATGCGCGAACTCGCCGCGTCGGGCGCGACCGTGCACGTCGGGCACGCCGCCGAGAATCTGCCGACCGATGCCGACACGGTCGTGCACACCGGTGCGATCTGGCCCGAGAATCCCGAGTTCGTGCTCGCGAAGGAGCGTGGTCTCCACGTCATCCACCGCTCGCAGGCGCTGCACTGGCTCATCGGCGGGCGTCGCCTCGTCTCGGTCGCCGGCGCACACGGCAAGACCACCTCGACCGGCATGATCGTGACCGCGCTGCGTGATCTCGACGCCGACCCCACGTTCGTCAACGGCGGTGTCATCGCTCAGCTCGGCGTCTCGAGCGGCACTGGGTCCGACGACGTCTTCGTCATCGAGGCCGACGAGTCGGACGGCACTTTCCTGCTGTACGACACGTCGATCGCGCTAATCACGAACGTCGACCCTGACCACCTCGACCACTGGGGCACGCGCGAGGCGTTCTTCGACGCGTTCGCCCGGTTCGGCGACGCGGCGCGCGAGGCGGTCGTGATCTCGTCCGACGACGCCGGGGCGCGGCTCGTGACCGAACGCCTCACGCACGAGCGCGTGATCACCTTCGGCGAGGCGGCCGACGCCGTCGTCCGCGTGGGTGACATCGTCACCGAGGGCCCGGTGTCGTTCTCGATCACCCACGACGGCGTGACCGTCGACGGCCGCCTTCCGGTTCCCGGGGCGCACAACGCGATCAACGCCGCAGGCGCCGTCGCCGTGCTCCTCACCCTCGGCTACGGTCTCGAACCCGCAGTCCGGGCCGTCGAGGGCTTCGCAGGAACCGTGCGCCGCTTCGAGCTGCACGGCGTCGCCCGCGGCGTCAGCGTGTTCGACGACTACGCGCACCACCCGACCGAGGTCGCGGCGGCCCTCGCGGCCGCCCGCACCGTCGTGGGTGAGGGGCGCATCATCGCGATCCAGCAGCCCCACACCTACTCGCGGACGCAGGAGATGTACCGCGAGTTCGCCGAGGTGCTCGAGTCGCATGCCGACCACACGGTGATGCTCGACGTCTACGGCGCGCGCGAGGATCCCGTGGAGGGCGTCACCGGCGAGCTCGTCAGCGGAGCCTTCGCCGACGCCTCGAACGTGCACTTCGTCGCCGACTGGCAGCAGGCCGCCGACTACACCGCCACGGTCGCACGCGAGGGCGACTACGTGATCACCCTCGGCTGCGGCAACGTGTACCAGATCATCCCGCAGGTGCTCGAGGCGCTCACGCGCACGGCCGAGCACGCGGGGGAGTAGGAGACGGATGCGCCGGCCGTCGCCTCTGCCGCAGACACCCGGTCGCGCTGACGCGGGCTCCACGGAGCAGGCGTCAGCCGGTGGGGCGCGTGGCGGCGCGGGCGGCTCTCGCTCGGCGACTGACGGCACGGGAGGGACACCGCCCCGTCGCCCGGCCCGCTCGGACGAACCGGCCGCTGCGACGAACCCGGCCGACGTGAACGCCACCGACGTCCTGGGCGGCCTCCCGATCGCTCCCGTCAGCGGGCCGGCGGCCTCGCCGGCGGCTCTCGTCGGCGACGCGACCGCGACGGTGATCCCGATCACCGCGGCGTTCGACGCGGAGACGGATGCCACCTCGGCGGCGCCCGACGCGCAGGACGATGCCGATCGGCAGCTCGGCATCCGCGACGTCTGGCGCGCCGCCCGAGCCCGTCGCCGCGCGCTGCGCGCCGAGGTGCGGCGCTTCACGGCGCGCCAGCGTCGCCGTCGCATGATCTGGATCGGAGTCGGCGCCTCGTTCCTGGTGCTCGTGCTCGGCACGCTCGGCGCGGCGTACAGCCCCCTGTTCGCGGTCGAGGACATCCAGGTCGAGGGCACCTCGCAGCTCGATGAGACCGCCGTGGCCACGGCGCTGTCGAGCCAGATCGGCACACCGCTGCCGCTCGTCGACGAGAGCGCGATGAAAGCCGCGCTGGTGACCTTCCCGCTCATCGAGACGTACTCGCTCGAGGCGCGGCCCCCGCACGGCCTCGTGGTTCGGATCGTGGAGCGGACTCCGGTCGGCGTCATCCAGAACGCGGCGGGATACTCGCTCGTCGACGGAGCCGGTGTGGTGCTGTCGACGTCGAGCGAGCCGCCGGCCGGTGCGCCGCTCATCACGGTGACCGGCGGCACCGACTCCGACGCCTTCGCCGCGATCGGACAGGTGATGCGATCGCTCCCCGAGTCGATCGCCGCGAGCGTCACGGCGGTCGGCGCATCCTCGCCCGACGACGTCACCCTCACCCTCGGCGGAACGAACACCGAGGTCGTGTGGGGAAGCGCCGAGGAGTCGGCGCGGAAGGCGCTCGTGCTCGAGACGATGATGGCAGCGCGCCCGCCCGAGACCGTCGCGACGTACGACGTCTCGTCGCCCGACGCCGTCGTCGTGCGCTGACCAGAACCTGCCGTCTCGGCGCGGGATGTCGCGACACGCCCATGCCGCTCCGCCGGTGCGCGCTGCATCCGCTTACTTTCGAGATCAGGAATTGCATACCGGGCAATTCTTTATACCTCTAGTAGAGGTTGAAGGTTAAAAGGTCCAGGGCTACGGAGGCCGGCATGAGCCAGAACCAGAACTACCTCGCCGTCATCAAGGTGGTCGGTGTCGGCGGAGGCGGCGTGAACGCCGTCAACCGCATGATCGAGCTCGGCCTGCGGGGCGTCGAGTTCATCGCGATCAACACAGACGCGCAGGCGCTGCTCATGAGCGACGCCGACGTCAAGCTCGACGTCGGTCGTGAGTTGACCCGCGGCCTCGGTGCGGGCGCAGACCCCGAGGTCGGGCGGCGAGCCGCCGAAGACCACGCGGAGGAGATCGAGGAGGCGCTGCGCGGCGCCGACATGGTCTTCGTCACCGCGGGCGAGGGCGGCGGAACGGGCACCGGCGGTGCTCCCGTCGTCGCGAAGATCGCCAAGTCGATCGGTGCGCTCACCATCGGTGTCGTCACCAAGCCCTTCTCGTTCGAGGGTCGTCGTCGTCAGCAGCAGGCCGAGACCGGCGTCGCCAAGCTGAAGGAAGAGGTCGACACCCTCATCGTGGTGCCGAACGACCGCCTCCTCGAGATCAGCGACCGCGGCATCTCGATGATCGAGGCCTTCGCGACGGCCGACCAGGTGCTCCTCGCCGGTGTGCAGGGCATCACCGACCTCATCACCACGCCCGGTCTCATCAACCTCGACTTCGCCGACGTGAAGTCGGTGATGCAGGGAGCAGGATCCGCGCTCATGGGCATCGGATCCGCGCGCGGCGCGGATCGCGCGATCAAGGCCGCCGAGCTCGCCGTCGAATCGCCGCTGCTCGAAGCCTCGATCGAAGGCGCGCACGGCGTGCTGCTGTCGATCCAGGGTGGTTCGAACCTCGGCATCTTCGAGATCAACGACGCCGCGCAGCTGGTCAAGGAAGCAGCCCACCCCGAGGCGAACATCATCTTCGGAACGGTCATCGACGACACCCTCGGCGACGAGGTCCGCGTCACGGTGATCGCTGCGGGCTTCGACGGCGGCGAGCCGCAGTCGCGCATCGAGCCGATGACCGCGTCGCGGGTGATGTCTGCGCCGGCACTGCCGACGACGACCGCCGAGGAGGCCGCCAGCGAGCCTGTCGCCGAGCGCGAGGCCGAGCCGGTGCGTGTCGGCGCCGTCGTGCCCGACGCGCCGTTCGACTCGGCGTTCGGCGACGACGACCTCGACATCCCCGACTTCCTCAAGTAAGTGGACCTCGCCACCCGCCTGGCGGAGGTCGACACCCGGATCGCGGATGCCGCGCGCAGCGCGGGCCGCGATCCGGGTGAGATCACGCGCATCGTGGTGACGAAGTTCCACCCCGCCTCGCTCGTCGAGGAGCTCTACGCGCTCGGCGTTCGCGACGTCGGCGAGAACCGCCAGCAGGAGCTGTCGGCGAAGATCGCCGAGATCGGCCCCCGCGACGGGCTGACGTGGCACTTCATCGGCCAGGCGCAGACCAACAAGGCGCGCGCGGTGCGGGGCGCGGCATCCGTCGTCCACTCCGTCGATCGTGCACGGCTCGCCGACGCTCTGCACGCCGCGGGGGAGGGTGCGCCGGTGCTCGACGTGCTGCTCCAGGTGAACCTCACCGACGACGCGGGTCGCGGCGGCGTCGCTCCGGGCGACGTCGAGCAGCTCGCCGCGCACGTCGCCGCGCTGCCGTCCTTGCGCGTCCGCGGCGTGATGGGCGTGGCGCCGCTCGATGAGCCGCCCGCGCCCGCGTTCGCCCGCCTGCGGGCATGCGCGGAGCGCCTCCGCACCGTCGTCGCAAGCGCCGACTGGATCTCGGCCGGCATGACGGCAGACTTCGCCGAAGCGATCGCAGAAGGTGCGACACACCTTCGCATCGGTTCGGCAATCACGGGCCCGCGGCCCACACGCGGTTAACCTCGGAACAGATGAGCAGTACGGAGGATCAGATGTCGAACCCGCTCAAGAAGACCATGGTGTACCTGGGTCTCGCAGACGAGGAAGAGGTCTACGAGGAGCCGGCGCCCCAGCCGCGCGCCCGCAAGACCGAGGCCGTCGTCGAGAAGGCCGCACCGGTGACGCCGATCCACCGCCCTGCTGTGGTGCGTCAGCCCACGCCGGCCCCGGTGAGCGAGATCCTGACGGTGCACCCCAAGCAGTACCGTGACGCCCAGGTCATCGCTGAGAACTTCCGCGACGGCATCCCGGTCATCATCAACCTCTCGCAGATGAGCGATGCCGACGCGCGCCGCCTCATCGACTTCGCGAGCGGTCTGTCGCTGGGTCTCTACGGTCGCATCGAGCGCGTCACCAGCAAGGTGTTCCTGCTCTCGCCCGAGAACGTGGCGGTCTCCGGCGACGGCGGCGTCGCGCAGGCAGACGGCGACGCGGTTCCGTTCGCGCAGCCGTAGTCTGGCTACGTGGCAGTCGTTCAACTCATCGCCTCGATCCTCAACTTCGCGCTCCTGCTGTACGTGTTCGTACTGCTCGCGCGGTTGATCCTCGAGTGGATCCCCTTCTTCAACCGGGAGTGGCGCCCGCAGGGCGCCGGCCTGGTGGCGGCCGAGGCCGTCTTCACCATCACCGATCCCCCGATCAAGCTCTTCCGCAGGTTCATCCCTCCGCTGCGGCTCGGCGCGATCGCGATCGACTTCGGCTTCGCGCTGACCATGCTGGCGTGCTTCATCCTGCTCAGCATCACCCGCGCGATAGCCGCCTGACCCAGCATGACTCGCGGGTGGGTTCGCCTTCGACGTTCTCGGATGCCGCGACTATGCTTTCCTGGTACGGCCCGCCTCCGCGGGTGCGTGCCCCGATCGGCAGCGACATGAGCGCTCGAAAGAGGAAACACCATGGCATTGACCCCGGATGACGTCGTCACCAAGCAGTTCCAGCACGTCCGCTTCAAGGAAGGCTTCGACCCCGATGAGGTCGATGACTTCCTCGACGAGATCGTCGTGGAGTGGCGCAAGACCATCGCTGAGAACGAAGAGCTGAAGGCGAAGCTGGCGGCGTACGAGTCGGGCGCGGCGCAGGCTGCTCCGGCACCGGCCCCCGAGCCCGTCGCGGCACCGATCGCGGCTCCCGCACCGGCGCCGGCCGCCTCGAACCCGCTCATGGCCGAGGCAGGCGGCGCAGCCGCATCGGCGGGCATCATCGAGCTCGCTCAGCGCCTGCACGACGAGCACGTCGCCGAGGGCGTCGCCCAGCGCGACCAGCTCATCGCCGACGCCAAGTCGCAGGCCGCATCGATCGTGTCGGAGGCCGAGACGCGCGGCCGCGAAGAGCTGGCGAAGCTCGACCGCGAGCGCTCGACCCTCGAGGGCCGCATCAGCGAGCTCCGCAACTTCGAGCGTGACTACCGCGCACAGCTGCGCAGCTACATCGAGGGCAAGCTGCGTGACCTCGAGACCACGGCGACGTCTTCGGGCGCCACGCCGGTCTCGGCCATCGGTCTCTAGGCCTTGCCTGGGCGACCTCCTCTTCGTCAGGCGGCGGCCGGCACCATCATCGCGATCCTCGCGGTGCTGGTGCTGGCCGCCGACCAGTTCACGAAGCATCTCGCGCTCGAGAACCTGCCGTACCAGCAGCCGGTGCACATCATCGGCGACTTCCTGATCTTCTACCTCACGAAGAATCCGGGAGCCGCCTTCTCGCTCGGCGAAGAGGTCACGTGGATCTTCACGATCGCGCTGGCCGCCGTCGCCGTCGCGATCGTCTGGCTCGCAGCGACCCGGGTGAAGTCGCGCCTGTGGGCGGTCGCCCTCGGGCTGCTCCTCGGCGGCGTGCTCGGCAATCTGACCGACCGCATCCTGCGTGAGCCCGGCTTCGCGGTCGGCCACGTCATCGACTTCATCAACACCCCGTGGATGATGCCGGCGATCTACAACGTCGCCGACATGTTCATCGTCACGATGATGATCGGGGTGGCACTGCTGGTGCTGGTCGGCCTGCGCTTCGACGGCACCCGTGAGCAGAAGGTGGGCGACGCCGTCGATGACGAGTCGGCGACGGATGCTCCGCCGGCCGGTGACGCGGATGACGCGGAATCCGGCTCGGCATCCGGACGCGTGTCCGGTTCGGGCTCGTCCGACCAGGACCCCTCGGACACCGCTGCGTCCGGCCCCGCGAAGGACTGACGTGGAGTCGCGCAGCCTTCCCGTGCCCGACGGTCTCGACGGCACCCGTGTCGATGCCGCCCTGGCGAAGATGCTGGGGTTCTCGCGCACCTTCGCGGCCGATGTCGCCGAGGCCGGCGGCGTGGTGATGGACGGGCGCACGCTCGCCAAGTCCGACAAGCTGCGCGGCGGCGCCTGGCTCGACGTGTCGTGGGCTCCGAAGGAGGAGCCGCGCGTCATCCCGGTCGAGGTGCCCGACCTCCGCATCGTGTACGACGACGACGACATCGTCGTGGTCGACAAGCCGTCGGGTGTGGCGGCGCATCCGTCACTCGGCTGGGAGGGTCCGACCGTGCTCGGCGCTCTCGCGGCCGGCGGGTTCCGCATCGCCACGACCGGCGCCGCCGAACGACAGGGCGTCGTGCACCGTCTCGACGTGGGCACGAGCGGCCTGATGGTCGTCGCGAAGACCGAGAGCGCCTACACGGCGCTGAAGCGCGCCTTCAAGGAGCGCGAGGTCGAGAAGATCTACCACGCCGTCGTGCAGGGCCACCCCGATCCGCTCACCGGCACGATCGACGCGCCGATCGGGCGGCATCCGAACCACTCGTGGAAGTTCGCGGTCATCCCCGACGGCAAGGACTCGGTCACCCACTACGAGACACTCGAGGCGTTCCCGGGCGCGTCGCTGCTCGAGATCCACCTCGAGACCGGCCGCACCCACCAGATCCGCGTGCACATGGCTGCCCACCGGCATCCGTGCGTCGGCGATCCGCTCTACGGCGCCGACCCGAAGCTTTCGGCCCGGCTCGGCCTCATCCGGCAGTGGCTGCACGCGCACGAGCTGTCGTTCGAGCACCCGGCGACGGGCGAGTGGGTCACGTTCCGGTCGGAGTATCCGGCCGATCTCGCGCACGCGCTCGAGGTGCTGCGCGGCGACTGACGCTCAGCGGCTGACTCTCAGCGACCGCCCTCGAAGCGGGCCGCCGAGGAGTCCGCGAGGGCGGCGTCGAGGCGGCTGCGCATGTCGGAGTTCACGCCTGACAGCGTCGCGAGGTCGTACCAGCCCACCTCGGTCATCTCGCCGTCGGCGGGGAACGGCTCGCCCGACACCCAGCTGCACCGGAAGGTCAGGTCGAGGTAATCGGCCTGGTCGCCGTTGGCGTAGGTGATGCGGGGGATCTGGTGCACCCACGCGAGGTGCTCCACGCGGCAGATGACGCCCGCCTCCTCGAGCGTCTCGCGCGCGGCCGCGTCAGCCGGCTCCTCGCCGGGGTCGACGATGCCGGTGATCGGCGTCAGCCAGCCGTTGTCGCTGCGTCGGCCGAGCAGCACCTGGTCGCCGCGTACGACGACGGCGGTCACCCCCACGAGGGGGAGCGGGTCGGTGCCGATCTTGCGGCGGAGGTCCAGGACGAAGTCGGGCGTCGGCATGCCTCCACCGTACGGCGAGGCGCCGCATCCGTCGTTCCCGCCGCTCGCCTGTCGCTTTCTGCAGGAGCGCATGCATTTCGCGACAGGTGAGCGAGGGGGGAGGTCGTTCGCCTGCCGCGACCTGCGGGTGGGGTGGGAGATTGCGACAGGCGAGCGTGGGGGGGGAGGAAGCGAGGAGAGCGAGGAGAGCGAGGAGAGCGAGGAGAGCGAGGAGAGCGAGGAGAGCGAGGAGGGCGAGGAGAGCGGCGGGAGAGCGAGGAGAGCGGCGGGAGGGCGAGGGATGCTGCGCGAGACGGTGCTGGACGATGTCGGATGCCGGGGGCAGAGTATGGCCATGGCGATCGAGGTGCGACCGGCGACGGTGTTCGCAGACGTGGCGACGCTCGTCGGGCCGAAGAATCCGGCGTCGAACGTGTGCTTCTGCCTGAGCTACCGCATCCCGTCGAAGGAGAATCAGACTCTGCGGGGCGACGAGCGCGCCGAGCGGGTGCGCGCGCTGTGCGCAGAGGATCCACCTCCCGGGGTCATCGCGTACGACGGCGACGAGCCGGTCGGGTGGGCAGCCGTGCATCCGCGCGCAGACACCCACTTCGGCACCTTCCGCAAGATCCCGCACATCGACGACCTCGAGGTGTGGTCGCTGTGGTGCTTCCGGGTGCGGCCGGGGCACCGCAAGAAGGGGGTCATGCACGCCCTCGTCGACGGCGCCGTCGACTTCGCGCGCGAGCGCGGCGCGCCCGCGATCGAGGGCTACCCGGTCGACAACGACGGCGCGAAGGTCGATCTGACGATGGCGTACGTCGGCACCCGCCGGCTGTTCGAGCAGGCCGGCTTCGAGAAGGCGGCCGACACGACCTCGGTGCTCTCCGGCTTCCCGCGCGTGCTGATGCGCCTCGATCTGCGCTGACGCCCTACCGTGGAGGCGTGAACGACCTGCTGCGCCGACGACTCGCCCGCGCCAACGTCCTGTACCTCGACCTCGTCGACGCGCTCACCGCCGAGCAGCTCGGCTCGCATCTGGCGTCAACACCGTCCGACACGCTCGGGCACCAGCTGTGGTGCGTGCTCGGCGCCCGCGAGAGTTACCCGAAGGCCGCGCGTGCGGGGGAGTGGCAGGGCTTCACGAGCCCCGTGACTGCGGCCGAGACGACGGATGCCGCGGCCCTGCGTGCGGCGTTCGAGCAGACGGCATCCGATGTCGACGACTGGGTGGCGGGGCTCGACGCCGGCGACGAGGCATCCTTCTCGTACGTGCTCGCCCTCCTCGAGCACGAGACGCAGCACCACGGCCAGCTGATCCGGTTCCTCTACGGCAACGGCATCGCCCGCCCGCAGTCCTGGCAGCAGCAGTACGCCCTCGACGAGGACTTCTGAGGATTCCGTGAACCGGCCGCGCGGCATCGCGCAGTATCCCGGTGAGCACAGAATCGGATCCGCTGGTGCGGATCCTGCTGTCGACGCGCCGGTGCGGGGCGCCTGAATACGGGGTGTCGCCGTGGATGTCCGCGGGTCGGATCCGAGGGATGCCGCGGATGACTCTGAACCTCAACTCGAAGGTGAGGCGAAGGTCGCACGCGAGGGCGACGACACCCGGCACGCCCCCGCTCCACGTCGGCGGGGGCGGGTAGCCTCGACTGGTGGCATCCGACTCCTTCGTTCACCTGCACGTGCACAGCGAGTACTCGATGCTCGACGGTGCGGCCAAGATCGGCGCGATGACGCAGGCGGCGGCCGAGTACGGGATGCCGGCGATCGCCGTCACCGACCACGGCAACACCTTCGCGGCGTTCGAGTTCTACAACGCCGCCAAGGCCGCCGGTGTGAAGCCGATCATCGGCCTCGAGGCGTACGTCACCCCGGGCACGCACCGCAGCGACAAGTCGCGTGTGCAGTGGGGCAGCCCCGAGCAGAAGAGCGACGACGTGTCGGGCTCGGGTGCGTACACGCACATGACCATGTGGAGCCGCAGCACCGAGGGCATGCACAACCTCTTCCGGCTCAGCTCGCTGTCGAGCATGGAGGGCTACTACTTCAAGCCGCGCATGGACCGCGAGCTGCTGCAGACCTACGGTCAGGGCCTCATCGCCACGACCGGCTGCCCGTCGGGCGAGGTGCAGACGCGCCTGCGGCTCGGCCAGTACGACGCCGCCCGTGCTGCGGCGGCCGAGTTCCAGGACATCTTCGGCAAGGAGAACTACTTCGCCGAGATCATGGATCACGGGCTCTCGATCGAGCGCAGGGTGATGACCGACCTCATCCGCCTGTCGAAAGACCTCTCGATCCCGCTGGTGGCGACGAACGACTCGCACTACACGCACCAGCACGAGGCCGACGCGCACGAGGCCCTCCTCTGCGTGCAGTCGGGCTCGACGCTCGACGACCCGAACCGCTTCAAGTTCGACGGCGACGGCTACTACATCAAGACCGCGCAGGAGATGCGGCAGATCTTCCGCGACCACCCTGAGGCGTGCGACAACACCCTGCTCATCGCCGAGCGCTGCGAGGTCGAGTTCAACACCTCGGCGAACTACATGCCGCGCTTCCCGGTCCCCGCCGGCGAGACCGAAGACAGCTGGCTCATCAAGGAGGTCGAGGCGGGCCTGCATTACCGGTACCCCGGCGGCATCCCCGACAAGGTGCGCAAGCAGGCCGAGTACGAGACCGGGATCATCCTTCAGATGGGGTTCCCGGGCTACTTCCTGGTGGTCGCGGACTTCATCAACTGGGCGAAGGACAACGGCATCCGCGTCGGTCCCGGCCGCGGATCGGGTGCCGGCTCGATGGTCGCGTACGCGATGCGCATCACCGACCTCGATCCGCTCGAGCACGGCCTCATCTTCGAGCGCTTCCTCAACCCCGACCGCGTCTCCATGCCCGACTTCGACGTCGACTTCGACGACCGGCGCCGCGGCGAGGTGATCGACTACGTCACCGAGAAGTACGGCTCGGAGCGCGTGGCCCAGATCGTGACGTACGGCACGATCAAGTCGAAGCAGGCGCTGAAGGATGCCGGGCGCGTGCTCGGCTTCCCCTTCAGCATGGGGGAGAAGCTCACCAAGGCGATGCCGCCCGCGGTGATGGGCAAGGACATGCCCCTCACCGGCATGTTCGACTCGCAGCACCCCCGCTACAAGGAGGCGAGCGAGTTCCGCGCGCTCGTCGACACCGACCCCGACGCGAAGACGGTGTTCGACCGTGCGCTCGGGCTCGAGGGGCTCAAGCGCCAGTGGGGAGTGCACGCGGCCGGCGTGATCATGTCGAGCGAGCCGCTGCTCGACATCATCCCGATCATGCGTCGCGAGCAGGACGGCCAGATCGTCACGCAGTTCGACTACCCGTCGTGCGAGACGCTCGGTCTCATCAAGATGGACTTCCTGGGGCTGCGGAACCTCACGATCATCTCCGACGCGCTCGACAACATCCGCATGAACCGCGACGAGGAGCTCGACCTCGAGCACCTCGAGCTCGATGACCGCGGCGCCTACGACCTGCTCACCCGCGGCGACACCCTCGGCGTGTTCCAGCTCGACGGCGGACCGATGCGCTCGCTCCTGCGCCTCATGAAGCCCGACAACTTCGAAGACGTCTCGGCCGTCATCGCGCTGTACCGTCCGGGCCCGATGGGGGCGAACTCGCACATCAACTACGCGCTGCGCAAGAACGGCCAGCAGGATGTCACCCCCATCCACCCCGAGCTCGCCGAGTCGCTCAAAGACATCCTCGACATCAGCTACGGCCTGATCATCTATCAGGAGCAGGTCATGGCGATCGCGCAGAAGGTGGCGGGCTTCTCGCTCGGCCAAGCAGACATCCTGCGCCGAGCGATGGGCAAGAAGAAGAAGTCCGAGCTCGACAAGCAGTACGAGGGCTTCTCGGGCGGCATGAAGGAGCGCGGCTTCGGCGAAGGCGCGATCAAGGCGCTGTGGGACATCCTGCTCCCGTTCTCGGACTACGCCTTCAACAAGGCGCACTCGGCGGCGTACGGACTGGTCTCGTACTGGACCGCCTACCTCAAGGCGCACTATCCGGCCGAGTACATGGCCGCGCTGCTCACCAGCGTGGGCGACTCCAAAGACAAGATGGCCGTGTACCTCAACGAGTGCCGTCGTATGGGAATCAAGGTTCTTCCGCCCGATGTGGGGGAGTCGAGCCGGTACTTCACCGCCGTCGGCGAGGACATCCGCTTCGGTCTCGGCGCCGTGCGCAACGTCGGCACGAACGTCGTCGACGGAATCGTCGCCGCGCGCAAAGACGAGAGGTTCTCGTCGTTCCACGACTTCCTCGGCAAGGTTCCGATGCACGTCGCGAACAAGCGGACGGTCGAATCGCTCATCAAGGCCGGCGCGTTCGACTCGCTCGGCGACACCCGCCGCGCCCTGCTCGAGGTGCACGAGGATGCGACCGAGGCCGCCGTCGACCGCAAGCGGAACGAGGCGCAGGGGGCGATCGGGTTCGACTTCGACAGCCTGTACGACGCCGTCGAAGAGGTCGCACCGCCCAAGGTGCCGCCGCGGCCCGAGTGGACCAAGAAGGACAAGCTGGCCTTCGAGCGCGAGATGCTCGGCCTCTACGTCTCGGACCACCCGCTGGCCGGGCTCGAGATGCCGCTCGCGAAGCATGCGTCGATCAGCATCCACGACCTGCTCGCGTCTGAGGACCTCGGCGACGGCGATCAGGTCACCGTCGCGGGCCTCGTGACGAGCGTGCAGCACCGGGTGGCCAAACAGAGCGGCAACCCGTACGGCATGATCACCGTCGAGGACTTCAACGGCGAGGTCACCGTGATGTTCATGGGCAAGACCTACACCGAGTTCCAGTCGATGCTGGTGGCCGATTCGATCCTCGTGGTCCGCGGCCGCGTGTCGCGACGCGACGACGGCATGAACCTCCACGCGCAGTCGGCCTTCAGCCCCGATCTCGGATCGACGGATGCGACGGGCCCGCTCGTGCTGCTGATGCCCGAGGCCCGGGCGAACGAGCGCCTCGTCGGCGAGCTCGCCGAGGTGCTCCGTCGCCACCGTGGCGACACCGAGGTCACCCTGCGTCTGTACAAAGGCCAGGTCGCGAAGGTATTCGAAGTGCCGATGCCGGTGCAGATGAGCGCCGATCTGTACGGCGAACTGAAGGGCCTGCTCGGCCCGCAGTGCCTCGGCTGATCTCATCGGCATCTCATCTGCCGTGAGTAGTATTCAGGACCATGCGAGCCGAGATCTGGCCGCAGAAGAAGGGACGATCGTGACCGACCGAAAGCTGGACGACAACCTCGAGACCGCCGTCGGTGCTCCGGGCGAGGATGCCGCGGCGAACGCCGCGCCGGCAGACGCGACATCGGCGCCCATCGACGAGGTGCCCGCCGACGCGACGACGGCGGGCGATCCCGTCTCGGCGGATGCTCCCGCCGAGGCCGCACCGATCGACGAGGTGCCCGCGGCGTTCGCGCCCGAGCCCCCGCGCGCGGAGCCGGCGTCGTCCGCTTCCGCGGAGGACGCGCCGCAGTACGGCGTCGGTCCGTTCTCGCTTCGTGAAGTCGTGCTCGGCGGCCTGTGGCTCGTCGCGTTCGTCGTGTCGTTCTTCCCGGTGGTCGGTCAGATCGGCACGGGTCTCTCGGTCTGGGGCAGCGGCATCGACTGGGTGCTGACCATCGGCGTGCCGACGGTCGCAGTGTTCCTCATCGGTCTGCGTCGTCTCTCGCCGCAGGGCATCCGTCGCGTCGGCTCGCTCGGCATCGACCAGTTCGCCTCGGTCGCGTTCTCGGTCTCGACGCTCGTGTGGCTCGGCATCATCTGGAACTCCTTCATCACGCTGGCCAACCAGCGCTTCTTCGCGGCGACCTGGGTCGTCTGGGTCGAGTTCTTCGTCATGCTCGCGGGCGTGCTGCTCACCGTCTTCGGCGCCTTCATCGCCCCGTTCGACCAGGACTTCCGCGGTCGCGCCGAGGTTCCCGCCCACCGCTACGCGCGCCCCGTCCGCGCCGTGACCGCCCGCCCCGTCGTCGAGCGGGTCGCCCCCGCCGCTGCTGCACCCGCCACGGACGCTGCCCCGGCTGAGACCGCCGCTCCCATCGACGACTCTGTCGCGCCGTCGGAGCCGGACCCCGCCGTGTCGGATGCGACCCAGGCGTACACGATCACCGAGGACGACAGCCTCGAGCCGGCGGCAGCACGCGACACGTTCGAGCCCGTCGAGGCGGCGACGACCGCTGCCGACGCCGGTGCCCCGCGGCACCAGGCCTTCTGGGCGCTCGCGCCCGAGGAGCGCGACGTCGTCGACGAGGTGGGCATCCCGATCTTCCGCGTCGGCCCGACCGCGTGGGCTCTCGTGCTCGAAGATCGCGGCGACAGTTTCGTGGTGCGTCACGAAGACGGCCGCATCGGGTACCTGCACGACGTCTCGGGCGTCACGCGCGGCTGAGTCGGCCGCGGCCGCGCTAGCGTAGACGGATGCTTCGCACCATCGACCTGCGCGGTCGCGCCCTCACCGATCCGGAGCTGCTCGCCGCCGTTCCCCGTGCCCAGGCGGCGCGGGCGGATGCGCTGGCGACGGCATCCCGCATCGTCGCCGACGTCGCGGAGCGCGGCGAGGCCGCGCTGCGCGAGCAATCCGAGCAGTTCGACGGTGTGACGGGGCACGACATCCGCGTCCCGGCGTCCCACTTCGACGAGGCGCTCGCGGCTGTCGACCCCGCTGTCCGCACAGCGCTTGAAGAGGCGATCCGCCGCGTCCGGATCGGGAGCGCCGCGCAGGTGCCCGCGCCGGTCGTCACCGAGATCGGCCCCGGCGCACGAATCGAGCAGCGCTGGCGCCCGGTCGCCCGCGCCGGCGTCTATGTGCCGGGCGGCAAGGCGGTGTACCCGTCGTCCGTCGTGATGAACGTCGTCCCCGCGCAGGTCGCCGGTGTCGCGCAGGTCGCGATCGCCTCGCCTCCGCAGCGCGAGTTCGGCGGCCGCGTGCACCCCGACATCCTCGCCGCCGCGCGCCTCCTCGGTGTCGACGAGGTGTACGCGCTCGGCGGCGCGGGCGCGGTGGCCGCGCTCGCACACGGCGTCGAGTCGATCGGCCTCGCGCCGGTCGACACGGTGACGGGCCCCGGCAACAACTTCGTCGCCGCGGCGAAGCGCGCCGTGGCCGGTCTCGTCGGGGTGGATGCCGAGGCTGGCGCCACCGAGATCCTCGTCGTCGCGGACGACAGGGCCGACCCGGTCCTGGTCGCCGCCGACCTCATCAGTCAGGCCGAGCACGACGAGCAGGCCTCGTCCGTGCTCGTCACGACCTCGTCGTCGGTCGCCGAGCGCGTTCGTGCCGAAGTCGCCGCGCGCGTCGCGACCACCCGCAACAGCGCGCGCGCGATCGCGGCGCTCGAGGGACAGCAGTCCGCGATCGTCCTCGTCGACGACGTCGACACGGCGATCCGCTTCAGCAACGCGTACGCTCCGGAGCACCTCGAGATCATCCTCGCCGCCCCGCGCGTCGACGACTTCACCAACGCCGGTGCGATCTTCGTCGGCCCGTACACGCCGGTGAGCCTCGGCGACTACCTCGCCGGGAGCAACCACGTGCTCCCCACCGGAGGCCAGGCCCGGTACTCGCCGGGACTGTCGGCGGCGACGTTCCTGCGCCCCCAGCAGGTGATCGAGTACGACCGCGCCGCCCTCGCCGTGGTCGCAGACGGCATCGTGGCGCTGGCCGACGCCGAGGCGCTGCCCGCGCACGGAGAAGCGGTCACCGCGCGCTTCGAGGCCGAGGCATCCGCCGAGGCGTAGGCTCGTACCGCCATGCACTGCCCGTTCTGCCGCCATCCCGACTCCCGCGTGATCGACTCGCGCACGAGCGACGACGGTCTCAGCATCCGTCGCCGCCGTCAGTGCCCGCAGTGCAGCGGCAGGTTCACGACCATCGAGACGGCGAGCCTGTCGGTGATCAAGCGATCCGGCGTGATCGAGCCGTTCAGCCGCGAGAAGGTCGCCTCCGGCGTACGCAAGGCGTGCCAGGGGCGTCCGGTGACCGACGCCGACCTCGCCGTCCTCGCGCAGACCGTCGAGGAGTCGGTGCGCCAGACCGGCGCGTCGCAGCTCGACACCAACGAGATCGGGCTCGCGATCCTCGGACCCCTGCGCGAACTCGACGAGGTCGCCTACCTGCGCTTCGCGAGCGTGTACCAGGCGTTCGACTCCCTCGAGGATTTCGAGAGCGCCATCGCCCAGCTGCGTGAAGACCACCCGCGCGATCGGCGCGGCTCCGACGCCGAGGCATCCGTCGACCAGAGCTGAGTCGCCGGGCGCGTTCGCGGCCGGCGTGGAGGCGGTGACCCGTCGGGGCGGCGACCGCCGAGCCGATACCCTGGACGGGATGTATCCCCTCCTCTTCCGCACCGTCCTGTCGCGCATGGACCCCGAGAACGCGCACCACGCTGCGATGGCCGTCATCCGCGTCCTCGGCGTGCGGCCCTTCTCCTGGGTCGCGCGGGCGGTCACACGGCCGGCGCCCCACCTCGCGACCACGGCGCTCGGCCTCACGTTCGAGTCGCCCTTCGGTGTCGCAGCCGGTTTCGACAAAGATGTGAAGGGCGCGGCGGGTCTCCACGCGCTCGGCTTCGGCCACGTCGAGGTCGGAACCCTGACGGCGATCCCGCAGGAGGGAAACCCGCGTCCGCGTCTATTCCGCCTCATCCCCGACCGCGCGGTGGTCAACCGCATGGGGTTCAACAACCACGGCGCCGAGGCAGCCGCGGCGCGACTGACCAAACTGCGCCGCCGCGCGAAGCGCACCGTGCTCGGCGTCAACATCGGCAAGAGCCGCGTCGTCGACGTCGATGCCGCGACTGCCGACTACGTCCGCAGCGCGACGCTCCTCGCCCCGCTCGCCGACTACCTCGTGGTCAATGTGTCGTCACCGAACACGCCGGGACTCCGCGGCCTGCAGGCCGTCGAGACCCTCCGTCCGCTGCTGCAGGCGGTGAAGGATGCCGCGGGCCTCACCCCGCTCCTGGTGAAGATCGCCCCCGACCTCCCCGACGACGAGGTGACCGCGATCGCCGGCCTCGCCGTCGACCTCGGGCTGGCGGGGC
This sequence comes from Microbacterium terrae, assembly GCF_017831975.1. NCBI lineage: Bacteria > Bacillati > Actinomycetota > Actinomycetes > Micrococcales > Microbacteriaceae > Microbacterium > Microbacterium terrae. The sequence continues at coordinate 1,693,465 of NZ_JAFDSS010000001.1, read as the reverse complement.
TCATCGCGACGAACACGACGATCTCGCGCGAGGGGCTCGTGACGGATCCCACCGTGGTCGAGGCGGCGGGCGCCGGCGGTCTGTCGGGTGCGCCGCTCGCCGAGCGCTCGCTCGCGGTGCTGCGGATCGTGCGCGCCGCCGTTCCTGCCGACTTCTGCGTCATCTCGGTCGGGGGAGTGGAGACGGCAGCCGACGTGCGCGCGCGACTCGACGCCGGGGCCGACCTCGTGCAGGGCTACACCGCGTTCCTCTACCGCGGCCCGCTCTGGGCGCGCCAGATCAACCGCGGACTCGCCGCCGGTCGCTGACCGCGCGGGGACATCGGCGTCTCGCCGCGCTCGCTCGACCACGCGCGCGGAACCACGAAGCCCCCGCGACCGAATCGGTGCGGGGGCCTCGTCGAGAACGACGCCGGATCAGACCGGGCGCTGACCGATCTTGACCTGCGGCTTGGGCAGGCGGAGGAACCGCATCTGCACCGAGCGCATCGACGCGTACCAGCCGAGACCCTTCTCGAGGCGGTCGGCGCCGAACTTCGCGCGCGCGGCGCGCTTCACGCGGATCGATGTGATGACCATGTCGCCGATGACGAAGAGGATGAAGATCCACAGGCCGACGAACGAGAAGTACTGGACCGCGGCGTTCGGCACGAAGGTCATCAGGATGACGACGACCATCGCGGGCATCACGGCCTCGCCGAGGTGCAGTCCCGAATCCACGAAGTCGCGCACGAACTTGCGCTGCGGACCCTGGTCGCGTGCCGGCAGATACTTCTGGTCGCCGTTGGCCATACCCACGCGGGCCTTCTCGCGCTGGGCGGCGAGGTCGGCCTTGGCGCGGGCCTTCGCCTCTTTGGTGTCGGGGACGAGCGGTCGCTTGCGGGCGGCTTCCTGCTCGGAGCGGGAAGGGGTCGGACGCCCCTTGCCGAGGGGGGCGCCGTTGAGAACGGTGCCGTCCGACGGGGCGTCGTTCGACGCGGGGGCGGTGTTGTTGGCCACGGTTGATCCTCGAGAGTGCGAGCAGGGGTGTGCTTAAGATTACCCGCATGACCTCTGAGCTCTCCCGACAGAATGCCGTGCGTGAAGCCGCGGCATCCGGCATCCCCTCCGCTCTCGCCGATCTGGGCGGTCTCGTCCGCATCCCGTCGGTGGCGTTCCCCGGCTTCGACGCGGCGCCAGTGCAGCGCAGCGCCGAGGCCGTGGCCGACCTGGTGCGCGGCCTCGACCTCTTCGAGTCGGTCGAGATCAAGCGCTCCGCGATCCCCGGCACCGACGAGATCGGGCAGCCCGCGGTGCTCGCCACCCGCGCCGCCCGCAACGGCCGCCCGACGATCCTGCTGTACGCGCACCACGACGTGCAGCCCGTGGGCGACGAGTCGCTCTGGGAGTCCGCGCCGTTCGAGCCAACGGTGCGCGGCGGCCGCATGTACGGCCGCGGTGCCGCCGACGACAAGGCAGGCGTCATGGCGCACGTCGCCGCGCTCCGCGCGCTGAAGGAGGCCGTCGGATCCGACTTCGACCTGGGCGTCGTGCTGTTCTTCGAGGGCGAGGAGGAGGCGGGCTCGCGTTCGTTCGCCCAGTTCCTGGCCGACAACGCCGAGGCTCTCCGCGCCGATGTGATCGTGGTCGCCGACTCGGGCAACTGGGACGCGCGCACCCCGGCGCTCACGGTGTCGCTGCGCGGGAACACCCGCTTCACGATGACGGTGCGCACGCTCGACCACGCCTCGCACTCCGGAATGTTCGGGGGAGCGGTGCCCGACGCGATGCTCGCGACGGTGAAGCTGCTGTCGACGCTGTGGGACGAGGACGGCGCGGTCGCCGTCGACGGGCTCCACGAGCGGGATGCCGACACCCCCGAGTACAGCGAGGAGACGCTCCGCGACGAGGCGGGGCTCCCCGCGGGCGTGAGCCCGATCGGGCGCGGGACGATCCTCAGCCGCATCTGGAACAAGCCGTCGATCACCGTCACCGGCATCGACGCGCCGAGCGTGGCGAACGCCTCGAACACGCTGAGCCCCGAGGTCACCGTCGTCATCAGCGCGCGCGTCGCCCCGGGTCAGGAGGCGCGCGACGCCTACGCGGCAGTCGAGGCGCACCTGCGTGCGCACGCTCCGTTCGGTGCCCAGCTGAGCTTCCGCGATCAGGACTACGGCAATCCGTTCCTCGTCGACACGTCGGGGTGGGCGGTCGAGGCCGCGCGCGATGCGCTGCACGAGGGGTACGGCGTCGAGGCCGTCGACATGGGCGTGGGCGGGTCGATTCCGTTCATCGCCGACCTGGTGGAGCAGTTCCCGGCGGCGCAGATCCTCGTCACCGGCGTCGAAGACCCGCACGCCCGCGCGCACAGCCCGAACGAGTCGCTGCACCTCGACACCTTCCGCAACGCCGTGCTGTCGGAGGCGCTGCTGCTGGAGCGCCTCGACGCGCGCGAGTGACCAGGATGCCGCGCCCGGCCGCAATCGCGGGCGTGCGTTGAGCGGCTCGCCCTCGACCGATCCGTCGCGCCCGGAGCCCGCATCCAGGCTCCGGGCGTAGAATCGGCTCATCCCGCCGCGAAAGCGGCCCGTCCGGAGGAGTCCCATGACCGACACCGCACTGACGACCGATCAGGCCGCCCGCGAACACGGCGTCCTGCTCACCGACACCGCCGCGCTCAAGGTGAAGAGCCTTCTCGAGCAGGAGGGCCGTGACGACCTGCGACTGCGCGTCGCCGTCCAGCCGGGCGGATGCAGCGGCCTGATCTACCAGCTGTACTTCGACGAGCGCTATCTCGACGGCGACAAGGCCGTCGAATTCGACGGCGTCGAGGTCATCGTCGACGACATGAGCGTCCCGTACCTCGACGGCGCGACGATCGACTTCAAGGACACGATCTCGGAACAGGGTTTCACGATCGACAACCCCAACGCCGCAGGCAGCTGCGCGTGCGGTGACAGCTTCCACTGACCCACCGATTTCTGCAGGCCCGGGGCACTCTGGAGAGTGCCCCGGGCCTGCGTTTTTCTGCCCGTGACACGGTCGTCAACCTGGATGGATGGCCTGAGAACCCTGAACGCTTGCCCTAGACTGGCGTGAGTACTCCCATGCGATCCGGAAAGGTGCACCCGTGCCCTCGAAACGCCGTCTCCGCTGGGCCGTTCTTCCCCTGGGGATCGCAACGGCAGCTGTTCTTGCCGGTTGCACCCCGACAGAGCTCCACGGTTTTCTGCCTGGCTTCGTCGAAGACGGCACCCCTGCGACAAACCACACCGACATGGTGGCTGGCCTCTGGGTGAACTCCTGGATCGTGCTGCTCGTCGTGGGCGTCATCACCTGGGGTCTGATGGGCTGGGCGGCCATCGCCTACCGTCGCCGCAAGGGACAGGTCGGCCTGCCGGTGCAGCTGCGCTACAACATGCCGATCGAGATCTTCTACACGGTCGTGCCGCTGATCCTCGTGGTCGGATTCTTCGCCTTCACGGCGCGCGACCAGACGATCCTCGAGACGCAGTACGAGGAGCCCGACGTGTCGATCACCGCGATCGGCAAGCAGTGGTCGTGGGACTTCCAGTACGACGGCGAAGAAGAGGACAACTCCGACGCCGTCTGGACGATGGGCGTCCAGGCTCAGACCGACGAGCAGGGCAACGTGATCAGCGAGCTTCCGACGCTCGTGCTGCCGGTCGACAAGACCGTGAAGATCCACCTGCAGTCCCGCGACGTCATCCACTCGTTCTGGATCATCGACTTCCTCTACAAGAAGGACATGGTCCCCGGGCGCGACAACAACTACTGGTCGTTCACCCCGACCCGCGAGGGCACGTACGCCGGCAAGTGCGCCGAGCTGTGCGGCGAGTACCACTCGATGATGCTGTTCAACGTCGAGGTCGTGAGCGACGCGGAGTACCAGGACTATCTGGACGAGCTGCGCGCCGAAGGCCAGACCGGCGACATCGACGACGCATTGGACCGCCAGCAGAACCTGCCCGGAACGGGCGGATCCGCTGAGGAAGAGGGAGATCACTGATCATGGCGACGACGCTTCCGCTCCAGGAGTCGCGACCCACGACGCTGCCTCCCCGCCAGGCCGCACTGCTCAGCGCTTCGCGCGTCGAGCAGAAGGGCAACATCGTCGTGAAGTGGATCACCTCCACCGATCACAAGACGATCGGGTACATGTACCTCATCGCGTCGGTCATCTTCTTCCTCCTCGGTGGAGTGATGGCGCTGATCATCCGTGCTGAGCTCTTCGAGCCCGGGATGCAGATCATCCCGACGAAGGAGCAGTACAACCAGCTCTTCACGATGCACGGCACGATCATGCTGCTGATGTTCGCGACGCCGCTGTTTGCGGGCTTCGCGAACGCGATCCTGCCGCTGCAGATCGGTGCACCCGACGTCGCCTTCCCGCGTCTGAACGCGTTCGCCTTCTGGCTCTTCCTGTTCGGCTCGACCATCGCCGTCTCCGGCTTCCTCACCCCGCAGGGCGCAGCGGCCTTCGGCTGGTTCGCGTATCAGCCGCTCGCCAACGCGAGCTTCTCGCCCGGTGTCGGCGGGAACCTGTGGATGCTCGGCCTCGGCATGAGCGGTTTCGGCACGATCCTCGGCGCCGTCAACTTCATCACCACGATCATCACGATGCGCGCCCCCGGCATGACCATGTGGCGGATGCCGATCTTCTCGTGGAACACGCTGATCACGAGCATCCTGATCCTGATGGCCTTCCCGGTGCTGGCCGCGGCGATCCTCGCGGCCGCCGCCGACCGCGTGCTCGGTGCGCACATCTACGATGCGGCCAACGGCGGAGCGCTGCTCTGGCAGCACCTGTTCTGGTTCTTCGGGCACCCTGAGGTGTACATCATCGCGCTGCCGTTCTTCGGCATCGTGTCGGAGATCTTCCCGGTGTTCAGCCGCAAGCCGATCTTCGGCTACAAGACCCTCGTTTACGCGACGATCGCCATCGCGGCGCTCTCCGTCGCGGTGTGGGCCCACCACATGTACGTGACCGGCGCGGTGCTTCTGCCGTTCTTCGCGATCATGACCATGCTCATCGCCGTTCCGACGGGTGTGAAGATCTTCAACTGGATCGGCACGCTCTGGCGAGGCTCGGTCACGTTCGAGACCCCGATGGTGTTCGCGCTCGGCTTCCTCGTGTCGTTCGTCTTCGGTGGTCTCACCGGCGTGATCCTCGCGTCGCCGCCGCTCGACTTCGCGCTCAGCGACTCGTACTTCGTCGTCGCCCACTTCCACTACGTCGTCTTCGGCACCGTCGTGTTCGCGATGTTCGCCGGGTTCTACTTCTGGTGGCCCAAGTGGACCGGGAAGATGCTCAACGAGCGTCTCGGGTACGTGCACTTCTGGATGCTGTTCATCGGCTTCCACATGACGTTCCTCATCCAGCACTGGCTCGGTGTCGACGGCATGGTCCGCCGCTACGCGGACTATTCCGCGGCCGACGGCTGGACGTGGCAGAATCAGGTCTCCACGATCGGCGCGGTGCTCCTGGGCGCCTCGATGATCCCCTTCCTGTTCAACGTGTGGATCACCGCACGCAAGGCGCCGACGGTGACCGTGAACGACCCGTGGGGCTACGGCGCATCGCTCGAGTGGGCGACCAGCTGCCCGCCCCCGCGTCACAACTTCACGTCGATCCCGCGCATCCGCAGCGAGCGGCCCGCGTTCGACCTGAACCACCCCGAGGCGAGCCTGCCGGTCGGTGTCGGACCTGCGAAGGATGCACCCGAAGCCCCGGTTGTCGACCTTGCCGATGGAGAGGTGAAGTAAGTGCGCACCAACACCGGACTCTGGTGGCTGCTGACCGTCTTCTTCCTGATCATGGCGGTGGTCTACACCGGCTGGAACCTTCTCGAGCACTGGCCCCGTGTCGCCGAGGCGAACCCCGATGCGAGCGCGTGGTTCCTGTTCACCGGCTCGGTCGAGTGGGTCGGCAGCATCGCGCTGCTGTTCACCGCCCTCATGGGCGCTCTGATCGCGTTCTACGTCGGCAAGGTGCACCAGGCCCAGGGCGGCGAGCTGCCCGAGGACCTGCTCACGAGTGACATCGATGACGGTGACCCGGAGCTCGGCGAGTTCAGCCCGTGGTCGTGGTGGCCCATCGTGCTCGCGTTCTCAGCCTCGATCGCGATGATCGGGCTCGCGGTCGGCGCCTGGCTCATGCCGATCGGCATCGCGATCTTCGTCGTGGCGATCGTCGGCTGGGTGTACGAGTACTACCGCGGATACTTCGCGCGCTGATCCGTGCCGTTCCGGTTGTGGGCCGGTGCCGCCTCTGAGACGGGCGAGCACCGTGCGGTGAACCAGGATGCCGCCTTCACGGCGTCCTGGGGCACCGCCGTGGCCGACGGCGTCGGCGGTGGGCCGGCGGGCGACCTGGCTTCAGCGACGTTCATCCACCGGTTCGCGGCGGGGCGGCTGAGTCCGCTCGACGCCGAGGCGCTGGCCGTGAGCGTACGCGCGGCGAACTGGGACCTGCGAGCCCACGTCGAACGCGACCCCGCGCTCCACGGCATGGCGACGACCTTCACGGGTCTGTTCCTCTCCGATCGCGCCAGCCTGCTCCTCGCCCACACCGGCGACTCGCGGGCCTACCTGCTGCGCGGCGGCGTGTACGCACAGCAGTCGCGCGACGACTCGTACGTGCAGGCGCTCGTCGACCGCGGTCTCGTGGCGCCTGAGGATGCCGCCACCCATCCGCGGCGCAACATCATCACCGCCTCGCTGAGCGGTGCGGAGCGCGACGCCGCGACCGTCGCCGAGTACGACCTGTTCGACGGCGACCGGTGGCTGCTCTGCAGCGACGGGCTCTCGGACTACGTGCCGGCGGACGACATCGAGGAACTGCTGCGCATCCCTCGATCGCCATCCGCAGCCGCCGCGGACCTGGTCGCCCTCGCCCTCGAGGCGGGGACGCGCGACAACGTCACCGTCGTGGTGTGCGACGTGGTGCCCTCCGACGAGGTCGCCGACGATCGCGAACGCGCGTCGTTCTACGGCGCCGCGGCCACCCGATTCAACGAAGAGCTGGAATCGGCCTGAGCGTGATCGGCCGCGGGCGTCGTCGCTCGGCAGACGCGGAGACGATCGCCGGCGCGTGCACCACCATGACCTGAGGGTCGAAGACGCGGGGGAGCGGTCCTTCGTCGTTCTCGACCGGCTGCCCCTCGCGCACCCAGTACTCGTACCCGCCGATCATCTCGCGGACGCGATAGCCGAGCTTGGCGAACTCGAGCCCGCCCTTCGCGCCGGCGTTGCAGCCGGGGCTCCAGCAGTACACGACGACATCGGCATCGAGCGGGATCTCACGCGGTGCGCGCTCCGCGATCTCGCGGTAGGGCATGTGGAGGGCGCCACGGATGCGCCCCTGAGCCCACGCTTCGTCACCGCGCACATCGACGAGCACCGGGCCGTCGCCGGCCTGCTGAGCGGCGTACACGTCGGAGGCGTCGGTCTCGTGGGTGAGCTTGGTGGCGAAGTGCGTGAGCGCGTCGGTCATGGTGCAACGCTATCGGCGTCAGGGGCCGGGGGACGCCGGCACGGGCGTCACAGACCGTCGGAATCCTGCCGAAGCGTGTGGCGCGACGCTCGAGGTCCGTTGTGGCTTCCACTGCGCCCGTCGCATCATGCCGTGAAACGACGGATGCCCCGGCGCACAGCTCGAGGAGCTGCGGGCCGGGGCATCCGATCGCGACTTACTGGCTGCCGTCCTTCTCGCGGTTGCGGGGCTTCTTCTGCCCGTCCTCCGGGATGATGACGTTCGACGGGCGAACCGCGGTCTCGGAGTTCTTGCCGTCGTCGATGGGCGTGTGCGGCGCGTCGGGGACACCCGCGCGCTCGTGCGCGCCCTGCAGTTCGGCGTCCTCCTCGGCGGCGATGTGCTCCAGCTCGTGGTGCTGGTGGTGCGCCGCCGCGTCGAGCTCGGTCTGCGTGACGGGGGAGAGACGATCCTCGAAGAACCAGCGCGAGATCGACGCACGCACGTTCTCGTGCCACGGGATGCGACCCTGTGCGTTGGGCCGAACCACGAGCGGCTCGTACGTCTCGAAGCCGACCAGCTTCCAGCGCTCGTACTCGTCGACGGGCTGGTGCACCTCGATGTACTCGCCGCCGGGGAGGCGAACGATGCGACCCGACTCGTAGCCGTGGAGAGCGATCTCGCGGTCCTTCTTCTGGAGCGCGATGCAGATGCGCTTCGTGACGAAGTAGGCGATGACCGGACCCAGGATGAGCAGCGCCTGCAGGGCGTGGATGACGCCCTCCATCGTGAGCCAGAAGTGCGTCGCGATGATGTCGGACGATGCGGCGGCCCACAGCACGGCGTAGAACGTGACGCCGGCGGCACCGATGGCGGTGCGCGTCGCGGCGTTGCGCGGACGCTGTGCGATGTGGTGCTCACGCTTGTCGCCGGTGACCCACGCCTCGATGAAGGGGTAGATCGCGACGAGCACGATGAACAGGCCGAGCACGACCAGCGGGATGATGATGTTGAACGACCAGGTGCGGTCGAGGAACACGAACTCGAGCCCCGGCGGCACGAGGCGCAGCGCGCCGTCGGCGAAGCCGATGTACCAGTCGGGCTGGGTTCCGGCGGAGACGGGCGACGGGTCGTACGGGCCGTAGTTCCAGATCGGGTTGATCGTGAACAGCGAGGCGATCAGCACGATCACGCCGAACGTGATGAACAGGAAGCCGCCCATCTTCGACATGTACACCGGCATCATCGGGTAGCCGACGACGTTGCTGTTCGTGCGGCCGGGGCCGGCGAACTGGGTGTGCTTGTTGATGATCATGAGCATCAGGTGCACGACGAGCAGACCCACGAGGATCGCCGGGAGCAGCAGGATGTGCAGCGCGTACAGGCGGCCCACGATGTCGGTGCCCGGGAACTCGCCGCCGAAGAGGAGGAACGAGGTCCAGGTGCCGATGAGCGGGATGCCCTTGACCATGCCGTCGATGATGCGGAGGCCGTTGCCCGAGAGCACGTCGTCGGGGAGCGAGTAGCCGGTGAAGCCCTCACCCATCGCGAGGACGAACAGCACGAAGCCGATCACCCAGTTGAGCTCGCGCGGCTTGCGGAACGCGCCGGTGAAGAAGACGCGCAGCATGTGCACGCCGATGCCGGCGACGAAGACGAGAGCGGCCCAGTGGTGGATCTGACGGACCAGGAGACCACCGCGGATGTCGAACGAGATCTCGAGGGTCGAGGCCATGGCCGCCGACATCTCGATGCCGCGCATCGGGATGTAGGCGCCGGTGTAGTGGGTCTCGACCATGGAGGCCTGGAAGAAGAACGTCAGGAACGTGCCGGACAGCAGCACGACGACGAAGCTCCACAGGGCGATCTCGCCGAGCATGAACGACCAGTGGTCGGGGAAGATCTTGCGGCCGAGCTCCTTGACGAACCCGGAGAGGCTGGTGCGCTCATCGATGTAGTTCGACGCCCAGCCGACGAAGCGGCCGCCGAGAGGCTTGTCGCGGTCGCCCGACGACGGAGCCTCAGGCTGCTCGGTGACGGTTGCGGTGCTCAATGACGCTCCCAGAAGCTCGGGCCGACGGGTTCGGTGAAGTCGCTGCGTGCGATGAGGTAGCCCTCGTCGTCGACGGTGATCGGCAGCTGCGGCAGGGGACGGGCGGCCGGGCCGAAGATGACCTTCGCCTGGTCTGTGACGTCGAACTGCGACTGGTGGCAGGGGCACAGCAGGTGGTGGGTCTGCTGCTCGTACAGAGCGACGGGGCAGCCGACGTGCGTGCACACCTTCGAGTAGGCGACGATGCCGTTGTACGACCAGTCCTTGCGGTCCTCGGGCTCGGTGATCTGCTCGGGGAGCAGACGCACCAGGAGGACGAGCGCCTTGGCCTTCTCTTCGAGGTACCCGTCGTGGTGCGACATCTCGGAGAGCGGCTGCGGGATGACGTGCACCGCCGAGCCGAGGGTGAGGTCCGCGGCGCGGATCGGCTCGCCCGAGGGGTCGTGGGCGAGCTTCATGCCCTCTTCCCACATGGTGTGGCTGAGGAGAGCCACCGGGTCGCCGGCGATCGGGTTCGTGGGGCTGTTGTGCGGCGCGAGACCGCGGAACAGCACGATGCCGGGGGCGACCGACGCCACGACGGCGGCGATCAGCGAGTTGCGGATCATCGTGCGGCGACCGAAGCCGGACTCCTCGTTCGCGTCGGCGAACGCCTGGATCGCGGCCTCACGGGTCGTGTCGCGACCGCGCGTGGCGTGGCGGGGCTCGACGAACTCCTTGTCGGACATGATCGCCTTCGACCAGTGGATCGCGCCGATGCCGATCGCGAGCAGGGCGAGAGCGATGCCGAGGCCGATGAAGAGGTTGTTGTGGCGGATGTCGATGATCCGGCCGCTCTCGATCGGGAAGAGCATGTAGGCCGCGATGGCCCAGATGCTCGCGGCGACCGAGATGTAGAAGAGCGTGTAGACCGTGCGGACGGCCGCCTTCATGGCGGCCGGGTCCTTGTCGGTCATCCGTGCGCGGTGCGGAGGGAGCTCCGGGGTGTGCACCGGGTCGGTGACCGCGACGGCGAGCCCGGGGGAGGGCTTCCAGGAAGCCCTCTCGTGCTCGAGCGGGTCGTCCTCGTGTGCCATGCTGCTCCTCGTCAGTGTTGCGTGTCGTGAAAGTCGGGTGTCAGTTGGACTTCGCCGTGATCCACACGGTGATGGCGATCAGCGAACCGATCCCGAAGATCCAGATGAAGAGGCCCTCGGAGACGGGGCCCAGCGAGCCGAGCGAGAAGCCACCGGCCGATTCGTTCTCCTGCAGGAACAGCAGGTATGAGATGACGTCGCGCTTCTCTTCGGTCGTCAGCGTCATGTCGTTGAAGACCGGCATGTTCTGCGGGCCCGTGACCATGGCCGCGTACATGTTCAGCGAGGTGGTGTGCGTCAGCGCGGGAGCGTACTTGCCCTCGGTGAGCGCGCCGCCGGCGCCGGCGACGTTGTGGCACATGGCGCAGTTGATGCGGAACAGCTCGCCGCCCTCGGCAGCGTCTCCCTCGCCGTCGAGCACCTCTTCGTCTGGGAAGGTCGGCCCCGGGGCGATCGACTGGATGTAGGCGCCGATCGCGGCGATCTGCTCGTCGGTGAACTGCACCGGCTTCTGCGGAGCCTGCGGGCCCTGCATCTGGAGCGGCATGCGACCGGTGCTCATCTGGAAGTGCACCGCGAGCTCGCCGACGCCGTACAGCGACGGGCCGTCTTCGGTGCCCTGCACGTCGAGACCGTGGCAGGTGGCGCAGTTGGCCTGGAACAGCTTCTCGCCGTCTTCCACCGTGAGAGCGGTGTTGACGGTGGTGGTCTCGGTGGTCGCGGCCATCGCGGCGGAAGCGCCCGCGTAGGCGCCTCCGGTGATGAGCAGGCCGACGCCGATGAGCGCCGCGGCAGCCCAGGGGCTGCGGCGGCCGGACGAGCGGCGCGGGTTCTGGCGTGCCATGTCTGGAATCAGCTCCGCTTCTTACTTGAGGAAGTAGATGACGAGGAACAGGGCGATCCAGACCACGTCGACGAAGTGCCAGTAGTAAGACACGACGATCGAGGTGGTGACCTCCTTGCGCCCGAAGTTCTTGACGGCGTACGCGCGGCCGATGACCAGGAGGAAGGCGATGAGGCCGCCGGTCACGTGCAGGGCGTGGAAGCCGGTGGTCAGGTAGAAGGCCGACGCGTAGGCATCCGCGTAGATCGGCATGCCCTCTGCGACGAGCTGCGCGTACTCCCACACCTGACCCGAGACGAAGATCGCGCCGAGGGCGAACGTCAGCCAGAACCAGGGCACCATGCCCCAGCGGTCCTTGAGCTTGCGCGACTTCTCGGTGTAGGGCTGGAAGCGCTCGGCCGCGAAGACACCCATCTGGCACGTGACGGAGGACAGCACGAGGATGATCGTGTTGACGGTCGCGTAGGGGATGTTCAGCAGGTCGGTGCGCTCCGCCCACAGTTCGGGGGAAGTGCTTCGGAGCGTGAAGTAGATCGCGAAGAGACCCGCGAAGAACATCACCTCGCTGCCGAGCCACACGATGGTTCCGACGGCGACCGGATCCGGCCGCTTGACGGACCGCATGGCCTGGGAGTAGGTCGCAGTGGAGGTCGTCACGCTCCCCATTATGGCCGAATTCCGGTCGCGATTTTCGCATCGGAGGGCGGTGATTCACCTTGCTCCGACTTAGGGCAACCTAAGAGAACCCCGGGAAAATGCCGAGTGAACCGGGATTCGTCGTCCCGATCCGGCCGTGTCACAGATCGATTGCGATCGCTGCGGCGACGATAGGCTTTTGATCCATGGCGGAGCTCTACACCTGGCCGGACGTCCTCACCACGCTTCTCCGAGGCGACGACCTCAGTGTCTCGGAGTCGACCTGGGCGATGCGCAAGGTCATGAACGGCGAGGCCACGCCGTCGCAGCTGGCCGGATTCCTCGTGGCGCTGCGCGCCAAGGGGGAGACCGTGGACGAGATCGTCGGCTTCCGCGATGCGATCCTCGAGGCCGCCGTGCCCCTTCCCGTCGACGCGGCCGTGCTCGACATCGTCGGCACGGGCGGCGACCGCTTCGGCACCGTCAACGTCTCGACGATGTCGGCGATCGTGGCCGCCGCCTCGGGCGTTCCCGTCGTCAAGCACGGCAACCGCGCGGCGACCTCGTCGTCGGGGTCGTCCGACGTGCTGAAGGCGCTCGGAGTCGACCTCACGCTTTCGCCCGAGGCGGTCGCCGAGACCCTGCAGCGGGCGGGCATCACGTTCGCGTTCGCCGCGGCCTTCCACCCCGGGTTCCGCCATGCCGGCCCCACCCGCTCCGAGCTCGGTGTGCCCACGGTGTTCAACTTCCTGGGCCCGCTGTGCAACCCCGCCCGCGCCGAGGCGAACGCGGTGGGTGTCGCCCAGCTCGACCGCGTGCCCCTCATCACGGGCGTGTTCCGCACACGTGGCGCGACAGCACTCGTGTTCCGCGGTGACGACGGGCTCGACGAGCTGACCACGACCGGTCACAGTCGGCTGTGGGAGGTCAGCCGCGGCGACATCCACGAGCACGACCTCGACCCGCGTGATCTGGGCATCCCGCTCGCCGACATCGGCGATCTCCTGGGTGGCGATCCCGAGCACAATGCGGCGATCGTGCGGCGGGTGCTCGCGGGCGAGCAGGGTCCGGTGCGCGACATCGTGCTGCTGAACGCTGCCGCGGGCATCGTCTCGTACCGGCTGTTCCAGGATGCCGCGCAGGTGCAGCGGCCGATCCTCGAGCGCCTCGCCGAAGCCCGCGACGCCGCCGCGCTCGCGATCGACGACGGGGCAGCTGAAGCGACTCTCGGCCGTTGGGTCGACGCGACCGGCTCGCTCGCGGTCTGATCGCCGTCGCCGCAGACCGGCGGCGCGATCCGGGTCGGACCGCCTCGTTCGACTCTCGCGCATCCTGTCGCATATTCCCGGCCCGGGGCCTTCCCCCGCACGCGGAGGCGGCGCTAGCGTGACTCACGAGCGCCCCGGACGGTGCGCGACGCGTGTCACCCGCCACCTCTGGAGGAACGAGCAATGAGCGAAGAGTCGAACGCCGGAACCGTCGACGCGGTCGCGCCGCCGGTCAAGAAGGTCGGTCTGGTCAAAGCCGTGGGCGTGCTCGGCATCATCGGCGGCATCCTGCTCATCGTCGTGGGCGTCATCGCGTGGATCGCCGTCACCGGCCAGCTCAAGGCCGAGAACATCACCATCCCCGACGACGCCGTCGCGATGCAGGGCCAGCAGGTCGCCGGCCCCATCAGCGCGTACATCCAGGCCGACATCATCAACCACCACGCGCTCGAGGCGTCGGGCGGCAAGACCTACGCCGAACTCGACCAGGACGACCCGGTGCGCGCGACGGTGATGGACGCGTCGTTCCTGCGGGCGTCGCTGTTCACCTCGGTGGTGGCCTACGGCGTCGCGCTGTTCGCGGCGGCGATGGGCGTGCTCGCCATCCTCTTCGGCTGGGCGCTTCATCGCCTGGCGAGCGTGCCCGTGGTCGTGAAGCGGTCGTCGCTCACAGAGGGATGACCGGGATGCCGCGCCGGTGACCCCGCACGAGGCCCTCGCCGAGATCGCGACGCTGCTCGAGCGGGAGCGGTCGTCGCGGTACAAGTCGAAGGCGTTCCGCGCGGCCGCCGACGCGATCGCACAGCTCACGGACGAGCAGCTGCGCGACACGGCGTCGCTTCGGCGCCGCAAGGGCATCGGCGACTCGTCGTTCGCGGTGATCCAGCAGGCGCTCGCGGGCGAGGTGCCGACGTATCTCGCCGAGCTGCGGACGCGGGCGGGAGTGGAGCAGGAGTCTTCGCTCCGTCCGCTGCTGCGCGGAGACCTGCACTCGCACAGCGACTGGTCCGACGGTCTCACCTCCATCGACCTCATGGTCGATGCGGCGCGCGCGCTCGGCCACGAGTACCTCGCGCTGACCGATCACTCGCCGCGTCTGCGCGTGGCAAACGGACTCTCGGCCGAGCGGCTCCGGGAGCAGCTGGCCGTCGTCGCCGGCATGAGCGGAGGCGGGTTCACCCTGCTGAGCGGGATCGAGGTCGACATCCTCGACGCGGGAGCACTCGATCAGGAGGCCGATCTGCTCGACGAGCTCGACGTCGTCGTCGCGTCGGCTCACTCGAAGCTGCGGATGGAGCGGGCCCCCATGACGCGGCGGCTCGTGACCGCGGCATCCGGACCGCACGTCGACGTGCTCGGCCACGTCACCGGCCGGCTCGTCGAGGGGGCGCGCGGAACGCGGCCGCCCTCGGAGTTCGAGCCGCGGCCGGTGTTCGAGGCCTGTGCGGCGAACGGCGTCGCCGTCGAGATCAACTCACGACCCGAGCGCCAGGATCCGCCCGACGAGCTCATCGAGCTGGCACTCGAGATCGGATGCCTGTTCTCGATCGACTCCGACGCGCACGCCCCCGGGCAGCTCTCGCTCCTCGACTACGGCGCGGTGCGGGCGGAGAGACTCGGGGTTCCTGCCGACCGGATCGTGACGACGTGGCCGCTGGAGCGGCTGCAGGACTGGACCGGGCGGGCGCGCTGACCGCTCGGTCCCGCCCTTTCGTCACGAGGAAGCGTCCCGCGCCCACCATCGCGCGGTGGCGCGCCGCCTCAGGACTCGACGGCGTCGAGGGTGTCGATGATGCGCGTCATCGCAGTGCCCAGCGCCCACCGCTCGGCCAGAGCCGCGGCATCCGTCCGCTGCGCGTCGGAGAGGGCGTGCAGCCGCGCGTCGACCGTCGGCAGGTCGAGGTCGCGCACGACCTCGACCACCGTGGGGGCGACCGCGAGGTAGGGGCGGCCGGCGTCGAGCTTGGCACGCACCCCGGCCGACATGCCCTCGCCCCGGTCGGCGGCGGCGAGGATGCCGGCGAGGTCGCCGTGGGCGGCGAGGAGCGTCGCGGCGGTCTTCTCGCCGATTCCAGCGACCCCGGGGAGCCCGTCGGACGAGTCGCCGCGCATCGTGGCGAAGTCGGCGTACTGCGACGGCAGCACCCCGTACTTGGCGACGACCGACGCATCGGTGAGCACATCGAGGTTGCTCATGCCGCGGGCGGTGTACACGACCCGCACGTCGCGCGCGTCGTCGACGAGCTGGAACAGGTCGCGGTCGCCGGTCACGATGTCGACGGGCAGCGTGGCTGTCGTGGCGAGCGTGCCGATGACGTCGTCGGCCTCGTGCTCGGCAGCTCCGACGATCGGGATGCCCAGCACGCCGAGCGCCTCGCGGATCACCGGCACCTGCACCTCGAGCGGGTCCGGCACCTCTTCGACGTCGGGTGCGCCGGCGACCACCTCGGCGACGCGATGCGTCTTGTACGTCGGGATGAGGTCGACCCGCCACTGCGGCCGCCAGTCGTCGTCCCAGCACGCGACGAGATGGGTCGGCCGGTACGTCGTGACGAGCCTGCTGATGATGTCGAGGAAGCCGCGGACGGCGTTCACCGGCGTGCCGTCCGGCGCGCGGACGGTGTCGGGCACTCCGTAGAACGCACGGAAATAGAGGGATGCCGAATCGAGGAGCATGAGGCGGTCGGTCACGGGTTCATCCTGGCACGGGCTGCCGACGCGGCGCGGTGATCGCCGCCGTCGCCGCAACCGTTCGTTCACCTTCCGGTCCAGCCCCGGTCGCCCGTCAGTGGGCTTCTCGTTCACACTCGCCACCCATCGTGAGGAGACCGGAGAGAGGGCGGGCCATGAGCCGAGACGGCGTCATCGCATGGGTGGAATCACCCCTGCAGCTGCTGGGCGCAGCGGAGTGGGCGCACGCCCACCGCACGGTGCTGCCCGTCGCGGGTCGACTCGGCCCGCAGATGTCGTCGACCGCCGAAGAGCTCCTCGCCCGCCGGGCCTCGTTCGGTCCGATGGACCCGTACCTCGGCATCCCCTGGAAACTGCTGGCGTCGAACGGGCACTGGGTCGTCGGCGACGGCTTCTCGGGACAGTTCCGTCTCGCGGCCACGGTGCTGCGGCCGCGGCGCGTGACCTTCCTCGACGACGGAGCGAACGCGGTGGCGTTCGCCGACGCCCTCCTCGGGCGCCGCGAGTACGCGCGCCCCGGCATCGACGAGCGCGGGCTCACGACGGTGGTCGCCCCGCTCGCGCACGAGACGGTGATGCGTCGCGCCGCTGCCGGTCGCGTCGAGTTCTTCACCGCGTTCGACCTGGGTGCGTCGCGTCTCGACGCGCTCGGTGAGCGCGGGGTCGCCGTGCGCACGCACGGGTTCGAGTGGACGCGGGCGTCGTCGACGGGCGCCGCCGGACTCGAGGGGCGCATCGTGCTGGGAAGCGCACGCGTCGTCGACGGGCGCATGCGGCTCGCCGAGTACGTGCGCTGGGTGACGGATGCCGTCGCCGGCGGCACCGCCGTGTACCTGCCGCATCGACGCGAGAGCGCCGAGCAGCTCGCCGCCGTCGCCGCCGTCGCCGGCATCACGGTCCGTCGCGCTGCGGTTCCGGTCGAGCTTCTGCTCGCCGGTGCCCGCACCCCGCTCGAGGTCGTCACGCTGCCCTCGAGCACGTTGACCACGCTTCCGCTCGTGCTCGCCGGCACCGGATCGACGGTGGCGCCCCGGCCGAGCAGGGGCACCGCGCAGGTGAGCGCATGAGCGAGGTAGTCGCCATCATCCCGGCGCGAGGCGGCTCGAAGGGGATCGTCCGCAAGAACCTGCGCCGGGTGGGCGGCATCCCGCTCGTGGCCCGTGCGGTCGCGAGCGCGCAGCGCTGCCCCGACATCGATCGCGTCGTGGTGACCACCGACGACGCCGACATCGCCGCCGTCGCGGCCGAGTGGGGCGCCGAGATCGTCGAGCGGCCGGAGGAGTACGCCGGCGACGCCGCGTCGAGCGAGGCCGCGCTGCTGCACGCCCTCGACGTGCTCGAGTTGCGCGGCGCCGAGATCGGCATCCTCGCCTTCCTCCAGCCGACCTCGCCGTTCATCGACGTCGATGCCCTCGGTGCCGCGGTGCAGCAGGTGCGGTCGCGTCGTCGCGACAGCGTGTTCGCCGCGATGTCCACGTACGGGTTCCTCTGGGCAAAGGGCGCAGGCGGCGCAGCCGAGGCGCTCAACCACGACGCAGCGGTGCGCCCGCGCCGCCAGGACCGCGCACCGCACTACCTCGAGACCGGCGCCTTCTACGTCATGCGGGCCGCGGGCTTCCGCGCCGCCAAGCATCGCTTCTTCGGGAGCGTCGGCATCGCGCCGGTCGCTCCTCGCACCGCCGTCGAGATCGACACCCACGACGAACTCGAGATGGCGCGTGCCCTCGCGCCGCTGCTCGATCAGCCCATGCAGGTGGACGTCGATGCCGTCGTCACCGACTTCGACGGCGTGCACACCGACGACACCGCCACGGTCGACGAGCGCGGCACCGAGTCGGTCACGGTGAGCCGCGAGGACGGCATGGGTGTCGCGCGTCTCCGACGCGCCGGCATCCCCCTGCTCATCCTGTCGACCGAGCAGAACCCCGTCGTCACCGCCCGAGCGCACAAGCTCGGCGTCGATGTGCGGCAGGGGACGAGCGACAAGGCCGCGGTGCTGCGGGAGTGGGCCGCGAGCCGCGGCATCCCGCTCTCCCGCATCGCGTACGTCGGCAACGACGTCAACGACCTCGGATGTCTCGAGATCGTGGGCTGGCCGATCGCCGTCCCCGACGCCCACTCCGACGTGATCGCCTCTGCGCGCGTCGTGCTCGACCGCCCCGGCGGGCGCGGCGCGGTCCGCGACCTCGCCGAACGCGTGCTCGCCGCGCGCGAGCAGCGCTCCGCATCCCTTCTCACCCCAGCCCAGGAGGCACCATGACCGTCAGCATCGGATCGCGCGTCATCGGAGGCGGTCGCCCCGCCTACGTGATCGCCGAGATCGGCCTGAACCACAACGGCGACGTGGACGTCGCGAAGCGTCTCATCGACGTGGCCGCCGACGCAGGCGCCGACGCGGTGAAGTTCCAGAAGCGGACCCCCGAGATCGCCACTCCCGAGCACATGCGCGACATGCCGCGCGAGACGCCGTGGGGCACGATGAGCTACCTCGATTACCGCCGTCGTGTCGAGTTCGACCGCGAAAAGTACATCGAGATCTCAGACCACGCCATGCTGCGCGGGCTGGAGTGGTTCGCGTCGCCGTGGGACGAACCGAGCGTCGACTTCCTCGAGGACCTCGGCGTGCACGCCCACAAGGTCGCTTCCGCGAGCATCACCGACATCGGGCTGCTCCGTGCGCTGCGAGACACCGGCAAGACCATCATCCTCTCGACCGGGATGTCGACGATCGACCAGATCGACGCCGCGATCGAGGTGGTCGGCACCGACCACCTGCTGCTCATGCACGCGACCTCGACGTACCCGATGGAGCCCGAAGAGGCGAACCTCAAGATGATCCCGGTGCTGCGCGATCGCTACCCCGGCGTGCCCGTCGGATACTCCGGCCACGAGCGCGGCCTGCAGATCTCGGTCGCCGCCGTCGCGCTCGGCGCGGTCGCCGTCGAGCGGCACATCACCCTCGACCGCACGATGTGGGGATCCGACCACGCCGCGTCGCTCGAGCCGACCGGTCTCGCGCACCTCGTGCGCGACATCCGCATCATCGAGCAGGCGCTCGGCGACGGTGTGAAGCGCGTCTACCCGGGCGAGCTCGCCCCGATGGCGAAGCTGCGCCGAGTGCCCGCGTGACGTCCAGGCTGCGCATCGTCGGCATCGCCGACACCGATTCGTACGTCAAGTGGACTGCCGCGCTGCTCGGTTCGCTGAGCGATGCGTGGGATTCCCGGATGCTGGTGCTGCGCACGCCGCTCGTCGTGAGCGACTCGCAGCTCGAGGCAGCCGTCGCGGGGAGCGGTCTCGCGCGCGAGCACGTGCAGCGCATCGCCCACGACCAGCTGGGGCGTGCCCTGGCGGACGCCGACGTCGTCGTGCTCGGAGCCCGCGGGCCGCTCGTGCGGGTGCTGGCGCGCGACGCGGCGGCTCTGGAGCGGCGTCCGGCGATCGCGACGGGCCTGCCCGGAATCTCGGTGCCGGCGACGCGCAAGGCGCTGCTGTACCGCACGCAGAGCGACCTGTTCGTGGTGCACTCGCACCGCGAGCGGTCGGAGTTCGCCCTCCTCGCGTCGGACCGCGGGATGCGGCACCGCTTCGCCCTGTCGCGCCTGCCGTTCGCCGTCGCATCGGAAGACGCGCGGGTGGGTGGGGTCGGCGCGGATCGTGCAACCGGGACCGACCTGGTGTTCGCCGCGCAGGCCAAGGTGCCGGCAGACCGCGCCGATCGGGTGCGGCTCGCGCGGATGCTGGTCGCCGCAGCTCTCGCGGACCCGGCGCGGCGCGTCGTGCTGAAGCTGCGCGCTGCGCGCGGCGAGCACCAGACCCACATCGAGCGCGACGCGTTCGACGACCTGGTCGCTGCCCTCGGTCCGGTGCCCGCGAACCTGGTGGTCGAGACCGGCCCGATGACGGAGGCGCTGCGCGGCGCCGCCGGCATGGTGACGGTCAGTTCGACCGCGGCGATCGAAGCGGTGGCGCTCGGCGTTCCCGTGATCGCCCTCGACACGTTCGGCGTCTCGCCCGAGCTCATCAACGAGGTGTTCCGGGGGAGTGGGCTGTTCGGAGGCGAGCGCGATGTGATCGAACGCCGCTTCCGCCACCCCGAGCCCGAATGGCTCGAGCAGAACTACTTCCATGACCCGGGCGACGACGACGCCGAGGTGCTGCTGGCGGAGCTCGCCCTCGCGCGACGTGCCGAAGCTCTGCCGCCCCTCGCCCCGCTCGCGAGACGCGGCGGATCGCTGCGCGATGCCTGGGAGCGCAAGAGCGTGCTCGGCCCCGACGACAGGTCGGTCGGGGGAGCGGTGGCCTACGCCGTCGGCGTGCCGTCGCGCGCCGTGGTCCGTGCCGCGCAGCGCGCTCGCCGCCTGCTGTCGGCGCCGGCCGTCGAGCCGGCGGTGCCCGATCAGCAGCCTGGGCCGGAGGAGTCTTCGGCGCACGTCTCGTCGACGAGCGCTGTCCGCGCCTCGACGACGCGCACGCCGTAGCCGCCCGAACTGGCGGTGACGAACCCTGCGACGGGCTGCCAGTAGCCGCCGCCGAAGTCGACGGATGCGGCGTACTGCACCTCGACCGAGGCCTGGTACGCGCCCCGGGCGGCGTACACGTGGCTCGTGCCGGTCGGCGTGAGCTGAGCCTGGCCGAGCGACTCCCACGTCGCCCCGCCCGAGTCCGCACGACCGGTGGTGCCGTCGCCGTAGTCGAACACGAAGCCGGCAGGGACGAAGCGCACCGTGACGTCCCAGCCGAGCAGGGTGCCCGACAGATGCTGCTCGGATGCCGCGGCCACGACGTTGGTCGGCATACCCGCCACGCCGAAACCGGTCGGCTGACCGGTGAGTGTGGGTTCTGCCGGACGGAACGACGCGAGGTCTGCGAGCGTTACCTCGGGCAGCGCCACCACCTCATACGAGATGCAGCGGTTCATCGGACCGCAGTCCTCTTCGGGCTCGGCCGTGGGGGTTGGCGCTGGCGAGGTGGAGGGGATGTAGTCGTCGGGCTGGCCTGTCTGGTCACTAGAGTCCGCGTGCGTCTCCCCGGGCTGGTGTGCGCCTGCTTCAAGGATCACCTCTTCACCGCTCGTGTACGCGTTCTGCCAGCCGCCGACATCCCCGTCACTGTCGCCTGCTACCGCCGACCCCGACAGTCCGAGTGTCACGGCAATGACGAACGGAGTCACCCACATTTCGTTCCATCCGTTCGCGGCGAGATGCTCGCGACCAGCAGCCCTGTTTCCGAGTTCGTGGACTCCTCGAGCGTGACTGTTGTCTGTTGGAAGTCGGGACGGTCAGCGTCAACGAGCGAATCGCCCTCAGAGTCAAAGACATTGACATCGGAGATGTCGACACAAGCCGCAAGTTGGACCGCATCGAGACTGTCGCTGATGTCGAACGGTTCCAAGATCGTTATGACGGAATCACCGGCTACAACGACCCCGTCGGCGTGATACGCCGAGAGTCCCTTGCGATCCGACGCGTTGAGATCCCCGGTGGTCCACGCGTAGACGTCCTCGAAGGTGTCCGGATCACTCAGGTCGACCGCGTTCAGCGCGTCGACGTAGGCGCGATATGTCGCCTCGGCCGCCGCGAACGCCTCGTCCTCGTCGGAGAACAGTGCCGTCTCGGTCGGTTCGGGCGCTGTGGCGGTGCACGCCGAGAGCGCGGCGCCGACGGCGATGAGGGCGACGAGCGGGAGCATCCGTGAGACCACGCCCCCACGGTAGTGCGCGGGGCGGCCGCACGACCCCGGTTATCCACAGCGGTGCGAAGCACTGCGGCGGCTACCGTGGAGGCCATGTCGTTCGGCCAGCCCACCCCTCGCACCGCTCGGCCTGCGGCGGGCGCTCCGTGCCCGTGCGGGTCGGGCCAGACCTACGACCGGTGCTGCGGTCCGCTCCACCGGGGCGAGGCGGCTCCCACCGCCGAGCGCCTGATGCGATCGCGGTACTGCGCGTTCGCGATCGGCGACGCGCGCTACCTCGCCGACACGTGGCATCCGCGCACCCGGCCGAGCGAGCTCACGATCGACGCGGCGCTGCGCTGGACCGGGCTGCGGATCGTCGACACGGTCCGAGGTGCGGCCGGCGACGCGGACGGGATCGTGGAGTTCCGCGCGCGGTGGAGCGGGCTCGGCGAGCGCGGTGAACTGCACGAGCGCAGCCGCTTCGTGCATCAGCGGCACCGCTGGTGGTATGTGGACGGCGACGTCGCCGACTGAGCCGCCGCCCGGCGGCTGCCGGTTACACCGAGACCGCGTCCGGCGCCTCGTCGGCGTCGCGCGGACGTTCGTCGGCATCGTACCGGCGCTCGTCGACGCGCCGGCGCGTGAAGGCGGCCGCCAGCTTGTCGAGCGCGACGACGCCCACCGCGAGCACAGCCATGACCGCGACGACGCGCAGCAGCGACACCACGACGCCCGCGCCGAGGTCGACGTAGTCGAGGAAGGGGTAGGGGAACCGGTCGCTCACCGTCGGGAACACCGCCGCGCGTACCAGAGTGATGGCGCCGTACGCGACGGGGTAGAGCATCCACCACCCGGCATCGCGCCACCGGACCATGCCGTGCGGCGGGAACAGCACCCAGTCGAGCAGCACCATCGCCGGCACGGCGTAGTGGAGGATGAACAGCGACTGGTTGGCCAGGGCGACCGCGGCATCGGGATCGGCCATTCCGGGGAACGGGCTCGCCCCCTGGTTCAAGAGCACGTGCGAGACCAGCCCGGTGATGACGATCCACAGCGTCACCCCGCCGCGGAGCACGGGGGCCGGAGCATCCGTCCGTCGCCGCCGCAGCATCCAGAACACGGCGACTGCGAAGTAGGCGACGACGATCACGTTGCTCTGCGTGGTGAAGTACGCGAGCCGGCGCTCACCGCTCATGAGGCCGAGCGCACACGCGAAGACGATGGCGACGCGCCACCAGAACTGGGGCGTGCGCAGCACGGCCCGCACAGTCGGTTCGCCCATGTCGATCCCCTCGTCCGATCGAGGGGACGTTAGTGCCCGCACGGCGACGAAGTCAAAACGGGCCGGAACGAAGGAGCCGGCGGGCGCTCCGGGGGGAATGCGCACGCCGGCTCTGGGCGGTATCGGGTGAGACCGCCCCTCCTGCCGCGGGGTGTGCGGCACGGGGTGCGGTCTCGCTCCGTCGCGTGTCGATCCGGCGGCGCACTCAGGTCGGGCGCCGGGCCGATCGAACGGATCCAACCTCTCAACCCGGGCTGGGAGGTTCTTATGCCCCCGTTGACAGGAACCCCCATGCCGGCCGCGAAGTCGCCGCATCGCGGCAACCCGCACGCCATGCCGGCGCGTTAGCGTGGAACCCATGACGACTACCGCTGACAAGGCACAGACCCTCGCACGCCTCCACGCCGCACCGGAGATCCTCCAGGTGGTGAACGTGTGGGACGCGGTGTCGGCGAAGACGATCGCCGCCCTTCCCGAGACGCGCGCGATCGCGACCGCCGGGCACTCGATCGCCGCGACGTTCGGCTACGCCGACGGAGAGAACATCCCGCTCGAGATCATGCTCGACCTCGTCGGCCGCATCGTCGACGCGGTGGGCGACCTGCCGGTGTCCGCCGACCTCGACGCCGGTTTCGGCGACGCGGGAGACACCGTGCGCCGCGCGATCGGCGTCGGCGTCGTGGGTGCGAACATCGAGGACCGGCTGCGTCCGCTCGACGAGTCGGTCGCAGTTGTCGAGGCGGCGATCGCGGCCGGCGAAGCCGAGGGCGTCCCCTTCGTGCTGAACGCGCGGACCGATGCGTTCGTCCGTGCGGGCGGGCGCCCTGTGGAGGAGTCGATCGCCGACGCGATCGAGCGCGGCCGTGCGTACCTCGCGGCGGGCGCCGACCTGGTGTTCGTGCCGGGCATCCTCGACGCCGCCGTGACGCGACAGCTCGTCGACGGCATCGGCGAGCGCAAGATCAGCGTCATCGGCCTTCCGGGCGCGCTGAGCGCCGGCGAGTACGAGGCGCTCGGGGTCGCACGCGTGTCGTACGGGCCGATGACGCAGCGGGTGGCACTGACGGCGCTGCAGGATGCCGCTGCCGCGCTGTACGCCGGCGGCGTCATCCCGGCGGAGACCCGAGCACTCAACTGAGTTCCGCCAAGCCTGGCGCCCGCCGCGCTCAGGTGTCGTGCTCGATGGGCGCGACGTCTTCGCGGTGGTCGTCGGCGGCGCCCGGCGGGTAGTCGTCTCGCTCGGGGCGCGAGCGCAGGTAGATCGTGCTCGCGATGAGCCCGCCCCACACCAGGGCGATCGCCAGCAGCAGGAAGGTGATCGCGATCGGGGTCATCGGCGCGCCTCCGTCTGTGTCGTCGTGCCCGCATCGGCCGGGAACGGCGGCCACGCGGTGAAGTCGTCGGGCGAGCGGCGCCACGGCAGCACCGTGCCGATCACCGCACCCACCACGAGAACGAGCACCGTGCCCCAGCCGAAGAGCGCCAGGTACCACCCGGGCATGCCCTCATAGCCGTCGACGAGCAGCGTGGTGATGCGCGAGATCAGCATGTAGCCGAGCACCACCGGCGCGAGGACGCCCACCAGCAGCACCCACACGCGCCCGACCTGGAACGTCGAGACGGCGTTGAGGTGCGCGCGCAGCTCAGGACCGCGACGGAACACCCAGATCACGAGGATCGTCGTGAACACGGCCGAGGCGACGATGCCGATGTTGTTCGCCCACTGATCGGTGACGTCGAGCGCGAGCAGCCCGGTCGTCGTCGAGAAGATCAGGATCGACAGCACCGCCGACACTCCGCCGACGCCGACGGCCGCGCCGCGCGGCGTGAGCGAGAACTTCTCCTGGATCGCGGCCGACACCACCTGCAGCACCGAGACCAGCGATGTGAATCCGGCCATCACGAGCGAACCGAAGAAGAGGATGCCGAAGATCGGGCCGCCCGGCATCTGGGAGACGATCGCCGGGAACGTGATGAACGAGAGCCCGACACCGGCGATGCCCTCGAGCTCGGCCACCTCGACTCCCTGCTGGAAGGCGAGGAAGCCGAGCGTCGCGAACACGCCGATGCCCGCAAGGATCTCGAAGGACGAGTTCGCGAACGCGACGACGAGGCCGGGGCCGGTGAGGTTGGCGCGCCGCCGACGGTACGAGGCGTACGTGATCATGATGCCGAAGGCGATCGACAGCGAGAAGAAGATCTGGCTGTAGGCGGCGATCCACACGTTCGGGTCGGCGAGCGCCGCCCAGTCGGGCGTGAAGAGCGCATTGAGCCCGTCTGCCGCGCCGTCGAGGAACAGCGCGCGCACCACGAGCACGAGGAACGCGACGACGAGCAGCGGCAGGAAGATGACGTTGACGCGCTGCAGGCCCTTGGCGACGCCGGCCGCGAGCACGATGATCGCCGCGATCCAGACCAGGGCGAGGGGGACGAGCACCCCGGGGACGAACTCGAGGCTCACGCCGGGCTCGCCGACGTGCAGGTACTCGCCGGTGAAGAAGCCCGCCGGGTCGTCACCCCAGCGCAGATCGAACGAGAACACGAAGTAGCTCATCGCCCAGGCGATGACGGCGGTGTAGTACAGGCCGATGACGAAGGCGATCGTCACCTGGAACCAGCCGAGCGACTCGAGCCAGCGGCCGGCGGCGCCGCCGAGCCGCCGGAACGACGTCGGGGCCGCCCCGCGGAACCGGTGGCCGATCGCGTAGTCGAGGAAGAGGATCGGGATGCCGGCGGTGATGAGCGCGACGAGATAGGGGATGAGGAACGCGCCGCCGCCGTTCTCGTACGCGACGCCCGGGAAGCGCCAGATGTTGCCGAGACCGACGGCCGATCCGATGGCCGACAGGATGAACCCGAGCTGCCCTGTCCACTCCTCGCGGGGCCTCCCGGCCGGTGAGCCGGCTGGGGCTGTGCTGTCGGCGGTTGTCATCTCGTCCCCTTCACGGTCGCGGGAGGCGCGTCGGTGCCTGGCACGCTAGCAGCGGCTGGATCGGTGCACCAGGGCATCGGCGACGGATGCCCCGCCACGCGGCATCCGCCCCCCGTGCGAGGCATCCACGTCCCTAGACTCGGGACGACGAGCGTGGGAGGTGTGCGATGGGGTTCGCCCGCGAGCTGTTCCGGCGGAAGCCGATCGGCATCACCAAGCCCGCCGTGGGCGGACTCGAACGCGGCCTCGGCACGTTCCAGCTCGCGATGCTCGGCGTCGGCGCCACGGTGGGCACGGGGGTCTTCTTCGTGATGCACGAGGCGGTGCCGCTCGCGGGTCCTGCGGTGATCGTGTCGTTCGTCCTCGCCGCGATGGTCGCCGGACTCACCGCGGTCTGCTACGCCGAGATGGCGTCGGCGGTGCCCGTGTCGGGCTCGACCTACGCGTACGCCTACGCGACGCTCGGCGAGGTCGTCGCCATGGGCGTGGCGGCCTGTCTGATGCTCGAATACGGCGTGTCGACCGCCGCCGTCGCGTCGGGCTGGAGCGGATACCTCGACCGGCTGCTGTCCGACCTGTTCGGCATCGCGCTGCCCGCTCAGCTGCTGGCGGGTCCGCTGGAGGGCGGCATCGTGAACCTCCCCGCCGTCGTGCTGGTGGCGCTGTGCGCCCTGCTCCTGGTGCGCGGCACCCGCGAGTCGGCGGCCGTGAACACGATCATGGTCGTCATCAAGCTCGGCGTGCTCGTGATGTTCGCGGCGATCTCGCTCACGGCGTTCAACGCCGACCACTTCGCGGACTTCGCCCCGCACGGGGTCAGCGGGGTGACGGCGGCGGCCGGCACCATCTTCTTCACCTTCATCGGCCTCGACGCCGTCTCGACCGCGGGCGACGAGGTGAAGGACCCGCAGCGCTCGCTGCCGAGGGCGATCATGATCGCCCTCGCAACCGTGGTGGTCGTGTACCTCTTCGTGGCCGTGGCGGCGGTCTCGGCCCAGCCCTGGCAGGACTTCTCCGATCCCGAGCAGCAGAGCGCCGGGCTCGCCGTCATCCTCGGCGACGTGCTCGGCGCGAACTGGCCGGCGACGCTCCTCGCGGCGGGGGCCGTGATCTCGATCTTCTCGGTCACCCTCGTCACGCTGTTCGGGCAGACGCGCATCCTCTACGCGATCGGCCGGGACGGCCTCATCCCGTCGGCCTTCGCGCGGGTGGACCCGAGGCACCACACGCCCGTGTTCTCGACCGTCGTCGTCGCTGGCGCGGTCGCCGCGCTCGCGGGGCTCGTGCCGCTGTCGAGCCTGTGGGATCTGGTGTCGATGGGAACACTGGTCGCGTTCATCGTCGTGTCGCTCGGGGTGATCGTCCTCAGACGCACCCGCCCCGACCTCCCGCGCGGCTTCCGCGTGCCCGGCTACCCGGTCACACCGATCCTGGCGATCCTCGCGTGCCTGTACCTGATCACCGGTCTCGGGTGGACGACGTATGCATGGTTCGCCGTGTGGGTCGCCGTCGTGCTGGCGTTCTATCTGCTGTGGGGCAGGCGCCACAGCCGGCTCGGCGCGGCACACGCCGAGCATCCTGCCGATCAGTCCACCGGCGAGAACCGCGGTCCGCGGTAGCCGTCGCGCTCGACCTGCTCCGCCCACATCGCGAGCGGCCTCACCCACAGCGAGCCGCCGCCGGAAAGCGAGCGGTACACCACGTGGTCCTCTTCGGTCTCGCTGTGGCGGGCGACGCCGATCACCTCGTACTCCGCACCTTTGAAGTGCCGATAGCGGCCCGGTTCGATCGTCATGCGACCAGGGTAGGCGGATGCCGCGCACACGGCGGGCGCGGGCCGTAGGCTCGGACCATGCTCGCCACCGTCATCCACGCCCCCCGTGACATCCGCGTCGAAGAGGTCGCCGACCCCGTGCTGTCCACCGGCGGCGACGCGATCGTGCGCGTCGTCGCCGCCTGCGTCTGCGGCTCGGACCTGTGGCCGTACCGCGGCGTGACGCCGACCGACCGACCGCACCGCATCGGCCACGAGTTCGTCGGCGTCGTCGAGGCGGTCGGCCCCGAGGTGACCACGGTCGCCGCAGGAGATTTCGTGATCGCGCCGTTCTACGTGTGCGACGGCACCTGCGCGAACTGCCGCAACGGGGTGAGCACCTCGTGCCTCGCGGGCGGATGGTGGGGATCCGACGACCGGGTCGGCGGATTCGCCGACGGCGGGCAGGGAGAGCGCGTGCGCGTGCCGCTGGCCGACGGCACCCTCGCCGTCGTGCCCGGTCCGGTGGCGGATGCCGAGGTCCCGGGGCTGCTCACGCTGAGCGACGTCATGGGCACCGGGCACCACGCCGCCGTGTCGGCGGGTGTCGGCGCGGGCGACGCGGTCGCGGTCGTCGGCGACGGCGCGGTGGGGCTCTGCGCGATCATCGCCGCCAAGCGCCTGGGCGCGACGACGATCATCGCGATGTCGCGGCACCCCCAGCGCCAGGCGCTCGCCCGCGAGTTCGGTGCGACGCACATCGTCGAGGAGCGGGGCGACGCCGGCGTCGAGGCGGTGCGCGCCCTCACCGGCGGCATCGGGGCCGACCGGGTGCTCGAGTGCGTCGGAACCAAGGAGTCGATGGACCAGGCGCTGCGGTCCACACGCCCGGGCGGCATGGTCGGCTACGTCGGCGTCCCCAACGGCGGCCCGGAGCTGCCCGTCCGCCAGATGTTCAACCGGAACGTGGGCGTCAACGGGGGAGTGGCCCCGGTGCGCGGGTACATCGAGGAGCTGCTGCCCGACGTGCGCTCAGGGGCGATCCGCCCCGGCCTCGTGTTCGACCTCGAGCTCCCGCTGACGGATGCCGCAGAGGCGTACGCGGCGATGGACGAGCGTCGCGCGACCAAGGTGCTCCTGCGCCCCTGAGCCGCCACGCCGCCGCGCCTGCGGGGGGAACGGTGCTCCTCGGGGTAGAACTGGCAGAGTGCAGTGGGGGGACCCTGCCCGCTGTCGCCGACCCGAAAGGACCCCCTCACCGTGAAGATCGTCAAGCGGATCGCCCTGGCACTGGTCATCGCGTTCGCCGTGTTCTACCTGGTGACGCGTCCTGAGGATGCCGCCAATGCGGTGCAGGGCGCGATCGGCGCGGTCTGGGGAGCAGGCGTGGCTGTCACGCAGTTCTTCGTCGAACTCGCGAACGGCTAGCCGTGCTCGACCCGCGCATCGGCCGTCACCTGATCGCCGACCAGGGCGAGGTGGTGATCGACGAGGTGCGCAAGCACTGGGCCGCGATGGTCTCCGCCGCCCTCGAGCTGTGGGCCGGCGCCGTGGTGCTCCTCTTCGCCTTCTTCGTGCCGGCGCAGGCATGGTGGGTGCCGGCGCTGATCGGCGGTGCGATCTGCTGTCATGCCCTCTGGCGGCTGCTCGACCGGCACATGGACCGCTTCGTCATCACGAACATGCGGGTGTTCCGCGTGCACGGCATCCTCTCGCAAAGCATCGCCACCATGCCGCTCTCGCGCATCCTCGACATCTCGGTGCACAAGCCGATGATCGGGCGCATCTTCGGCTACGGGCACTTCGTCTTCGAGTCCGCCGCGCAGGAGCAGGGGCTGCGCGACATCCGCTACGTCGGGCACCCCGACGAGCGCGGCCTCACCATCCAGCGCGTCATCCAGCAGGCGGGGCTGCGCGGCGCCGCCGCGCGGACGCCGGAGTCGCCCCACCTGGCGTCGGTCGCCCCGCAGCCCCCGGTCGTGCCGCCGCCGGCCATTCCCGCATACGTCGCCGCGGTCTCCTACGCCGCCGAACCGCCCGCGCCGCGGCGCCGGGGCTGGCTCGACGTCGCCGAAGAGCGCGAGGCGCAGCGGCTGGCGGAGCTGCGAGGCGAGCACTACACCGCGCCGATCCCGCCGTTCGATCCCGACGCCACATCCACCGCACCGATCGACCTTCCGCGCTGACGCGGCGGAAGCCCGGAACCCGTTCGCGCGGCAGCTCCTGAGCCGCGACGGAACAGGGTTCCGAGGCCGCCGATACGGCGGAGTCCGGGTGCGCGAGGAACATGGCGAGCGACAGACGCGTTCTGTTACCATTGACTGTCACTCGTGTGGCTCTTCAGCCACGCCTGGGTCCGGTTCGAATCGGAACCCGGTGGCATCGCACGACAGAAAATCCGCTTCGCCTCGGCTCGAGGCATCCGTTCGCCCTCGCGCGTTCGGAGCCGGCGAAAAGCCGAAGCCCGACACCCCAACCCAACAAGGACAACCCACTACATGACTACCGTAACGACCGCCCCGGCCACCAAGCAGGTCGCGATCAACGACATCGGATCTGCCGAGGACTTCCTGGCCGCGGTCGAACTGACCATCAAGTCCTTCAACGACGGAGACCTCATCGAAGGCACCGTCGTGAAGGTCGACCGCGACGAGGTCCTCCTCGACGTCGGCTTCAAGACCGAGGGCGTCATCCCCTCGCGCGAGCTCTCCATCAAGCACGACGTCGACCCCAACGAGGTCGTCAAGGTCGGCGACGAGGTCGAAGCCCTCGTTCTCCAGAAGGAGGACAAGGAAGGTCGCCTCATCCTCTCCAAGAAGCGCGCGCAGTACGAGCGTGCCTGGGGTGACGTCGAGAAGATCAAGGAGAACGACGGTGTCGTCACCGGTTCCGTGATCGAGGTCGTCAAGGGTGGTCTCATCGTCGACATCGGCCTGCGCGGCTTCCTGCCGGCGTCGCTCATCGAGCTGCGCCGCGTCCGCGACCTGACGCCGTACCTCGGCCAGGAGATCGAGGCGAAGATTCTCGAGCTCGACAAGAACCGCAACAACGTCGTGCTGTCGCGCCGCGCCCTGCTCGAGCAGACGCAGTCCGAGTCGCGCACCACGTTCCTCAACAACCTGCACAAGGGCCAGGTCCGCAAGGGCACGGTCTCGTCGATCGTCAACTTCGGTGCGTTCGTCGACCTGGGCGGCGTCGACGGTCTCGTCCACGTCTCCGAGCTGTCGTGGAAGCACATCGAGCACGCCTCCGAGGTCGTCGAGGTCGGTCAGGAAGTCACCGTCGAGATCCTCGAGGTCGACCTCGACCGTGAGCGCGTGTCGCTCTCGCTCAAGGCGACGCAGGAGGACCCGTGGCAGGTCTTCGCCCGCACCCACGCCATCGGCCAGGTCGCACCCGGCAAGGTCACCAAGCTGGTTCCGTTCGGTGCGTTCGTTCGCGTCGCAGACGGCATCGAGGGCCTCGTGCACATCTCGGAGCTGTCGGGCAAGCACGTCGAGCTCGCCGAGCAGGTCGTGTCGGTCGGCGAAGAGGTCTTCGTCAAGATCATCGACATCGACCTCGAGCGTCGCCGCATCTCGCTCTCGCTGAAGCAGGCGAACGAGTCGGTCGACCCCAACGGCACCGAGTTCGACCCGGCGCTGTACGGCATGGTCACCGAGTACGACGAGAACGGCGAGTACAAGTACCCCGAGGGCTTCGACCCCGAGACCAACCAGTGGAAGGAAGGCTTCGACGAGCAGCGTCTCGCATGGGAAGCCGAGTACGCCGCTGCTCAGGGTCGCTGGGAGGCTCACAAGGCCGCCGTCGCCAAGGCTCTCGAGGCCGAGGCTGCTGCGCCCGTCGAGACCGGTTCGAGCTCGTACTCGTCCGACAGCGGCCCCGCGGGCACGCTGGCCGACGACGAGGCTCTCGCGGCGCTCCGCGAGAAGCTCTCGGGCCGCTGATCGGCTGAGAACGTCTGAGAGGGCCGTCACCTTCGGGTGGCGGCCCTTTCGCGTACCCCGGGGATGCTGCGGCACGGCCGCGCACGGGAAGCACGGGGTGGATCGCACGCATGACCGCGCGCGCGGTCGCGGCATCCGTTACCGTCACGGTATGGCCGTCGAACCTCCACCGAGTGGCGACGCGGTCCGCACCGCGCGCATGAGGGCGGCGTGGCTGCGCGACGGCATCGTCGACCGCACCCGCGAGCGCACCGCCATGCTCAACCAGCTGCTGCTGGGCACGGTAGTCTTCGCCCTCGCGCTCCTCATCGCGATCGGCGACTTCGCCGGCGACACGGCACTGTTCTTCGCCGGCGTGGTCGTCGTCTTCCTCGCGACAGCGGCCACGTTCGTGGTGCCGTGGAACCGGATCTCAGCGGGCTGGGTGGCTCTCGTGCCCGCCGTCGACATCGTCGCCATCGCGCTGATGCAGCTGGCGGAGCCGACGTCGGTCATGGGGCTGCTCTGGATCTTCCCCACCACCTGGATCGCGTCGACGTTCGGGCTGCTGGGACTCTTCGGCGTCATCGCCGCGATCGTCGCGATCGCGATGCTGCTCTTCGTGAGTGCCCAGGAGGTGGTGACGTACACGAAGCTCCTGGTGCCGTTCGTGCTCGTCGCGGTCGCCGTCACCAGCCATCTCGCCGCGCGGCGCTCCGACGCGCAGCGCACGCTCCTGGCAAAGCAGGCGGTGCTCCTCGGCCAGGTGCTCGCGGTCACCCGGCGCCAGGAGCAGGAGCTCACCGAGGTGCTCGACGCCGTCGACTTCGGTGTCATCCGCATCGGCGCCGACGGGCGCATCGCCGTGACCAACGACGCGCACGGCCGCCTGCAGAGCTCCGTGCCCACGGCGGACGGCGACGCCGCGGCGATCGCGTACCGGGACGACGGCGTCAGCCCCCTGCCGGCGGCCGAAGGTCCCCTCGAGCGGGCGCTGCGCGGTGAGGCGTTCGCGGGCCAGGTCGTCTGGTACGGCAGTCCCGACGGACCACGCCAGGCGCTCAGCATCACGGCACGACGGCTCGTCGACGCGGCCGGCCAGGATGACGGCGCGGTGATCATCTCTCGCGACGTCACCGCCGAGCTCACCGCGCTGCGAGCGCGCGACGACCTCGTCGCGTCGGTGTCGCACGAGCTGCGCACGCCGTTGACCTCGATCCTGGGCTACCTCGACCTCGCGATCGAGGATCCGGCCGTGCCGGACGCGGTGCGGGCGAACCTCGACATCGCGGAGCGCAACGCCGAGCGGCTGCTGCGGATCGTCGCCGACATCCTGGCGGCATCGAGCTCCTCGTCGTCGTCGGTCGAAGCCTCGCTCACACCGCAGATCATCGAGGCCGGCGACATCGTGCGGGCGAGCGCCGAGGCGCTCCGGCCGCGCGCGGAGGGCCGAGCCATCACGCTCGACATCCACGGCGTCGAGGCCGCCCCGATCTGGGCCGATGCCCTGCGCATCCGTCAGGTCGTCGACAACCTCGTCTCGAACGCGATCACATACAACCGCGACGGCGGCACCGTCTACATGGGGACCACCACCGACGGGACGTCGAGCTGGATCCTGGTGCGCGACACCGGAGCCGGCATCAGCGAAGCCGACCGGGAACGGCTGTTCCAGCGCTATTACCAGGCCGGCGCCGCGCGGCGTGCCGGAACAGGGCTCGGGCTCGCCATCAGCCGTGACATCGTGCGCGCACACGGCGGTGAGCTCGCGCTGCACAGCTCGGTCGGCGTCGGCTCGACGTTCGTCGTCAAGCTGCCCGCGATCGGTCCGGGCGACGGGGAAGGGACGACACGATGAGTCTGGACGTGATGAGCGTGATGGTGATGACGGCGCTCGTCGTCAACATCAGCGGCATCCTCTTCATCAGTGAGACGCTGCTGCGCCGCGACGAGGGAGCCGGGCGGGTGTGGGCGATCGGGTACCTCCTCGCGATGCTGACGACGCTCGCGTATGTGATCTGGTCGCAGGACGCGGCGGCGCGGTGGCCGATCGCCGTCGGCAACGCGGCCTTCGTCGCCGGAACGGGGGCGATGTGGCTCGGATGCCGCCGCTTCAACGAGCGACCGATGCTGTGGTCGTCGCTCCTGGTCGCCGGCGCCGCTATCGGCGCGGCGGTGGCCGTCGTGCTCGCGGGCCCCGACGGCGGCGACTGGGCAGGTGCGGTCTGGATGTTCGTCTCGCTGCTGCTGTTCTCGGCCTTCGGCGCCGTCGAGTGCCTCCGCGGCGACCTGCGCGAATCGCGCTCGGCGCTGGTGCTCGGGATCGTTCTGATCATCGAGGCCGTGTTCTTCGTGGCCCGCACGACGGTGTTCCTCGCCTCGGGGCCGGAGAGCGCGCTCTTCCAGGCCGCGTTCGGCACCGTGCCGATGAGCTTCCTCACCGTCACGCTGACGATCGTGGCGGTGGTGGTCACCTCCGTGCTCCGTGCGACACGCGCACCCATGCGCGGACAGGTGCGACGCGCGGGGCTGGGCACCGCGCGCGACGGCATCCTCTCCGCAGACGTGTTCGGGGGAGCCATCGGGGAGCTGTGCCACCGCGCCGCGCTGCGGGGCGAGACGGTCGCCGTCACGGCGGTGCGCATCGACGACCTCGACCAGATCTCCACCGCCTTCGGCAGCGAGGTCGCGCACGCGACGGAGGACGCCTTCCGCGGCGGGGTGCGCCGGCATGCGCCCTCGAACGCCTTCGTCGCGGAGGACGGCCAGACAGGCCTCCTCGTCGGGACGCTCGTCGACTCGCCCCAGCACGCACGCCGGCAGGCCGCCGCGGTCTACGGTGCGCTGTTCGACGACCTCGGCCGGGTCGGCGGCGGGGTACTGCCGGTGATCGGGGTCGGCGTGGCCCTCAGCGACTCGACCGGGTACGACGGGGCAGCCCTCACCGCGGCCGCGCGCGACGCGGCGGTGACCGCGGCGGCGACGCTGGAGTCCTCGGTCCTCGTCGCCGACGCGGACTGATCCGCCGGGGTCGACGCAGGCGTGACCTGCCGGCCGCGACCCGGGCCGCGACCCGCTGTGGTCGGTGTCAGGACGCGGTGAGCCTGTAGCCGACGCCGCGGACCGTCTCGATCCACCGCGGCGCGGCAGGAGACTCGCCGAGCTTGCGGCGCAGGTTCGCGACGTGCACCTCGATGGCGCGCGCGTCGCTGTCGCTCACGAAGTCCGATCCCGCGTAGATATCGCCGCGGAGCATCATCGCGAGGTCGGACTTGCCCCGCACACGCCGGCCGGCGGCGAGCAGATCCGCGAGGATGTCGAACTCGCTGCGGGTGAGGTCGAGGTCGGCGTCGTCGACCGTCGCGACCCGCATCGCCGGGTTGAGGCGCAGACCCGCGTGTTCGAGCCACTCTCCGTCGGCGGGCGTGTCGGCAGGAGACGTGACGGATGCCTCGGAACCCGCCGGGGGAGCGGCGAGGTGCTGCCGCGGCCGTCGAAGCATCGCGTCGATCCTCGCGCGCAGCTCGCGGGGACGGAACGGCTTGGCGACGTAGTCGTCGGCGCCGGCCTCGAGCCCCTGCAGAGCGTCGATCTCCTCCGTCCGCGCGCTGAGCATGACGATGTACGTGGTGCTGACGGCCCGGATGCGCTTGGCCGCTTCGAACCCGTCCATGCCGGGCATGTTCACGTCGAGCGTGGTCACAAGCGGGTCGTGGAGGCGTACGAGCTCGACCCCTTCTTCGCCGGTCGCTGCGCCATGCACGACGAACCCGCCCTGGGCAAGCACCGTGCTCAGCAGCGACCGGATGTCGTCTTCATCCTCGATGACGACGGCGATCCGCGATTCGTCCACCGGCCTTCCCTCCGCCGTCGGGGAGTCCGCCGGCTCGTGGACCGTCAGGATATCCCAGAAAGCGGCCTCGAACCCGTGGTGGGCGGTGGTCATGCTCGTGTCAACCCGCGTGCGCGGCGGAAGGGAGCGGGCGGACCGGCGGCGGTCCGCGGAGAGGGGCCGCTCGTTCCGGCGTGTCGCGGACCGGTCGTCCCCACGACGACCCGTCCGCTCACCTCCCCGGAACGAGCGGCCGAGCGGGTGGTGGAGCACGTCCCCTGTGCCCTGCCTCCTCGCGTGTCCGCGTCACGGAGGTGACCGGCGATCGCCCCCACGATCGCCGATCCTCCGCGGCGGAGCCGTGCCATCCGTCCACGCATCGCGTGGTCGACCGGCGGGTTGTGATGAGGCCTGACCGCCTGCACGATCTCCCGTGTCACGGTCTTCCTCACCTCCCCAGACACCCACCGGGTCGGGTACGTCTCCTTCGGGTTGCTCCGAGGCTAGCGGCCGCGGCTCAAGCCGACCTCAGGACGGACTCAGGAGTCGCTGAGGTTCGCGCGGGGACGTGGCATCCTCGATGACATGCCCCTCATCGCACTCACCGGCGGCATCGCGTCGGGCAAGTCCACCATCGCCGGTCGCCTCGCCGAGCACGGCGCGGTGATCGTCGACGCCGACGCGATCGTGCGCGACGTGCAGCGGCCCGGTTCGTCCGTGCTCGCCGAGATCGCCGCGCAGTTCGGAGCCGACGTCCTGACGTCGGACGGCTCGCTCGATCGCGCGGCACTCGGGGCGCGGGTGTTCGGCGACGACGATGCGGTGAAGCAGCTGAATGCCATCGTGCATCCGGCGGTGCGTGCCGAGTCCGCGCGCAGGTTCGCGGCGGCGTACGCGGCCGATCCCCGGGCGGTCGTCGTGTACGACGTGCCGCTGCTGGCCGAAGCGCGGGCGTCGGACCCGTGGGACCTCGTCGTCGTGGCGCATGCGCCGGCGGACACGCGGCTGCAGCGGATGGTGACGCTCCGCGGCATGACCGAGACGGATGCCGCGGCCCGTCTCTCGGCGCAGGTGTCGGATGACGAGCGGCTGGCCCTGGCAGACGTGGTCATCGACACGACCGGCACCCTCGACGAGACCGCGCGGCAGGTCGACGACCTCTGGAACGGGCTCGTGACCGGCGACGTCGGGGAGCGCGGGCGCACCGCGGAGTGACCCGTCGCGGTCCGGTGCCCGCCCGATTCGCACCGAGCCGTTCCGGCAGGTCGCACGGTCGCGTACGCTGGCGATCATCGAGGAGGATGCCATGACTTTTCTCGCACGATTCCGCCGCAAGCCGTACCGCGCCGTGACCGAGGAGGAGCAGGTCGGTCGGTACCTCTACCTGCTCGGCACCCTGCCGGCATCGGTCATCGAGAGTGCGCACGCGACCGCGTTCGCCCAGGTTCCGCCGGAGCGCCGGCGCGAGATGTTCGATCAGCTGCGCCCGTTCATGTCCGAGGCGGAGCAGCGCTCCGCTTCCGACGATCCCGTCGTGCTCGCGCGGGTCCTCCGTCGTATGGAGGAGCGCCGCGCGGCGCGGGCCGAGGAATCGGACGGCGTGCGTGCGACGCAGCCGGCGACGACGCAGACGGCGACACTGACCGGCGACGCGGCGGATGCGATGGGCGATCCGCGCAGCGTCCTGTTCTCGGCGGGCGTCATGGCCCTCGTCGCCCAGCAGTTCCTCGTGTCGTCAGCGGTGGCTACCTACTTCACCGTCGGCGGGGGATCGGTCGGCATCGCGAACGAGCCGACCTGGGTCGGCGACACCTACGCCCCCGAGACGTCCTTCGACGGCGGCATGTCGGGTGCGGACTTCGGCGGCGGGTTCGACGGTGGTGCGCTCGGCGGATTCGAGGGCGGCATGGGCGGCGGGTTCGACGGCGGCGGCGGGAGCTTCTGACACCGACCGGCCCCGATGTCGGTGGGCGCGCCTACGCTGGACGGGTGCAGCCCACCCGTTCCGTCCGCCCGTTCGAGGTCGTCAGCGAATTCGCGCCGTCCGGCGATCAGCCTCAGGCGATCGCCGACCTCGCAGCGCGCGTCACAGCGGGCGAGACCGACATCGTGCTGCTCGGCGCGACCGGCACCGGCAAGTCCGCGACGACGGCGTGGCTGGTCGAGGCCGTGCAGCGGCCGACGCTGGTGCTCGCGCACAACAAGACCCTGGCGGCGCAGCTGGCGAACGAGTTCCGCGAGCTCATGCCCAACAACGCGGTCGAGTACTTCGTCAGCTACTACGACTACTACCAGCCCGAGGCATACGTCCCGCAGACCGATACCTTCATCGAGAAGGACTCGTCGATCAACGCCGAGGTCGAGCGGCTGCGCCACTCGACGACAAACTCGCTGCTGAGCAGGCGCGACGTCGTCGTGGTCAGTACGGTGTCGTGCATCTACGGCCTCGGCGCCCCCGAGGAGTACATGCGGGCCATGGTGGCGCTCCAGGTCGGCGAGGCGTACGACCGCGACGCGCTCATCCGCAAGTTCATCGCCATGCAGTACAACCGCAACGACGTGGACTTCTCGCGCGGCAACTTCCGCGTGCGCGGCGACACGATCGAGATCATCCCCGTCTACGAGGAGTACGCGATCCGCATCGAGATGTTCGGCGACGAGATCGAGGCGCTGTACATGCTGCATCCGCTCACCGGCGACGTGGTGCAGAAGATGGACTCGGTGCCGATCTTCCCGGCCTCGCACTACGTCGCGGGCACCGACACGGTGCAGCGCGCGATCGGCACGATCGAGGACGAGCTGGCCGGGCGGCTGCAGGAGCTCGAGCGGCAGAACAAGCTGCTCGAGGCGCAGCGGCTGCGCATGCGCACCACCTTCGACCTCGAGATGCTGCAGCAGCTCGGGTTCTGCTCGGGAATCGAGAACTACTCGCGACACCTCGACGGCCGCTCGCCCGGCGAGCCGCCGCACACCCTCCTCGACTTCTTCCCCGACGACTTCCTCATGGTGATCGACGAGTCGCACGTGACGGTTCCGCAGATCGGCGCGATGTACGAGGGGGATGCGTCGCGCAAGCGCACCCTCGTCGAGCACGGGTTCCGGCTGCCCAGCGCCCTCGACAACCGCCCGCTGCGCTTCGACGAGTTCAAGGAGCGCGTGGGGCAGACCGTGTACCTCTCGGCCACCCCGGGTCGCTACGAGATGGGCATCGCCGATGGCGTCGTCGAGCAGATCATCCGCCCGACCGGTCTCGTCGATCCCGAGATCATCGTCAAGCCGTCGAAGGGGCAGATCGACGATCTGCTCGAAGAGATCCGAGTGCGCGCCGAGCGCGACGAGCGCGTGCTCGTGACGACGCTCACCAAGAAGATGGCCGAAGAGCTCACCGACTTCCTCGGCGAGCACGGCGTGCGGGTGCGCTACCTGCACTCCGACGTCGACACGCTCCGCCGTGTCGAGCTGCTGAGCGAGCTGCGTGCCGGCGTCTACGACGTGCTGGTCGGCATCAACCTGCTCCGCGAGGGTCTCGACCTGCCCGAGGTGTCGCTGGTGTCGATCCTCGACGCCGACAAGGAGGGTTTCCTGCGGTCGGGCACGTCGCTCATCCAGACCATCGGTCGTGCGGCGCGAAACGTGTCGGGCCAGGTGCACATGTACGCCGACACCGTGACCGACTCGATGGCCAAGGCGATCGAGGAGACCGACCGCCGACGCGAGAAGCAGGTCGCGTACAACACCGCGAACGGGATCGACCCGCAGCCGCTGCGCAAGAAGATCGCCGACATCACCGAGGTTCTGGCACGGGAGGCGTCCGACACGAACCAGATGCTCTCGCGCAAGGATGCCTCGCGCACGAAGTCGGGCAAGGGCAAGTCGCCGACGCCCCAGCTGCGTCGCGAGGGCATCGCCGCCGAGGGCGCCGAACAGCTCGAGGCGACGATCGCGGATCTGTCGTCGCAGATGCTCGCGGCCGCCGAGGAGCTGAAGTTCGAGCTCGCCGCGCGCCTGCGCGACGAGGTGCAGGACCTCAAGCGGGAGCTGCGGGCCATGGAGCGGGCCGGGCACGCCTGACGACCGGTGCGCCCGAGCGGGCACGCCTCGCCGAGCGCCTCTGGCGCCGGGAGTGCCCCCCCCCGCGACTCAGGGGCAGTGCATAAGCGGTTTGGGCCCGCTGCGGTCGAACGTGTGTCGGGTGATCGCGGCGCCGCACAGCGGGCACGCCCGCTCAGCGCGCTCCTGCTCGGTGGGTGCGGGGGTCGACTCGTACGGGCCGACCGCGGCCGGCCCGGCGACCCGGATGAGGTTGGTGTTGAACCATGCGTACCAGCCGCCGGCCGCACGCACGCGCACTCGGAGGGGCGGCTTCGGAGCAGAATCGGCCATGATCATTAGTGTACTAATGATTTGTGCCGTTACGATACCTTCGTGGCTGACGCGAACCCGACCCCCGATGACCTGCTCAAGCTCGACAACCAGGTGTGCTTCGCGATCGTCACCGCAGCGCGCAACGTCGTGTCGATCTACCGGCCGATCCTCGAGCCGCTCGGGCTCACGCACCCGCAGTACCTCGTGATGCTCGCGCTCTGGGAGTCGTCTCCGCGAACCCTGCGCGGGCTCGCGGACGAACTCGCGCTCGAGCCGGCGACGCTGTCGCCGCTGGTGAAGCGCCTCGAAGCGCAGGGCCTGGTCGTGCGCGAGCGAAACCCAGTCGACGAGCGCCGGCTCGACCTCACGCTGACCGCTGACGGAGCGGCTCTGCGCGAGCGGGCGCTGGGAGTGCCGCCCCAGGTCATGCGCGCGGTCGGCCTGCAGGCCGAGGCGCTTCTCGCGCTGCGCGACGCGCTCGCACCGTTCGCGGGGAGTGCGCATGTTCCGGCTTCGTGAACACTTTCTCATCTTTCTGGTCTGATACCCCGGCACGAACCTATGCTCAGGGCACGACGCCCCGACGTCGCGAAACCTGCGTGTCCGGGCGGCGGTACCGGTGTCCCCTCAGCAAGGAAGCACACATGCGCAGCAGGTCACACTCCGACCAGTCCAGGAACCACTCCCGCCGTCTCGGCATCCTCGC
This sequence comes from Microbacterium terrae, assembly GCF_017831975.1. NCBI lineage: Bacteria > Bacillati > Actinomycetota > Actinomycetes > Micrococcales > Microbacteriaceae > Microbacterium > Microbacterium terrae. Next base: position 1,652,952 of record NZ_JAFDSS010000001.1, on the reverse strand, counting down.
CGTCGCAGGCGTCACCGCGGTCGGCCTCGCCGTCGGCGGCGCCGTCCCCGCGTCGGCGGCGCCGGAGAGCACCCCGAACGGGAACGCCTACGGGCAGGGAACGGAAGTCTCGCTCAATCTCTTCACGGTGAACGACTTCCACGGCAGGATCGAGCAGTCCGGTTCGGCGGGCGGCATCGCGCGCCTCTCCACCGCGGTGAACGCGTTCCGCGAGGAGAATCCGAACACGATCTTCGCCGCCGCCGGCGACATGATCGGCGCGTCCACCTTCACGTCGTTCATCCAGGACGACGAGCCGACGATCGAGGCCCTCAACGCCGCCGGACTCGACGTCAGCTCTGTCGGCAACCACGAGTTCGACCGCGGATTCGCCGACCTGACCGACCGCGTCATGCCGCTCGCTGACTGGGAGTACCTCGGCGCGAACGTCTACCACAAGGACACCACTGATCCGGCGCTCCCCGAGTACTGGATCACGCGGCTCGCCCCGGATCCGGCCACCGCGGCGGCACAAGCCGCCGAACTCGCCGCGGCCGACAAGAAGGCCGCAGCCGAACTGAAGGCCGTCGAGAAGGTCGCGGCGCTCCAGGCAAAGCTCCTCGCCAAGTTCCCGGTGCTCAAGAAGAAGGTCGAGGCAGCGCTGGCCGCAGCGACCGCCAAGATCGAGTCCCGGCTGGCGGATCTCAAGAAGAAGATCACGGACAAGTACGCCAAGCAGACGGTGCGGGTGGGCTTCGTCGGGGCCGTCACCGATGAGCTTCCCTCGCTGGTGAGCCCCGACGGAATCGCCGACATCTCGGTGGGCAGCCCCGTCGACGCGGCCAACCGGGTCGCCGACGAGCTGAGCGACGGAGACGAGCGCAACGGCGAGGCGGACATCGTCGTCCTCCTCGTGCACGAGGGCGCCGCGACCACCGACATCGCCTCGGCCACCGATCCCGCGACGCGCTTCGGGCAGATCGTGCTCGGTGCCGACGACGACATCGACGCCATCGTCTCCGGTCACACGCATCTCGCCTACAACCACGTGATCGACGGGCGCCCGGTGATCTCGAGCGGTCAGTACGGCGAGCGCTTCTCGAACATGGAGATCGTCTACGACCGCAAGCAGAAGGCGATCGTGTCGATGGAGAACACCGTGTACTCGATGGCGACGGCGTTCGACGACCGCGGAAACGTCACGGCCTGGTACGCCGAGCCCGACCCGGCCATCGTGCCGATCGTCGACGAGGCGAAGGCCGTCGCCGACGAGCTCGGAAGCGTCGTGCTGGGGGAGGCCGAGACCGGCTTCGGCCGCGCTGCGGCGTCGAACCCGACCGGAGCGACCTCCTTCCCGGAGAACCGCGGGGGCGAGTCGACGCTCGGCAACTTCGTCGCCGATGTGCAGAAGTGGGCGCTCAATGAAGACGGCACGCGTGCCGTCGACGTCGCGTTCATGAACCCGGGCGGTCTGCGTGCAGACCTCGCCGCCGGCGAGGTGACGTACGCCGAGGCCGCCGCGGTGCAGCCCTTCGCGAACACCCTCGTGTCGGTCGACCTCACGGGTGCACAGCTGAAGGCCGTGCTCGAGGAGCAGTGGCAGCCTGCCGGCGCCTCACGTCCGTTCCTCAAGCTGGGCGTCAGCGCCGGGTTCACCTACACGTACGACCCGGCGGCTGCGAAGGGATCGCACATCACGCAGATGTGGCTCGACGGCGTCGAGATCGACCCCGCCGCGACGTACTCGGTGGGTGCGAACTCGTTCCTCGCCGCGGGCGGTGACAACTTCACCACCCTGGGTCAGGGCGTGAACAAGGCCGACAGCGGCAAGATCGACCTCGAGTCGATGGTCGACTGGTTCGACGCCTTCGGCACGGCGACGCCGGATCTCGCGCAGCGCGCGGTCGGGGTGAGCGTCGTCGGCGGCACGACCGTCGCGGCGGGCGCGAGCGTCACCGTGAATCTGTCGTCGCTCGAGTTCACGCGCGGCGAACCCGCCGCCGGCACCGTGGTCGTCTCGACGGGCGGCACCGAACTCGTCAGCGCACCGGTGGTCGGCGGCTACTCGCCCACGACCGACGAGGTGGGCACGGCGTCGGCCACGTTCGTCGTCCCGGCGACAGCGAGCGGCGAGACCGCGTTCGACGTCACCGTGCCGTCGACGGGTACGACGAGCGCCTTCACGCTGACCGTCACCCCCTGATCCACGCCGATCGACGACGGCCCCGGGCGAGCGCTCGGGGCCGTCGTCGTCGATCCGGGCTTCGCCGATCGCGAATCTCGGAGCCGGTGTCGGAGGCCCCGCCTACACTTGATCGGGTGCCCATCGTCCCTGTCTCCGCGCCCGGAACCGCGTCGCTGTCCAGCGGCAGACTGAGCGTCCGAGGCGCTCGCGTCCACAACCTCAAGAACGTCGACCTCGAGATCCCGCGCGATGCGCTCGTGGTCTTCACCGGCCTGTCCGGCTCCGGCAAGTCCAGCCTCGCCTTCGACACGATCTTCGCCGAGGGGCAGCGACGCTACGTCGAGTCCCTGAGCGCGTACGCGCGCCAGTTCCTCGGGCAGGTCGACCGCCCCGACGTCGACTTCATCGAGGGCCTCAGCCCCGCCGTGTCGATCGACCAGAAGTCGACGAACCGCAATCCGCGCTCGACCGTCGGCACGATCACCGAGATCCACGACTACATGCGTCTGCTGTGGGCGCGCATCGGCGTGCCTCACTGCCCGGACTGCGGCGAAGTGATCCAGCGGCAGACCGTGCAGCAGATCGCCGACCAGCTGATGGATCTGCCCGAGCGCACGCGCTACCAGATCGTCGCGCCGGTCGTCACCCAGAAGAAGGGCGAGTTCGTCGACCTCTTCAAGGAGCTCGGAGCGAAGGGCTACGCCCGCGCCATCGTCGACGGCGAGATGATCCAGCTCGCCGAGCCGCCGACCCTCAAGAAGAGTTACAAGCACGACATCGCCGTGGTGGTCGACCGCCTGGTGGCGAGCCCCGACATCCTCGGCCGCGTGACCGATTCGGTCGAGACCGCACTCGGACTGGCAGCCGGCATCATGCAGGTGAACTTCGTCGATGAAGAGGGCGACGACGCCTGGCAGTCGTTCTCCGAGAAGCTCGCGTGCCCCAACGGACACCCGCTGCAGCTGACCGAGATCGAGCCGCGCACGTTCTCGTTCAACGCGCCGTTCGGTGCCTGCCCCGCCTGCTCGGGCCTCGGCACGCGCATGTCGGTCGACGTGGAGCTCATGCTCGGCGACGAGGAGCTCTCGATCCGCGAGGGCGTGCTGCTGCCCTGGACCACCCAGGGCAAGGGCCTCTTCCAGTACTACGAGCGGCTCCTCGAGGGGCTCGCCGTCGACCTCGACTTCTCGCTCGACACTCCGTGGCGCAAGCTCCGCGCCGAGGTGCGCGAGGCGGTGCTCCGCGGTGAGAACTACAAGGTCACGGTCAAGTGGAAGAACCGCTACGGCCGCGAGATGCGCTATTCGTCGGGCTTCGAGGGCGTGGTGCCCTACATCGAGCGCCAGTACGTGCAGGCCGAGTCCGACACGCAGCGTCAGCGCTGGTCGGAGTACCTCCGCGAGGTGCCCTGCCCGGTGTGCGACGGCGCGCGTCTCAAGCCCGAGGTGCTTGCCGTGCAGGTGCACGGGCACTCGATCGCGGATGCGTCGCGCCTCAGCCTCGGCGAGGCGCGCGAGTACTTCGCACACCTGACCCTCACCGACCGTGAGGCGACCATCGCCGCGCAGGTGCTGCGCGAGATCCGGCTGCGCCTCGACTTCCTCATCCGCGTGGGCCTCGACTACCTGAGTCTCAGCCGCGCGGCGGCGACCCTGTCGGGCGGTGAGGCGCAGCGCATCCGTCTGGCGACGCAGATCGGCTCCGGACTCACCGGCGTTCTCTACGTGCTCGACGAGCCGTCGATCGGACTGCACCAGCGCGACAACCGCCGCCTGATCGAGACCCTGGTCGCGCTGCGCGATCTCGGCAACACGCTCATCGTGGTCGAGCACGACGAGGAGACGATCCACGCCGCCGACTGGGTCGTCGACATCGGCCCCGGAGCGGGCGTCAACGGCGGTGCCGTCGTGCACTCCGGCCCGATCGAGGAGCTCCTCGAGGATCGCGGGTCGATGACCGGCGACTACCTGTCGGGGAGGCGGTCGATCCCGACGCCGGCCAAGCGCCGCAAGATCGACAGGAAGCGTCAGGTCGGCGTGGTCGGCGCGCGCGAGAACAACCTCAGGAACGTCACCGTCGACTTCCCGCTCGGTGTGCTCACGGCGGTCACCGGTGTGAGCGGCTCGGGCAAGTCGTCGCTCGTGAACGGCATCCTGTACCAGGTGCTCGCGACCCGCCTCAACGGTGCCCGTCGCGTCGCCGGCAAGCACACGCGGGTCACCGGACTCGACAACCTCGACAAGGTTGTGCACGTCGACCAGGCGCCCATCGGCCGCACTCCGCGGTCGAATCCCGCCACGTACACGGGTGTCTTCGACCGCATCCGCACGCTCTTCAGCGAGACGCCCGAGGCGAAGGTGCGCGGCTATCAGCCGGGGCGCTTCAGCTTCAACGTGAAGGGCGGGCGCTGCGAGGCGTGCTCGGGCGACGGCACGATCAAGATCGAGATGAACTTCCTGCCCGACGTATACGTGGACTGCGAGGTGTGCCACGGCAAGCGGTACAACCGCGACACGCTCGCGGTGCACTACAAGGGCAAGAACATCGCCGAGGTGCTCGAGATGCCGATCGCCGAGGCGGCGGAGTTCTTCGAGCCCATCCAGGCGATCCACCGATACCTCAAGACGCTCGTCGACGTCGGTCTCGGCTACGTGCGCCTGGGGCAGTCGGCGACGACGCTCTCAGGCGGCGAGGCGCAGCGCGTCAAGCTCGCGACCGAGCTGCAGCGGCGCACCAACGGCCGCTCGATCTACGTGCTCGACGAGCCGACGACCGGTCTGCACTTCGAAGACGTCCGCAAGCTCCTCGAGGTGCTGAACGGCTTGGTCGACAAGGGCAACACGGTGATCGTCATCGAGCACAACCTCGACGTGATCAAGTCGTCGGACTGGGTGATCGACCTCGGCCCCGAGGGCGGCTCGGGCGGCGGGCAGGTCGTCGCGACGGGCACACCCGAGCAGGTGGCGCGCGTCGAGGGCAGTCACACTGGCGCGTTCCTCGCCGAGGTCCTCGGGATCCAGCCGGCCGAGGTCCGCAAGGCCGGCTGAGCGGCATCCGGATGCCTGTCAAGTCCGCCCGCCCCGAGCTCGCGTACAAGCCGAAGCCGGGGGAGATCCCCACCAACCCGGGGGTGTACCGGTTCCGCGACGCGGCCGGTCGCGTGCTGTACGTCGGCAAGGCGAAGAACCTGCGTGCCCGGCTGTCGAACTATTTCGCGCCGCTGCACACGCTGCACGAGCGCACGCGTCGCATGGTGCTCACCGCGGCATCCGTCGAGTGGACGGTCGTCGCGAGCGATGTGGACTCGCTCCAGCTCGAGTACATGTGGATCAAGGAGTTCGATCCGCCGTTCAACGTGCGCTACAAGGACGACAAGTCGTACCCGTTCCTCGCGATCACCCTCGCCGACGAGGCGCCGCGCGTGATCGTCACGCGCAACCGCCGCATCGCGGGGGCGAAGTACTTCGGCCCGTACCCGAAGGTGTGGGCGGTGCACGACACCATCGACCTGATGATCAGGGTGTTCCCGATCCGCACCTGCAGCGACGCGTCGTACAAGAAGGCGATGGCCACCGGACGCCCGTGCTTCCCGGGCCAGATCGGGCGCTGCGGCGGCCCGTGCTCGATGAAGGTGACGATCGAGGAGCACCGGGCCATCGCGCAGGACTTCGTCGCGTTCATGGCCGGCGGCGACCAGCGGTTCACCAAGGAGCTCACCCGGCGCATGCGCGAGGCATCCGCCGCCATGGACTACGAGACCGCCGCGCTGTGCCGCGACCGGCTGCAGGCGATCGACGCCGTGCTGAGCAAGAGCGCGCTCGTGCTCGCGGCCGACACCGACGCCGACCTGTTCGGCATCGCCGAGGACGAGCTGGCCGCGACCGTGCAGCGGTTCGTGGTGCGTGGGGGCCGTGTGCGCGGTGTCGTCGCCACGACCATCGAGAAGGAGCTCGACATCACCGGGGGCGACCTCGTCGACCAGGTGCTGCAGCGGGCGTACGGGGGAGCGGAGGGTGCCGAGATCCCGCGCCAGGTGCTGGTGCCGGCGCTTCCCGACGATGCCGACGAGCTCGAGGAGTGGCTGCGCGAACGGCGCGGCAAGGGCGTCACGCTCCAGGTCGCGCAGCGGGGGCGCAAGGCCGACCTGATGCGCACCGCGACGCTGAACGCGCAGCAGGCGCTGATGCTGCACAAGACGCGTCGGACGAGCGACTACACCTCGCGCACCCAGGCGCTGACCGACCTGCAGGAGGCTCTCGATCTCGCCGAGGCGCCGCTGCGGATCGAGTGCTACGACGTGTCGCACCTCGGCGGCACGAACGTCGTGGCGTCGATGGTGGTGTTCGAGGACGGGCTGCCGCGCAAAGACCGGTACCGCTCGTTCGGCGTCGCCGAGACGACCGACGACACCGATTCGCTGCACCAGGTGCTCACCCGGCGCCTCGCCTACCTCGACGGGCGCGACGACGAGCCGGAGGGGCCGACGGATGCCGCGGCCGACCCGACGGCCGACGGCCAGGTCGTGACCACCAGGCGCCGACCGCGGTTCGCCTACCGCCCGCAGCTGCTCGTCGTCGACGGCGGCCGGCCGCAGGTCGAGGCTGCGGCGCGTGCGCTCCGCGAGAGCGGGCACGAGGAGATCGCCCTGTGCGGGATCGCCAAGCGCCTCGAGGAGGTATGGCTGCCGGGGGAGGAGTACCCGGTGATCCTGCCGCGCACCTCCGAGGCGCTGTACCTCCTGCAGCGCCTGCGCGACGAGGCCCACCGCTTCGCGATCACCCATCAGCGCCGGCGCCGGCGCCGCGACATCCAGTCGGTGCTCGCCGAGGTGCCGGGGCTCGGCGACGCGCGGATCAAGTCGCTGCTGCGCCACTTCGGATCGGTCGCCGCACTCAAGCGGGCGACGCCCGACGAGATCTCCGAGCTGCCGGGAGTGGGTCCCAAGCTCGCCGCGGCCGTCCACGCGCACCTGTCCTCTGGATAGGCTTCTGTCGACGGGGGTGGTCATGAGCGACGAGGAGAACCTGGACGTCGGCGAGATGCTGATCGTGACAGGCATGTCGGGTGCGGGCAGATCGACCGCGGCGAACGCCCTCGAAGACCTCGGCTGGTACGTCGTCGACAATCTGCCCCCGCAGATGCTCCGACCACTGCTCGACCTGACCGAGATCGCCGGCGGAGTCCTCCCCAAGGTCGCCGTCGTCGTGGATGTCCGCGGCCGCGACCTGTTCTTCGACCTGCCCGACGCGATGCGCGCCCTCCGCGAGCGCCGGCAGATCCGACTGCTCTTCCTCGATGCATCCGATCACGTGCTCGTCCGGCGCTTCGAAGCGGTGCGGCGCCCGCATCCGCTGCAGGCCGACGGCACGATCATCGACGGCATCCGTCGCGAGCGCGAGCGACTGGCCGCCGTGCGCGAGAGCGCCGACGTCATCGTCGACACCTCGGCGAACAACATCCATCAGCTGGCGACTCGCATCTCCGACCTCTTCGCCGAGGAGGGGACGGCTCGTCACACGCTCACGATCCTGAGCTTCGGGTTCAAGTACGGACTGCCTCCCGACGCCGACCTCGTCGCGGACATGCGCTTCCTGCCGAACCCGTTCTGGAACGAGGAGCTGCGCGCCCTGACCGGCGAGGATGAAGGCGTGCGCGAGTACGTGCTCGCGCAGGAGGGGGCCGTCGACTTCGTCGATGCGTACGCCGAAGCGCTCCGACCCGTGCTCGCCGGCTATCAGCGCGAGAACAAGCGCCATTCCGTCGTCGCGGTCGGATGCACGGGCGGAAAGCACCGCTCGGTGGTGATGGCGCGCGAGCTCGCGCGGCGGCTCGAGGGCGAGCCGGGGGTCGCGGTCCGGGTCAAGGACCGTGACCTGGGACGCGAGTGACCCGCCGCCCGGGTAGGCTAGACCCTCGTTCCGCAGACCCCCGAGAGGAGACCCGTGTCGCTGACCGGAGAGGTGAAGTCCGAGCTGATCACGGTGCGCGATCCGCGCCCGTCGGCCCGGGTCGCTGAGCTCACGTCGCTGCTGCGGTTCTCGGGAGGACTGCATTCAATCGCCAACCGCGTGGCGGTGGAGGCGGAGCTCGACTCCGATGTGCTGGCACGACGCGTCGCCCGCGACATCGTCGAGATGTACGGGGTGCGCCCCGAGCTCGTCCACGTGCAGGGCTCGGGCTCGCGCACCGGCAACCACTTCGCCGTACGCGTCATCGAGGGCGGCGAGACGTTCGCGCGCCAGACCGGGCTGCTCGACCAGCGCCGTCGCCCGGTGCGGGGCCTGCCCAACCGTCTCACCACCGGCTCGCGCGGAGACCTCGCCGCCATCTGGCGCGGAGCCTTCCTCGCCGCCGGCTCGCTGAGCGAGCCCGGCCGCTCGGCGGCGCTCGAGATCACGTGCCCGGCATCCGAGGCCGCGATGGCGCTCGTCGGAGCCGCCCACCGCCTGGGGATCGCGGCGAAGGCCCGTGAAGTCCGCGGCGTGCCCCGCGTCGTCGTGCGCGAAGGCGAAGCGATCCGCGCCGCCCTCGCCGCGATGGGCGCCCAGCGCGCGGCGGCGGAGTGGGACCAGATGCGCCAGCGCCGCGAGGTGCGTGCCGGGGTGAACCGCCTCGTGAACTTCGACGACGCGAACCTGCGTCGCTCTGCGCAGGCCGCCGTCGCCGCCTGCGCCCGGGTCGAGCGGGCACTCGAGATCCTCGGCGACGAGGTGCCCGACCACCTCAAGCAGGCCGGCGATCTGCGCCTCGCGCACCGCGACGCGAGCCTCGACGAGCTCGGCCACCACGCCGATCCGCCGTTGACGAAGGATGCCGTCGCAGGACGCATCCGCCGCCTCCTCGCCATGGCCGACAAGAAGGCCGAAGCCGACGGCATCCCGGGCACGGAGTCGGCCGTGCCGGCCGGTCTCGAGGACTGAGCCCTCTTCTCCCGGCGACGTCACGGAGGGAACAACGCCCGCGCCGCGGCGTTCGCTCTCAGTAGGATGAGACACGTCACCCTCGCTGCGCCGGGTTCCTCGGCGCCGTGCCGACAGGAAGAAGAGAACATGGCGAAGTACACCCTGCCCGACCTCCCTTACGACTACGCCGCGCTGGAGCCGCACATCAGCGGCAAGATCATGGAGCTGCACCACAGCAAGCACCACCAGGCGTACGTCACGGGAGCCAACAACGCCCTCGACCAGCTCGCGGAAGCCCGCGAGACCGGCAACCTGGCGAACATCAACCGCCTCGAGAAGGACCTCGCGTTCCACCTCGGCGGCCACGTGAACCACTCCATCTTCTGGACCAACCTCTCGCCGAACGGCGGTGGCGAGCCCGAGGGCGAGCTGCGCGCGGCGATCGACGAGTTCTTCGGCGGATTCGACAAGTTCCAGGCCCACTTCACCGCCGCGGCCATGGGCATCCAGGGCTCCGGCTGGGCCGTGCTCAGCTGGGACCCGATCGGCGAGCAGCTCATCATCCAGCAGCTGTTCGACCAGCAGGGCAACACGGCGCAGGGCACCGTGCCGCTCTTCCAGCTCGACATGTGGGAGCACGCCTTCTACCTCGACTACCTCAACGTGAAGGCCGACTACGTCAAGGCAGCCTGGAACATCGCCGACTGGCAGAACGTCGCGCAGCGCCTCGACGTCGCCCGTCAGCAGACCCCGGGCCTGCTGGTACTGTCATAGCAAGCGCGGCCGTCCCGGTGGGATGACCCGCCGGGACGCCGTTGTCCCCGTCTGAATCGCAACAATCGCGCATTCGCGCACGACACACACTCAGGAGAAACTCCGTGGCTGTCAAGATCGGCATCAACGGCTTCGGCCGAATCGGGCGCAACTTCCTTCGCGCGGCTCTCGCGCAGGGAGCCGACATCGAGGTTGTGGCGGTGAACGACCTCACCGACAACAAGGCCCTCGCGCACCTTCTCAAGTACGACTCGGTCGGCGGACGCCTCGCCGAGGACGTCTCGTATGACGGCGACTCGATCACCGTCGGCGGCAAGAGCATCAAGGTCTTCGAAGAGCGCGACCCCGCGAACCTCCCCTGGGGCGAGCTCGGCGTCGACATCGTCATCGAGTCGACCGGCCGTTTCACCAACGCGGCCGACGCGGGCAAGCACATCCAGGGTGGGGCCAAGAAGGTCATCATCTCGGCTCCCGGCACCGACGTCGACGGCACGTTCGTCATGGGCGTGAACGAGGACACCTATGACGCGGCGACGATGAACATCATCTCGAACGCGTCGTGCACCACGAACTGCCTCGCGCCGCTCGCGCAGGTCTTCAACGACGCGTTCGGCATCGAGCGCGGGTTCATGATGACCGCCCACGCGTACACGGCCGACCAGAACCTGCAGGACGGCCCCCACGGCGACCTGCACCGCGCCCGTGCCGCAGCGCTGAACATCGTGCCGGCCTCGACCGGCGCCGCGAAGGCCATCGGCCTGGTGCTGCCCGAGCTGAACGGCAAGCTCAGCGGCTCGTCGTACCGCGTTCCGATCCCCACCGGCTCGATCGTCGACCTGACCATCATCACGCCGACCGAGGGACTCACCGTCGACGCGGTCAACGCCGCGTACGAGGCTGCAGCCGCCGACGGTCGCCTGGTCGGCTACCTGAAGTACAACACCGACCCGATCGTGTCGACCGACATCGTCCAGGACCCGCACTCGTCGATCTTCGACGCGGGCCAGACCAACGTCAGCGGCAACCTGGTCAAGGTCTCGGCCTGGTACGACAACGAGTGGGGCTACTCGAACCGCCTCGTCGACCTGACCGAGTACGTCGGCGAGCAGCTGTAAGCACCTCTCATGGCACTGCGCACCCTCGAATCCCTGGGTTCGCTGGCCGGCAAGCGCGTCATCGTCCGTGTTGACTTCAACGTCCCCCTGAAGGACGCAGTCATCACGGACGATGGCCGTGTGCGGGCAGCGCTTCCCACGCTGAACCACCTCATCAACCAGGGCGCGAAGGTGATCGCGTGCTCGCACCTCGGTCGCCCCGACGGCGCGCCCGACGACAAGTACAGCCTCGCGCCCGTCGCCCAGCGTCTGTCGGAGCTGCTCGGCAAGCCGGTCGCGTTCGCACGCGACACCGTCGGCGAGTCGGCCCACGAGGCGGTCGCCGCCCTCGAGGACGGCGACGTCGCGGTGATCGAGAACCTCCGGTTCAACCCCGGCGAGACGGCGAAGGACGACGCCGAGCGTCGGGCTTTCGCCGAGCAGCTGGCCGAGCTCGGCGACGTGCTCGTCTCCGACGGCTTCGGCGTCGTGCACCGCAAGCAGGCGTCGGTCTACGACCTGGCGGAGCTCCTTCCGTCGGCCGCCGGCTTCCTCATCGAGAAGGAGGTCGAAGTCCTCGACCGCCTCACCGAGACGCCGGAGCGGCCGTACGCGGTCGTGCTCGGCGGATCGAAGGTCAGCGACAAGCTGGGCGTGATCGCCCACCTGCTGCCGCGCGCCGACAAGATCCTGGTCGGCGGGGGGATGCTGTTCACTTTCCTCGCGGCCCAGGGCCACCCCGTCGGCAAGAGCCTGCTCGAGACCGACCAGATCGAGACCGTGCGCGGCTACATCCAGACCGCCGCTGAGCGCGGGGTCGAGCTGATCCTCCCGGTCGACGCCGTCATGGCATCGGGCTTCGCCGCCGACGCCGACCACGTCGTCGCAGCGGCGGACGTGCTGGAAGACACTGCGTTCGGTGCCGACGGCATGGGCCTCGACATCGGGCCGGCGACCGCGGAGATCTTCGCCGAGGCGATCCGCGGGTCGCGGACCGTGTTCTGGAACGGGCCCATGGGCGTGTTCGAGATGCCGGCGTTCGCCGCGGGCACGAAGACCGTCGCGCAGGCGCTCACCGAGGTCGACGGCCTCTCGGTCGTCGGCGGCGGCGACTCGGCTGCGGCCGTGCGCCAGCTCGGATTCGCCGACGACCAGTTCGGTCACATCTCGACCGGCGGCGGCGCGAGCCTGGAATTCCTCGAAGGCAAGAAGCTTCCCGGACTGGAGGTCCTCGGATGGGCGTAAGCGCTGATCTCGATTCGTCGGCTACGTCGAGCAGGCGTACGCCGCTCATCGCGGGCAACTGGAAGATGAACCTCGACCACCTGCAGGCGGTCGCGTTCGTGCAGAAGCTGCACTGGACCCTCAAGGACGCCAAGCACGAGGACGGCTCGGTCGAGGTGGCGGTCTTCCCGCCGTTCACCGACCTGCGCACGGTGCAGACGCTGCTCGACGCCGACAAGATCCCGTTCGCCCTCGGTGCGCAGGACGTGTCGACGCAGGACTCGGGCGCCTACACCGGCGAGATCTCGGGCGCGTTCCTGGCGAAGCTCGACGCGTCCTACGTCATCATCGGCCACTCGGAGCGTCGGCAATACCACGCCGAGACCGACGAGGTCGTGGCGGCGAAGGTCAAGGCGGCCCTCAAGCACAGCCTCGTCCCCGTGATCTGCGTGGGTGAGACGCTGGAGCAGCGCGAAGAGTCCGGGCCGACCGCCGTGTCGGTGGCGCAGCTTCAGGTCGCCCTCGAGGGCGTGCCCGCCGACGCCGACATCGTCATCGCCTACGAGCCGGTCTGGGCGATCGGCACGGGCCAGGTCGCCTCCCCGGAGCAGGCCCAGGAGGTGTGCGCTGCGGTCCGCCGCGTCGTCGCCGAGAAGCTCGGAGAAGACGCCGCGGCTCGGACGCGTGTGCTCTACGGCGGTTCGGTCAAGGCAGCGAACATCGCGAGCTTCATGCGCGAGCCCGACGTCGACGGCGCTCTCGTCGGTGGTGCGAGCCTCGTCGTCGACGAGTTCGCCGCCATCATCCGCTACCAGAAGCACGTCGGAGTCTGACGCTCCAGGCAGGCTCGGCGAACGGCTCTCCACACCCGATCGCCGAGCCTGTCGATGCGTCGCAGACCCGCCGTTATACTGGACCCTTGTGCGATCGGTGAATGATCGCTCCGAAAGGCTTCAACGACTGTGCAGATCCTCGAGTTCGTCCTGCAGGTGCTCCTCGGCATCACGAGTCTCCTGCTGACCCTCCTCATCCTTCTCCACAAGGGGCGCGGTGGCGGCCTGTCCGACATGTTCGGCGGCGGCATGACCTCGGCCCTCGGCTCTTCGGGGCTCGCGGAGCGCAACCTCAACCGGTTCACGGTGGTGCTGGCGCTCGTGTGGTTCGTCTCGATCGTCGCCCTCGGGCTGATCACGAAGTTCCAGGCGATCTGATGGCCACCGGAGGAAATGCGATCCGCGGCACCCGCGTCGGTGCCGGTCCGATGGGCGAGCAGGACCACGGCTTCCACGCCGACCGCGTGGCGGTGTCGTACTGGGATGCCCTCGGCAACGAGACGGTCCGCTACTTCGCCGCCGGGATCCCCGAGGAGGAGATCCCCGACACGATCGACTCCCCGCACTCCGGTCTCCCGGCAGGTCGCGACAAGGCGAACCCGCCGGCGGTCGCCAAGACGGAGCCCTACAAGACGCACCTCGCGTACGTGAAGGAGCGCCGCACCGAGGAAGAGGCCGACGCCCTCCTCGACGACGCCCTCAAGGTGCTGCGCGAGCGCCGCGGTCAGGACTGACCCACCGATACAGAAGAAGGGAGCGGATGCTGAGGCATCCGCTCCCTTCTTGTGGATCTCAGTACTCGCGGTCGATGAGCTCCGGCGGAACCTGCGCAGCAGCGGCCTCGTCGACGAAGAAGACGGTGCGCTTGCGGCCCTTGGCTCCTGCGGCGGGTACGCTCGCGTAACTCGCGCCCGCGAGCGCCAGGCCGAGCGCCGACGCCTTGTCGACGCCGGAGAGCACCATCCACACCCGCTTGGAGGCGTTGATGACCGGTCGCGTCATGGTGACGCGCTCCGGCGGCGGCTTGGGGGAGTCCCGTACGGCGACCACCGTGCGATCGGTGATCTGGATCTCGGAGCGGTCGGGGAAGAGCGAGGCGATGTGACCGTCGGGGCCGACGCCCAGGAAGCACACGTCGAACGCCGGATACGGGGCATCCTTGACCGCGAAGCGGGCGAGCTCTGCAGCGTACGCGGCCGCCGCCGCATCGAGGTCGAGGTCGCCGTCGCTCGCGGCGACGGCGTGGATGTTCTCTGCCGGGATGTCGAGTGCGTCCAGGAGCGCGGCACGCGCCTGCACATCGTTGCGGTCGGGGTGGCCGGCCGGGACGAAGCGCTCGTCGCTCCACCAGAAGTGCACCTGCGACCAGTCGATCCGGCCGACGCGCGGGTTGCGTGCGGCGGCCGCCAGCACGGCTGAGCCCATCGATCCGCCGGTCAGCGAGATGTGCGCGCGCTTGCCCTCATCGATGCGCCGTGCGACACGGCTGAGGAATCGTGCAGCGACCGATTCGGCGAGGGCCGACGGATCGGTGGTGATGACGACCCGCTTCGGCGCCCATTCCTCAACCATGCGTGTCGCTCATGCCTTCGTCGCCCTGATCCCATCGCCTGCCGGCGGGTCGAGAAGCTCCCAACCCTCGGTGATGACTCGACCATACAGGACGTCGGGGTCGAGCCTGCGGAGCTCCTCAGCCAGGCACTCGCGCAGCGTGCGGCGCGGGAAAGCCAGGTCGTGGCTGGGCTGACCCGGCTGGGTCAGGATCGCGACGTTCGAGTTCGGACGCGACAGCACGACCTCTCCGCTCGCCCGGGTGAGGGTGACCGACTTGATGCCGTGCGGCCACTCCTCGGGGTCGAGGTAGCTCCAGTCGACGGGCACGTCGAGCGTGAGACGCAGCCACGCGGCGAGGAGCGCGGTCGACGGCGAGTCGGCGGCACCGCGCACGCTCACGCCGGTGACGGGCTCGTACGGCGGCTGGTCGAGGATCGCGGCGAGCTGCTCGCGCCAGCGGGTCAGTCGCGTCCACGCCAGGTCGGTGTCGCCGGGCGCGTAGGTCGAGCCGAGACCGGCGACGAACTCCGACGGGTCGGACTTGGTTGCGGCGTCGGTGATGCGGCGCTGCGCGATCTTGCCGATCGAGGTCTTCGACGGGTTGGCCGGGGTCCGGTTCGGCCACCAGACCACGACGGGCGCGTCGGGGAGGAGGAGACCGGTGACGAGGGACTCGAGGTTCGAGTCTCCCGCCTCGCCGGCGACGCGCAGAGTGACGACCTCGCTCGCGCCGGCGTCACCGCCGACGCGGATCTGGGCGTCGAGGCGCGTGTCGGCGTCGGGGCGGTCGATCATCAGCACGATGACGCGCATCGGGTGCTCGCGGGACGCGTCGTTCGCCGCCTCGATCACCTCTTCGAGGGCGCCCTCACGGGTGAGGATGATGAGCGTCAGCACACGGCCGAGCGCGACCGCGCCGCCCTCTTCGCGAACGCTGACCAGCGCGCGCGAGATCTTGCTGACGGTGGTGTCGGGAAGGTCGACGATCACGGGCGCCTCCAAGCACGTCCGCCGCGGGCGAGCATCTCGTCCGCGGATGCCGGGCCCCACGACCCGGACGAGTACTGCTCGAGCGGTCCGCCCTGGGCATCCCAGAACTGCTCGATCGGGTCGAGGATCTTCCACGAGAGTTCGACCTCTTCGTGGCGGGGGAACAGCGGGGGATCGCCGAGAAGCACGTCGAGGATCAGTCGCTCGTAGGCCTCGGGGCTCGCCTCGGTGAAGGCGTGCCCGTATCCGAAGTCCATCGTGACGTCGCGCACCTGGGCGCCAGCACCGGGCACCTTAGAGCCGAAGCGGATCGTCACGCCCTCGTCGGGCTGAACGCGGATCACGAGCGCGTTCTGCCCCTGACCCGAGCCCGAGTTGTCGGCGAACAGCAGGTTGGGGGCGCGCTTGAACACCACGGCGATCTCGGTCACACGTCGGCCGAGGCGCTTGCCGGTGCGCAGGTAGAACGGCACGCCGGCCCACCGACGGGTGTTGATGCCCAGCGTGATCGCCGCATAGGTCTCGGTCGTCGACTCGGGGTTCATCCCGTCTTCCTCCAGGAAGCCGAGCACCTTCTCGCCACCCTGCCAGCCGCCGGCGTACTGTCCGCGCGCGGTCGACGTCGCCAGGTCGTCGGGAAGGGTCACCGCCGCGAGCACCTTCTCCTTCTCGGCGCGCAGGTGCTGGGCGTCGAACGAGATGGGCTCCTCCATCGCCGTGAGGGCGAGGAGCTGCAGCAGGTGGTTCTGGATGACGTCGCGGGCGGCGCCGACGCCGTCGTAGTAGCCCGCGCGTCCGCCGACGCCGATGTCCTCCGCCATCGTGATCTGCACGTGGTCGACGTAGTTCGCGTTCCAGATCGGCTCGTACAGCTCGTTCGCGAAGCGCAGCGCCAGGATGTTCTGGACCGTCTCCTTGCCGAGGTAGTGGTCGATGCGGAAGATCGAGTCGGTCGGGAAGGTCGAGCGCAGCGCGTCGTTGAGGGCGCGAGCCGACTCGAGGTCGTGGCCGAACGGCTTCTCGATGACGACGCGGCGCCACCGGTCGGGCTGGTCAGCGGTGTCGTCGACGAGGCCCGACGCACGAAGCTGCTCGGCGACGATCGCGAAGTCCTTCGGCGGGATCGACAGGTAGAACGCGTGGTTGCCCATCGTGCCGCGCTCGGAGTCGAGCTTCTCGACGGTGTCGCGCAGGCGCGCGAAGGCGGCGGGGTCGCCGAACTCGCCCGGTACGAAGCGGATGCCCTCGAGCAGCTGCTGCCAGGTCTCGTCGCGGAACTCCGTGCGCGCGTGCTGGCGGACGGCGTCGTGCACGACCTGCGCGAAGTCCTGGTCCTCCCAGTCGCGTCGGGCGAAGCCGACGAGCGCGAAGCCGGGGGGAAGCAGGCCACGGTTCGCCAGGTCGTACACGGCGGGCATGAGCTTCTTGCGGGAGAGGTCTCCCGTGACCCCGAAGATCACGAGCGCGCTCGGACCGGCGATGCGGTTGAGGCGACGGTCTTCCGGGTCGCGCAGCGGGTTGTGGCCGCGCGAGATGTCGACAGTCATCTGTGTGCTGATTCTCCTACTGGGCCGCTTCGAAGAGCGAGAGGACTTCCACCTGGGGATCGGTGAGGGTGAGGGTGACGACCGGGCGCCCGTGCTCGGCGAGGACACGCGCATCTCCGGCGGCCTGCGCCTGGATCAGCTGGCCGAAGGTGAACGGGCGCTCGGGGATCTCGAGATCGACATCGGTCTGCTCGAGGATCTGCAGGAAGACGCCCTGCGCGGGGCCGCCCTTGTGGTACTGGCCGGTGGAGTGCAGGAACCGCGGTCCCCATCCGAACGTCGTCGGCCGACCGGAGTCGGCGGCGACCAGTTCGCGCAGCCCCTGCAGCTGGGGGAGGCTCAGCCGGTCGACGTACGCCTGGATGGCGACGTACCCGTCGCCGGCGAGGCGGGACCACAGGGCGTCGAGGACGCCGGCGATGGTTCCGGATGCCGCGAGCTCGGGGTCGGAGACCCGCACCTCGACACCGGACTCGGTGAAGGCCGGCGCCGAGGGCTCCGGGCGTGCGTCGAGGAGTCCTCGCGCCGCGATCTTCGCCGACTCGACGTCGGGCTGATCGAAGGGGTTGATCCCGAGCATGCGGCCCGCGATGGCTGTCGCGTACTCCCACACCACGAGCTGAGCGCCGAGCGAGCCCGACACGAGGATCTCGCCCTCGTGCTGCTCGAACAGGTGGAACTCGCGCGCCTCGTCGACCAGACGCACGATCTGCAGGTCGGCGGGGCGGATGTCGAGCTCGGGCGAGACCGGGAGCAGCACGACGGGAAGGATGCCCGTCCCCTCCTTGCCGGTCGACTCGGCGACCAGCTGCTCGATCCAGTCGGGCAGACCGACGATGTGCGTGCCGTCGGTGATGAGTCCGAGCTTGTCGCGCCGGGGGTCGCCGCCGGCGATCGCCGCGGCGAGCACCAGTGCCGGGTTGTCGGGGCTGTCGATGGCGACTTCGAGCAGTGTCGCCTCCGCCTCGTCGAGCAGCTCTGCGATGTCTGCGCCGGCGAGTCCCGTCGGCACCAGGCCGAACGCGGTGAGCGCGGAGTACCGCCCGCCCACCGTGGGGTCGGCGTTGAAGACGGTGTAGCCATCCGCGCGGGCGGCGACGTCGAGAGGCGAACCCGGGTCGGTGACGACGACGATCCGCTCGACCGGGTCGATGCCGAGGTCGCGGAACGCCGCTTCGAACGCCCGCTTGGCCGAGTCGGTCTCGACCGTCGAGCCCGACTTCGAGGCGACGACGAGAACGGTGCGGGCGAGGTCGCCCGACGGCGCGTCTCCGTCGATCGCGGCGAGCACCTGGGCGGGCGCCGTCGAGTCGAGGATGACGAGCGGGATGCCCGACGTCTGGGCGATCACCTCGGGTGCGAGGGACGAGCCGCCCATGCCCGCGAGCACGACGCGGTTCACGCCGCGCTCGGCGAGCGACTCACGCAGCGCCACGATCTCGGCCACGAGCGGACGGGAGACTCCCACCGCCTGGACCCAGCCCAGTCGCTGCGCGGCCTCGGCCTCGGCGGCGGGGCCCCACAGGGTGGGGTCGCCCGCCGTGATGCCCGAGGCGACGAGGTCGGCCACGAGAGCGGGCAGCGTCACGTCCACGACGGACTTGACGTGACCACTCAGGTGGATGTCGAAGGTCATCGGGCGACCTCGGGCGCGCTTTCGAGCGCGGTGCGGACGGTCTGCTGCAGGTCGTGCCACGAGGCGATGAACTTGCTCACGCCCTCGTCTTCGAGCACCTGGGTGACGTCGGCGAAGTCCACGCCGACGGCGGCGAGGTCGGCGAACACCTGGTGGGCTCCCGCGTACTCGCCGGTGATGGTGTCACCGGTCACGTCGCCGTGGTCGAAGGTCGCCTCGAGGGTCTTCTCCGGCATGGTGTTGACGGTGCCGGGAGCGACGAGCTGGGTGACGTACAGCGTGTCGGGCAGGTTCGGGTCCTTGACGCCGGTCGACGCCCACAGCGGCCGCTGCACGGTGGCGCCGGCATCCGTCAGCGCCTTCGCGCGGTCGGTGGCGAACGCGGACTCGAACAGCTCGTACGCGAGGCGCGCGTTCGCGACGCCGGCGAGCGACTTCAGCGCGGTCGCCTCGTCGGTGCCGATGGCCTCGAGGCGCTTGTCGACCTCGGTGTCCACGCGCGAGACGAAGAACGACGCCACGGAGTGAATGCCCGAGATGTCGTGGCCGTTCGCCTGCGCCTTCTCGATGCCGGCGAGGTACGCCTCGATGACCTCGGCGTAGCGCTCCAGGCTGAAGATCAGGGTCACGTTGACCGAGATGCCCTCCGCGAGCACGGCGGTGATCGCGGGGAGACCGGCCTTGGTGGCGGGGATCTTGATCAGCGCGTTGGGCCGGTCGACCGCACCCCACAGCTGGATCGCCTGCGCGACGGTCGCGTCGGTGTCGTGGGCGAGGTCGGGGGAGACCTCGATCGACACGCGGCCGTCGACGCCGTTCGAGGCGTCGTAGACGGGGCGGAAGATGTCGGCGGCGTCGCGCACGTCATCGGTGGTGGCGGCGAAGATCGCGTCGTCGACCGAGGCGCCGGCGCCGGCGAGGTCGGCGATCTGACCGGCGTACGCGGCTGCGCCGCTGCCGATCGCGGCCTGGAAGATCGTCGGGTTGGTGGTGACGCCGACGACGTTGCGGCTGCTGATCAGCTCGGTCAGGTTGCCGGAGGTGATCCGGTCGCGGGAGAGGTCGTCGAGCCAGATGCTGACACCGGCGGCGGACAGCTTCTCGGTGGGGGTGCTCATGCGTACTCCTTGGTGATTGCCGCGGATGCGGCGATGGACTCGCGAGCCGCCTGGGCGACGGCGTCGGCGGTGAATCCGAACTTCTCGAACAGGGTCTTGTAGTCGGCCGATGCACCGAAGTGGTCGATCGCGACGGTGCGGCCGGCGTCGCCGACGATGCCCCGCCAGGTGAGCGCGGAACCGGCCTCGACCGACACGCGCGCCTTGACGGCGGCGGGCAGCACGCTCTCGCGGTACGCGGCGTCCTGCTCGTCGAACCACTCCAGCGACGGCGCCGACACGACGCGGGCGTTCACGCCCTCGGCGGCGAGGGTCTCGCGGGCGGTGACCGCCAGCTGCACCTCGGAGCCGGTCGCGATGAGGATCACGTCGGGGGTGCCGTTCGGCGCCTCGGCGAGCACGTACGCGCCCTTCGCGACGAGCTCGGCCGACCCGAACACGTCACCGGATGCCGCACCCTCGCCGCGCGCGAACACCGGGATGTTCTGGCGGGTGAGGGCGATGCCGGCGGGGCCGGCGTTGCGGCGGAGGATCTCGAGCCACGCGTGCGAGGTCTCGTTCGCGTCGGCGGGGCGCACGATCGACAGGTTCGGGATGGCACGGAGCGTCGCGAGCTGCTCGATGGGCTGGTGCGTGGGGCCGTCCTCGCCGAGCGCGACGGAGTCGTGCGTCCACACGAACACGCTGGGGATGTTCATCAGCGCAGCCAGGCGCACCGCGGGGCGCATGTAGTCGCTGAAGATCAGGAACGTGCCGCCGAACGAGCGGGTCGGCCCGTGCAGCTGGATGCCGTTGACGATCGCGCCCATGGCGTGCTCGCGGATGCCGAAGTGCAGCACCCGGCCATACGGGTCGCCCGACCACTCGTGGGTCGACCACTCCGACGGGATGAAGCTCTTCGCGTCCTTGATGGTGGTGAGGTTCGACTCGGCGAGGTCGGCCGAACCGCCCCACAGCTCGGGGAGCTCGGAGGCGAGGGCGTTGAGCACCTGGCCCGACGCGGCGCGGGTCGAGACATCCTTGCCCGCTTCGAACACCGGCAGCGCGCCGGCGATGCCCTCGGGGAGCTCGCCCGCCTCGAGACGGTCGAACAGCGCCTTGCGCTCGGGGTTCGCCGCCGCCCAGGCGTCGAAGGACTCCTGCCAGACGGCGCGCACCTCGGCGGCGCGGTCGGCGAGGCCACGGGTGTGCGCGATGACGTCGTCGGCGACGGCGAAGTTCTGCTCCGGGTCGAACCCGAGGACCTTCTTCGTCGCGGCGAGCTCGTCGGCGCCGAGCGCGGAGCCGTGGATCTTGCCGGTGTTCTGCTTGCCCGGCGACGGCCAGCCGATGATCGTGCGGAGGATGATGAGCGACGGCTTCGAGGTCTCGCCCTTGGCGGCCTCGATCGCCGCGAACAGCTCGGCGACGTCTTCGACGTACTCGCCCGACTTCTTCCAGTCCACGACCTGCACGTGCCAGCCGTACGCGTCGTAGCGCTTCGCGACGTCTTCGGTGAAGGCGACGTTCGTGTCGTCCTCGATCGAGATCTGGTTGGAGTCGTAGATCGCGATCAGGTTGCCCAGCTGCTGGTGACCCGCGAGCGACGACGCCTCGGAGGTGATGCCCTCCTGCAGGTCTCCGTCGCCGGCGATCACGAAGATGCTGTGGTCGAACGGGCTCTCACCCGCGGGAGCCTCGGGGTCGAACAGGCCGCGCTCGTAGCGGGCCGCGTACGCGAACCCGACCGACGACGCCAGACCCTGACCCAGCGGGCCCGTGGTGATCTCGATGCCCTTCGTGTGCCCGTACTCGGGGTGGCCCGGCGTGAGCGACCCCCACGTGCGCAGCGACTTCAGGTCGTCGAGCTCGAGCCCGAACCCGCCCAGGTACAGCTGCACGTACTGCGTCAGCGACGAGTGGCCCGCCGAGAGGATGAACCGGTCGCGGCCCACCCAGTCGGTGTCGGCCGGGTCGTGCCGCAGCACCTTCTGATAGAGCAGGTACGCCGCCGGCGCCAAGCTCATCGCCGTGCCCGGGTGGCCGTTGCCCACCTTCTCGACTGCATCCGCAGCCAGCACGCGCGCGGTGTCAACCGCACGCCCATCGATCTCATCCCAAACCAGCTCGGACACCCGGCCGCCTTTCTCGTGGGGTTGCGCCCGCGAATGGCCGGTCCGCGGCCCTTGTCCGTGTGAGGAGAAGGGGGAGTCGGCGCGGGGCGCGCGTGTGGTCTCAGCATAGCGAAGGGGCATGCCGCCCCGGCCATGAGTAGCGCAGTGTGACAGAGTCTTGCGCAACGCGCCCCGGGTTCCGTGTCGGCATGGTGTCGCGCCGGTCACGTTTCCCTCACCGCCGCAGGTGCCGATTTGTGAGCGCCGGCAGCGGCGGGTCGGCGACAGCGGATGCCATAGACTTGGGAGGAATCTGCACGCGGTTGATTGCGGGGGCGATGGACATCACGACGACGGCCGGTACGGGCGTCTCCCCTCAGACCCCTCGGGGGTCCCGCCAGTCGTTGGGAACGACGATCCGCGCATACGTGGCGCTGACGAAGCCCCGCGTGATGGAGCTGCTCCTCGTCACGACCGTCCCGGTGATGATCCTCGCCGCCGGCGGCCTGCCCGATCTGTGGCTCGTCGCCGCGACCGTCCTCGGCGGCGCTGCGAGCGCCGGCTCAGCCGCCGCGTTCAACATGTACCTCGACCGCGACATCGATGCGCACATGCGTCGCACCGAGAACCGGCCCCTCGTCACCGGCGAGGTGACGCCGCGCGGCGCGCTGGTGTTCGCGTGGTCGCTCGCGGCAGGCTCGACGGTCTGGCTGTGGCTCACCACGAACTGGCTGGCCGCCGTGCTCTCCGCCGGGGCGATCTTCTTCTACGTCGTCATCTACACGATGATCCTCAAGCGCCGCACCGAGCAGAACATCGTCTGGGGCGGCATCGCCGGCTGCTTCCCGGTGCTCATCGGCTGGACCGCGGTGACCGGTTCGCTCGCGTGGCCGCCGGTCATCCTCTTCGTCCTCGTCTTCCTCTGGACGCCGCCGCATTACTGGCCGCTGTCGATGAAGTACAAGGCCGACTACGACGAGGTCGACGTGCCGATGCTCGGCGCGACCCGCAACGGATCGCAGGTCGGGCTCCAGGTCATCCTGTACGCATGGGCGACCGTGGTCTGCTCGCTGCTGCTCATCCCGGTCGCCGACATGGGGCTCGTCTACATCGTGTCGTCCGTCGTCTTCGGCGGCTGGTTCATCTACGAGTCGCACGTGCTCTACAACCGCGCGGTGCGCGGCACCGAGCCGAAGCCCATGCGCGTCTTCCACGCGTCGATCACGTACCTGACGCTGCTGTTCGTCGCGATCGCGGTCGACCCGCTCCTGCCGTTCTGATTCGGGATCCGATCCCGGAGACACGAAGAGGGGGCCGCGCACTCAGTGCGCGGCCCCCTCTTCGTATCGGGCGTGTCAGCGTGCGGCGAGGGATGCCTCGCGCTCGGCGTCCTCCGCGTCGACGGTGTCGATCTGCGAGGTGTAGCCGAGGCCGCGCTCGTAGCCGTGATCGGCTGCGGGCTTCTCGTCCTTGAGCTCCTCGGCGTCGTCTGCCGCATCGACGGGCTCGACGATCTCGACCGGGGCGGCCGGGCGCAGCGTCGCGGCCGTCATCACCGTGAGGGCGAGGAGGAGGCCCACGACACCCGCGCCGAGGAGCACCGCGCCGAGGGTCGCAACCGACTGGCCGACGTACACGTCGACGCCGGTCGCCGTGCCGTCGGTGAGGGTCGTGGTCATGGTGCCGAGGGTGTCGAGCAGCAGCTTGCCGCCGTAGCCGGCGCTGGCGAGCGATCCTGCCGTGAGCACCCAGAACGGGAGGCTGCGGACGAGGCTGGGGCGGGTGGTGGGCATGCGTGGATCACTCCTCGGGAATCGCGACCCGGGTGGCCGCGGCATCCCTCACCCTGACAGTGCAGTCTCTACGCGAGCCTTGCGGAACCTATGCGTTTCGTGTGTGCTCACACTGCTGCGGCAGGGACCGGCTCCTTCAGCTTCAGCACCAGCACCGTGTACGCGGCGGCCGACAGCGACGCGAGCACCATGTGGATGCCGACGAGGACCTCGGGCAGTCCTTCTCTCGCCTGCCAGATCCCGACGCCGATCTGCACCAGGATCGCGGCGGCGAGCACGAGCGTCCATCCTCGGACCGGAAGCTTCAGGGTCCAGGCGGAGACCGCGAGTGTCGCGACGAGAGCCGCGAGGATGTATCCCGGCCAGGAGTGGACGTGTGCGAGCACGGTCGCGTCGAACCCGGTGCGGATGATGTTCACGTCTCCCGAGTGGGGCCCCGATCCGGTGGTGAGCACGCCGAAGAGGATGGTGACGGCGAGGGCGAGACCCGTGACGTGGGCGAGGATCGCGAACCAGGCCGGCACCACCCGCTCGCGCGGGCCGTCCGCTGCATCCATCCGCACGAGGTACGCCGCGGTCACGCACACCAGCATCAGCGACGCGGTGTAGTGGAAGCCCACGACGAAGGCGTTGAGTTCGGTGAGCACCGCGATGCCGCCGACGACCGCTTGCGCCATGACCCCGGCGAGCACGACCCATGCGAGGGCGGCGAGATCGTGTCGACGAGGGGTGCGACGCAGCGAATCGATCATCGCGACCACCACGGCCAGCAGAAGTGCGCCGGAGAAGAATCCGAACGCCGGAAGGTCGAACGGCGCCGTCACCGCGAATGCGGCGACGCCGAGGGCGATGCCGCCGGCGGCGAAGAGCAGGGCGCGCTTGACCAGTCCGGTGCCGAGCGCGCGGAGGGTGAGCAGGAGCACGGCCAGCGCGAGGAGACCCACGACGCCCGTCATCGTGCGGTTGCCGAACTCGATGATGCCGTGGATGCCCTGCTGCTCGGGGATGGGCACGAGCGAGTCGGGCGTGCACAGCGGCCACTCCGAGCAGCCCAGCCCTGATCCGGTGAGTCTGACGGCTCCGCCCGTTCCGATGATGATGACCTCGGCGAGGAACGAGAGCCACGCGAGCACCCGCAGCGGTCTGCCGATCGCCACGCCGGTCTCCGGAGCGTGCAGGACGGAACTCGTGGTCATGGGGCCTCCGGCCCGCGCGCGACGGCGACCTGACGGCCGAGACATCGGTGGAGCCTGTAGAATCGAATGGTTGCGATGAGCGCGAGATGCGCGATCTGCATCATCAACAGTTTAGGCGCGAGGATTGCGTCGGTGATGAGGGCCCCACAGCGGCATCCCACCCCCGTTCACTCGGCGGGGCGACGGCACGCCGGAGCGGATGACACCGTCAGGGTCTGACAAGGAGAGTGGTGCGATGTCCGATGTGCTGATCGACCGCCCGGAGCTGGAGAGCCTGGGTGTCTACGAGTTCGGCTGGCACGACGCCGACGCCGCAGGAGCCGTCGCCAAGCGCGGCATCGACGAGAGCGTCGTGCGCGGCATCTCGTCGCTCAAGAACGAACCCGAGTGGATGCTGAAGACCCGCCTCAAGGGCTACCAGCTGTTCGGCCGCAAGCCGATGCCCACCTGGGGCGCCGATCTCAGCGAGATCGACTTCGACAACATCAAGTACTTCGTGCGCTCGACGGAGAAGCAGGCCGGCTCCTGGGAGGAGCTGCCCGAGGAGATCCGCAACACGTACGAGAAGCTCGGCATCCCCGAGGCGGAGCGTCAGCGTCTCGTCGCCGGTGTCGCCGCGCAGTACGAGTCCGAGGTGGTGTACCACCAGATCCGCGAGGACCTCGAGCAGCAGGGTGTCATCTTCATGGACACCGACACGGCGCTGCGCGAGCACCCGGAGTTCTTCCAGGAATACTTCGGCACCGTGATCCCGGCGGGCGACAACAAGTTCGCCGCGCTCAACACGGCGGTCTGGTCGGGCGGTTCGTTCGTGTACGTGCCCAAGGGCGTCCACGTCGAGATCCCGCTGCAGGCGTACTTCCGCATCAACACCGAGAACATGGGTCAGTTCGAGCGGACGCTCATCATCGCCGACGAGGACTCCTACGTCCACTACATCGAGGGCTGCACCGCCCCGATCTACAAGAGCGACTCGCTGCACTCGGCCGTGGTCGAGATCATCGTCAAGAAGAACGCCCGCGTGCGCTACACGACGATCCAGAACTGGTCGAACAACGTCTACAACCTCGTCACCAAGCGCGCCGTCGCCCACGAGGGCGCGACGATGGAGTGGGTCGATGGGAACATCGGCTCGAAGGTCACGATGAAGTACCCGTCGATCTTCCTGATGGGGGAGCACGCCAAGGGTGAGACCCTGTCGGTCGCGTTCGCGGGCCCCGGCCAGCACCAGGACGCCGGCGCGAAGATGATCCACATGGCGCCGTACACGCAGTCGTCGATCGTCTCGAAGTCGATCGCGCGCGGCGGCGGGCGGGCCGGCTACCGCGGCGAGGTGCGGGTCGACGCGAACGCGCACCACTCGGCCAACACCGTCCGCTGCGACGCGCTGCTGGTCGACACGATCTCGCGCAGCGACACCTACCCGGCGATCGACATCCGCGTCGACGACGTGCAGCTCGGCCACGAGGCGACCGTCTCGAAGGTCAGCGAGGAGCAGCTCTTCTACCTGCAGTCGCGCGGCATGCCCGAAGACGAGGCGATGGCCATGATCGTGCGCGGCTTCATCGAGCCGATCGCCCGCGAACTTCCCATGGAATACGCCATGGAGCTCAACAAGCTCATCGAGATGGGCATGGAAGGATCGGTCGGCTAGATGACGGCCACGACGCAGGCGCCTGTGACGGCGCCCGATTCCCGCGCGCCGGGTTCCACCCCCCACACCGACGGAGCATGGTCGGTCATCCCGGTCCAGACCCGTTCCGAGCGTCCCACGTCGTTCGACCCCGAGGACTTCGGCGCCCCGACCGGACGCGAGGTGAACTGGAAGCACACTCCGGTCGACCGTGTCGTCGCGCTGTTCGCCGATGAGCCGACCGAGGACGGTGACGACCTCGCGATCGCGTACGGCGTCGACGCGGTCGCGGATCACCTCGTCGAGTCGACCGGTCACGACGCGGCGGTCCGCGGCGAGCACTTCCGCCCCGAGGACCTTCCGAGCGCGATCGCGTGGAAGCGCTGCGCGAACGCTCTCCACCTGCGCCTCGCCGCCGACGAAGAGCTCGCCGAGCCGCTGAACGTCGACCTCGTCGGTCGGGGCGCAGAGCGTCATGGCAACGCGCACATCATCGTCGAGGCGCTGCCGAACTCGCGCGGCACGGTGGTGCTGCACCACTCCGGGTCGGCGCAGTACGCGCAGAACGTCGAGATCATCGTGCGCGACGGCGCGGCCCTCACCGTGATCTCGGTGCAGCGGTGGGACGACGACGCGGTGCACGCGGCATCCCACCAGGCACGCGTCGACCGCGACGCGACCCTGCGCCACATCGTCGTGAGCTTCGGCGGCGGCGTCGTTCGCGTGAACCCGAGCGTCGAGCTCGCCGGCCCCGGCGCGCGCGGCGAGCTGTACGGCCTCAGCTACGCCGACGCCGGGCAGCACCTCGAGAGCCAGGTCTACCTGCACCACAAGGGGCCCGACACCACCGGCGACGTGCTCTACAAGGGCGCGCTCCAGGGGGCGGGTGCGCACAGCGTCTGGATCGGCGACGTGCTGATCGGGCCCGACGCCGCCGGCACCGACTCGTACGAGGCGAACCGCAACCTCGTGCTCACCGAGGGTGCTCGCGCGGACTCCATCCCGAACCTCGAGATCGAGACGGGCGACATCCGGGGCGCGGGTCACGCGTCGGCTACGGGTCGCTTCGACGACGAGCAGCTGTTCTACCTGCAGGCGCGCGGGATCGCCGAAGACGAGGCGCGACGCCTCGTCGTGCTCGGCTTCCTCGCCGAGATCGTCCAGAAGATCGGGGTGCCCTCCCTCGAGGAGGAGCTCTTCGTCGCCATCGAGGCCGAACTGGCACAGGAGGCCGCCCGATGACCGCTCAGCGCGTCTGCGCCCTCAGCGACCTCGAGCAGGATGCGGCCACCCGCGTCGAGATCGATGGCGTCGCCATGGCGGTCGTGCTCGACTCCAACGGCGTCGTGCACGCCATCGGCGACGTCTGCACCCACGGCGACATCTCGCTCTCGGAGGGCTTCGTCGACGGCGAGACACTGGAGTGCTGGGCCCACGGCTCGGCGTTCTCTCTCCGCACCGGCAAGCCCCTCAACCTCCCGGCCTACGAGCCCGTCCCGGTGTTCGCGGTCACGATCGACGGCGACGATGTGCTCATCGACCCGGCCGTCAAGCTCGAAGTGAACTGAAGAAGGAATCTGAACATGACTGTCCTCGAGATCCGCGACCTGCACGTCACGGTCGAGACCGAAGCCGGCACCACGCCCATCCTCAACGGCGTGACGCTCACCATCCGCACCGGTGAGACCCACGCGATCATGGGCCCCAACGGCTCGGGCAAGTCCACGCTCGCCTACACGATCGCCGGCCACCCGAAGTACACCGTCGTCAGCGGCTCGATCACCCTCGACGGCGAGGACGTGCTCGAGATGTCCGTCGACGAGCGCGCCCGCGCGGGCCTCTTCCTGGCGATGCAGTACCCGGTGGAGATCCCCGGTGTCACGGTCACCAACTTCCTGCGCACCGCGAAGACGGCCATCGAGGGGGAGGCCCCCTCGATCCGCACGTGGACCAAGGACGTCAAGGCGTCGATGAAGGCCCTGCGCATGGACCCCAAGTTCGCGCAGCGCAACGTCAACGAGGGCTTCTCGGGCGGCGAGAAGAAGCGCCACGAGATCCTGCAGCTCGAACTGCTCAAGCCGCAGATCGCCGTGCTCGACGAGACCGACTCCGGCCTCGACGTCGACGCGCTGAAGATCGTGTCGGAGGGCGTGAACCGTGCGAAGGAGGCCACCGGCCTCGGCGTGCTGCTCATCACGCACTACACCCGCATCCTCCGCTACATCCGTCCCGACCACGTGCACGTGATGGTCGCCGGCCGTATCGTCGAGGAGGGCGGCCCCGAGCTCGCCGACCGTCTCGAGGACGAGGGCTACGACCGGTTCCTGCCCGCCGGCGAGGCGGAGCCCGCCGAGGCTCCCGCCGAAGCGGCGTCGGCCTGAACCGCCCGTGACCCCCTGTCGCAGACGTAGGATCGACGCATGACCGCCACTCTCACACCCGAGAAGTACGACGAGGTCACCGAGGCCCTGAAGGACGTGATGGATCCCGAGCTCGGGATCAATGTCGTCGACCTCGGCCTCATCTACGACCTCGCCTGGGACGACGAGAACGACGCGCTGGTCATCCACATGACGCTGACCTCGGCCGGCTGCCCGCTGACCGACGTGCTCGAGGAGCAGACCGCACAGGCGCTCGATGAGGTCGTCGACCGATTCCGCATCAACTGGGTGTGGATGCCGCCGTGGGGTCCGGAGCGCATCACCGACGACGGGCGCGACATGATGCGCGCCCTCGGGTTCGCCATCTGACGAGACCGTTCGGCGACGGTGTCGTCGGGTGACGGATGCGCCGCCCGCCGCCCGCGGCGCTCGATAGGCTCGACGGGTGAGTGTCACCCCCCTCGAAGCCCTCCCGATCGACGCGCTGCGTGAGCGTTCCAGCACGAAGTGGCGGCGGTACCCGCACGACGTGCTGCCGCTGTTCGTCGCCGAGACCGATTTCGCGCTCGCTCCGGCGGTGGCAGCTGCCCTGAGCCGCGCCGTCGAGCTGGGCGACACCGGGTACACGCCTCCGCAGCCCGGCGTCCGCGAAGGATACGCGGCGTTCGCTCAGCGTCGCTTCGGGTGGACGGTCGACCCCGCCAAGGTGCGGTGGACCGGCGATGTGATGATGGGCGTCGTCGAGCTGCTCCGCCAGGTGACCGCACCGGGTGATCGCGTGATCGTGACCCCGCCGGTCTACCCGCCGTTCTTCGACACGATCGAAGAGGCCGGAGCGGTGGTCGAGCGCGTGCCGCTGCTCGAGTCGGAGAAGGGCTGGCAGCTCGACCTCGCGGGTATCGAGGCCGCGCTCGTCGGCGGCGCCCGGAGCATCCTGCTCTGCAACCCGCACAACCCGACCGGCACCGCGCACTCGCGTGAGAGTCTGGCGGCCCTGGCCGACCTCGCCGAGCACCACGGGGCGAGCGTCATCAGCGACGAGATCCACGCCCCGCTCGTGCAGCCGGGAGTCGTGTTCACGCCGTTCCTCGCGGCGTCGGAGTCTGCGGAGCGGGTCGGATACATCGTGACGAGCGCGAGCAAGGCGTTCAACACGGCCGGCCTCAAATGCGCGCAGATCGTCACGGCGGGGGACAGGCCCACCGCGGTCGTCCGGGGCCTCGTCGACGAGGTCGAGTGGCGCACCGGACTGTTCGGGGCGATCGCGGCGGTGGCGTCGTTCGCGCCCGAGAGCGATGCGTGGCTCGACTCGCTCCTCGCGCGACTCGACGAGAACCGGCGCCTGCTCGCCGACCTGCTCGACGAGCACGTCTCCGGCGCCGTCTACCGCATCCCCGATGCCGGCTTCCTCGCGTGGGTCGACCTCACGGCGCTCGGCTGGGGCGACAACCCGGCGGTCAAGATCCTGAAGGAGGCGAAGGTGGCGCTGCACTTCGGCCCCCACTTCGGCGACGAAGGTCGCGGCCACGTGCGCATCAACTTCGGATGCTCGCCCGACGTGCTCCGCGAGGCGGTGCAGCGCATCGGCGCACTGATCGCATGAGCGCCGACTCCGGACGCGCGGTCGGCGTGTGGAGCGCGCGCTATGTGTGGGTGACCGTCGGCGCGATCGCGCTGATCTTCCTCGCGGCAACGCAGGCGCTGGCGGTCACCACGGTGATGCCGGTGGTGAGCGATGACCTGGACGGCGCGGCGCTGTTCGCCGTCGCCTTCGCCGGCACGCTCGCCACGAGCGTGATCGGCATGGTGGGAGCGGGCGCCTGGTGCGACCGCGCGGGTGTGCTCGGGCCGCTGACGACCGCGGTCGCGCTGTTCGTCGCGGGTCTCGTGATCGCCGGATGCGCCACCTCGATGGACATGCTCGTCATCGGGCGCCTCATCCAGGGCCTCGGCACGGGCGGCCAGACCGTCGCCCTCTACGTCGTCGTCGCCCGCGTCTATCCGGCCGCGCTCCACGGACGGGTGTTCGCGGCGTTCTCGGCAGCCTGGGTGATCCCGTCGCTCATCGGACCGGCCCTGGCCGGGGCGGTCGCGGAGTACCTGCACTGGCGATGGGTGTTCCTCGGAGTCGCGGCGCTCACCGTGGTCGCCTACGTGCTCGTGGTGGCGCGACTGCACGGCGTGGGACTCGCTCCCGTCGAACCCGCGCGCGATCCCTTCGCTTCCCGCCTCGCGTGCGCGGTCGTCGTGGCGATCGGCGCCCTCGTACTGAGCCTCGCCGGCGAATCCGGGCCGTGGGCGTGGGCGGTGGTCGCGGCATCCGTCGTCGTGATCGCCGCAGCGGTGCGCCCCCTCCTGCCGCCGCGTACGCTGCGCGCCGCAGCCGGGCTGCCGAGCGTCGTGCTGATGCGCGGTCTGATCGCCGCCTCGCTCTTCGCGGCCGAGATCTACGTGCCGTACCTGCTCATCGACGACTACGACTTCTCGCCCACCTGGGCCGGAGCCGGTCTCACCGCAGCCGCTGTCGCCTGGGCCGCGGCATCCGACGTTCAGGGCAGGTTCGGCGACCGCATCGGCAGCAGGCGAATCGCCCTGCTCGGCGTGACGATGCTCGCCACCGCGACCGCGACCGCGGGCCTCACCGCGCTCTGGCACCTGCATCCGGCCGTCGTGATCACCGGCTGGCTGCTGGCGGGAGCCGGGATGGGGCTGATGTACCCGCGCCTGACGGTGCTGACGCTCGGCTACTCGACACCGCAGAACCAGGGGTTCAACTCCGCGGGCCTGTCGATCTCCGAGAACGTGGCGGCTGCGATCTCGATCGCGTTCATGGGACTCGTGTTCACGGCGCTGGCGACGACGGATGCGGGCTTCCCCACGGTGTTCGCGATCGCGACGGTGCTCGCCCTCGTGGCCCTGGTGCCCGGGCTGCGGCTCGGACCTGCAGGCGGCGGGCGCGGCGGCGCCGATCGGGCTCCGTGACCTCCGACCGATCAGCGGGGCAGGAGGAATCTGCAGTGTACGTCAGGCGTCGGCCGGTGCGGCGGGCTCCTCGGCCTCGCGCCTGCTGAGCAGCGCGGCCACGAGGAAGCACAGCGCGCCGAGGAGGGTGCCGAGGTCGGCCGCGAGACCGCTGAGCTCATCGCCGGTGGCGGGGTCCGTCCAGGCGCCCACGGCCGAGATGCCGAAGAAGACCGATCCCGCCATATTCAGCCAGGTGCACCGCCAGACCCGCGCGTGCGGATCCCAGAGGCCGTCTCGGTCGGTGGTCGCCACCACGGCGAGCGCGCTCGCGATGAGGAAGGCGAGGGAGCCCCAGGCATCCGGTCGCCACCCCGCCTGACTGCCGGCGACGAGCCCGAGCGCGCTCAGGAGCGCAGCCACCGTGCTCACGTTGAACAGCAGGGTCCCCGCGAACTGGATCGCAGCGGACCACCAGTCCGCGCGATCCGCCCGCGTGGCGGATCGGCGGGGCGGGCGGCGGCCGCTCAGCGCCAGCTGGATGAACGCGGCGAGCGTGAAGAACACCGCGCCGACGACGAAGGTCGCGTCGGTGACGACGAGGCCGACGGCGTCGGCGTACCAGGGCACGGACCCCACGGCGAAGAGGGCCGCGCCGACGGCGAATCCCCATGCCTCACGGCGAAGCCGGAGCGCGCGGGGCGGAGTCATGCCGCCAGCATAGGAGTGCCGGGGGACGATCTCGCACGATCGCACTGCCGCGCCGCCGATCCGTGCCCTAATCTTCATGCCATGAAGACTCCGAACGCACGGCGGCAGGACTCCGATCCCGGCTTCACCGGAAACGGCGACAGCAATCAGCTGAATCCGATCTTCGCGCGCCCCGGGGAGGCGACGGACTTTCCGCTCAACGAACTCCCGCGCGGCGAATCGGCCCCGGAGACCGCGTACCAGGTCGTGCACGACGAGGCCATGCTCGACGGCAACTCCCGCCTGAACCTCGCGACCTTCGTCGGCACCTGGATGGACCCGCTGGCGGGGAAGCTCTACTCGGAGACCGTCGACAAGAACATGGTCGACAAGGACGAGTATCCGCAGACGGCGGCGATCGAGACGCGCTGCTGGAAGATGATCGCGAGCCTGTGGAACGCCCCCGATCCCGACGGGGCGATCGGCACCTCGACGATCGGATCCTCTGAGGCCTGCATGCTCGGCGGTCTCGCACTCAAGCGCCGTTGGCAGACGGCCCGGCGCGCCGCGGGCGTCTCGACGGAGAAGCCGAATCTCATCCTCTCGAGTGCGGTGCAGGTGTGCTGGGAGAAGTTCTGCAACTACTGGGACGTCGAGGCGCGGTATGTGCCGATCAGCGACGATCACAAGGTGCTCGACGGGCACGACCTCGACAAGTACGTCGATGAGAACACGATCGGCGTCGTGGCGATCATGGGCGTCACGTACACCGGCATGTACGAGCCGGTGGCCGAGATCGCGAAGGCGCTCGACCGCATCCAGGCCGATACCGGGCTCGACATCCCCATCCACGTCGACGGAGCATCGGGTGGGATGATCGCCCCGTTCCTGCAGCCCGACCTCGAATGGGACTTCCGCCTGGAGCGGGTCGCCTCGATCAGCACGTCGGCGCACAAGTACGGGCTGGTCTACCCGGGGCTCGGCTGGGTGGTCTGGCGGACCGTGGCGGACCTCCCCGCGGACCTGGTGTTCGACGTCACCTACCTCGGCGGCCACATGCCGAGCTTCGCCCTCAACTTCTCGCGGCCGGGCGCTCAGGTGCTGCTGCAGTACTACCTGTTCCTCCGGCTCGGGTGGGACGGGTACTACAAGGTGCAGAAGGCCTCGCAGGACGTGGCCGTCTACCTCGCGGGCGAGATCGGGAAGATGTCCGCGTTCGATCTGTGGAACGACGGCACCGACATCCCCGTGTTCGCCTGGCAGCTGGCGGCGGGGTACACCGACAAGTGGAACCTCTACCACCTGTCGGAGCGGCTGCGGCTGAAGGGCTGGCTGATCCCCGCGTATCCCATGCCCGACGATCTGACCGACCTCGTCGTGCAGCGAATCGTCGTTCGCAACGGACTGAGCCGCAACCTCGCCGAGAGTCTCATCGGCGACATCGCCGACGCCGTCGCCTACCTCGACGCGCTCGAATCGCCGATGCCGACCGAAGGGCTCGTCACCTCATTCACCCACTGACGCAGGGGCCGACCGCGGCCCTGTCGCGCCGAGTCCGGGGAGGTCAGTTCTCGGCTCGCCCCAGCCGCCAGTAGCCCATGAAGGCCACCGCGCGGCGGTCGACGCCCTGGTCGGTCACCAGATGCCGACGCAGCGCCTTGATCGCGCCGGCCTCACCCGCCATCCACGAGTACAGCGGTGCACTCTTGAGCGCGGCGCCGCCGCGCGCGGTGCGCGGCACCTCCCACAGGATGTCGTGGTCGATGTCGACCTCCTCGACCTCCGCGCCGCGCCCGGCGGGCGCGAGCGCGGCGACTGCGCTCTTGGTCGCCTCGACCAGGTGATCGTGCCGGGCGCCGGGTCCGCGCGCACTCACCTGGTAGTCGAATCCGGGATGCTTCGGCAGGTAGGCGACGTCGTCCTCGTGGGGGACTTCGAGCACGACCACGCCGGTGGCGTCGTCGGGGAGCTGCTCGAGGATGACGGCGATCGCCGGCGCGGCGGTCTCGTCGCCGACGAGGAGGACGTTCTCGGTGGCCGCGGGCGGCACGAAGTCGATCCCGTAGCTGACGCCCGTGTGCGCGGTCGTCGGGGCGAGGATCAGCACCTCGTCGCCGATGCCGGCGCGCTCGATCCACGCGGATGCCGGGCCGACCACGTCGTGCGCGACCATGTCGATGTCGACCTCGCGCAGCTCGCCGCGCACCGCGCGGGTCGTGTACGTGCGGAAGGGGAGGCGGGCCTCATCGGGGGAGGTGCGCCAGACGTCCCACCAGTCGTCGCCCGTCGGCATGGCGTCGAGGCTCAGCTCCTCGGTCGGGAACACCACCTTGATGCGCTGGTCGTAACCGGGGTCGCCGTACTCGGCGAAGTCGTCGCCGGTGAAGGTGAACCGGCGGAAGCTGGGGGTGAGGTCGGTGATCGCGCTCACCCGTGCCCGGAAGAATCTCATCGTGCTAGCGGCCATCGTTTCCTCCTGCATGGGTGGGCGTGGGGGCGGGCAGCACGTGGTGGCGCCCGCGGGGCAGCACGATCGGCGTGCCCGAGACGGGGTCGGCGATGACGAGGCAGTCCAGGTCGAACACCTCGCGGACGAGGTCGCTCGTCAGGATGTCGGCGGGCGCGCCGCTCGCGACCAGTCGCCCCTGCCGGAGGGCGAACAGCCGATCGGCGTAGCGCGCGGCGAGATTGATGTCGTGGAGCACCATGACGATCGTGGTGCCCCGGCGCTGATTGAGGTCGGTCAGCAGATCGAGCACCTCGATCTGGTGCGACACGTCGAGGAACGTCGTCGGCTCGTCGAGGAGGAGGATGTCGGTCTCCTGTGCGAGCGCCATGGCGATCCACACCCGCTGCCGCTGCCCGCCCGACAGCTCGTCGACCGATCGATCGGCGAGATCGAGCACGCCGGTCGCCGTGAGTGCTTCGGCGACCGCCCGATCGTCGTCGGTGGTCCAGGAACGGAACATTTTCTGGTGCGGGTGGCGCCCCCGGCCGACCAGGTCGGCGACGACGATGCCCTCGGGCGCGATCGGCTGCTGGGGCAGCAGGCCGAGGGTGCGTGCGAGTTCCTTGGTCGGGATCTCGTCGATGCGCTTGCCGTCGAGGACCACTGCACCGCTGCGCGCCGGGATGAGGCGCGAGATCGTCTTGAGCAGCGTCGACTTGCCGCACGCGTTCGCCCCGACGATGACGCTGATCGCTCCCGACGGGATCTCGACGTCGATGCCGTCGACGACCACGCGGCCGCCGTATCCGGCTACGAGGCCATCGGTGTGAAGCTGGTGCTCCGGGGTCATGACGAGCCTCCTCGGCGGCTGGTTCGGATCAGGAGGTAGATGAGGTACGGCGCCCCGAGGATGCCGGTGATGACGCCGACCGGGAATGAGGTGTCGAAGGCGAACTGCCCGATGAGGTCGGCCGCCAGCACGAGCGCTGCACCTGTCAGGGCTGCCGGGACGATCGGCGATCCACCCGGCCCGACGATGCGCAACGCGATGGGCCCGGCGAGGAACGCCACGAAGGCGATCGGGCCGGTCGTGCCGGTCGCGACGCACGCGAGCGCGACCGCCGACACCACCAGGAGCACGCGGGTGCGATCGACGCGAACACCGAGCGCTGTCGCCGATGCTTCGCCGAGTTCGAGAGCGCCGAGGCTGCGCCCGAGGATCACCACCACCGGCACGAGGACGACGACAGCGATCGCGAGGGGCGGGAGCTCGTCCATGCGCGCGCCGTTGAGGCTGCCGGTCATCCAACGGGTGGCGACCGACAGATCCCATACCGCTGCACGCAGGAGGAGGAAAGCGACGACCGCGTCGAGCATGGCGCCCACGCCGATGCCGATGAGGATGAGCCTTCCGCCTGTGGATTCGCCTCCGCGCGCCGCGACGTAGATCACGAGGGCGGTGCCGATGCCCGCCGCGATCGCGAGCGCCATCGTCGCGGCGTTGCTCCAGTGGAGGATGACGAGCGAGAGGATCGCGGCGGCGCTCGCGCCGGAGGTGATGCCGATCACGTCAGGGCTGGCGAGCGGATTGCGCAGCATGGTCTGGAACGTGGCTCCCGCGACGCCGAAGGCCGCCCCGGCGAGGACCGCGGTGAGAGCGCGCGGAAGGCGCAGTGAGCCGACCGTGAACGAGGCGCCGGGGACCTGTTGCCCGGTGAGGACGGCGATGACGTCGGACACGGGATAGATCGTGTTGCCGAGCATGAGCATCGCGCCGAAGAGGATGACGATGAGCGCGCCCAGCACCGACATCGCGATGACCCGGCGCCGCCGACGGCGGAGCCGCCCGGCGCGGACGTCGATGATCGGGCGTTCGGAGGTGAGCGAGGGGGCGGCCATCACATCGCCTTCAATCGGGTGCGGCGGGCGATGGCGATGAGGACGGGAGCGCCGAGGAAGGCGGTGATGATGCCGGCCTCGACCTCGCCGGGCGAGCCGAGCACGCGGCCGATGGTGTCAGCGAGGGTGAGGAGCACGGCGCCGCCGATGGCGGACAAAGGCAGCAGCCAGCGCTGATCGGGGCCGGCGACCTGGCGGACCGCGTGGGGCACCATCAGCCCCACGAATCCGATGGGACCGGCGATCGAGGTGACGGCGGCGCACAGCGTCACACCGGCGATCGCGGCGATGACCCGGATACGGCCGACGTGCACACCGAGTCCGGTGGCGACGTCGTCGCCGAGTGCCAAGCCGTTGAGGCCCGTCGCGCAGAGGAGGGCGACGATCGTCCCGATGACGAGCACCGGGACGATGACGGCCATGGTCTCCCAGTCGGCGCGACCGACGTTGCCGATCTGCCAGTAGCGGAACTCGTCCATGACCGCCTGGCGGGGGAGGAGGATCGCCGCGACGAGCGACGACAGCGCCGCGGTCGTCGCCGCCCCGGCGAGGGCGAGCTTGATCGGAGTGGTGCCGCCGGCACCGACGGAGCCGACGAAGTAGACGAAGAATGCCGTGATGAACGCGCCGACCAGAGCGAGCCCGAGATAGCCGAGTGCGCTCGACACGCCGAGGAAGGCGATGCCGATCACCACGGCGAGTGCGGCTCCCGTGTTGACCCCGAGGATGCCGGGATCGGCGAGCGGGTTGCGCGTGATCGCCTGCATGAGAGCGCCCGACAGGGCGAGGGCTGCGCCGGCGAGAAGCGCCAGCACGGTGCGGGGGATGCGGCTCTGCACCGCGAGCGCGCCGATGTCGGTGGGGGTCTGGCCGGTGAACCAGGCGCCGATGCCCTCGACGACCTGCTCGACCGACACTCCGCGCGAGCCGAAGGACAGCGAGATGACGATCGAGCACACCACGGCGATGAGCCCGAAGATGAGGACGGCGACGCGGCGCCGCGCGCCCACCTGTGTGGTGGGCGCGCGGCGCAGTGCGGCGATCGTGTCGGTCACTGAACCTTCGCTGCCGCGTCGGTGAGGTCGGTCACGTACTGGTCGAGGACCCACGGGATCGACAGGGCGGTCGGGCTGACCGCGGCGCTGTACGCGTCACCCTCGCCGACTGCCACCACAGCGCCGTTCTGCACGGCGGGGAGCGTGCTCCACAGCGGGTCGGCCTGAAGTGCGGGCAGGAGCGTCTCGTCGCCGTAGGTCACGATGACGTCGACGCCCTCGAGCTGGTCGGCGTTCTCGGCGCTGTAGTCGAGGTAGAACGAGCCCTCGGCGGCGGCGTCGATCGCGACCTGCGGCAGGTCGAACCCGAGGTCGTTCAGGAACGCGGTGCGCGAGTCGCCGTTCGTGTAGAGGGAGACCGTCGACAGATCGGCGGGCGACATGTAGAAGAAGGCGGCGGTCTTGCCCTCGAAGGCGGCGTCTGCCGTCGCATCCGCGATCTGCTGCTCGATGTCGGCGACCAGCGCCTCGCCCTCGGCCTCGAGGCCGAGTCCCGTCGCGTTCAGGGTGATCTGGTCGCGCCACGGCGTGAACCAGGGGATGTCGGGGAACGAGACGACGGGGGCGATGTCGCTGAGCGTCGCGTAATCCTCTTCGCTCAGACCTGACTGCGCTGCCAGGACGACCTGGGGCGCGGTATCGGCGATCGCCTCGAAGTCCACTCCGTCGGTCGTGTCGAAGAGCACGGGCAGGTCGGCGCCGAGTTCGTCGAGCTTGTCGCTCGTCCATTCGTACACGTCGGGCTCGCTCGCACCGCTCCACGCCCACACCTGGGCATCCATCCCGACCGGCACGATGCCGAGCGCGAGCGCGACATCCTGGTTGCCCCAGGCGATCGTCGCGACGCGCTCGGGCTTCTCGTTGATGGTCGTCTCGCCATAGGCGTGCTCGACGGTGACCGGGAAGACGCTGCCGCCGGACTCGGCGGTGTCGTCGGCTGCGGGCTCTGCCGAGCCGGTGGCGCAGCCGGTGAGGAGGAGGGCGGATGCTGCGGCGACGCCGAGGGCGAGACGGGTACGGGGCACGGGAAGCTCCAAGCTGTGGGATTCCACCCGGGAGGGTGTTAGGACAGCCTTACTTTACCCAGGGACGCGGATGCTGCGAAATCGCTGTGTCGGCGAATGAAGACGGGGCTCGGGCCGCTCTCGCGGTCCGAGCCCCGTTGCGGGCGTCGACGTCAGTCGCGCTTCGCGCGGTCCGCGGCGCGCACGAGCGCCCACGCACCGGGGATCAGCAGGGCGGCGATCGCTGCCTTGACGAGACCGCCGACGATGAAGGGGAACAGGCCGAATTCGAGGATCTGCCAGAACGTGAACGAGCCACCGGTGACGACGTTCAGGACGAGCGCCATGTAGGGGATGCCGAAAACGAACGGAACGGCACTCGCGGCGACGAAGCCGAGGAAGGCGAGCCAGGGCTTGCGGTCCCAGCGGCGCTCGGCGAACCAGCCGGCGAGGAAGGCTGCCGGGATGAAGCCGAGGATGAAGCCGAAGCTGGGCTTGGCGACCGTGGCGATCGTGCCGGTGAACTCGGCGAACACCGGGAGTCCGGCGAGGCCCATCAGCAGGTAGGTGGTGAGAGCCGCGGCACCGCGGCGCGACCCCAGCGCGGCGCCGACGACGACGACGGCGAGGGTCTGACCCGTGATCGGCACGGGCCACAGCGGAATCGTGACCTGGGCGAACGCGGCGACCACGAGGGCGCCGGTGACGACGAGCGCCGCATCGACGGCGAAGGCGCGGACACGGGACGACGGGTGCGGGATGACGTCGGCGAGGACGCGGCGGGCGGAGGGAGCGGCGATCGTAGACATGGCTCTCAGCCTAGGGGCGGGTCTGCGCACGTTCTTGAACGCAGTACACCAAGCCTCGGGCGGGCGGCTGTCGGCTTCCCACAGGCTGGCCCACGGTAGACTCGGACGCTGGCCACTCGGCCGACTCACCACTTTCCCCGATGGAACGGACGTCTGCTGTGCTCGCCGTGCACGAACTCGAGATCCGCGTGGGTGCACGCGTGCTCATGTCCGACGTGGCGTTCCGCGTGTCCGCCGGCGACAAGATCGGGCTGGTCGGCCGCAACGGCGCCGGCAAGACGACGCTCACCAAGGTGCTCGCGGGCGACCTGATCCCCGCCGACGGCAAGGTGGAGCGCTCCGGCGAACTCGGCTACCTGCCACAGGATCCGCGCTCGGGAGATCCCGAGATGCTGGCCCGCACCCGCATCCTCGACGCGCGCGGCCTCGGGTCGCTCGCGATCGGCATGCACGAGGCATCCCTCGCCATGGGTGACACCGACCCGGCGGTCGCCGACAAGGCGATGCGCAAGTACGCGAACCTCACCGAGCGCTTCGAGGCGCTCGGCGGCTATGCGGCCGAGGCGGAAGCCGCCTCGATCGCGCACAACCTGTCGCTTCCGGATCGCATCCTCGACCAGCCGCTGAAGACGCTCTCAGGCGGACAGCGCCGTCGCATCGAACTCGCCCGCATCCTGTTCTCGGACGCGCAGACGATGATCCTCGACGAGCCGACCAACCACCTCGACGCCGACAGCGTGGTGTGGCTGCGGGAGTTCCTCAAGGGGTACAAGGGCGGTCTCATCGTCATCTCCCACGACGTCGAGCTCGTCGGCGAGACGGTGAACCGCGTGTTCTACCTCGACGCCAACCGCCAGGTCATCGACATCTACAACATGAACTGGAAGAACTACCTGCGTCAGCGGGTGGCCGATGAGGAGCGCCGCAAGAAGGAGCGCGCCAACGTCGAGAAGAAGGCGAGCGTGCTGCAGCAGCAGGCTGCCCGATTCGGCGCCAAGGCCTCCAAGGCCGCCGCCGCGCACCAGATGGTCGCGCGCGCCGAGAAGATGCTGGCAGGCCTCGACGACGTGCGTCAGGACGAGCGCGTGGCGAAGCTGCGCTTCCCGAAGCCGGCCCCGTGCGGCAAGACGCCGCTCATGGCATCGGGACTGTCGAAGTCGTACGGCTCGCTCGAGATCTTCACCGACGTCGACCTCGCGATCGACCGCGGCTCCAAGGTCGTCGTGCTCGGTCTCAACGGCGCCGGCAAGACCACGCTCCTGCGCATCCTCGCGGGTGTCGACAAGCCCGACACCGGCCAGCTCGAGCCGGGGCACGGCCTCAAGATCGGGTACTACGCCCAGGAGCACGAGAACCTCGACGTGAACCGGTCGGTGCTCGAGAATATGATGTCGGCCGCTCCCGACATCACCGCGACCGAGGCGCGCAAGGTGCTCGGTTCGTTCCTGTTCACCGGCGACGACGTGCTGAAGCCCGCCGGCGTGCTCTCGGGCGGCGAGAAGACCCGCCTGTCGCTGGCGACGCTCGTCGTCTCGAGCGCGAACATGCTGCTCCTCGACGAGCCGACGAACAACCTCGACCCCGCATCGCGCGAGGAGATCCTCGGGGCGCTCGCCCACTACGAGGGTGCGGTCGTGCTCGTCTCGCACGACTCCGGCGCGGTCCACGCGCTCAACCCGGAGCGCGTGCTCATCCTCCCCGACGGCGTCGAAGACATCTGGGGCCGCGACTACATCGACCTCATCGAACTGGCGTAGTCCGATCACCGGCTGCCGCACAGGGGTGCGGCGGAGTCGGCGGCCGGTTCAGCGGCGAGAGGCGTCGATCAGTGCGTCTTCGTCGTCGGCGTCGCGATCGCGCCGTGCTCGGGGAGGCCTCGGCACGCGCGGGGCCGTCGCGGTGCCGGATGCCGCGGCGAGGGCATTCGTCTGCTCGGATGCCGCGGCCGCGTCGTCCTCGGCGTCTTCGCGCCGGTGGCGCCGCTCGGTGCGGATCACGTAGCCGATGAACACGAAGCCCATCACCGCGAAGAGGATCCACTGGATCGCGTACGACAAGTGCGGGCCGGGGTCTTCGGAGGGGGGGTCGAGTGCCGTCGGGCGCGTGGCGGGAGCCGGATCCTCCGACACCATCACCCCGTAGGCGCTCGTCTCGACGTCGGCGCCCGAGGGGATCGTGTCGGCGATGAGGGGGAGATTGATCGTCGGCACCTGGCCCTCGGGGGCTGAGCGCCCCGAGGAGGGCAGCTGTTCGCCCACGCGCATGCGCACGACGACCGTCGCTTCGCCCTCGGGGGCCGCCGGGATGACATCGGGGTCGGGCTGGTCCGCACCGGGCGGCACCCAGCCCCGGTCGACGATCACCACGCGACCATCATCCAGACGGAAAGGGACGAGCACCTCGAACGCCGAGGTGCCGCCGTGGGGGCGATTGCGCGCGAGCAGCAGTTCGTCGGACAGGTACTCCCCGACGAGCTCGACGGGGCGCCACTCGTCGGAAGCCGCGAGCTCGCCTCCCGCCGGAATCAGCGTGTCGAGCGCCACCGGCGCCTGGTCGTAGTTGTCGGCGACGAGCTGCAGCTGCGCCGACCGTTCCTCGTTGCGGCTGAACTGCCAGTGCGAGAGGAACGCGCACGCGATCGCGAAGACGAGCGCGAGGGCGAAGTAGACGGCCCATCGGCCCGCCGTGGGGAGGTTCTGCATGCTGACTGCGCGGCGGGGGCTCATCGAGATGCCTCTGTCGACGCGTCGATGGCGTGCACCTCGACGGGGAACGAACGCGCGGCGAGGTACTCGCGCAGGAAATCGCGGTGCTCGTCGCACGCTGCCCAGGACTTCACGCGATCCGCCGCGTGGATCCGGGGGTTGCGCCAGTCGATGCGCCACCGGGCGTCGGCCCGGCACCCCGCACGCGAACAGACGGCGGGAGCGGCGGACGGGCTGCCCTCGCTCACGCGGTCCCGCCCGTGGGCGCGGGGGAGTCGGAGTCGGGATCGTCGGGTGTCGTCGCCGGGCTGTCGGGGGAGTCAGCGCTCTCGTGCAGTCTGAGGACCGGGTGCGTCTCCGGGTCGACGTCGGTCGGATGCGGCGTCGCCGCAAGGGTCGGCTGCGGGTCCTCCGGTCGGTTGCGTCGCGCCTCTTCGCCGACGTTCGCCGAGACCACGGCGATGTACGGGATCAGGATGGCGGCCGCGCCGAGCACCCAGGTGTACCAGCCGTACGGCGTGATGACGACCATGAGGATGAAGCACGCGATGCGCACACCCATCATGACGAGATACCTGTTGGATCGCGCGCCGAGTTCGTCGCGCGGAGCGCGCGGCAGCGATGTGGCGGACTGCGCCCGGTCGGAGTTCTTCACGGTGATTCCAGGGTACGCCGACGCGCGCGCGTCGGCGCACCCTCCGGCGTCACGCCGAGCCGTAGGTGGTAGCAGTCGCGGCGAAGAGCCCGATCAGCAGGACGAAGAGGATGAGGCCGAGCACGAGGAGTCCGACGCCGATCCAGCCCATGATCACGCCGCCGAGCGCCATGCCGCGACCCTGCTCGCCGGTCTGCTTCACCTGGCGCAGCGCCATGTGGCCGGTGATGACGCCGACGATCGAGCCGATGCCCGGAATGAGGGTGAGGCCAGCGATCGACGAGATGAGCGCGACGATCGCGAGCGTGTTCGTGCGTGCCGATGCGCCGTAGGGGTACGGGGGCGCACCGTACCCGTAAGCAGGTGCGGCGCCGTAGGCGGGTGCCGCGCCGTAACCGGGCGCTGCGCCGTAAGCGGATTCGGGGGCAGTGGGGGCACCGTAGGCGGGAGGCGGCGAGTACGCCGGGGGAGGCCCGTACGCCGGAGCGCCGTAGGGCGCGGCGGGCGGCGTCTGCGGCTGCGCCGCCGGAGCGGGAGCCGTGGGCGGGTACGGCTGGGTCGGCTGGTCGGGGTGCGCGTCAGCCGCGTTCGGGTCGGTCACAGCGGGCCTTTCGTCGGGTTCACCGTCCAGGCTTCCAGCGCTCGACGCGGGGTGTCAACCGACGCGCCGATAGGCTGGTGCGGTTCTGTCCCACACCCTCCGGGAGTCGCCATGTCCACCGAACGCGTCGTCCTCGTCACCGGCGGCAACCGCGGCATCGGCCGTGCCATCGCCGAGCGCTTCGTCGCGCTCGGCTACAAGGTCGCCGTCACGGCGCGCTCCGGCGAGGGCCCTGAGGGCACGCTCACCGTCCGCGCCGACGTCACCGACGCCGCAGCGGTCGACGCGGCGTTCACCGAGGTCGAGACTGCGCTCGGCCCGATCGAGATCGTCGTGGCGAACGCCGGCATCACCAAGGACATGCTGCTGCTGCGCATGAGCGAGGACGACTTCGACAGCGTCGTGTCGACCAATCTGGGCGGCACCTTCCGCGTGGTCAAGCGCGCGTCGAAGGGCATGCTGCGTGCCCGCTGGGGTCGCGTCGTGCTCATCTCGAGCGTCGTCGGGCTGTACGGCTCGGCCGGCCAGATCAACTACTCCGCCTCCAAGAGCGCGCTCGTGGGCTTCGCACGGTCGCTCACGCGCGAGCTCGGCGGCCGCGGCATCACCGCGAACGTGGTGGCGCCCGGGTTCATCGAGACCGACATGACGGCCGAGCTCCCCGAGGCGACCCAGGCGGAGTACAAGAAGAACATCCCCGCCGGCCGCTTCGCGTCGGCCGACGAGGTGGCGGGTGTGGTCGCGTGGATCGCCTCCGACGACGCCGCCTACATCTCGGGCGCCGTCATCCCGGTCGACGGCGGCCTCGGCATGGGCCACTGAGCCTCAGGCCTCCACTCACGCGAGCGCGTCGAGGATCGCCGCCCCGACGCGCTCGGGCTTCGCCAGCTGCGGCCAGTGCCCGGTGGGCTCGCCGGGGGCGTTGAGCTGGATGATCCGCAGATCGGCCAGCGACGCGAGCTCCGCAGCCCACTCCGGCGCCGCCTCGATGATGCCGCGGATCTCGGCCTCGGGAACGGTGCCGGTGATCATCGTCGCCGGCACAACCCGGCGCCGTTCATCGCGGAGTCGCAGCGGCGAGGTGGGGACGAGCTCGGGCACCGACAGGGTGCGCTCGGATGCCGCGGCGCGGGTCGCCGCGTCCAGATCGGCGACCTCGCCCTCCTCGAAGAAGTCCCAGCCCGGGAAGGGGATCACTCCGTCGACCACCGGGAACTCCCAGATCGTCTGTCC
Source organism: Microbacterium terrae (assembly GCF_017831975.1). NCBI lineage: Bacteria > Bacillati > Actinomycetota > Actinomycetes > Micrococcales > Microbacteriaceae > Microbacterium > Microbacterium terrae. Next base: position 1,607,959 of record NZ_JAFDSS010000001.1, on the reverse strand, counting down.
GTCGCCGGGCGGGAACGTGTCGAGGAAGACGACCTGGGCCACGCGCTCGGGGCGCGCGTCGAGCGCCCCGTAGACGACGTTCCCGCCGCCGGAGTGGCCCACGAGCACCACCGGACCGTCGACTCGATCGATCGTGTCGACCGTGGCTGCCACCCAGTCATCGATGGTGATGCCGCGAGCGGCCTCGCCGTCGGCGCCGACGCCCGGCATCGTCAGGGGGTGTGTCACGTGCCCGGCTCGCTCGAGAGCGGGCACCACCCCGTCCCACGAGGATGCGTCGAGCCAGAGTCCGGGAACCAGGATGATGTCCATGCGCCGACGCTAGCGCGCCCGTGCGACATCCCGGGGCCGTCAGGGGAGAAGCGCGACGACCTCGGCGAGATCGACCGGGCCCACGACCACATCGGCCTGCGCGCGGACGGCGGGCTTGGCATTGAACGCCACCCCGAGGCCGGCGACCGCCATCATCTTCAGGTCGTTCGCGCCGTCGCCGATCGCGATCGTGCGGGCGAGGGGGACGCCCCGCTCGGCAGCCCACTCCGTCAGCGTCGCGGCCTTCGCCGCAGCATCCACGATCTCGCCGTCGACCACGCCGGTGAGGGTGCCGTCCGCCGCAGCCAGGCGGTTCGCCCGCCACACGTCGACGCCGAGAGCGGGTGCCACCGTGTCGAGCACCTCGTGGAATCCGCCCGAGACGACGCCCACGACGCCACCGCGATCGTGGACCGCCGCGATCAGCTCGCGCACGCCGGGCGTCGGCTCGATGCGCGAGATCACCGTGGCGAACGCGGCGACGGGAACGCCTGTGAGCGCTTCGACGCGGGAGCGCAGGCTCGTCGCGAAGTCGACCTCGCCGCGCATCGCGGCCTCGGTGGCCGCCGCGACCTCGGGGCCGCGGCCCGCCTCGTCGGCGATGAGCTCGATGACCTCGTTGCGGATCAGCGTGGAGTCGGCGTCGAGCACGACGAGGAAGCGGGCGGGATGCGGCATCCCTCCACGCTAGCGGGGCGTGACGCCGCCTCCGAAACGGGGGTCACCGTTCGACGCGTACGCCCTTGCCGACGACCGTGATGCCGCTGTCTGTGACGGTGAAGCCGCGCGCGAGGTCCTTCTCGCGGTCGACGCCCACGGTCGCGCCCTCGGCGAGCACGACGTTCTTGTCGAGGATGGCGCGGTGGATGCGCGCGCCCGCGCCGACGTGCACGTGGTCGAACAGCACCGAGTCGGTGATCGTCGAGCCGCCTCCGGCGAGCGTCCACGGGCCGACCACGCTGCGCTCGAGGTGGGTGCCCGACAGCACCGACCCGAGCGAGACGATCGAGTCGATCGCGTTGCCGATGCGCCCGACCGAGTCGCGCACGAACTTCGCCGGCGGCGAGTTGACCGCCTGCGAGTGGATCGGCCAGTCGGTGTTGTAGAGGTTGAAGATCGGGAGCGTCGAGATGAGGTCGCGATGCGCGTCGAAGAACGAATCGATCGTGCCGACGTCGCGCCAGTAGGACCGATCGCGATCGGTGGAGCCGGGAACGTCGTTGCGCTTCATGTCGTAGACGCCGGCCTCGCCGCGGCCGACGAAGTACGGCACGATGTCGCCGCCCATGTCGTGGTTCGACGTCGGCATCTCGCCGTCGGCCTCGACGGCCTCGATGAGCGCATCGGTATCGAAGATGTAGTTGCCCATCGAGGCGAGCACCTCGCCGGGGGAGTCGGCGAGACCGGTCGGGTGCTGCGGCTTCTCGAGGAAGTCGCGGATGCGAGCAGGGTCTTCGGGGTCGACGTCGATCACGCCGAACTGGTCGGCGAGGCCGATGGGCTGGCGGATGCCGGCGACGGTGGCGCGGGCGCCGGACGCGATGTGCGCGTCGAGCATCTGACGGAAGTCCATCCGGTACACGTGGTCGGCGCCGATCACGACGACGATGTCGGGCTGCTCGTCGTTGATCAGGTTGAGGCTCTGCAGGATGGCGTCGGCGGAGCCCGAGAACCACCGCTTGCCGAGGCGCTGCTGCGCCGGGACGGAGGTGACGTAGGAGTCGAGCAGAGCCGACATGCGCCAGGTCTGCGAGACGTGGCGGTCGAGGCTGTGCGACTTGTACTGGGTCAGCACGACGATCTGGCGCAGGCCCGAGTTGATGAGATTCGATATCGCGAAGTCGATCAGCCGGTATTGGCCCCCGAAGGGCACAGCGGGCTTGGCCCTGTCCGCGGTGAGCGGCATGAGGCGCTTTCCCTCGCCGCCGGCGAGGATGATTCCGAAGACCTTCGGCGCTGCAGGCATGGGTCAACACTATGGCCACCGGTAGCGCTGTACTAGCGTTCGACACATGCGCGTCGACATCATCACCAAGGAATATCCGCCGGAGGTCTACGGCGGCGCCGGAGTGCACGTCACCGAGCTCGTCGGGGCGCTGCGCTCCTCGATCGACGTGCGCGTGCGCGCGTTCGGAGCGGAGCGTGCCGAGGAGGGGACCAGCTCGTACGGCGTGCCGACAGAGCTCGCCGCGGCGAACGCCGCCGTGCAGACGCTCGGCACCGATCTCGAGATCGTGAGCGACGTCGCCGGTGCCGACGTGGTGCACAGCCACACCTGGTATGCGAATTTCGCCGGGCACCTCGCGTCGCTCCTGCACGGCATCCCGCACATCGTGACGGCGCACAGCCTCGAGCCGCTGCGGCCGTGGAAGGCCGAGCAGCTCGGCGGCGGGTACGCCGTGTCGAGCTGGATCGAGAAGACCGCCTACGAGGGGGCGGCGGCCGTGGTGGCCGTCAGCGGCGGGATGCGCGCCGACATCCTCCGCAGCTACCCGCAGCTCGACCCGGCGAAGGTGCGCGTGATCTACAACGGCATCGACGTCGAGGCGTGGCATCCGGTCGACGACCCCGCGGTCCTCGCCGCCGAGGGCATCGATCCCGCCCGCCCGTCGGTCGTGTTCGTCGGGCGCATCACCCGGCAGAAGGGGCTGCCGTACTTCCTGCGTGCCGCCGAGCAGCTGCCGCCCGAGGTGCAGGTGATCCTCTGCGCCGGTGCGCCCGACACGCCCCAGATCATGTCGGAGGTCGAAGGGCTCGTCCGTGGCCTCCAGTCCACCCGCGACGGCGTGGTGTGGATCGATCGGATGCTGCCGCGGCATGAGCTGTGCGCGATCCTCACGGCCGCCACCACCTTCGTCTGCCCGTCGGTGTACGAGCCCCTCGGCATCGTCAACCTCGAGGCGATGGCGTGCGGCGCCGCGGTCGTGGGCACCGCGACGGGCGGCATCCCCGAGGTCGTCGTCGACGGCCAGACCGGGCGGCTCGTCCCCATCGAGCAGGCGCAGGACGGCACCGGCACGCCGGTGGACCCCGACGCCTTCGTGGCGGATCTGGCCCGCGTCCTCACCGAGGTCGTCTCCGATCCCGTGCTCGCGCGCGCATACGGCGAGGCGGGTCGCGAACGCGCCCGCACCGCCTTCAGCTGGCAGAGCATCGCCGACGAGACGCGGGCGCTGTACGCAGAGGTCATCGCCGACGGCAGATAGGCTGGTCGTATGCCGCAGGTGCTCGAGTTCTCCGACGTCGTCGTCCGCCGAAACGCCAGGAACATCGTCGACCACCTGGAATGGTCGGTCTCCGATGACGAGCGCTGGGTGGTGCTCGGCCCGAACGGCGCCGGCAAGACGACGGTGCTCCAGCTCGCCGACACCCTGATCCACCCCACATCGGGCGCGGTGACGATCCTCGGCGAGCGTCTCGGGCGCACGGATGTCTTCGAGCTGCGCCCCCGCATCGGCTTCGCCTCGTCGGCGATGGCGCGCCGCGTGCCGCCGGAGGAGAACGTGCTCGACGTCGTGCTCACCGCGGCGTACTCGGTGCTCGGCCGCTGGCGCGAGGACTATGAGGACATCGACGAGCGCCGCGCGCTGCGGGTGCTGGCGGAGTGGCACCTCGACCACCTCGCCGACCGCACGTTCGGAACCCTCAGCGACGGCGAGCAGAAGCGGGTGCAGATCGCCCGCGCCGTGATGACCGATCCTGAGCTGCTGCTGCTCGACGAGCCGACAGCGAGCCTCGACCTCGGCGCGCGCGAGGAGCTCCTCGCCCTCCTCGGCGGCTACGCGCAGGCGCCGACGACCCCCGCGATGATCATGGTCACCCACCACGTGGAGGAGATCCCGGTGGGCTTCACCCACGTGCTGCTGCTGCGTGAGGGGCGTGCCGTCGCGGCCGGCCCGATCGCGCAGACGCTCACCGCCGACGCGCTGACCGAGACCTTCGGCGTCACCATCCGCCTCTCCGAGGAAGACGGCCGCTACGCCGCCCGGGCGACGCGCTGACCGTCGCGTCGCCCGATTCCGCGAGAACGCGCCAGGGCTGGTAGACTCGACCCTTGGTGCGCTCGCACCACAGACTTTGTCCGCCCTGGCAAAATCCAGGGCACCTCATTCAAAGGACTCCCATGAAGACTGACATCCACCCCGAATACCAGGCAGTCGTGTTCCGCGACCTCGGCTCGGGCGACACGTTCCTCACCCGTTCGACGGTGACCAGCGACAAGACGATCGAGCTCGACGGCGTCGAGTACCCCGTCATCGACGTCGAGATCTCCTCGGCCTCGCACCCGTTCTACACGGGCAAGCAGCGCATCATGGACTCGGCCGGTCGCGTCGAGAAGTTCAACCAGCGCTTCAAGAACTTCGGCTCCAAGTAAGTCCGAGAGCCTGCAGGAGCCCCGCTTCGGCGGGGCTCTTCGCGTTTCCGGGGGAGCGGATGCCGCTGTGGCCACCGCTTTCCGGTGAGCTCACCGACGAACGGGGAGTCGGCAGGACCCGGGCGGCCGTGCCGACCCCGCGGCCGGCGTCAGCGGATCGGCCAGCGACCGTCGAGGCGTTCCTCGGGATCGATGCGGCCGATCTTCACGAAGTACTCGGTCAGGCTCTCGGCCTGGGCTCGTGCCCACCCGATCTGACGGGTGTGCAGCTCGGCGACCGAGTCGGGGAGCCAGGCCGCGTACCGCTCGGCGAGCGCCTGCGCGACCCGCCCGGCAGCGACCGCGTCGGCCGAGGCGTCGTGCGCGCCGTCGAGGCGCACGGCGTAGTGCTCGGCGACGACCGACAGTGTGCGCTTGCCCCGGCGCCAGCGGTCGTACGCCTTGTCGACGACGAGCGGATCGATCACCGGCGACGGGTCGACGATGGGATCGATCCCGTGGCGCAGCGCCTCGTACTTCAGCAGCGAGAAGTCATACGGAGCGTTGTAGGCGACGATCGGGAGCCCGGCGTCGAGGAGCCCGCGCAGCGCCGCGACGACCTCGGCGACGACGTCGGCTGCCGGACGGCCCTCGGCGCGCGCCCGCTCCGTGGTGATGCCGTGCACCGCAGTGGCGCCCTCGGGGATGTCGATGCCGGGGTCGGCCAGCCAGTCGCGGGCGTTCAGCACACCGCCCTGTGCGTCGAGCAGCCCGACGTGCGCGCTGACGATGCGGTCATGACCGACATCGACGCCGGTGGTCTCGAGGTCGAAGACCCCCACCACCTGCAGCCACTCGGGGCGCTCGAACATCGCGAGCGGCTCGGGGCGCCAGCGGTCCATGTCTTCCACGGTATGCGTCGCCTCCGACATCGCCGGGGAGGCGCTCCGCATCGCGCAGCCGCCGTGCTGCGCCGCCGGCCGCGCAGCCGCCGTGCTGCGCCGCCGGCGGCCGTGGCTTCCGACGCCGGTCGTTAGACTCGACGAGTGACCGTGGCCAACCCGTACGCAGCGCTCCTGGACGCGATTCCGGTCGAGCGCCGTGTCGCCGCGGTGCTCGGCGGCGAGACGGCGTACTGGGTGTACGGCCCTGACGACGCCCATGCCCCCACCGTGATCGCCGTGCACGGATTCCGCGGCGACCATCACGGCCTCGAGCCCGTCGTCGCCCACCTCCCGGGTGTGCGGGTGATCTCGCCCGACCTTCCGGGGTTCGGCGAGACCGCGCCCCTGCCCGGTCGCCGGCACGACCTCGACGCCTATGCCGCATGGCTCACGCACTTCGCCGAGGCGGTCGCGCCGGGTGCGGTGATCCTCGGGCACTCGTTCGGTTCGATCGTGGTCTCCGCCGCGGTGGCGGGCGGACTCGAGACGCCCCGCGTCGTGCTCGTGAACCCGATCGGCGCGCCGGCGCTCGAGGGGCCGCGCGGCATCCTCACCCGTCTCGCGGTCTTCTACTACTGGGCAGGCGCGCGGCTTCCCGCGAAGATCGGCGACGCGCTGCTGCGCAACGGGCTCATCGTGCGGGTGATGAGCGTGTCGATGGCGAAGACGAAGGATGCCGAACTGCGGCGCTTCGTGCACGATCAGCACGACACGTACTTCTCGCGCTTCGCCGACCGCGACGTGCTGCACGACGCGTTCCTCGCATCGGTCTCGAACGACGTGCGCGCGTTCGCGCCGCGCATTCCGCAGCCGGTGCTGCTGGTCGCGGCGGTGCGCGACGACATCACGCCGATCGAAGCGGAGCGGCACCTCGCGACGCTGTTCGCCGATGTCGAGCTCGTCGAGATCCCCGATGTCGGCCATCTCATCCATTACGAGACGCCGGCTCCGGCCGCCGAGGCGATCAGGCGCTTTCTCGTGCCTTCCGCGCCCGGTACGCGTTGACGTTCATGCGGTTGCCGCAGTTGCCGCTGTCGCAGTAGCGCTTCGACCCGTTCTTCGAGTAGTCGATGTAGGCGCCTTCGCAGTCGTCTGCCGCGCACAGCCGCACCCGGTCGTACTCGTCTGCTCGGATCACGTCGACGAACGCCATGGCAGCTTCGACGAGCATGCGCGTCGCGAGCGGCGACTCGTCGGAGGTCGCGTGGATGTGCCAGTCGTACTCGTCGTGGATGACGAGACGGGGGAGTGCCTCGCCGTCGGCGAGCATCGAGTTGACGAGGGGCACCGCCCCCGCGCGGTCGACGCGCCAGAGCGCGGCCAGTCGCCCGCGCACCTCGCGCACGGCGGCGAGCGCGGCGGCATCCGTGCGCACCGGGCCGGAGTAGGGGTTCTGGACGAGGAAGGCGTCGAGGTCGGAGACCGTCTCGAGCGTGTCGGTGCCATCGAACCCGGGCAGGGTGTTGACGAGGTCGACGACCATCATCAGCGTGCGTTTCGTGTCATGGATGAAAACCACGTTGACTCCTGACATGGCGGGCGGTACTGTCACCAGTGTACGCACTCTTCACTCATGACAGTCGGATGCCGCCATGACCGCTCCCACCGCCCCGATCCCGGTGATCCTCGGCCCCGCTCCGGCGCGTCTGCAGACGAGCGGCCTCGTGCTGGCCGTCGCATCGGCGTTCGCGTTCTCGTCGAGCGGACCGTTCGTGAAGCCCCTCCTCGAGGCGGGCTGGTCGCTCGGCGCCGCACTCCTCGTGCGCATGGGCATCGCCGGACTGGTGCTCTCGCCGGCCCTCGTTCGCGCGCTGCGCGCGAACCCCGGGCTGCTGCGCCGGCATTGGCGCATGTTCGCCGGATTCGGCCTCATGCCCGTGCTCGGCTGCCAGCTCTTCTTCTTCTCGGCGATGCAGCGGATGCCGGTGGCCGTCGCGCTGCTCATCCAGTACCTTGCGCCGGTGATGCTCGTCGTGTTCGTCTGGGCGCGTACGCGCCGCCGCCCCTCGGCACTCGTGCTGTGGGGCTCGGTCGTGGCGATCGGCGGGCTCGTGCTCGTGGTCGACATCGCCGGCGCATCCTTCGACCTGCTCGGCACTCTGCTCGGCCTCGCCGCCGCCGTCTGCGTCTGCGCGTACTTCGTGCTCGCCGAGCGCACCGGCGACGACCTGCCCTCGCTTGCGCTGGCCTCTGGCGGTCTGCTGATCGGCGCCGTCGTGATGGGCGGGCTCTGCCTCACCGGGATCATGCCGTTCGCCGCACCCGCGGTGGAAGTGGTGCTCGCGGGCGTGACGGTGCCGTGGTGGATGCCGCTGCTCTGGGTGGCGGCGGTGGGCACCACCCTGGGCTACGCGCTCGGGGTGATGGCCGTGCCCCGCGTCGGCTCGCGGGTGGCCTCGTTCGTCGGGCTGTCGGAGGTGCTGTTCGCCCTCGGGTTCGCGTGGATCTTCCTCGGCGAGACTCCGGCTCCGATCCAGTTCGTGGGCGGCGCGCTCATCCTCGCTGGCGTGGTGCTCATCAAGGTGGACGACGTGCGCAACGCTCCGGAGCGCCTCGCGCGCCGGGCGCTTCGTGCGCCGATGAGTGCGACGCCGACGAGTGCGACGCCTACGGCTCCTGTCGCGCCAGCTCCATGAGCGGAGTCACGCGATGGGGGATGACCTCGCCCATCACGAGCGACGTCTCGGTGCGCTCGACGCCCTCGATCGCGAGGATGCGGGCATCCGTGTCGAACAGGTGCTGCGTGTCGCGGCACGCTACGCGCACCAGCAGATCGACCTGACCCGACAGTCCGTGGGCCTGGACGACCTCGGGCACGCGGGAGAGGTCGACCGCGATGCGCGGCAGATCCGCCTGGCGCACGATCACGCTGATGAATGCTTCGATCGGGTAGCCGAGTGCCGACGACGAGAGCGATCGCTCGTACGAGAGGAAGACACCCGATCGCTCCAGGCGGGCCATGCGGGCCTGGACGGTGTTGCGCGAGAGTCCGAGGCGCTCCGCCAGTGCCACGACCGTCGCGCGGGGGTCTGCGGACAGTGCCGTGAGAAGCTCCAGGTCGACGTGATCGAGTGAACTCATAGTGCGTAACGTTAGCACGGGTTTGGGTGGTCGAATTTGGCAACATGCTCAAGCGAACGCTGAATGCTTGAGCGAGGTGCGACTCGGACGTAGTGTCGGCCATATCCGGCGACGACGCCGGGAGTTCCACGCGCGGATGCCTCACGAGGGTGATCCGCACCGAGGAGGGATGACGATGACGCACACCCTGACCCCCACGGCCGACGTCGCCACCGATATCGATGATGTCGCACGCCTGCTGACCCCCGAAGGCGAGCGTATCGCCGATGCCGAGCTCGACCGCTACGTGCGGGATGTCGATGCCGCGGTGCTGCGCGAGCTGTACCTCGACATGGTGCTGGTGCGCCGCATCGACAAGGAGGGCGTCGCCCTCCAGCGACAGGGGCAGCTCGCCCTGTGGCCGCCCTGCGAGGGCCAGGAGGCGACGCAGATCGGCACGGCGCGGGCGCTGCGCGGCGACGATTTCGTGTTCCCCAGCTACCGCGAGACCGGCGTGGTCTACGCGCGCGGCGCCCGGCCGTCCGACTTCGTGCTCGCGTGGCGCGGCGAGGAGCACTCGACCTATGACCCGTACGAGCTGAACACCGCGACGCAGCAGATCATCATCGGCGCGCAGGCGCTGCACGCTGTCGGCTACGCCATGGGTATCCAGCGCGACGAGACCGACCAGGTGTCGGTCGCCTACTTCGGCGACGGAGCATCGAGCCAGGGCGACGTGAACGAGGCCATGGTCTTCGCCTCGTCGTTCCGCTCCCCGGTGGTGTTCGTCTGCAGCAACAACCAGTGGGCGATCTCGGAGCCGGTCGCCGTGCAGGCGAAGTTCCCGATCGCCGGGCGCGCGCCGGGCTTCGGCATCCCGAGCATGCGGGTCGACGGCAACGACGTGCTCGCCTGCCTCGCCGCGATGCGGTGGGCGACCGACCACGCCCGCCGCGGCGGCGGACCGGTCTTCATCGAGGCGGTCACCTATCGCATCGGACCCCACACGACGTCGGACGACCCGACGCGCTACCGCGACCGCGACGAGGTCGAGGCCTGGCGTCGCCGCGACCCGATCGCACGCGTGGAGGCCTTCCTGCGCGCCCAGGGCGCCTTCGACGACTCGTTCGCCGCCGAGGTCGCAGCCGATGCCGATCGCCTCGCCGGAGAGGTGCGCGCGGCAGCGCTCGGTGCGACGACCCGCGCGCCGATCACCGTGTTCGACGACGTGTACGCCGAGGCTCACACCGGTCTCGACGAGGAGCGCAGCCGGTTCCAGGCGTACCTCGACGCACTCGCCGAGGAGGTGCGCTGATGGCTCAGCTGACGATGGCGAAGTCGATCAACGAGGCGCTGCGCCGCGCGATGGCCGACGATCCGAAGGTGCTCCTCATGGGCGAGGACATCGGCAAGCTCGGCGGCGTGTTCCGCATCACCGACGGACTCCAGTCCGAGTTCGGCGCACAGCGCGTGATCGACACCCCGCTCGCCGAGTCGGGGATCATGGGCACCGCGGTGGGACTCGCCTTCCGCGGGTACCGCCCCGTCGTGGAGATCCAGTTCGACGGCTTCGTCTATCCGGCCTTCGACCAGATCGTGTGCCAGGTGGCGAAGCTGCACTACCGCACGCGCGGCAACGTGAAGATGCCGCTGACGATCCGCATCCCGTGGGCGGGCGGCGTCGGCGCAGCCGAGCACCACTCCGAGTCGCCCGAGGCGTACTTCGTGCACACCTCGGGTCTGCGCGTGGTCGCGGTGTCGAACCCGCAGGATGCCTACGTCATGCTCCGGCAGGCGATCGCCTCCGACGACCCGGTCGTGTACTTCGAGCCCAAGCGCCTGTATCACGCCAAGGGCGAGGTCGACCTCGGAGTCGACATCGCGGATGCGCCGCCCATGGGCCTCGCCCGGGTGGCCCGCGAGGGGAGCGACGTGACGCTGCTCACGTATGGAGCCCAGGTCGCGACCGCCCTCGATGCGGCGACGGCAGCCGAGGACGACGGCATCTCGATCGAGGTCATCGACCTCCGCTCGATCTCGCCGGTGGACTACCGCACCGTCACCGCCTCGGTGCGCAAGACCGGCCGCGTGGTCGTCACGCACGAGGCGGCCCGCGAGGCGGGGGTCGGAGCCGAGCTCGTCGCGAGCGTCACCGAGCGCTGCTTCCACCATCTCGAGGCGCCGCCCGAGCGCGTCACCGGGCACGACATCCCGTATCCGCCGGCGAAGCTGGAGAAGCACCACGTGCCCGACCTCGACCGCATCCTCGACGCGGTCGACCGCGTGCTCGACCGTCCGAACAGCCTCACGGGGGTGAGCGAGCGATGATGCAGGACTTCCTGCTGCCCGACCTCGGCGAGGGGCTCCCCGAGGCGGAGCTCGTCACGTGGCTGGTCGCCGAGGGCGACGAGGTGTCGCTCAACCAGACCATCGCCGAGGTGGAGACCGCCAAGGCCGTCGTCGAGCTGCCGTCGCCGTTCGCCGGGCGCGTGGCGACGCTGCATGCCGCGGAGGGCGAGGTGATCGCGGTCGGCTCCGTGCTGATCTCGTTCGACGTCGCGGGGGCCGACGCCCCTGCGCACGACGTGCCGGCGACCGAGACCCCCGTGGGTGAGACCGCCGAGGCGGCGGAGATCGCATCCGCGGTGGCGACGGATGCCGTGCCCGAAGACGCCCGAGCCGAGCCGAACCTGGTCGGGTACGGCGCCTCGCCCCGCGCCGGGTCGCGTCCGCAGCGCCGCGCCCGTGTCGGTGCGCGTCAGGCCCGCACCGACACCGCTGTACTCGAGGCGGCGCCGCACGACGCGATCCAGCTGGGCGACGTGGAGCAGGTCGTCGAGCGGCCGCGGTCGACCCCGCCCGTGCGCGCACTCGCGAAGCAGCTCGGGGTCGACCTCGCGCTGGTCGAGCCGACCGGGCCGACGGATCTGATCACGCGGGCCGACGTCGAGGCCTACGCCGAGCGCGTAGGAGCGACGGGCGCCGTCGCGCCGGCGGCATCCACCGTCGACGCTGCAGACGCCGCACCCGACGCGCCGCCGCGTGAGGTCGACGCGCGCACGACGCGCATCCCGATCCGGGGCGTGCGCAAGCACACCGCTGCGGCGATGGTGCAGAGCGCGTTCACCGCACCGCACGTCACGACGTTCCTCACCGTCGACGTCACCGCCACGACGGAGCTGGTCGCGTCGCTCAAGGCCGACCGCTCGTTGCAGGATCACAGGATCGGCGTGCTCGCCGTCGCGGCGAAGGCGGTGTGCCTGGCACTCGGGCGTCATCCGGAGCTCAACTCCGCGTGGGACGAGGCGGCGGGCGAGATCGTGCAGCACCACTACGTCAACCTCGGGATCGCCGCGGCGACCGGCCGCGGTCTCGTGGTGCCCAACATCCGCGACGCGCAGGAGCTCACGCTCGTGGAGCTCGCCGACAGCATCCGGACACTTGCCGAGACGGCCCGCGCGGGCAAGACGTCGCCGGCCGACATGGCAGGCGGCACGTTCTCCATCACGAACGTCGGGGTGTTCGGCGTCGACGCCGGCACACCCATCCTCAACCCGGGCGAGGCGGGGATCCTCGCGGTCGGCGCCGTCCGCCGCCGTCCGTGGGAGCATCGCGGCGCGATCGCCCTGCGCGACGTGATGACGCTCGCGCTGTCGTTCGATCATCGACTGGTCGACGGCGAGCAGGGGTCGAAGTTCCTCGTCGACGTCGGCGACGTGCTGAGCGAGCCCGGCCGCGCGATGCTCCTGCGCTGACCGCGCGCCCCGCGCAACCGAGGGGTGCGCGGGGCGCGCTCGCGCGGGCGCGGGCCTCGTGGATCGACGCCTCGGCGTCAGGCGTGCAGCGCGGCGGTCGCGAGGGAGTGGAGGATGCGCCGCACGTCGGCGTCGGCAGGGCGTGAGCGCAGCGCCCGCACGCTGTGCGGCGTGGAGTTGATGAGGCCGAAGCAGGCGTGCGCGCGCACGCGCAGGTCGGCCGAGTCGCGATCGGGGTGCAGGCGCGACAACTGCTCGATCCACAGCTCGACGTACTCGCGCTGGAGGCGCCGGACGGTGTGACGATCGTCTTCGGCGAGGCTCGCCAGATCGCGATCCTGCACGCGGATGACGTCGGAGTCGGCGATGGCGAAGTCGACGTGGAAGGCGATGAGGGCGGCGAGCGCCGCGTCGGCGTCGGTGGTATCGCCGACGACCTCGCGTCCGCCCGAGAGCAGGCGCTCGCTCACTTCGACCAGGATGGCGCCGAGCAGGGCCTGCTTGTTCGCGAAGTGCCGATAGAGGGCCGGGCCCGACACGCCGACGGCGCTGCCGAGGTCTTCGAGGCTCACTCCGCTGAACCCGCGCTCCGCGAACAGGCGGGCGGCCTCCTCGAGGATCGCCGCATGGCGGTCGGCCTTGGCACGGTCCCGATCGGTCGCAGCCCTTGTCATTTCAGTTAAGCCTCGCTAACCTGAAGTCCAGTTAGTGAACACTAACCCGACCCGTCACGCCGCGACAACCGGTGTGACCTGATCGTGACGTCGACGGAGATGACATGAGTGTGCTGACGACGACCGTCGCCCGCGACGATCGCTTCACCGCGCAGCGCGAGTCGCAGGCGGCGCTGGCAGCTCTGCTGCGCGAGCGCCTCGCGCAGGCCGCGCTCGGCGGCCCGGAGCGTGCCCGCGAACGGCACGTCGCCCGCGGCAAGCTGCTGCCGCGCGATCGTGTGACTCGCGTGCTCGACGAGGGGAGCCCGTTCATCGAGGTGTCGGCGCTCGCCGCCGACGGGCTGTACGGGGGAGAGGCGCCGGCTGCGGGTGTGATCGCGGGCATCGGGCTCATCCACGGGCGGCACGTGATGGTCATCTGCAACGACGCCACGGTGAAGGGCGGCACCTACTACCCGCTCACCGTGAAGAAGCACCTGCGCGCGCAGGAGATCGCGTTCGAGAACCGGCTACCGTGCATCTACCTGGTGGACTCGGGCGGCGCATTCCTCCCGATGCAGGACGAGGTGTTCCCCGATCGAGACCACTTCGGCCGCATCTTCTTCAACCAGGCGCGCCTGTCGGCCGCCGGCATCGCGCAGATCGCCGCGGTCCTCGGCTCGTGCACCGCCGGCGGCGCCTACGTGCCTGCCATGAGCGACGAGACCGTGATCGTGCGCGGCCAGGGGACGATCTTCCTCGGCGGACCCCCGCTCGTGAAGGCCGCGATCGGTGAGGTCGTCACGGCGGAGGAGCTCGGCGGGGGAGAGCTGCACGCGCGCCGCTCCGGCGTCGTCGACCACCTCGCCGAAGACGACGAGCACGCGCTCGAGATCGTCCGCGACATCGTGGCGACGCTCCCGCAGCCGGCCGCGCCGGCCTGGTCGGTCACCGACGCCGAGGATCCGGCGGCCGATCCCGCCGACCTCTACGGCCTGGTGCCCGTCGACGTCAACCAGCCCTACGACGTCCGCGAGGTCATCGCGCGCCTCGTAGACGCGAGCGAGTTCCACGAGTTCAAGCGCGAGTACGGCGACACTCTCGTCACCGGATTCGCCCGCATCCACGGGCATCCGATCGGGATCGTCGCGAACAACGGCGTGCTCTTCAGCGAGTCCGCGCAGAAGGGCGCGCACTTCATCGAGCTGTGCGACCAGCGGGGCACGCCGCTGCTGTTCCTCCAGAACATCTCGGGGTTCATGGTCGGGCGCGACGCCGAGGCAGGCGGCATCGCCAAGGACGGGGCCAAGATGGTGACCGCCGTCGCCACCACCCGCGTTCCCAAGCTGACCGTCGTGATCGGCGGCTCGTTCGGCGCGGGAAACTACTCGATGTGCGGCCGCGCCTACTCGCCGCGCTTCCTGTGGACCTGGCCGGGCAGCCGCATCTCGGTCATGGGCGGTCCGCAGGCGGCATCCGTGCTCTCCACCGTCAAGGGCGACCAGCTCGCGGCACAGGGCGAGGACTGGGATGCCGATGCCCGGGCCGCGTTCGAAGCGCCGATCCGCGCGCAATTCGAGGAGCAGGGGAGCCCCTACTACGCTACGGCGCGACTGTGGGACGACGGGATCATCGACCCCGCCGACACACGCGACCTGCTGGGTCTCGCGCTCGATGTCGTCTCCCGCACCCCGCTGCCCGAACCGCGCTTCGGCGTCTTCCGGATGTGACGCGCATGTTCCACACCGTCCTGGTCGCCAACCGCGGCGAGATCGCCCGCCGCGTCATCCGCACTCTGCGGGTGCTCGGCATCCGCTCCGTCGCCGTCTACAGCGACGCCGACGCGGATGCCCCGCACGTGCGCGAAGCCGACGAGGCGGTGCGGATCGGTCCGGCCGCGGCCACCGAGTCGTACCTCGACATCGCCGCGGTGCTCGATGCCGCGCGCGCGACCGGCGCGCAGGCGGTGCACCCCGGATACGGCTTCCTCTCCGAGAACGTCGACTTCGCCCGCGCGTGCGCGCACGCGGGGATCGTCTTCATCGGCCCCGGCGAGCGGGCGCTCGACGTGATGGGCGACAAGATCCGCGCCAAGGCGCATGTCGCCGCTTCCGGAGTGCCGACGGTGGCGGGGTTCAGCGCGGTCGGGATGACCGACGCGGAGATCGCGCTGGCGGCGGATGCGGCCGGATACCCGCTGCTCGTGAAGCCGTCCGCCGGCGGTGGCGGCAAGGGGATGCAGGTGGTGCGCGGCGCCGCCGCACTGCCCGACGCCATGGCTGCGGCACGCCGCGTCGCCGCGGCGGCCTTCGGCGACGACGCGCTGCTGCTCGAACGCCTCATCGAGCGCCCTCGCCACATCGAGGTGCAGGTGCTCGCCGACGCGCACGGCGCCGTCGTGCACCTCGGCGAGCGCGAGTGCACGCTGCAGCGCCGCCACCAGAAGGTGGTCGAAGAGGCGCCGTCGCCGGTGATCGACGCGGCGACCCGCGCGCGACTTGGCGCTGCCGCGTGCGCCGCTGCAGCGTCGGTCGACTACCGCGGCGTGGGCACGGTGGAGTTCCTGGTCGCAGGCGATCGCCCCGACGACTTCTTCTTCATCGAGATGAACACCCGCCTGCAGGTCGAGCATCCCGTCACCGAGCTCGTCACCGGCGTCGACCTCGTCGAACAGCAGCTGCGCGTCGCCGCCGGTGAGCCGCTCGCCTTCGCGCAGGACGACGTGAAGATCACCGGGCACGCGATCGAGGCCCGTGTGTATGCGGAGGATCCGGCGAGGGGCTTCCTTCCCGACACCGGCGAGGTGCTCGTGTGGCGGTCGGCCGACGGCGTGCGCAGCGACGCGGCCGTCGAGTCGGGCACGGGGGTCACAGCCGACTACGACCCCATGATCGCGAAGGTCATCGCCCTCGGCGCCGATCGCGCCGAGGCGCTCGAGAAGCTCGACGACGCGCTCGCCGACACCGTCGTGCTCGGCGTGCGGACGAACATCGGATTCCTGCGGTCGCTCCTCGCCGACCATGCGGTGCGCGCCGGAGACCTCGACACCGCGCTCATCGATCGACTGCCGCCGTACGCAGACCCCGCCCCGACCCCTGCCGCGCTGGGCGCCGCAGCGCTGGCCGCATCGGCGGCGCTCACCGGTCGACCCGCGAGACAGGCGATCCGTTCCGAGACCGACGGCGACGGCACCGGTTTCGCCCCGGACCGCCTGTCTCGACGAGCGGGGAGCGGCGCCACGGGCTCGAGCGCCCTGTGGCGCACCCGGTCAGGCTGGCGGATCGGCGCGCCGGCCGCACCCCGCACCGTCGACGTACAGCTCGACGGCGGCGAGATCGTCGCGGTCGCCGTGCCCGACGCGGCGGAGGTGGCCATCGGCGCCCGCCGCGCGAGCGCGGCTGTGATCGGACGTGCACTCCCGCCGGGTGTCGACCTCGCGGTCGACGCCGACGGGTTCACCTGGGTGCATGCGGACGGCGCCGTGCACCGCATGCGCACGCTCACGCGCCGCGAGGCGGCCGCGATCCGACTCGCCGCCCGTGCGCGCGCCGACGCCGCGGCCGATCCCGAGCTGCGGGCTCCCATGCCCGGAGCCGTCGTCGCCGTGCACGCCGCCGACGGCGCGACCGTCGCGGCGGGCGAGCGCATCGTCACCATCGAGGCGATGAAGATGGAGCACCCGGTCGTCGCCGCCCACGCCGGCATCGTGCGGCTCGACGTCGCCGTCGGCGACCAGGTGCGCCGCGACCAGGTGCTCGCCCATGTCGCCCCAGACACGGCGCCTGCCGGAATCAGCCCGCGCGCGGCATCCGACACCCCGGTATCCGACACTCCGATGTCCGACAGCCCGCCATCCGACAGCCCGGCATCCGCTCACGAGGCGTGAGCCGCACCCATCCCGACCCGAGGAGAACACCATGGACGGATACGACCTGAGCGACGAAGAGCGCGAACTCGCCGGCCTCGTGCGGCAGTTCGCCGACGAGGTCGTCGCGCCGCAGGCGTACGAGGCAGACCGCACGAAGACGCTGTCGATGGATGTCGTCGCACAGATGGGGGAGCTCGGGCTGTTCGGGCTGCCGTTCCCTGAGGAATACGGGGGTCAGGGCGGCGACTACTTCGCCCTGGGCCTGGCGATCGAGGCGCTCGGCCGCGTCGACCAGTCGATCGCGATCACCCTCGAGGCAGGGGTCAGCCTCGGTGCGATGCCCGTGTTCCGATTCGGCACCGAGGAGCAGAAGCGCGAGCTGCTGCCCGACCTCCTCGCCGGACGCGCGCTCGCAGGCTTCGGCCTCACCGAGCCCGAAGCGGGCTCCGACGCCGGGGCGACGCGCACGACGGCGCGTCTGGAGGCGGGCGAGTGGGTGATCGACGGGGCGAAGCAGTTCATCACGAACTCGGGAACGCCCATCACGCGGTTCGTGACCGTCACCGCGGTCACCGGCGAGCAGGGCGGTCGCAAGGAGATCTCGACGATCATCGTGCCCAACCGCACGCCCGGGTTCACCGTCGAGGCTCCCTACGACAAGGTGGGCTGGCATGCCTCCGACACCCACCCGCTCACCTTCCGGGGGGCGCGGGTGCCCGAGGCGAACCTCCTCGGCGAGCGCGGCCGCGGGTTCGCCGGGTTCCTCCACATCCTCGACGAGGGGCGAATCGCGATCGCGGCGCTGTCGACAGGCGCAGCCGAGGGATGCCTCGAAGCGGCCGTCGACTACGCGCGTCAGCGCACCGTGTTCGGCGAGGCCCTCTCGACGCGTCAGAGCATCCAGTTCGTCCTCGCGCGGATGCGTCAGCGAGTGCACCTGGCGCGTCTGGCGTGGCACCATGCCGCGCGGCTGCGCGACGCCGGCAAGCCGTTCAAGACCGAGGCCGCCCTTGCGAAGCTGACCGCGAGCGACGCCGCCATGGACAACGCGCGGGACGCGACGCAGATCTTCGGCGGGAACGGCTTCATGAACGAATACGCCGTCGCCCGGCACTACCGCGATTCGAAGATCCTCGAGATCGGGGAGGGCACCAACGAGGTGCAGCTCCTCGTCGTCGCCCGGGCTCTGGGCGTCGCGTGAGGGGAGTAGCGTGAACGGGATGGACGAGAGCGCTGCGCCCCGCACGGTCGTCCAGCGCGGGCTGCACTACGACGAACTGGCCGTGGGCGACCGCTTCCTGCATCGCCCCGGCCGCACCGCGACCGAAGCCGACAACATGCTGTTCTCGTCGCTCACGATGAACACGCAGGCCCTGCATCTGGATGCCGCGTACTCCGAGACGCAGCCGTTCCAGCAGCGTCTGATGAACTCGATGTGGACGCTCGCGACGATGGTGGGGGCATCGGTCGCCCAGATCACCCAGGGCACCCTCGTCGCGCAGCTGGGCCTCTCGGACGTCTCGTTCCCTGCGCCGCTGTTCCACGGCGACACGCTGTACACCGAGACCGAGATCGTCGACATGCGGCTCTCGGCCTCGCGCCCCGGCCAAGGCATCGTCACGATGACCCACACCGGCCGCAACCAGCACGGCGCCGTCGTGGCCGTCGCGACCCGTGTCGCACTCATGACCTGCCGCGAGGCCGCACAGGAAGGCTCCTCATGACGTTCACGCTCGGACCCGCCCTGCTCTTCTGCCCCGCCGACCGGCCGGAGCGCTACGCCAAGGCAGCCGAGCGCGCGGATGCGGTGATCCTCGACCTCGAAGACGCCGTCGCCCCCGCCGACAAGGCTGCCGCGCGCGGCGCCCTGATCGAGTCCGAGCTCGACCCGGCACGCGTGATCGTGCGCGTCAATCCACCCGAGACCGACGCCTTCGTCGCCGACCTGTCGACGCTGTCGCAGACCGACTACCGGCGGATCATGGTCGCTAAGGCGCAGTCTCCCAAACGTCTCGGCCGCATCGACGCACGGTTCGAGGTGATCGCACTGTGCGAGACCGCCAAGGGCGTCGCCCAGGCCGATCGAATCGCCGAGCTCGCGAACGTGTCGGCGCTCATGTGGGGCGCGGAAGACCTCGTCGCCTCGATCGGCGGCACATCGAGCCGCAAGCCGAACGGCCGCTACCGTGACATCGCGCGGTACGCACGCTCACGGGTGCTCCTGGCGGCCGCCGCGCGGGGCAAGGCGGCGATCGATGCGGTTCACCTCGACATCGCCGACACCAAGCGGCTCGGGATCGAGGCAGCCGATGCCGCGGCATCCGGATTCACCGCGACCGCGTGCATCCACCCGAGCCAGGTCGCGATCATCCGCGACGCGTACCTGCCCGACGCGAGATCGCTCGCCTGGGCGCGCGCGGTGCTCACCGCCGCCGAGGGCGAGCGGGGTGTGTTCCGCCACGACGGCCGCATGGTCGACGAGCCGGTGCTGCGACACGCTCGATCTCTCGTCGCACGCGCCGGCGACTGATCGCCGCTGAACCGCCCTATGCGGCGATGGCGTCGTATGCGAGCAGCCGCAGCGCGTCGCGCTCGACGAGGAACTCGTGGAGCGAGCCGTTCGGGATGCGCTCGCCCGGCGCGGGCAGCGTGTCGCCGGACGCGTGTCCGATCACCTCGCGGATGAGGCCGCCGTGGGCGACGGCGACGAGCACCGCGTTCTCGGGAGCGGTCGCTGCCCGGTGGTCGCGGACTGCCTGCACCACAGCCGCGACGGCGCGGGTGCGCAGCGCCGCCGGGGTCTCCGCGCCGGGGACGTCCGGTGACCACGACTCGCCGTAGGTGGTGAAGAACTCGCTCACGAGCATCCCCTCCGCCTCGCCGTACATCCGCTCGCGCAGGCCGGGGTAGAGCCGTGGGGCGCCCGCGCCGAGTTCGGCGCCGATGATCTCGGCGGTCTCCTGCGCGCGCAGCAGATCGCTGGCGGCGAGGGTGATCGCCGCGCCGCCGAGTCTGTCGCGCAGCGTCGCAGCGGCTGCCCGCACCTGCGCGCGACCGGTGTCGTTGAGGGGGATGTCGGTCGCGCCCTGGATCCGGCGGTCGCGGTTCCAGTCGGTCTCGCCGTGGCGTACGAGGATGAGGGTCGTCACCTGACGAGCCTACGGGGTGCCCGTGAACAGCCGGTGCGCCGTCAGCCGATCGGGGGGAGCGCTGCGGCGAGCGCCTGCAGCATCTCGCTCGTCCCGGCGTCGACCTTGACGGTCGCCCGGGCGTCGGCGCGCGTCGCCCCGCGGTTGACGATGACCACCGGGAGCCGGCGGCGGCGTGCGCGCTCGAGGAGACGGATGCCGGAGTTCACGACCAGCGACGACCCGGCGATGAGAAGAGCCTGGCTGGTCTGCACGAGCTGCTCCGCCTCGCGGAACTTCTCGGCGGGGATGAACTCGCCGAAGAACACCACGTCGGGCTTGAGCATCCCGCCGCACACGCTGCACGCCGGCACGCGGAAGTCCTCGGAGCTCGCGGGCAGCACGTCGCCATCGGGGCCGAGTTCGACGCTGTCGGGAACGGTGATCCAGGGGTTGTCGGCTTCGACGCGCACGGCGAGGTCACGACGATCGAACACCTGACCGCAGTGCGTGCAGAACACCCGCCGCATCGTGCCGTGCAGTTCCACCACACGGCGGCTCCCCGCCCGCACGTGGAGGCCGTCGACGTTCTGCGTCACCACCCCGGTGGTGAGCCCTCGGTTCTCCAGGGCGGCGAGTGCACGATGGCCGCCGTTGGGCTCGGCGGCGGCGAACGCCCGCCAGCCGAGGTGGCTGCCGACCCAGTACCGCCGGCGCGCCGACTCGCTCGCGAGGAACTGCTCGACGGTCATGGGCGTGCGCACCGGCGCGCCCTGCCCGCGATAGTCGGGGATGCCGGAGTCGGTCGACACCCCGGCACCGGTGAGCACCGCGACACGGCGGCCGGAGAGCGCCTCGATCGCCGCGTCGAGGGCGGGGCCGGCCGTCAGGCCCAGCTCGGTCGTCGTCGTCACGCGGACTCCTTTCCCCGTCTGCAGTGTAGGCCGCACCGTTTTCGGGGAGGTTACAGCGAGGCGGGTTCTCGCGCCTGCGCCATGTGAGGATCACCTGCCGTGTGAGGATCGACCGCCGTGCGACGATGGTCACGATGGACGCGACCCTGATCTCCGACGCCGCCGACCCACGCCTGGCCGACTACCGCGACCTCACCGACGTCGCGCTTCGGCGCGTGATCGAGCCGGCGGGCGGGCTGTATATCGCCGAGTCCGCCAAGGTGATCGCCCGCGCCCTCGCAGCGGGTCACCGACCGCGTTCCGTCCTCGTGCAGGAGAAATGGCTCGACGAGGTCGTGAGGCTCCTGACGGATGCCGTGCCCGTCGGCTCGCCCGCAGACGGCGACGACGTGCCCGTCTATGTGGTCACCCCCGAGATCGCGGAAACGCTCACCGGCTACGCCGTGCACCGCGGCGCGCTCGCGGCGATGCACCGGCCTGCGCCGCTGCCGGTCGAAGAGGTGATCGCCGACGCGCGCCTGGTCGTCGTGCTCGAGGACATCGTCGACCACACCAACGTCGGGGCCATCTTCCGCGCGGCGGCCGGCATCGGTGCCGACGCGGTGCTCGTGAGCCCGCGGTGCGCCGATCCGCTCTACCGGCGCAGCGTGCGGGTCAGCATGGGAACCGTGTTCCAGGTGCCGTGGACCCGGCTGCCGGAGTGGCGTGCGGCGCGCAGCGTGCTGCGTGGAGCGGGCTTCGAGCTCGCAGCCCTCGCCCTCGCCGACGACGCGGTCGCCCTCGACGAGTACAGCGCGCAGCGCCCGGAGCGGGTCGCGCTCCTGCTGGGGGCCGAGGGAGACGGGCTGTCACGGCGCGCGCTCGAAGCCGCCGACACCGTGGTGACGATCCCGATGGCCGGGGGAGTGGACTCGCTCAACGTCGCGGCGGCGAGCGCCGTCGCGCTGTGGGAGCTGCGCGCACGCTGACCCTCGCCGGCCGTTTCGGGCGCTCGGCGCGTCGGGTCGTCAGGCGCCGGGTCGGACGGTGAGTTCGGTGATCTCTGCGTCGCGCGGCAGGTCGAGTGCGGCGATGATCGCTGTCGCGACCGAGGCCGGGTCGATCCAGCGCGACGCATCGTAGGCCGCGCCCTCCTGCTGGTGGACCTTCTCCTGCATCGGCGTCGCCGTGCGCCCGGGGTACACCGTGGTCACCCGCACGCCGTGCTGCCGTTCCTCCTCGCGAAGGGCGTCGGCGATCGCGCGAACGGCGAACTTGCTCGCCGCGTACGACCCCCACTCGGCGCTCACGCGCAGACCGGCACCGGAGTTGACGAAGACGACGTGGCCGCGCGCGGTGCGCAGCGCCGGCGCCAGGAGGCGGGTGAGCTCGGCCGGCGAGACCGCGTTCACGTTCAGCTGATGCTGCCAGGTCGCCACGGGGGTGTCGGCGACGGGGCCGAGCTCCACGACGCCCGCGACGTGGATCAGCGAGTCGAGCTGCGGCGGGACGCTCTGGTGGCTGAAGGCCCAGGACAGCCGCGACGGCTCGGCGAGGTCGCCGACCAGCGTCCGGGCGCCGGGAAAGCTGTCGCGCAGCTGTGCCGCGCGACCGGCGTCGCGGGCGAGCAGCCACAGTTCGTCGCCGCGTTCGGCGAGCATCCCGGCGAGCGCGGCGCCGATGCCCGAGCCCCCTCCGGTGATCAGGTGCGTCGCCACCTCAGGCCTCCTCGCCGTGCCGCGCCGCGGCGTCCGGCCCCGGGGCGTGCGTCGTGAAGGGGAGCACGTCCGGACGCTTCGCGGTGACGTTGTCGCCCGACGACTGGTGCCGCAGGCGCCGCAGCACCCACGGAACCAGGTGCTCACGCGCCCACACGAGATCGCTCCCGCGCGCCTCGCGCCAGGTGCGCGCGGGGAGCGGCTCGGGCTGCATCGGCTGGAGGTCGTTGGGCACGTTGAGGGCGCGCAGCACCATGCGCGCGACCTCGTGGTGGCCGAGGGGGTTCATGTGCAGGCGGTCGTCGTCGAAGAAGCGCATGTCCTGCACCTCTTTGAGCGCCCACTGGTCGGCGACGATGCAGTCGTAGCGGTCCGCGATGGCGCGGATGTTCTCGTTGTAGATCGCCACCTTGCCGCGGATGCCGCGGAACACCGGTGTGAAGTTCGTGTCGATGCCCGTGAACACGACGACGGTCGCCCCGTCCGCCGAGAGCCGCACCACGGCGTCCTCGAAGAGCTGCGCGACGAGGTCGGGGTCGCCGTTCGGGCGGATCACATCGTTGCCGCCCGCCGAGAAGGTGACGAGGTCGGGCTTGAGCGCGACGGCGGTCTCGACCTGCTCCTCGACGATGCGGCCGATGAGGCGCCCCCGGATGGCGAGGTTCGCGTAGGCGAAGTCGTCGACCTGCTCGGAGAGCACCTCGGCGACGCGGTCGGCCCACCCGCGGTGGCCGTCGGGCGTGGCCGGATCGGGGTCGCCGATGCCCTCCGTGAACGAATCGCCCAGCGCGACGTACCGCCGCCAGGGGTGCGGTTCGGGGTTGGGGATGTACGGGGTGCGGTGTGTATCGCGATTCGGCATTCGTCTTCCCTCGGCTCGTGACCGCTCATCAGGCTATCGCCGAAACCCCGCCCGGTTCGGATCAGCGGGCCGGGTCCGCGGTGTCGGCGGGCTCGTCTAAGGTGGACTCTCGTTGTTCGAGCGGGGGAGGTGCGATGGACGACGAGACCGTCATCGACACCGCAGCCGCTCATCTCGACGCCGTGCCCGCGCATCTCGATCAGGCGCCGCCGGTCGATTCGCAGCCGGCGCACATCGGCAGCTTCGCCGCCGAGCATCTGTCGCCGACCTACCCGCAGCGCGCACCGTGGGGAACCGCGCAGCGCCTGCGCGCCTGGCAGGCCGAGGCCCTCGACCTGTACTTCGAGCTCGACGGACCCGACGGGCCCGGCGGTGGCCCCCGCGACTTCCTCGCCGCGGCGACCCCCGGCGCCGGCAAGACCACCTTCGCCCTCCGCCTCGCGAGCGAGCTGCTGCGCCGACGCGTGGTCACGCGCATCGTCGTGGTGGCGCCCACGGAGCACCTCAAGACGCAGTGGGCCGACGCCGCGGCGCGCGTCGGCATCAAGCTCGACCCCGCGTTCTCGAACCGCCACGCCGCCCCCGCGCGGCACTACCACGGCGTCGCCGTCACCTATGCGCAGGTCGCGGTGAAGGCATCCGTGCATCAGCACCTCATCCTCGACGCCAAGACGCTCGTGATCCTCGACGAGGTGCACCACGGCGGCGACGCGCTCAGCTGGGGCGATGCGCTTCGCGAGGCATACAACCGCGCCACGCGGCGGCTCCTCCTCAGCGGCACGCCGTTCCGCAGCGACACCGCACCCATCCCGTTCGTGGAGTACCACCCCGACGCGAAGGGCATCCGCCTCTCGAAGACCGACTACGCGTACGGCTATCGGCGCGCGCTCGAAGACGGCGTGGTCCGCCCGGTCATCTTCCTCGTCTACGCAGGTCAGATGCGCTGGCGCACCAAGACCGGCGACGAGATGGAGGCTCAGCTCGGTCAGGACAACACGAAGGACATCACCTCGCAGGCCTGGCGCACGGCGCTCGATCCCGAGGGCGAATGGATCCCGGCTGTGCTGCGCTCGGCCGATCGGCGCCTCTCCGAGGTCCGCGAGCAGGTGCCCGACGCCGGGGGCCTCGTCATCGCGACCGACCAGACCGCGGCGCGCGCGTACGCGGCGATCCTCCACGAGATCTCGGGCGAGGCGCCCACGATCGTGCTTTCCGACGAGGCCGAGGCCTCGAGCCGCATCGACGAGTTCTCGAAGGGCACGAGCCGGTGGATGGTCGCCGTGCGCATGGTGTCGGAGGGTGTCGACGTACCGCGACTCGCCGTCGGCGTCTACGCCACGAGCGCCTCGACCCCGCTGTTCTTCGCTCAGGCCATCGGCCGCTTCGTGCGCGCCCGTCGCCGCGGCGAGACCGCGAGCGTCTTCCTCCCGCACGTGCCCCAGCTCATCGGTCTCGCGAACGAGATGGAGCGCCAGCGCGACCACGCCCTCGACCGCGACAGCGACGGCGACGACGAGTGGAACGCCGAAGAAGACCTGATGGATGCCGCCGAGCGCGAGGACAAGGCATCCGACGCGCTCACCGAGGAGTTCACCTACCAGGCGCTGGGCTCGGTGGCCCACTTCGATCGTGTGCTCTTCGACGGCAAGGAGTTCGGGCAGCTCGCGGTGCCCGGCACCCCCGAGGAAGAGGAGTTCCTCGGGCTGCCGGGGCTGCTCGAGCCCGAGCACGTGCACGAGCTCCTCATGCAGCGTCAAGCCCGCCAGGGACGGCATCGCCGCGCGCGCGAATCCACCGAGGCGTCCGGTGACGGCGCGGGCGAGCCGCACGAGGCCGCGGTTCCGCAGGCTCTGCACCGCACCCTCAAGGAGCAGCGCCAGCTGCTCAACAGCCTCGTGGGGCTGTACGCGCGCCAGTCGGGCGAGCAGCACGGAACCGTCCACGCCGAGCTGCGGCGCATCTGCGGCGGTCCGGCCGTGCCGCAGGCGACGGTCGCGCAGCTGCAGACCCGCATCGACACGCTCCGCCGACGCCTGCACTCCTGAGTCGTCGCCCGCTGTCTCGGCTCGCACCGGCGCGCGTCGTAGACTCCGGCACCATGGACCATCGCTACGGGTTCGTGTCGCGCTGGACGGTCGGCGCGCCGCGCGAGCGGTGCTGGGACGAGGTCGAGCGGATGCTGCGCCCCGGCGGATCGGGCGCGCACTGGTGGCCGGGAGTGACGGTGTCGGACGGGCCCGCGCTCCTCGCAGCCGGGGAGGGGCTGACCCTGATCGTGCGCAGCCCGCTCGGCTACCGGCTCAGGGTGCGGCTGCGGCTGACGGAGGTGGTGGCAGGTGAGATGCTCGCGGCGTCGTCCACGGGCGATCTGCGCGGCGCGGGAAGCCTGATGATCGAGCCGGGCGCGGCGGCGGGAGAGAGCGTGCTCACGATCCGCTGGGACGTCGCGACGACCCGTGCGTGGATGAATGCCACCGGGTGGCTGCTGCGCCCGGCGTTCGAGCGGGCGCACACGCGGGTGATGGCGCACGGCGAGGCGGGCCTCCGCCGCGCACTCGACGGTAGCGTGTGAGCCATCCTGCGACGGATCGGAGTCCGATGAGCCAGACCGTGCAGCCCACCGCCCGAGACCGACGGCGCTGGGCGCAGTACCTCGTCAACGAGCGCGCGGAGGCACGAGTCTACGAAGCGCTCGCGTCACGCCGCGACGGGGAGGAGAAGGCGATCCTGCTCGCGCTCGCCGAAGCGGAGGGACGGCACGAGCAGCACTGGCTGTCGCTCCTCGGCGGCGAGCCGCAGCGGCTGCCGCAGCCCGACATCCGCACCCGCATGCTCGGGGCGCTCGCCCGCAGATTCGGATCGATCTTCGTGCTCGCGCTCGCCCAGACCGCCGAGGCGCGGTCGCCCTACGACACCGAGCCGTTCGCGACGCCGGCGATGGCGGCCGACGAGAAGATCCACCACGAGGTGGTGCGCGGCCTCGCCGCGCGCGGCAGGCGCCGTCTGTCGGGCACCTTCCGGGCGGCGGTGTTCGGTGCGAACGACGGCCTCGTGTCGAACCTCGCGCTGGTGATGGGAATCGGCGCGACGGGCGTGTCCGCGCAGTTCGTGCTGTTCAGCGGCATCGCCGGACTCCTCGCCGGCGCGCTGTCGATGGGTGCGGGGGAGTTCGTCTCGGTGCGCTCGCAGCGGGAGCTGCTCGAGGCGACGGGGCCGAGCGACCTCGCCGATCGCGCCGTGCCCGACCTCGACATCGATGCGAACGAGCTCGCGCTGCTCTATCGTGCGCGCGGTCTCTCCGAAGCCGAAGCCCTGGTGCGGGCGCAGCGCGTGCTCGACGCTGCGCACGGCGCCGATGAGGCGCGGCCCGTCACCGGTCCCGTCGAGGTGGTCGATCACGAGTTGGTGGGCGCCGCGTGGGCGGCGGCGGCATCCAGCTTCCTGTTCTTCGCCTCGGGTGCGATCATCCCGGTGCTGCCGTGGATCTTCGGCCTGTCGGGGGTCGCGGCGATCGTGCTCGCCCTCGTGCTCGTGGGCGTCGCGCTCATGGCGACAGGAGCCGCGGTCGGACTGCTGTCGGGCGCTCCGCCGCTGCGGCGCGCGCTGCGCCAGCTCGCCATCGGGTTCGGGGCCGCCGCCGTGACCTACGTGCTCGGGCTCGTCTTCGGCGTGTCGCTCGGCTGAGCCACCGTGGTGCGAGGCGGTCGACACCTCTCGTTCACGCGGGTGCGCGATGATTCCGCCATGAACGCCGAACGACTCTTCTCGCGCCTGCTCCTCGGCGCGATCTCGGTCAGCGCCGTCGTGTTGATCGTGAGCGTCGTCGCGCTCGTGGTGGCGCCCGACTGACGGCCGCCACCACGAGCACCGCGGGTCAGGATGCCGCCGGCTGCGAGCGGCGGAAGTGCGCCTGCAGCCACACGGTGAACACCAGCGCGATGCTGGTCGCCACGCACAGCAGCGCCAGCCCGATTGTGTAGGTGTTCGCCTCGGCGTTGTAGGTCGCGCCCATCACCAAGGGTGGGAAGAACCCGCCGAGCCCGCCTGCGGCGCCGACGATGCCCGTCACCGTCCCGACCCTCGCCGCGGGTGCCCGCTGTGCGACCCACGTGAACACCGCACCCGTGCCGAGGCCCAGGAAAGCCGCCATCGCGACGAACGACGCGCCCGCCGGTATCTCCGGCGGCGGCTGGAAGGCGACGACGACGGCCATCACCGTCGTGCCGGCGAGCGAGATCATGAGCACGGCGGCCGGGCCGATGCGGTCGGAGAGCCAGCCGCCGACGGGGCGGGCGATCACGGCTGCGATCGCGAAGCCCGCCGTACGGGCGCCGGCGTCTGTGAGGTCGTAGCCGTAGATGTGGTTGAGGTAGGTGGGCATGTAGCTCGAGAACGCCACGAATCCGCCGAAGGTGATCGCGTAGAGGAAGGCCATCTGCCACGTGATGGCGAGCTTCGACGTGGCGACGAGCTTCGGGAACACGGGGTCGGTGTTGGGCTTCCAGAGCGGCGAGTCCTCCATGAGGAACCACACGACGGCGGCGACGGCGACGAGGGCGACCGCGATGATCACGTGCGTCCAGACATAGCCGAACCACTCGACGAAGCGCGGCGTGAAGAACGCCGACAGTGCGGTCCCGCCCATCCCTGCGCCGAAGAGACCTGTGGCGAATCCGCGCTTCTTGGCGTCGTACCAGGCGTTCACGAACGGGATGCCGATGGCGAAGGTCGTTCCGGCGATGCCGAGCAGGAATCCGAACGCGATCATCAGCGCGTACGAGTTGAGCACGCCCGCCCAAGCGACCAGCAGAACCGGCACGGCCGAGACTGCGGTGAGGACGGTGAACATGACCCGACCGCCGAAGCGATCGGTGAGGGCGCCGGTCACGATGCGGCCGAGCGAGCCCACCAGCACGGGGGTCGCCACCAGCAGCGAGGACTGCGTGGAGTCCAGCCCCATATCGGCGGCGTACCGGATGCCGAGCGGTGCGATGAGGTTCCACGCCCAGAAGGTGATGGTGAACGCCAGCAGCGCCAGGTACAGGTTCTTCACGCGTCCCGGCAGGATCTGCCCAGACGCGATGTTCGCATCCGTCACGCTCATCGTCGGTTCCTGTCGTGCACACTCGGGCCCGGACTCTTCTGCTCGCGGGCGATGGTCGCGGTCTTGTCACGCACCCTGTCCGGGGTGCCGACGGGTGCCCAGCCGCGGCGGATGCCGCGGGCGGTCGTCGGCCGATCCTCGCGTGAGCGGTAGACGATGTACGGACGGAAGAGGTAGTGCACGGGCGCGGTGAAGGCGTGCACCAGCCGGGTGAACGGCCACAGCATGAACAGCAGCATGCCGATCAGCGTGTGGATCTTGAAGTCGAGCCCCGCCTCGCTCATCGCCTCGATGTTCGGCTGGAAGATGAACAGCGACCGGAACCACGGCGCCACCGTCTCGCGGTAGGTGACCTCCTGGTGGGGTCCGAACACGCTGATGAGTGTGGTCGCCAGCCCGGCGATGATCGCGGCGACGAGCACCACGTACATTGTCTTGTCGTTCTTCGTCGTCGCCATGAACACCGGGCCCGTGGTGCGGCGACGCCAGATGAGGATGCCGACGCCGACGAGGGTGGCGAACCCGGCGACCGAGCCGAGGCCGAGCGCCGTGACGTGGTACATCTCCTCGGTGACCCCGAAGAAGTCGGTCCAGGCCTTCGGGATCACCAGGCCGATGACGTGGCCGATCACCACGACCAGGATGCCGAAGTGGAACAGTGGCGAGCCGATGCGCAGCAGCCGCGACTCATACAGCTGCGAAGAGCGGGTGGTCCAGCCGAACTGGTCGTAGCGGTACCGCCAGACCGTGCCGCCGACGAGCACCGCCACCATGATGTAGGGCAGGATGCCCCAGAGGAAGACATCCATCACCGGCCTCCCGTCGATGCGGTCGCCAGCGGCAGCAGGCGCGGGTCGTAGGCGTCGAGCCCGACCGTCTCGGTCGGCGGTCCGTTCGAGGCGAGCGCCATCGCCTGCTGCCGGTCGGCGGGGGAGCGCCCCGGAAGGGTTGCACAGACCGCTGCGACGACTCCCGCATACGGCGACCCGCGCTCGGCGAGCGCGATGCGGATCAGCTCGATCGAGGCGCGGTACTCCTGCAGCAGCGCGGCGCCCGCGGCGGGGTTCTGCGCCGCGTACTCGAGCACGAGGGGCACGAAGTCAGGAAGCTCACCGGTGCCGTGCTCGAGCGACAGCCCGGCCTCGCGGTAGCGCTGCTTGAGGTCGGCGAGCACCATGCCGCGACGGCGGGTGTCGCCGTCGGTCCAGTAGCTCAGGTACAGGGCGTGGCGCTTGGACATGTCGAAGACGTCGACGTACGCCGTCTGCACCACGGGCCGCGGGGTGGCGGCCCACCATTCCAGCAGCGGGGCGAACGATGGTGCGGACCCCGGCGCCGACTCGCGCAGCGCCGCGGCGATCAGCGGCGCAGCATCCATCACATGGTCATCGGGGTACGACAGGCACAGCGACGCAGCCTGGTACACGACCTGATCCCTCAGCGACGTGCTCATGTGTCGCCCTTCGGCGCCTTCCGCGCGGGGAAGAGGCCTGAGGGCGCGCCGTTGCCATCCCAGTTCAGCAGGTTCACCCTGCCCCGCAGCGACTCCTCGGACGCACCCTCTTCGGAGGTCTGCCGGTCGCGCAGCGCCTGGAATGTCTCGACGGCGACGGGCTGCACACGCCCGCTCGCCTCGCCGAACGGCCCGGACTCGTACGGCCCGCCGTCGAAGTCGAGCGAGCATCCCAGCTCCTCGAGCTCGTGCGCCCGCTCGTAGTGCGCGGTCGGGATGACGTAGCGGTCTTCGTACTTGGCGATGGCGAGCAGTCGGTACATCTCGTAGAGCGTCTCGCCCGTCATGTCGACCGACTCGGGGATCGATTCGTCGAGGTCGTTCTCGAGCGTCATGTCGCGCAAGTAGGCGCGCATGGCGGCGAGCTTGACGAGCACGTCGTGCACGATATCGGTGTCTCCGGCGGTGAACAGCTCGGCGAGGTATTCGACGGGGATGCGCAGCGACTCGATCGCCCCGAACAGCGTGCTCGCCGACTCGGAGTCGTGGCCCTGATCGCGCAGGAGATCGACGATCGGCGACAGCGGCGGGATGTACCAGACCATCGGCATGGTGCGGTACTCGGGGTGCAGCGGCAGGGCGACACGGTACTTCTTCGCCAGTGCGTACACCGGCGAGCGGCGTGCCGCATCCATCCAGTCGTCGGGGATGTCGCCCTGCGCGGTGACCGCGGCGATCACCTCGGGGTCGTCGGGGTCGAGGATGAGGTCGAGCTGGGCCTCGTAGAGATCCTTCTCGTCGGGCGTCGAGGCCGCCTCGGTGACCTTGTCGGCGTCGTAGAGGAAGAGTCCGAGGTACCGCAGCCGCCCCACGCAGGTCTCGGAGCAGACCGTGGGGAGTCCCACCTCGAGGCGCGGATAGCACATCGTGCACTTCTCGGCCTTGCCGGTCTTGTGGTTGAAGTAGATCTTCTTGTAGGGGCAGCCGGTGATGCACTGCCGCCAGCCCCGACAGCGATCCTGATCGACGAGCACGATGCCGTCTTCAGCCCGCTTGTAGATCGCGCCCGAGGGGCACGACGCCATGCACGAGGGGTTCAGGCAGTGCTCGCAGATGCGCGGCAGATAGAACATGAAGGTCTGCTCGAACTCGAACCTGATCTTGTCTTCCGACTCACGACGCACCTTCTCGACGACCGGGTCGAGGTGACCCATCTCGCTCGCACCGCCGAGGTCGTCGTCCCAATTGGCCGACCACGTGATCTTCGTGTCCTCCCCGGTGATGAGCGACTTGGGCTTGGCCACCGGGAAGTCGGTGCCGAGCGGCGACTCGATGAGCGTCTCGTAGTCGTAGGTCCACGGCTCGTAGTAGTCCTCGAGCTTCGGCTGCACCGGAGAGGAGAAGATCGTCAGCAGGCGCGTGAGGCGGCTGCCGGTGCGCAGCTTCAGCCTGCCCGACTTCGACAGCGCCCAGCCGCCCTTCCACTGGTCCTGGTCTTCGTAGCGCCGCGGGTATCCCTGCCCTGGGCGGGTCTCGACGTTGTTGAACCAGACGTATTCGGTGCCGGCCCTGTTTGTCCACGCCTGCTTGCAGGTCACGGAACACGTGTGGCATCCGATGCACTTGTCGAGGTTCATGACCATGCCCATCTGGGCCATCACTCGCATCAGTACGTCACCTCCTGGCTGCGGCGGCGGATCGTCGCCACCATGTCGCGCTGGTTG
Organism: Microbacterium terrae; assembly: GCF_017831975.1. NCBI lineage: Bacteria > Bacillati > Actinomycetota > Actinomycetes > Micrococcales > Microbacteriaceae > Microbacterium > Microbacterium terrae. The sequence goes on along the minus strand of NZ_JAFDSS010000001.1, from coordinate 1,576,131 downwards.
CCGGTCGGGCCGAGGTAGTTGAAGGCGTAGGAGAGGTGCGCGTAGCCGCCGATCATGTGCGTCGGCTTGATGAGAAGGCGGGTGACGGAATTGTGGATTCCGCCGCGCCGACCCGTCGCCTCCGACTTCGGTACGTCGATCGTGCGCTCCTGGGCGTGGTAGACGTACACCACGCCCTCCGGCATGCGGTGCGACACGATCGCCCGGCAGACCAGCACACCGTTGGAGTTCACGCACTCGACCCAGTCGTTGTCCTTGACCTCGATGGCGGCCGCGTCCTGCGGACTCATCCACACCGTGGGGCCACCGCGGGAGAGCGAGAGCATGAAGAGGTTGTCCTGGTATTCGGAATGGATCGACCACTTCGAGTGCGGGGTGAGGTAGCGCACCGTGATCTGCTGGCGGCCGTCGGGCCCGAGCTTGGGCTCGCCGAACAGCCGGTGCATGTCCAGCGGCGGCCGGTAGATCGGCAGCGCCTCGCCGAGGTCGCGCATCCAATCGTGGTCGAGGTAGAAGTGCATCCGCCCGGTGAGGGTGTGGAAGGGCTTGAGGCGCTCGATGTTCACGGTGAAGGGGGCGTAGCGGCGCCCGCCCGTCTCCGATCCCGACCACTCGGGTGACGTGATCACCGGCTGCGGCGAGGCCTGCGTCATCGGGAAGGTGATCCGCTTCTCCTCCGAACCCTCGGCCAGGTCGGCGAGGCGCTTGCCCACGCGCTTCTCGAGCGAGCGGAACCCCTGCGTGGCGAGCTCGCCGTTCGTGGTGCCCGAGAACGCGAGGATCGCCTCGGCCATCTTCACGTCGGTGTCGATCGCGGCGCGCCCGGCGGCCGGACCGCTGGGGTAGACGCCGTGCTGCTTCGCCAGCCGGTCGACCTCGTGCGTGACGTCGTACGTGACGTTCTTCACGGTGAAGCCGAGCTTGTCGGCGAGCGGCCCCACGGTGGCGAGCTTGTCGGCGATGGCGGTGTAGTCGCGTTCCACCACGACGAGTTGCGGCATCGTCCTGCCCGGAATCGGGTCGACGTCGCCTCGGGCCCAGTCGCGCACCACCCCGCCGGGCTGCGACACCTCGCCGGGGGTGTCGTGCTGCATCGGCACCGACACGAGATCCTGGCGCGTGCCCAGGTGGGTCTCGGCCATCTCGCTGAACTCGCGGGCGATCGCGTGGAACATGTCGAAATCGCTCTTGGCCTCCCACGGCGGGTCGATCGCCGGGGTGAACGCGTGCACGAACGGATGCATGTCGGTCGATGACAGATCGTGCTTCTCGTACCAGGTGGCCGCAGGGAAGACGACGTCGGAGAGCAGTGTGGTCGAGGTCATGCGGAAGTCGGCCGAGACGAGCAGATCGAGTTTTCCCTCGGGGATCTCGTCGCGCCACACGACATCCTTCGGACGCACCGACGAGCGATCCGATGCCATCACGTTGCTGTGCGTGCCGAGCAGGTACTTCAGGAAGTACTCGTTGCCCTTCGCACTCGAACCCATGAGGTTCGAGCGCCAGAGCGTCAGCAGCCGCGGCCAGTTCTCGGGGGCGTCGATGTCTTCGATCGCCGACCTCAGGTCGCCGTCCTTCAGCTTCTCGACGACGTAGGATGCCGCATCCGCCGCCTCGCCGGATTCGACGGCGCTCGCCGCCTGGTCGGCCAGGTCGAGCGGGTTGCGGTCGAACTGCGGGTAGAACGGCATCCAGCCGATCCGCGCCGACTGGGCGATCGTGTCGGCCGTGTGCATGCCGTCGAAATTGCCTTCCGCCAGCGGTGAGGCGAGCGCGTCGGCGGAGTAGCCGTCGAAGCGCCACTGGTCGGTGTGCATGTACCAGTACGCGGTGCCGATCATCGTGCGCGGCGGCCGCGCCCAGTCGAGCGCGTTCGCGAGCGAGACCCACCCCGTGATCGGGCGGCACTTCTCCTGGCCGACGTAGTGTGCCCAGCCCCCGCCGTTGCGGCCCATCGCCCCGGTGAGGATGAGCATCGACAGGATCGCCCGGTACGTGGCATCCCCGTGGAACCACTGGCAGATGCCCGCGCCCATGATGATCATCGAGCGGCCCTGCGAGTCCTCGGAATTCTGCGCGAATTCCCGTGCGATGCGAGTGCACGCCTCGGCGGGGACGCCGGTGATGTCCTCCTGCCACGCCGGGGTGTACGGGGTCTCCGCGTCGTCGTAGCCGGTCGGCCACTCACCCGGCAGTCCGTCGCGCCCGACCCCGTACTGGGCGAGCATCAGGTCGAGCACGGTGGTCACGAGGATGCCGTTCACCCGCGTCGCCGGAACGCCCCGGCGCAGCACCGCCCCCGAGCCGTCGGGGGCGTCGAAGCGGGGGAGGAGCACCTCCGCGGGTTCCTCCGCCGCCTTGGCGTCGCGCACCGAGAGCGCGGGCACGATGTCGCCCAGATCGAGGTTCCACCTGCCCTCGCCCGAGTCTGCGTAGCGGAACCCCATCGAGCCGTTCGGCACGCGCGGTGCGCCGGTGGCGGCATCCAACACGACCGTCTTCCACAGGTCTTCCGGCGCCTTCTCGCCGAGGTCGGCAGCAGTGAGGAACTTGCCGGGAACCAGGCCGCCGTCCTTGTGCGGCACGAGCGTGATCAGGTGCGGCAGGTCGGTGTACGTCTTGGCGAAGTCGACGAAGAAGGGCACCCGTCGGTCGACGTAGCGTTCCTTGAGGATCACATGACCCATCGCCATGGCGAGCGCCGCGTCGGTGCCCGCCTGACAGGGGAGCCACTCGTCGGCGAACTTGGTGTTGTCGGTGTAGTCGGGGCTGACCGTGACGACCTTTGTGCCGCGGTAGCGCACCTCGGCCATCCAGTGGGCGTCGGGGGTGCGGGTGACCGGTACGTTCGAGCCCCACATCATGAGGTACGTGGAATCCCACCAGTCGCCCGACTCGGGCACGTCGGTCTGGTCGCCGAACACCTGCGGGCTCGCGACCGGGAGGTCGGCGTACCAGTCGTAGAAGCTCGTCATCACGCCGCCGAGCAGCTGTGTGAAGCGCGTGCCGACGCAGTGCGACACCATCGACATCGCGGGAATCGGCGAGAACCCCGCCACCCGATCGGGGCCGTACTCCTTGATCGTGTGCACGTAGCCGGCCGCCACCAGTTCGACCGCCTCGGCCCAGGTCGCCCGCACCAATCCGCCCTTGCCGCGGGCGCGCTGATAGCGGATGCGCGTGTCGCGGTTCTTCGAGATCTCGCCGAACGCGAGCACCGGATCCCCGAGTCGTGCCTTGGCCTCACGGTAGGCGTCGAGCAGCACTCCGCGCACGTAGGGGTAGCGCACCCGGGTGGGTGAGTACGTGTACCACGAGAACGCAGCCCCGCGGGGGCATCCGCGGGGCTCGTATTCGGGGCGGTCGGGGCCGACGCTCGGGTAGTCGGTCTGCTGCGCCTCCCACGTGATGATCCCGTCCTTGACATAGACCTTCCACGAGCACGACCCGGTGCAGTTCACGCCGTGCGTCGAGCGCACCACCTTGTCGTGACTCCACCGATCGCGGTAGAAGGCATCGCCCTCGCGCCCGCCTTCGAGGAATGCCGCGCGGTGATCGGGGGTGTGCTCCCATTTCGTGAAGAACCGGCCTGCGGCGAGCAGGGCATCGGAGGCCGGACCGTCCACACCGATCTGGGGCGTCATGCTCGGACACTACCGAGGCGCGTTCGGTATAAGGCAAGCCTAAGAGTGCAGATGCCGGTCGCGGCCGTGTCGGCACCCGGATCCATCAACGCGAAAACGGACGAACCCCCGGTCTCCCGGGGGTTCGTCCGTTCACGATGTCCTGAGACATCACAGTGTGCGCGAGGGGGGACTTGAACCCCCACGCCCTATACGGGCACTAGCACCTCAAGCTAGCGCGTCTACCTATTCCGCCACCCGCGCTTGGTGGTTTTCGGTTTCGCAACCGAGGAACGACATTACCAGGTGAACCGGCCGACCGCGAATCGGCGCCGGCATGGCGTCGCCGGTAGGTTGGTCGGCATGCCCGAACCCGAGGTCGACCTGCCCGAAGTCGCCGCCGTCGCGCGCGACCTGATCCGATTCGACACGACGAACTTCGGCGGCGGCGACGCGCGCGGCGAGCGCGAGGCGGCCGAGTACGTCGGGGCATACCTCGAGTCGCTCGGCCTCGCGCCGGAGTACTACGAGCCGATCCCGCGGCGGACGAACGTCATGGCACGGGTTCCCGGGCGCGACCGCGACAAGCCGGCCCTCGTGCTCCACGGGCACCTCGACGTCGTTCCGGCGATCGCCGACGACTGGTCGGTCGACCCGTTCGGCGGCGTCGTCCGCGACGGGATGCTGTGGGGTCGCGGTGCGGTCGACATGAAGAACATGAACGCCATGATCCTCACGTCGGTCGCCGACCTGCTGCGTGCGGGGGAGCAGCCCGAGCGTGATCTCGTGCTGGCGTTCTTCGCCGACGAGGAGAACGGCGGTGTCGAGGGCTCCGCGCTCGTCGTGAAGGATCGCCCGGAGTGGTTCGCCGGCGCCACCGAGGCGATCAGCGAGGTGGGCGGGTACTCGGTCACGATCGGCGATCGCCGGGCGTACCTGCTCCAGGTCGGCGAGAAGGCGCTGCTGTGGATCCGCCTCGTCGCCCGCGGACGCGCGGCGCACGGGTCGTCGCTGCACCGCGACAACGCGGTCACGAAGCTCGCCGAGGCGGTGCTGGCCCTCGGCCGCGCCGAGTGGCCCGTCTCGCTCACCGCGACCACGCGCGAGATGACGGAGCGCCTGGCCGAGCTCACCGGGCTCGACCCGGCCGACCCCGATGCCGTGGCGCTGGCTTCGGGCCCCGCAGCCGGGTTCCTCCGCTCGTCGCTGCGCACGACGACCAATCCCACCGGGCTCACCGCCGGGTACAAGCACAACGTCATCCCCGATCGCGCCGAGGCGCTCATCGACGTGCGCGTGCTCCCGGGTACCGAGGAAGCCGCGCTCGCCGACATCCGTCGCATCGTCGGCGACGACGTCGAGATCGAGATGGTGCTGCGAGACATCGGGCTCGAGGTGCCGTTCGCGGGGAGCCTCGTGGAGTCGATGACCGCGGCGCTCGGCCGTCACGACCCGGGTGCTCCGGTCATCCCGTATCTGCTCGGCGGCGGCACCGACAACAAGGCCCTCGCCGGTCTGGGTATCATCGGCTACGGATTCGCGCCGCTGCGCCTTCCCGCGGACATGGACTTCACCGGCATGTTCCACGGCGTCGACGAGCGCGTCCCCATCGAGGCTCTCGTCTTCGGCCAGCGGGTGCTGGCCGATCTGATCCGAAGCTACTGACGACCCGGGCGCCTCGCGCGAGGCATCCCCGACGCCCCACGAAAGGCGCCCATGCTCCTCGAGGCGATCATCCTCGGCTTCGTGCAGGGACTCACCGAGTTCCTGCCGGTGTCCTCCAGTGCTCACCTGCGCATCCTCGGCGAGTTCCTGCCGTCCGCGCAGGACCCCGGAGCCGCTTTCACCGCGATCACGCAGCTGGGCACCGAGGCGGCAGTCGTGCTGTTCTTCTGGCGCGACATCGTGCGCATCGTCGGCAGCTGGGGCAAGTCGCTTGTCGGTCGGGTCCCGCGCAACGACCCCGACGCCAAGATGGGGTGGCTGATCATCATCGGCTCGATCCCGATCGTGGTGCTCGGACTGCTGTTCCAGGACCAGATCGAGACCACGTTCCGGTCGCTGTGGCTCGTTGCGGCGATGCTGATCTTCTTCGGCGTGCTGCTGGGGATCGCGGATGCCGTCGGCGCGAAGCGCCGCAAGCTGCAGGACATCACCGTCGGACACGGCGTGATCTACGGCTTCGCGCAGGCGCTCGCCCTCATCCCGGGGGTGTCCCGCTCAGGCGGCACCATCACCGCCGGGCTCTTCCTCGGCTACGAGCGCGCGGCCGCCGCCCGGTACGCGTTCCTGCTCGCGATCCCCGCCGTGTTCGGCAGCGGCTTCTACCAGCTGTTCAAGAGCTGGGATGAGCCGGGCGTCTTCACGCTCGGCGAGACCGCCGTCGCCACCGGCGTGGCGTTCGTGGTGGCGCTCGGGGTGATCGCGTTCTTCATGAGCTGGATCTCCAAGCACAGCTTCCTGCCGTTCGTGGTCTACCGCGTCGCTGTGGGCTCGATCCTGCTGGTGCTGCTCGCGACGGGCGCCGTCTCCGCGTACTGACGCGGGCCTCCGGCGTCGGGTCTCCCGCTGCGGATCTCCGGCGGCGGTCGGGTCGCCGACGCTGGGTCGTCGACGCTGCCATCCGGTCGCCGCGGCTTGCAGCCCGCTGACGGGGCGCCAGTGGGCGTCGTCAGCGACGAGGGGGGTCGTCGCGGCCGGGCTTGGTCGGGCCATCTCCTCCGCGGCGCAGGTACCGCTCGAACTCCTGCGCGATCGCGTCGCCCGAGGCCTCGGGGGAGTCCCACGTGTCGCGGGTCGTCTCGAGCTGGTGGATGTACTCCGTCATCTCCTCGTCGTCGGCTGCGGCGGCGTCGATGGAGGCCTCCCAGGCTGCGGCCTCGGTGGCGAGGTCGCCGCGCGGCACCGCCGCGCCGGTGAGATCTTCGAGTCGGTCGAGGAGCGCCAGGGTCGCCTTCGGCGACGGCGTGTGCCCGGCGACGTAGTGGGGCACGCTCGCCCACAGGCTCGCCGCCGGGATCCCGGCAGCGTCGGCTGCGGCGCCCAGCACGCTGAGGATCCCGACGGGGCCCTCGTACGTGCTGCGCTCGAGTTCCAGCGCGCCGCGCAGCTGCTCGTTGTCACTGCCCGCGAAGACCGAGATCGGCCGCGTGTGCGGCACATCCGACATCATCGATCCGATCGCGATGAACCCGGTGATGTCTTCTCGCAGCGCGACGTCCACGAACTCGGTCGCGAAGGCCTGCCAGGCGCGGGCCGGCTCGACTCCGGTGAGCAGCCACAGCTGCGTGCCGCGGCTGCGGCGCGTGGGACGCAGCAGCGTCGCCTCCGGCCAGCGCAGGCTCCGTCGTCCGTCGGCGTCGGCGGTCATCTGGGGCCGGGTGTACTGGTAGTCGAAGTACAGCTCGGGATCCACGGAGAACACCGGCTCGTAGGAGCCTTCATCGCGCAGCTTCGTCACCGCCGACGATGCGGCTTCGCCCGCGTCGTTCCATCCGTCGAATGCCGCCACGAGCACCTTGCGACCCAGTCCGTCCACACGACCTCCTCAGCCCCGGTGGGGGTCGTTCCAGGATATGCCCGTCATCGCATCAGGGCACCGGCACGCGCGGCGCGCCCGGGTCGCGCCCCTTGTGCCCGCTGCCCACTCCTGCTGCTTCGTCTCCGTCGAATCGAGCCCGAGACCGCGCCCGAGGTCGATTCCACGGAGATGAACGGGAAGAGCGAGGCCCAGAGGGCGCGGGGCAGTGCGGGAGGGAGGGGCGCCGTAGGATTGCACGGTGAATCAGCCCCGCCTCTCGGCCGTCCTGTGGGACATGGACGGAACCCTCGTCGACACCGAGAGCTATTGGATGGCCGCCGAGACGCGCCTGGTCGAGAGCTTCGGCGGCACGTGGAGCCACGAACAGGCCCTGCAGCTGGTCGGCGCGGGGCTCGAGGACTCCGCCCGCATCTTCCAGGGCGTCGGCGTGCGCATGAGCGCCCACGACATCGTGCAGCACCTGACCGACGACGTGATGCGTCAGCTGACGACCGAGGGCGTGCCCTTCCGTCCGGGCGCACAGGCGATGCTGCGCGACCTGAAGGCCGCCGGGATCAAGACCGCGCTGGTGACGATGTCGCTGCGCCGCATGGCGATGCGGGTCGTCGAGCTGATCGACTTCGACGCGTTCGACATCGTCGTCGCGGGCGACGACGTCACCCGCCCCAAGCCCTTCCCCGACCCGTACCTGCAGGCGTGCGCGACCCTCGGGGTCGACCCGGCCGAGGTCGTCGCCATCGAGGACTCCGCCACCGGGGTGCGCTCCGCCGTCGCCTCGGGCGCCGCCACCATCGGCATCCCACTGATGGTGTCGATCGCCGGTGCCGGCGCCCACGCGGTGTGGGACACCCTCGAAGGGCGCACCGCCGCAGACGTGGCATCCTTCCACTCCGCTCACCGGACGGCTCATCCCGCCGTCGCCACCACCGAGGAGACGTCCTGATGACGACCCGTCCGAGCGGCCCCTTCCGGGTCGGCGACCGCGTGCAGCTGACCGGCCCCAAAGCACGCCTGCACACCGTGACCCTGCGTGAGGACGGTGAGCTGCACACCCACCACGGCGTGCTCAAGCACACCCAGCTGATCGGCCAGCCCGACGGCTCGGTCGTCGCGAACAGCGGCGGGCACGAGTACCTGGCGCTGCGTCCGCTCCTGCGTGACTTCGTGATGTCGATGCCCCGCGGCGCGGCGATCGTGTACCCGAAGGATGCGGCGCAGATCCTCGCCCAGGCCGACGTCTTCCCCGGAGCGACCGTCGTCGAGGCGGGCGTCGGATCGGGAGCGCTGTCGCTGTGGCTGCTGCGCGCCGTCGGCGCCGAGGGCCGTCTGGTGTCGTTCGAGCGCCGCGAGGATTTCGCCGCGGTCGCGCGTGCGAACGTCGAGACGTTCATGGCCGGCGACCCGGAGAACTGGGACGTCGTCGTCGGCGATCTCGTCGAGTCGCTGCCGACCGCGGTCGAGCCGGGCTCGGTCGACCGTGTCGTGCTCGACATGCTGGCGCCGTGGGAGTGCATCGATGTCGTGGCCGACGCGCTCACGCCCGGCGGCGTCGTCGTCTGCTACGTCGCGACCGCGACCCAGCTCAGCCGCACGGCCGAGTACATCCGCGGCACCGGCCTGTTCACCGAGCCCGACGCGAACGAGACCATGGTGCGCGGCTGGCACGTCGAGGGCCTCGCGGTCCGTCCCGACCACCGCATGGTCGCGCACACCGGATTCCTCCTCTGGGCGCGCCGCCTGGCGCCCGGCGCCGTGCCGCCCGAGGTCAAGCGTCGTGCCTCGAAGTCGAGCTACGGCGACGAGGACGTCGAACTGTGGACCCCCGGGGCGGTCGGCGACCGTCAGATCACCGACAAGAACCTGCGCAAGCGCGTGCGCGAGGCTCAGCGGGCGGCGGACGGCGCGCGGCAGGCGGCGGGCGAGGACGAGTCGGCGTCGTAGGCGTCGTTCGACGGGTCGGGATGCCGCCTAAACTGTTCCGGTGCGCAAACTCCCCGTCGCCCTCGCGGTCCTGTCCCTCTCGGCCGTCGGCCTGACCGGCTGCTCGCTGCCCGGCTCCGCCGAGGCGTGCCCGCAGCCGACGGGCACCGCCGACGCCCTCGACCTCATCGAGGTGTCAGGAGGCGCGCAGTCGCTGCCACAGGTCGACGTGTACACCCCGTTCCACGTCGAATCGTCGCAGTGGGGCGAGCTCGCCCAGGGCGAGGGCACGCAGATCGACGGCAGCGAGTCGCAGCTCGTCGTGATCGACGTGTCGGTCGTCAGCGGCGACACGGGAGAAGGGCTCGTCGCGACGCCGTACGACGGCAGCCTGACCAATGTCAACGCAATGTCGGTGTGGTCGCAGACCTTCCCGGTGTTCCCCGAGGCGCTGCGCTGCGCGTCGGCCGGTTCCCAGGTCGTCGTCGCCATGGCCCCTGATGACATCGACCCCGAGGTGGCTTCGGGACTCGGCCTCACCGAGGGGGAGTCCGCGATCGCGGTGGTCGACGTGCGCAAGGTGTACCTCGACCACGCCGACGGCTCGAATGTCTTCAACACCGGCAACGGCCTGCCCATCGTCGTCCGCGCACCCGACGGGCGCCCGGGCGTCGTCGTCCCCGACGGCGAGGCGCCCGACGACGTGGTCGTGCAGACCCTCAAGCGCGGCGACGGCGCAGAGGTCGCCGACGGCGACGCCGTGCGCGTGCACTACACCGCGGTCTCGTGGGACGACGACGAGGTGACGGGCACGACGTGGGACACCACTCCGGCATCGATCGCGGCCGGCGGCACCGAGGACCCGGTCAGTGCCGAGCTCACCGGGCACACCGTCGGCTCGCAGCTCATGGTCGTGGTCCCCGCGGCCGACGAGGCGTCGTCGGCGTCGATCTACGTCATCGACATCCTGGGCATCGACGCGACCGAGTGAGGCGCCGGGCCGCCGCGACCGCCCTGGCGCCGGGCCGCGGCGTCGGCACGACCCTAGGATGAGGGAGTGCCTGCCAAAGCGATCGCGAAGAACCCTCCCGAGGAGCGGCTCGTCAATCTCGTCGTGGCCCTCATGGCCACCGAGCAGGGCCTGACGAAGGACACGATCCTGTCGTCGGTCGCGGGCTACCGCGAGCAGCTCGAGGGCGGGGCCAAGAAGGACGCGCTCGAGAAGATGTTCGAGCGCGACAAGGAGAGCCTGCGCGGCCTCGGCGTGCCGATCGAGACGATCGGCGACCACGCCGACCCCGACGATCTGCGCGAGGCGCGCTATCGCGTGCCCCAGGGCGAGTACTCCCTGCCGGAGGACATCGTGTTCACCCCCGCCGAGCTCGCACTGCTGAACCTCGCGGGCGGAGTCTGGGGCGAGCGGTCGATGTCGGACGACGCGCGTGCCGGCCTCCGCAAGATCCGGGCCCTCGGCATCGCCGTCGACGAGCCGATCATCGGATATTCGCCGCGCATCAGCGTGCGCGACGCAGCCTTCGCTCCGCTGCGTCAGGCGATCGAGCGGTGCCGCGTCGTGGAGTTCGCCTATCTCAAGCCCGGCGAGAAGGATGCGCGCATCCGCCGCATCCAGCCGCTCGCCCTCGTCGAGTACGAGGCGCGCTGGCATGTCTTCGGCATCGACCTCGGCGCGGGCGCCGAGCGCACGTTCCTCCTCAGCCGCGTGGTCGGCCCGGTCGCAGAGACGCGCACCGCGTTCGATCCGGCACTGCGCGACGGCGCGGGGGATCGGGCGGTGGCCGGGCTCGACGAGCTGGCCGGGCGGCAGAGCGCGCTCCTCATGGTGCAGCCGGGCACGGAGGCTGCACTGCGACTGTCACGACGCGCAACGCCCGAGGACCCCGGTATCCGTCTGCCTTTCGTCGATGTGAACGTGCTCGCCGACGAGCTCGCCTCGTACGGGCCCGAGGTGCGGGTCGTCGAGCCCGACGCGCTGCGCGATGCCGTCATCGCCCGACTGACCGCCGCCCGCGATGCACACGGAGGTGTCTCATGACCGAGCGTCCACTCGTCGCCACCGACCGCGCGGCGCTCCTGCTGCAGCTCGTGCCGTACCTGATCGGCAAGGGCGAGGTCTCGCTCGCCGAGGCGGCCGCCGACTTCGATGTCACTCCGGCGCAGATGCGGTCGATGGTCGAGAAGCTCACGGTCATCGGGCTGCCCGGAGACGGCGGGTACTGGCAGATGTCGAACGACCTGTTCGACATCGACTGGGAGCTGCTCGACGGGCAGGACCTCATCGCGATCACGAACACGGTCGGGCTCGAGCGCGCGCCGCGGCTCACGGCGCGCGAGGCCGCGGCCCTGCTCGCCGGACTCCAGGTCGCACGAGCCATCCCGGGCGTCGGCGGCACCGACCTGTTCACCGGGCTGCTCGCCAAGCTCGCCCGCGGCGCGTCGGGCGTGCCCGCCGACGTGATCGTCGCGCCCGAGCCGGTCGACGAGGTGCGCGGGGCGGTCGCCGAGGCGCTGCGTGACGCGGTGGCCGTCTCCTTCACCTACAAGGCTCCCGATGCCGCCGCGACGACCCGCACCGTCGACCCGGTCAAGGTGCTCATCGCGAGCGACCAGTGGTACCTGCAGGGCTGGTGCCACCTGCGGCAGGCCATGCGCACGTTCCACCTCGACCGCGTGAGCGACCTCGTGCTCACCGACATCCCCGCCACCCACGGGCAGGATCCGGCGCCGCAGTGGTTCCAGTCCGATGCCGGTGAGATCGTCACCCGCATCCGGTTCCCGGAGTCGGTGGCGCCGCTGCTCGGCGACTACCTCGACCGCGCAGCCCTCGACACGGTCGACGGCGTCACCACCGCGACCATGCGCGTCGCCGACGAGGCGAGCCTGCGCCGCCTCGCCGCGCGCCGAGGGGGAGCTGTCGAGATCCTCGAACCCGCCGGCGCACGGCAGGCGGCGGCCGACTGGGCCGAGGCCGGACTCGCGCTGTATCGATAGCGCATCGTCGGTTCTGCGGCGCCTGTTCGCCCGCCCCCGCGGGTTACACTGGCAACGGACTCCCCGAAAGGACCCCCACCATGCTCGGCAATCTCTCCGGATGGCACCTGCTGATCATCCTCGCCGTCATCCTGCTCCTCTTCGGTGCGGCGAAGCTGCCCGCCCTGGCGAAGAGCATGGGCCAGTCGGCCCGGGTCTTCAAGGGCGAGATGAAGGCGATGAAGGACGACGACGTGAAGTCGGATGCCGCGGCGCCCGACACCGCGGCATCCGTCGAGGCTCCCGTCGCAGACGTGCGCTCCGACACCGGCGGCACCGCCGGCTCCAAATCCTGACCCGCAGTGACATCGGCTGAAACGCCGCGCGTCGAGGGCCCGGACGCACCGCGGCGCGATACGCGCATGTCGCTCGGCCAGCATCTGGTCGAACTGCGCAAGCGCCTGATGATCGCGGCTCTGGCGCTCGTCGTCGGCATGGTCGCGGCGTTCTTCCTGACCGATCCGATCATGCACCTGATCACCGAGCCGATCCGCATCGTCGCTGAGACGCGGGGCGAAGAGGGCAAGGTCGAGTTCATGTACGCGACGATCACCGGTCCGTTCGACATGCGCCTGCGCATCTCGTTCGCGATCGGCATCCTGATCTCGGCGCCGATCTGGATCTGGCAGATCTGGGCGTTCATCATGCCCGGGCTCACCCGCAAAGAGGTGCGCTACACGATCGGCTTCATGGCGGCGGCGATCCCGCTGTTCTTCGCCGGCTGCTACGTCGGACTGCTGATCATGCCGCACGTCGTCGAGCTGATGGCGACGTTCGCGCCTGAGGGCAGTGCGCAGTTCTACGACGCACTCTTCTATTACGACTTCGTCTTCAAGCTGCTCGTCGTCGTGGGCGTCTCGTTCATCCTCCCGGTCTTCCTCGTCGCGTTGAACCTCGCCGGCATCATCACCGGCCGCGGCATCCTCAAGGGCTGGCGCGTGGCGATCCTCGTCGCGACGCTGTTCGCGGCGCTGGCGACCCCCGCGGCCGACGTGGTGAGCATGCTCATGCTCGCCGGCATCCTCATCGTGCTGTTCTTCGCCGCCGCCGGGCTGTCGATGGTCTTCGATCGCAACCGCGCCAAGCGCGCGGCGGCGATCCTGGGGTCCGAGGGGTCCGCGTGAGCGACGGCGGCTACGCCGAGCGGTACGCGCATGCTCGCGAGGGCGCCCGGGCGGACCGCGAGCATCCCATCACCGCCGCGTTCGCCGAGGCGCAGCGGTTCACGCTCGATCCGTTCCAGATCGAAGGATGCCGCGCGCTCGAAGAGGGCCGCAGTGTGCTGGTCGCGGCGCCGACGGGCGCCGGCAAGACGATCGTCGGCGAGTTCGCGGTCCACCTGGCGATGCGCGAGCCCGCGGTCGGCGGTCGCGGCGACAAGGCCTTCTACACGACGCCGATGAAGGCGCTGTCGAACCAGAAGTTCCGCGAGTTGCAGGAGGTGTACGGCGCCGACGAGGTCGGCCTCCTCACCGGCGACACCAACATCAACGGCAACGCGCGCGTCGTCGTGATGACCACCGAGGTGCTGCGCAACATGCTGTACGCGGACTCACCGGCGCTGCGTGGCCTGCGCTACGTCGTCATGGACGAGGTGCACTTCCTCGCCGACCGCTTCCGCGGCGCGGTGTGGGAGGAGGTCATCATCCACCTGCCGCCGAGCGTGAAGCTCGTGTCGCTGTCGGCGACCGTCTCCAACGCCGAGGAGTTCGGCGACTGGCTCGACACGGTGCGCGGCGACACCGAGGTGATCGTCTCCGAGGTGCGGCCCGTGCCCCTCGAGCAGCACGTCCTCGTGCGCGGCGATCTGCTGCCGCTGTTCGACGACCGCGCCGGCATCGCCACGGCCCAGGTGAACCAGGAGCTCATGCGCATCCGGTCGTTCAAGGGGGCGAACTTCGACAACAACCGGCAGGTGCAGTCCTCGAACAGCGCCCGCCACGCCGGCCACGAGGCGCCGCGTCGTCGGCCGAACCGCGGCATGAAGCGCCCGGTGCGCTCCGCGAACGTGCAGCGCATCGAACGCCTCGACCGTCCCCAGGTCGTCGACCTCCTCGGGAGGGCGAATCTGCTCCCCGCGATCTTCTTCATCTTCAGCCGCGCCGGGTGCGACGGCGCCGTGCAGCAGGTGCGACGTTCGGGCCTGCGGCTCACCTCGCAGGAGGAGCGTCGCGAGATCCGCGAGATCGTCGACGAGCGCACCCGCACGCTGCACGACGAAGACCTGGCGGTGCTCGGCTTCTGGGAGTGGCGCGAGAACCTCGAGCGCGGCATCGCCGCGCACCACGCGGGGATGCTGCCCGCGTTCAAGGAGGTCGTCGAGGAGCTCTTCCAGCGCAAGCTGGTCAAGGCCGTGTTCGCGACCGAGACGCTCGCGCTCGGCATCAACATGCCCGCCCGCACCGTCGTGCTCGAGAAGCTCGAGAAGTTCAACGGCGAGGCGCGCGTCGCGATCACGTCAGGGGAGTACACCCAGCTCACGGGCCGCGCCGGTCGCCGGGGAATCGACGTCGAGGGGCACGCGGTCATCCAGTGGACCGAGGGCCTGGATCCACAGGCGGTGGCCGCGCTCGCATCGCGGCGCACCTACCCGCTCAATTCCAGCTTCCGGCCGACGTACAACATGGCCGTGAACCTCATCGACCAGTTCGGGCGTGCGCGTGCCCGAGAGATCCTCGAATCGTCGTTCGCGCAGTTCCAGGCAGACCGCTCGGTCGTCGGGCTCGCCCGCCAGGTGCGCGAGCAGGAGGAGTCCCTCGCCGGCTACGAGAAGGCGATGACGTGCGACCGGGGCGACTTCGCGGAGTACTCGGCGATCCGTCGCGACCTCAGCGACCTCGAGAAGCTCAACCGCAAGGATGCGAACGCCTCGCGCGGCACCCGTGAGAAGCGGCAGCGCGAGATCGGCGGGCTCCGTCGTCGCATGCAGCGCCACCCCTGTCACCAGTGCCCCGAGCGCGAGCAGCATGCGCGATGGGCGGAGCGCCACTGGCGCATGAAGCGGGGCATCGACAAGATCCGCCGTCAGATCGAGACGCGCACCGGCACCGTCGCGCGCATCTTCGATCGTGTCGTCGACGTTCTCGAGGCCGTCGGGTACGTGGCCGACGAGGAGGGGCGCACGGCGCTCACCGCATCCGGCCGCACGATGAAGCGCATCTACGGCGAGCGCGACCTGCTCGTGGCGGAGTCGCTGCGCCTCGGCCTGTGGCGCTCGCTCGACGCGCCGTCGCTCGCCGCGCTCGCGTGCAGCCTCGTGTACGAGCCGCGGCGTGACGAGGCGTCCGCGGGGGAGCGGGGGCTCCCGCGCGGGGCATTCCGCGAGGCGCTCTCGCACACGCAGGAGCTGTGGCAGGACCTCGACGACCTCGAGCGCGACCACCACCTGCCGGGGTCGGAGCCGATCGCCGCGGGGCTCTCGCAGGCGATGCACACGTGGGCGCGCGGGGGGATGCTCGATCGCGTCCTGACCGAGGCCGACATGGCCGCAGGGGATTTCGTGCGGTGGGCGAAGCAGACGATCGACCTGCTGGACCAGCTCTCGATCGTCGCCGACGCGCCCCTCGCCGGCACCGCCCGCACGGCTCTGGAGTCGGTGCGACGCGGCATCGTGGCCTACTCGGCGGTCTAGTGGTGACGCGTCCGATCCTCCCGCTCTGGGCGGCGCTCGTCTCCGCCGCGCTCGGCGGGCTCGCACTCACGACGGCGTTCCCCGCGCTCGGCTGGTGGCCCATGGCGTTCGTCGGCGTCGTGCTCGGCCTCGTGCCGCTGATCGGCCGCCGCGCGTGGAGCGCAGTGCTGGTCGGGCTCGTGTTCGGACTCGCGTTCTATCTGGTGAACGTCTCCTTCACCGCGCGATACCTCGGCCCGGTCCCGTGGCTCGCGCTGTCGACGCTCGAGGCGCTGCTCATGGCAGTGGGTGCGGTGCCGATCACCCTCGCGTACCGCTGGCTGCCGCGCGTGCGAGACGGCGCCTGGGCGCGCCTCGTGGCGCTTCCCGCGCTCGTTGCCGCGCTGTGGGTGCTGCGGGAGCAGGTCATCGGCACATGGCCCTACGGCGGCTTCCCCTGGGGGCGCGTCGGCATCTCGCAGGCTGACAGTCCACTGGCGAGCGTCTCGTCGTGGGTCGGGGTCGCCGGACTCTCGTTCCTGATGGTGATGCTGTGCGCATCGGGGATCGAGTGGGTGCGCCTCCGCCGTCTCCGCGACGTTCGCACAGTGGTCGCGCCCGCCCTGATCGCTGTGCTCCTGCTCGCGCTGCCGCAGTTTCCGACGACCGATGCCGGCACGATGCGGGTCGGCGCGGCACAGGGCAACGGCCCGACCGGGTACTTCGATCAGCGCAGCCGAAACGAGGTGCTCAACGCCCAGCTCGCGGCGTCGGCGCCGCTGTTCGGCGAGGACCTCGACGTGCTGCTCTGGCCCGAGGGTGGAGTCGACTCCGACCCGACCCAGTCTGCAGGCACTGCGCGCGTGCTCGATGCGCTGTCGGAGGAGGTCGAGGCCCCGCTCATCATCGCGGCGGTCACGCAGCGCGGCGACGAGTACTTCAATTCGGCGCTGCTCTGGGAGGCGGGCTCGGACAACCCGGTCGACGTGTACGACAAGCGGCACCCGGTGCCGTTCGGCGAGTATGTTCCGAACCGCCCGCTGTACCGCTTCTTCGCGCCCGACCTCATCGATCTCATCCAGCGCGAGTACACGCCGGGCACGGCGCCGCCGTTCTTCGATGTCAACGGCGTCGGCGTGGGACTGGCCATCTGCTTCGACGTGATCTACGACGACGTCGCCTGGGACGGCGCGCTGGAGGGCGCCGAGATCTTCATGTTCCAGACGAACAACGCCGACTTCCGCGGCACCGACGAGAATCTGCAGCAGCTCGCGTTCGCGCGCATGCGCGCGGTCGAGACCGGGCGCTCGGTGGTGAACATCTCCACCGTCGGCACGAGTCAGATCATCGCGCCCGACGGCACGGAGATCGCCGGCATCGCGGCCGACACCGCGGGCCACATGCTGGCCGATGTGCCGCTTCGCACCGGGCTCACTCCGGCAGTTCTGCTCGGAGGTGCGATCCAGGTGCTCCTGACCGCCGGCGGCGCGATCGTACTCGTCGTATGCGGTGTCGTCGGCCGACGGCGCAGCCCGCGCGGGGACGCGAAAACGCCGGTCCCGTAGGACCGGCGTCGCGTCGGTTTACGTCAGGCGCTGATCTTGTCGACCGCGACGTCTCCGGCGCCGCGGCGGGCGCGGACGAAGGCGAGGCGCTCTTCGAGCAGCTCTTCGAGCTCGGGGACGGTGCGGCGCTCGAGCAGCATGTCCCAATGGCTGCGGGGCGTCTTGTCGCCCGAGTGATCGACGGTCGCAGTGCCGTCGCCGATGCGGAGCAGGGCCTCTGCGCCGCAGGTGCGGCACTCCCATGCCTCGGGGACTTCGGCGTCCGCCGCGAAGGTCAGAACGGTGTCACGTCCACAGGACGTGCAGTTGTAGGTGTGCTGTGCACGCTCATGGAAAACGACGCCCTCTTCGCTCTGTAGGCTCTGGGCGCCGAGTCGGATGCCGCGCAGGCTGCGGTCTGCCATTTTGTGGTCCTCTCGTCGCTGTACAGGTATAACGAATCGACCTGTGCGGATCATCCGAACGAGCCCTCCGAAAGCCCTGCCGGCCCCGATTCACAGTCGATGCTCAGCCACCGGATCCGCCGGGCGTGTGAGGATCGCGCGCCCGACGCGCGCGAGCTGGTCAGACCGCCAGCGCGCGCACCGCGACATCGGCGCGATCGGTGACGATCCCGTCGACGCCGAGCGCGACGAGGCGCTGCATGTCGACCGGGTCGTTGACGGTCCACACATGCACTTCGACCCCGTGGCGGTGCGCGGCATCGATCATCCGAGGCGTGACCACGCGCAGCCGGCCGTGGCGCTCCGGAACCTGCAGCGCGTCGATGCCCGCGAGGGTGCGTGCGATCAGACGATCCGACCGGAGGGCGACCGCTGCGAGGAGCCGGGCGATCGTGCCCATGCCGGCAGATGTCGCCAGCCGCCCGCCTGCGGCGGCCGCGGCGGCGAGAGCAGCGCGGCGCCGATCGTCGGAGAAGCTCGTGACCAGCACCCGATCCGCGGCTCGGGCGACCGAGCGGCCGACGCCGACTGCGGCAGCGGCGGCCTTCACGTCGAGGTTGAAACGCAGCGTCGGAAACGCCGCGAGCGCCTGGTCGAGCGTGATGAGGCCGCCGAGCGGCGCCATGAGCGCGTCGAGTTCGCGCGAGGTGACCTCGGCGATCGGCCGCGGGTCTCCCGTCACGCGGGAGAGGTCGTCATCGTGGAACAGCACCACGACGCCGTCGGCCGTGAGGTGGCAGTCCGACTCCACGTAGACCGCCCCCACCGCGTGGGCGGCGGCCACGGCGGCGAACGAGTTCTCGGCGACGCCTGCGGCCGCGGCATCCGTCGTCACGAGCCCGCGATGGGCGAGCACCCGCGGCGTGCGCGTCGCGCCGAACCACGGGTGCTGCGCGTGCGGCGACGCGATCACTCGGCAGGCGGGGTCGCTGCTCCGCCGTTCGGCGTCGTCGCCATAGCCTCGGACGCGATGCTGTCGGCCGCCTTGGCGGCCTCCTGCGCGGCGGCGACGGCTGCCGCAGCCGTGGGGCTGCTCGTCGACGTGGGGCGCGGCGTCGTCGGTCGCGGACCCGATGCTCCTGCACGGCCCCCGAACGCGTCGCCGATGCCCTTGAGCGCCTCGGTGAGCTCGCTCGGGATGATCCACAGCTTGCTCGACGGGCTCTCCGAGATCTTCGGGAGGGTCTGCAGGTACTGGTAGGCGAGGAGCTTCTCGTCGGGGTCGCCGTTGTGGATCGCGTTGAAGACCATCTCGATGGCCTCGGCCTCGCCCTGCGCGCGGAGCACGGCGGCCTGCTTGTCACCCTCGGCCTTGAGGATCTCGGCCTGCCGGCGGCCCTCGGCCTCGAGGATCTGCGACTGCTTCGAGCCCTCGGCGGTGAGGATCGCGGCGCGACGATCGCGCTCGGCGCGCATCTGCTTCTCCATCGAGTCCTGGATCGAGTGGGGCGGATCGATCGCCTTCAGCTCGACACGCGACACGCGCAGCCCCCACTTGCCGGTGGCCTCGTCGAGGACGACGCGAAGCTGCCCGTTGATGTTGTCGCGGCTGGTGAGCGCCTCTTCGAGGTTCAGGCCGCCGACGACGTTGCGGAGGGTGGTGGTGGTCAGCTGCTCGACGGCGCTCAGGTAGTTCGCGATCTCGTACGTGGCGGCGCGGGCGTCGGTCACCTGGAAGTAGACGACGGTGTCGATCGAGACGACCAGGTTGTCTTCGGTGATGACGGGCTGCGGCGGGAACGACACGACCTGCTCGCGCATGTCGACGAGCGGCCGGAGGCGGTCGATGAAGGGCACCAGCAGGTTGAGGCCGGGCTGCAGCGTGCGCTGGTAGCGGCCGAGGCGCTCGACGACGCCGGCGTAGGCCTGCGGGATGATGCGGATCGAGCGGAAGATCACCACGATCACGAAGATCGCGATGACGATCAGGAGGATCACGATGAAGATCTGGCCGATGAAGGCGCCGACGTCAACCATCGGTGGGGGTCCCTTCTGGTGGAGTGGTCAGGCGGGGTGAGACTTCGACGGTGGCACCGTGCACCGAGACGACGGCGACGCGGGCACCGACATCGAGATCGAGCGATTCGTCGGAGATCTGCGCGGTCCATGTCTCGCCGTTGTCGAGGCGGACCGAGCCGATCCCGTGCACGAACGGGGCCACGACCCGGGCGCCCATGCCGTACAGGGCATCCACGTTCGTCCGTGCATCGGGGGTGTCGTTGCGATGGAGCACCTTGAGCAGCAGCGGCCGGATCGTGAACAGCAGCAGGGCCGACAGCGCCGCAGCCACGCCGATCTGCAGCCACCACGGCCCGCCGAGGAGGTTCACGCCCAGCCCGCCGATCAGAGCGCCCGCGGCGAGCATGAGGAAGGTGAACTCGAGTGTGACGAGCTCGAGGATGACGAACAGGAGGGCGAGAATCAGCCAAGCGATCCACATGTACTGCGTGAGATCCGGCAGCATCGCCATCCTTTCGGTCGTCTCTTTGATGGAACCCTACACCGGGCCGGTGACGGGCCGATTGATAGTGTCGAGACGGCCCATCCGGTCGCGCACCGGGCCCCTCGATCCACAGGAGCACACATGTCCCAGATCCTCGACGCCGGTTCGCTGAGCGGCAAGACCGCCCTCGTCACCGGCTCGTCCCGCGGCATCGGGGCAGACACCGTTCGCTACCTCGCCGAGGCCGGCGCGAACGTCGTCATCAACTTCCGCAACAAGGCTCCGCGCGCCGAGAAGCTCGCGACCGAGCTGCGCGGACTGGGCGTCGAAGCGCTCGTCGTGGGGGCAGACCTCACCGATCCGGCGTCGGTGTCGGCGATGTTCGACGAGGTGAACAGCGCCTTCGGCGGTCTCGACATCCTGGTGCTGAATGCGTCGGGCGGCATGGAGTCCGGGATGGCGGCGGACTACGCGCTGACGCTCAACCGGGACGCTCAGGTGAACGTGCTCGAGACCGCGCTGCCGCTCCTCGGCGACGGATCGCGCGTGGTGTTCGTCACGAGCCACCAGGCGCACTTCATCCGTACGACCCCGACGATGCCCGAGTACGAGCCGGTCGCGCTGTCGAAGCGGGCCGGTGAGGACGCCCTGCGCGAGCGGATCCCCGCTCTCGCCGAGCGCGGCGTCGGATTCGTCGTCGTGTCGGGCGACATGATCGAGGGCACGATCACCGCGACGCTGCTCGAGCGGGCGAACCCCGGGGCGATCGCCGCACGCCGAGAGGACGCCGGCAAGCTCTACAACGTGTCGGAGTTCGCCGCAGAGGTCGCCCGCGCCGCGGTCGACCCGATTCCGGCTGACAACACGCGTCTCGTCGGCGACACCGGCTCGTTCGCAGGGGAGTGACATGCGCGCCGAGCACATCGAGACGCTGATCTCGGTCGGCCGCCCCGACATCGCCCCCGACGGCTCATTCGCGGTCTTCGCGGCATCGCGACCCGACCTCGCTGCGAACCGGGCGGTGGGGCAGCTCTGGCGGGTCGAGCTCCCCGACGGCATCCCGCGCCGGCTCACCCGCGGCACCGCGGACTCCGCGCCGCGCATGTCGCCCGACGGCACGCGCATCGCCTTCGTCCGCGCCGACGCCAAGCGCAAGCCTCAGTTGTTCGTGGTCGACGCGGGCGGCGGTGAGCCGGTGCAGGCCACCGACGCGACGCTCGGCGTCGAAGGATTCGCGTGGTCGCCTGACGGGTCCGCGCTCGCGTACCTCGCGCGCGTTCCCGAACCCGGCCGCTACGGATCGGTGGAGGGGCTGGATGCCTCGGCCGAGGCGCCGCGCCGCATCAGCGGCGTGCGGTGGAACGCGAACGGACTCGGCTACATCGCCGACCGGCCGGCGCACCTCTTCACGATCGCGGTGCCGGCCACCGACGGCGAGCCGAGCTACGACCCCGCGCCCGCCGTGCGCCCCGACGGCGATCCCGCGCCGACCCGGCGCCTGGTCGCCGCCGACGCCGTTCAGCTGACCCGCGGTGCCGTGTCGCACGGCGGTGTGGTGTTCTCCGCCGACGGCACCGAAGTCCTCACCGCGCCCGATGAGATCGAGCCCGACCGGCGAGATCTCCGGGGTCGCGTGATCGCGGTGCGGGTCGACGGCTCGGGTGACCGCGAAGTGCTGGGCGTCGACGCGGGGCTGTCGCTGTACGACCTCGCTGTGGCCGGTGACGGCACGCTCGCCGTCCTGGCGCACGAGGTGGGCGACGGGGTGGACTTCGTCGCGCCGGGTGTGGGTCTCTTCCTCATCGGCGCCGACGGCGCACGCCGTCTCACCGATGCGGAGACGATCGACCTCGGTGAGGTCGGCAGTCACATCGGCGTCGCCGGCGACGACTTCTTGGTGCACGACCGCACCCGCGGCCGCGTGCGCCTGCTGCGCGTCACGCGAGCGGGAACCGTTACCGAGGTGCTCGGCGGAGACGTCGAGGTGAACGGCCACGCCGTGGCCGGCGACCGCGTCGTCGTGTCGGCGTCGTCACCCGAATCGTACGGTGAGCTGCTGCTCGTGGAGGGCGGGGCGGCGCACCCGCTCACGTCGTTCGGCGCTGCGGCCGCGGCATCCGGCATCGCACTCCCGCGCGAGCTCACCGTCGACGGGCGCGACGGGTATCCCGTGCACGGGTGGGTCGCGACGCCCGAGGGGGACGGGCCGTTCCCGGTGATCCTGCAGATCCACGGCGGCCCGTACGCGACCTACGGCGTGCACCTGTTCGACGAGACGCAGGTGCTGGTCGATGCGGGGTACGCCGTGGTGTACTGCAACCCGCGAGGCTCGGCGGGCTACGGCCGCGCGCACGGGCGCAGCATCCGTCAGCAGATGGGCACCGTCGACTTCGCCGATGTGATCGACTTCCTCGACGGCGCGATCGCGAGCGACTCTCGTCTCGACGGCGCGCGCGCCGGAGTGATGGGCGGCTCGTACGGCGGCTACCTCACCGCCTGGGTGATCGCGCACGACCACCGTTTCGCGGGCGCCATCGTCGAGCGCGGCTTCCTCGAGCCGCTGTCGTTCCAGGGCACGAGCGACATCGGCTCGTTCTTCGGCGACGAGTACGTCGGGGTCTCGGCGGAGGACATCGCCCGGCAGAGCCCGATGGCGGTCGTCGGTCAGGTCACCACGCCGACACTGGTGGTGCACTCCGAGCTGGACTTCCGCTGCCCCCTGGAGCAGTCGACCCGGTACTACGCGGCGCTCAAGCGCAACGGGGTCGACGCCGAGATGCTCATCTTCCCGGGGGAGAACCACGAGCTCACCCGGTCGGGTCAGCCGCGGCACCGCGTCGAGCGGTTCGCGGCCGTGCTCGACTGGTGGCAGCGCCACCTGCCCGTCGGCTGACGCAACTGCAGAGCATCAACGAGGACGGCCCCGGGATCACTCCCGGGGCCGTCCTCGTTGTGATGCGAGCGGTCAGACGCCCTTGCCGAACGTGAATGCACGGACGACGTTGATGATGCCGAGGACGATCAACGAGATGCCGAGCAGGATCCAGAGCACGGTGGTGCCCCAGACCGGCGAGAACATCACCAGGATGCCGGCGATGATGCTGAGGATCGCGAAGAAGATCGTCCAGCCCTTCGACGACGCGTCGCCGAGGGTCGACAGCGACACGATGCCTTCCACGACCCACATGATGCCGACGAGGATGCCGATGAACAGCAGCAGCCAGGCGGTGGTGGCGCCGAGGTTGAAGAGGGCCACGATGCCGGCGATGATGAACAGGACTCCGAGGGCGATGTGGCCGACGCGCGACCAGCCGCCCTTGGTCTTGGAGAAGATGCCGAGGCCGGCGTAGACCAGGCCGGCGGCGATGGCGTAGATCGCGATGATCGCCGTCACGACCATGAGGGTCTTGCCGGGCCAGACCAGGATCAGGATGCCGACGATGACGGCAAGCACACCGCCGATGCCGAGCGCCGTGCGGATGCCGTTGACAGCAGACTTCTCAGCTGCGGATTCGGTGGACATGGGGGGTCCTTTCTGGGAGTTCCCTGAACGTGCGGCCCCAAGTCTAGACCCGGAGATGAAAGTCCTGTCGATCGACACTCGCGGTGCGGCGGCGCGCAGCACTACGGTGGGCGTGTCGTCGTCGTGGTGGTGGAGGTGTGCATGGCTGTCTTCTCGCGTGGTTTCGGGGCTCGCCGGCGGGAGAGCGATCCGAATCTGCCGCCCGGACAGTACCTGACCGACGACTTCCCGGTGCTGTCGGCCGGTCCGACGCCGCGGATCGACACCGCCGAGTGGCGGTTCACCATCCGCGACGAGTCGGGCGGAGGCGCCTCCTGGTCGTGGGACGAGTTCCAGTCGCTGCCGATCGAAGAGGTGAACACCGACATCCACTGCGTGACCCGGTGGTCGAAGCTGGGCACCACGTGGCGCGGGGTGTCGCTCGACACGCTGATGGAATCGGTCGAGTCGGATGCCGGCTACGCGATGGTGCACTCCTACGGCGGGTACACCACCAATCTGCCGATGGAGGACCTCCTCGGCGGGAAGGCATGGGTCGCGTTCGAGTTCGACGGCGAGCCGCTCGATCCCGAGCACGGCGGCCCGGCGCGGCTGCTGGTGCCCCACCTCTACTTCTGGAAGAGCGCGAAATGGGTGCGCGGCCTCGTGCTGATGGACGAGGACGAGCCGGGGTTCTGGGAGCAGAACGGCTACCACATGCACGGCGATCCGTGGACGGAGGAGCGGTACTGGTGAGCGTCGGCGGGTGGCGTCCGGCGCGCATCTCGAGCGCGACGGCGGCGACCTCGACGGCCCGCGTGCTGCGCGTGGCGATCGACGACTGGCCGGGGAGCCGGCCGGGGCAGCATGTCGACGTGCGCCTCACCGCGGAGGACGGCTACCAGGCGGTCCGGTCCTACTCGCTCGGCTCCTACGGTGCGGCGCACGAGATCGAGCTCGCGATCGACGAGGTTCCCGACGGCGAGGTGTCGCCGTACCTCGTGCATGACGCGCAGCCCGGCGACGAGCTGGAGATCAAAGGTCCGCTCGGCGGCTACTTCGTGTGGGAGCCCGGGGGAGCGGAGCCGGTGCAGCTCATCGCCGGCGGTTCGGGGATCGTGCCGCTGATGGCGATGGCTCGTGCGGCGACGGATGCCGGGGCGGCGGCATCCGTCCGTCTGCTCTACTCCGTGCGACGACCCGAAGACGCGATATATCGCGATGAGCTCGATGGGTGGGTCGGGCGCGGGGGAGTGGGGACCACGTGGGCGTACACCCGCGGTGGCCCCGATGGGTGGCCGGGGAGCGTCGGCCGACTCGACGCCGAGCGGATCGCCGCCGCGGCATGGCCCGCCGATCGCGCGCCGATCGTGTTCGTGTGCGGATCGACGGGGTTCGTCGAGACCGTCGCCGACGCCCTGGTGGCTCTCGGACACGATCCGTCGCGGATCAGGACCGAACGATTCGGAGGGGCATGATGCGTGCCGACATCGCGGGAGCCGTCGTCGACGGCAATGCACTGGCCGGGCTGCTGAGCGACGTGTTCGCGGTCGACGTGACCACGGTCGTCGGGACGTGCGGAGGATGCGGGGCCACGGCGCCGCTCGCCGACGCCGTCGTCGAGATCGATGAGGTCGCGGCGCTCGTGCGCTGCCGGTCGTGCACGCACACGCTCTTCACGGCGCTGCGGACCGGAGACGGCGTGCGCATCGTGCTCGCGGCGATCCGCGGGTTCCACGTTCCCGGAGCTGCGGTCACCCCAGGATGAGCGTGATCGCGAGCAGCACCGGCACGCATCCGATCGTCGTGAGGAACACGGTGTCGCGCGAGATCGTCTCGCCGATGCCGTAGCGCTGCGAGTAGTTGAACACGTTCTGCGCGGTCGGCAGGGCGGCGAGCACCGTCACGACGAGCACGTCGTGCGGGCTCAGCCCGAAGACGAACTCGGCGACCGCCCAGGCGATCACCGGCATGGCGACGAGCTTCAGCGTGGTCGCGAGCACGATGTCGCGGCGCCGCCCCGATGCGCCGAGCACCCGCTGGCCGTGCAGCGAGATGCCGTAGCTGATCAGCATGATCGGCACGCAGGCGTTGGCGATCAGGTTCGCCGGCTCCAGCACGATCGGCGGCAGGTCTATACCCGACACCGAGACGAGCGTGCCGAGCACCGATCCCAGCACGATCGGGTTCGATGCGGTGCGCGCGAGCGTCCGCCAGACCGACGAGCGGCCTGAGGTGACGGCATCCAGAACGGCAATGGTGACCGGCGTGAACACGAGCAGCTGCAGCAGGATCACCGGTGCGGGGTACGCAGCGCTTCCCAGCAGGTAGAGCGAGAGCGGGATGCCGATGTTGTTGGAGTTCACCTGCCCGGCGCTGAGCGCCCCGATCACCGTCTCGCCGACCGACCGGCGCCAGAGCAGCTTCGCGACGGTCACGTACACGACGAAGATCACGAGCGCCGCGATCGCCGACACCGGGAGCAGCGCCGAGAACAGGCTGTGCACGTCGGCCTGCGAAAGCACGACGAACAGCAGGAACGGCGAGAGCACGAAGAACGTCAGCCGGGCCAGCACGGGACGCGCGTGCTCGCCGAGCAGATCGATGCGCCCGATGATCCAGCCGACGACGATGGCCAGGCCCACCACGACGAACCCGGTGAGCGATTCCAGCATGATTCGAGCCTAGAGGGGCGGGCACCGGCCGCCGTTCACAGCGGGCAGTGTTCTCCTCGGGACGCCCGCCGAAGCGCGGCGTCACCATCTCGACACGTCGCTGACGCACCGATATCGTCGGCGCCAGCGGGCGGAGAAGTCCGCGGTCTCGGGGGGTCTCTGGTGGATATCGTCTCCGTGGTGCTGCAGACCTGCGTCGTGCTCGGCGCGATCATGCTCGGCGTCCGCACCGGCGGGCTCGGGCTCGGACTGTGGGGTGTGGTCGGCACCGCCATCCTCGTCTTCGTCTTCCACCTGGCGCCGGGGAGTCCGCCGGTCGACGCGTTCTTCATCATCATCGCCGTGATCACGGCGTCGTCGGCAATGCAGGCCGCCGGTGGCATCGACTACCTCGTCGCCCTCGCCTCGCGCATCATCCAGCGCAACCCCGCGCGGCTCACGTTCGTGGCACCTCTTGTCGCGTTCGTTTTCACCGTGCTGTCGGGCACCTCCAACATCTTCTTCGCCCTGATCCCGGTGATCTACGAGACCGCCTATCGGAACGGGCAGCGACCCGAGCGGGCGCTCGCCGCGTCGACCGTCACATCCGGCCTGGGCATCACTGCGAGCCCGGTGTCGGCGGCCATGGCGGCCTACCTCATCCTCATGGAAGGCACCGGCTACGGCCTGGTGCAGATCCTCACGATCACCGTACCGGCCGCCGTCGTCGCCTGCATCGCCACCTCGCTCGTGCAGCAGCGGCTGGGCAAGGACCTGCTGGACGACCCGGTGTTCCTCAAGCGCGTCGAGGACGGCACGGTCGAGGTGCCGGCGGCCCTGCGGGAGCGATACGCCGCGAAGGTGGGCGGCGCCGCTTCGACCGGCGATGGCGCAGGCCCCACCGCGTCCACCGCGAGGATCGAGCACATCGTGCCCCCGGGCGGAGCGACGGCGGCGTGGATCTTCATCTCCGGCACGCTGATCGTGGTGCTGCTCGGGCTCTTCTCCGGGCTGCGCCCCGCGTTCCCGAACGAGGACGGCGAACTGGAGCCGATCGGAATGTCGATCGTGATCGAGATGGTGATGTTCACTGCGGCGCTGGTGATCATCCTCGTCCGCAAGGTCGAGCCCTCGGTCGTCGTCGAGCAGCCGCTCCTGAAGGCCGGCTTCGTCGCGGCGGTGGCACTCTTCGGCATCGCGTGGATGGCCGACACCTTCATCTCGGGCAACGAGGAGACGATCATCGAGCCGCTCGGGGCGATGATCGAGGCGAACCCGCTGCTGCTCGCGGTCGCATTGTTCATCGTCTGCGGCCTCACCACCAGCCAGTCGGCGACCACCAACACCCTCATTCCGATCGCGCTCGCCGCGGGGCTCGCCCCAGGCGTCATCACCGCGATGTGGCCGTCGCTCATCGGCGTCTGGCTCTTCCCTGCGAACGGGTCGCAGATTGCCGCCGTCGAGACAGACCTGACGGGATCGACGAAGCTCACCCAGGTGCCGGTGTGGCACTCGTTCACGATCCCGATGCTCGTCTCCTGGGTCGCGGTGGTCGGAGCGGGTCTGCTCCTGCAGCTCGTCATCCCGGCTTGAGCACTGTCGTCCATCCGTCTCCCGTCCCACTCAGGAGGAACCATGTCCGATCCATCCGACGCGCGCGCCGCGGCCGCCGCCCTCATGCCCGATGTGCTCGATCGCCTCGGTGATCTCGTCCGCATCCCGTCGATCGCGTTCCCCGGGTTCGACCCCGAACCCGTGCACCGCATGGGACAGGCGGTCGTCGACCTGTTCGAAGCGGCGGGCGCCGAGGGCGTGCGGCTGGTCGACGTGCCCGACGGGTACCCTTGCGTCTTCGCCGACCTTCCCGGGCCCGACGGCGCGCCGACGGTGCTGTTGTACGCCCACTACGACGTGCAGCCGGCGCCCGCGAGCCAGAACTGGTCGACCCCTCCGTTCGAGCCGGTTACGAAGAGCGACGGACGCATCTACGGACGCGGTGCCGCCGACGACAAGTCGGGTCTGGTCATCCACTACGCGACGCTCAAGCTCCTCGGCGCCGACCGCCCCTGCCGCGTGAAGATCCTCGTCGAGGGGGAGGAGGAGACGATCTCGCACCTCGAGCCGTTCGTCGAGGCGAACCCGGAGCTGTTCACAGCCGACGCGTTCGTCATCGCCGACATCGGACCCCAGTCACCGGGACGACCGGGTCTCACGACTGCGCTGCGCGGTGATGTCGCGTGCACGGTCACCGTGCGCACCCTCGCGAATCCGGTGCACTCGGGGGAGTTCGGGGGAGCGGCGCCCGACGCGCTCACCGCGATGATCCGCATCCTCGACACGCTCCACGACGAGAACGGCGACACCGTGATCCCCGGCGTCGACAGCGGGAGATGGGACGGCGCAGCGATGGACGAGGACGTCTACCGCGGCGGGTCGGCGATCCTGCCCGGTGTCGACTACCTCGGAACGGGATCGCTGTCCGACCGCATCTGGGCGAAGCCCTCGGTGACGGTGCTCGGCATGGATGTTCCGAGCACCGCAGAAGCGTCGAACGTCCTGCTCAACGAGGTGAAGGCGAAGCTGTCGATGCGCATCATCCCGGGTTCCGACGGCGATGGGCAGCTCGAGGCTCTGATGGCACACCTGCGAGCGCAGCGACCATGGAACTGCGAGGTGGTCGTCGAGAAGGTCAAGGTCGGCCATCCGTTCGCCGTCGATGAGTCGCACCCCGCGATCGTCGCCGCCGAGGACGCGCTGCGCGAAGCATACGGCGCAGAGGTCGAGTCGATCGGGAGCGGGGCGTCGATCCCGCTGGTTGCATCGCTGAAGAAGATCGCCCCCGACGCGGCGATCGTGCTCTGGGGTGCGGAGGACACCGCCCACGCCCGCATCCACGCGTCCGACGAGTCTGTCGACCCGGCTGAGATCGAGCGGATGATCGTGGCACAGACGCGGTTCATCCAGGAGTTCGCAGGAGGGTGACGTCGACACCGGAGTCGGATGCGGATGGGGGTCCGGATGTGGAGGTGGCGTTGACCGGCGGGAACATGGAGCCGGTCGTGCGCGTCGGCGACACCGTCCGCCGTCAGACGGGCCCATGGACGCCGGCGGTGCACGCGCTGCTGGGGTGCTGGGCTGGGGCGGGGATCGACGAGACTGCGCGGGCGCTCGGCACCGACGAGAAGGGTCGCGAGGTGCTGTCGTTCCTCCCGGGGGAGGTGCTCGCGGGTGCGGCCCCGGAGGCCCTGTGGTCAGACCGCATTCTGACGGATGCCGCACGACTGCTGCGACGCCTGCACGACGCGTCCGCCGGCCTGGCGATGCGTGGCGACCTGGAATGGCGATCTGTGGCTCGGGAGCCGCACGAGGTGATCTGTCATAACGATTACGCACCGTACAACCTGCTCGTGAGCGGAGGTCGATTGAGCGGGGTGATCGATGTCGACTTCGCGGGGCCGGGACCGCGCATCCGCGACGTCGGATACCTCGCGTACCGACTCGCACCGTTCGCTGAGGATTCGCCGGAGGCCGACGGACTCGACCGGCGTGCGCGCATCGGTGCGATGATCGGCGCGTACGGCGCGTCTTGGTCGGTCGACGACGTGATCGCTGCTGCAGCGGCATCCGTCGCAGACCTGGCGGTGTTCACGCGCGACCGGGCTGCTCTCACGGGGCGGACCGACCTCATCGGACATGCCGAGATGTACGAGCGAGACGTCGAGCGGATGCTGCACGCCGGCCGATTAACGATTAGCCGATAATGTACATTATGTCAGATCGGGCGAAGTCGCCGGTCCCCGCATGCCGCGCGACCGATGCGCACCGCGGCGAGGATCTGGCAGACTGCGCGGATGCCCCACCTCGACGATCTCGCGCGACTCTGGCCTGCGGCCGGGGTGAGTGTGTGCTCCGGCGACCTCGAGCTGCGGTGGATCGACGACGAGCTGCTCGTCGCGCTCGCCGAGCTCGCGGGTGCCGGCATCCATGATCCCGGAGCCATGCCCTTCGAACACCCCTGGTCGCGCGGCGCTCCCGACGATGTCGCCCGCAGCGTCCTGACGTACCAATGGAATGCGCGCGGCCACGTCGAGTCCGGCGCGTTCGCCCTCGAGCTGGGGGTGCTCCACCGCGGCGTACCGGTCGGCATCCAGGGGCTCGACGCACCCGAGTGGGGCGTGCTGCGCAGCATCCGCACCGGCTCGTGGCTCGGCCGAGCCCACCAGGGCCACGGCATCGGCACCCGTATGCGGATGCTCGCCCTGAACTTGGCGTTCGACGGCCTCGGCGCCGAGGAGGCGCTGTCGGGCGCGTTCGCGGACAACGCCGCATCGAACGCCGTCTCCCGGGCGGTCGGCTACGACGACGACGGTGCGTTCCGGCATCCCCGCGACGGTGTGGCGGTGGAGCACCGGCGGTACCGGATGAGTCGTGAACGATGGAAGCAGCTGCGCCCGACGCACGCGGACCGGCTCGGGGCGCCGGTCATTCTGCGGGGCGTCGAGCAGTTCCGTGCGCAGGTCACTCCGTGACCGTGGTCAGACCACAGCGCGGGCAGGAGTAGCGTTGACGGGGTGACCGCTCTCCCCCGCCCCGCATCCGCCGGGCCGGGGTGGCAGGCATGGCTGATCTGGTCGGTGGCCGTCGCCGGCTACATCCTCGCGATCGTGAACCGCTCCTCGCTGAGCGCGGTGGGCGTCGATGCAGCCGAGCGGTTCCACGCCGACGCGTCGACACTGTCGCTGTTCGCCGTGGTGCAGCTGGCGGTCTACGGCGGCATGCAGATACCGATCGGCGTGCTGCTCGATCGGTTCGGCTCGCGACCCATCATGGTGGTCGGGATGCTGCTCATGGCCGCCGGACAGCTCGTCATGGCCTTCTCCCCCACCGTCGGCGTCGCCATCGCGGCGCGCGTGCTCCTCGGAGCCGGTGACGCCGCCATCTTCCCCGGGGTGCTGCGCCTCATCGCGACGTGGTTCCCCGCGCAACGCGGACCGATCATGGTGCAGCTCACGGGGATCATCGGGCAGACGGGTCAGCTGATCGCGGTGATCCCGCTCGCTGCTCTCCTGCACGCCACCACGTGGAGCATCACATTCGGCAGCATCGCCGGTCTCGGGGTCCTCTTCGCCGTCCTGATCTTCGTCATCATCCGGAACCACCCGCCGGAGGTCGACCGCGACGTCTCGGTCGACACCGACACCGGGGTGATCCGCGTGGTGACGTCCTCGGTCGACTCGGGGGTGGGCATCCGCGCCGCATGGGCGCATCCCGGAACACGGCTGGCATTCTGGTCGCACTTCACCGCGCCGTTCGCCGGGACCGCCTTCGTGCTGCTGTGGGGCATGCCGTTCCTCACCGCAGGTGAGGGACTCTCGACCGCCGCCGCCGCCGGGATCCTCTCGACGTACGTCGTGATGGGCATGGTCATCGGCCCGATCATGGGCGAGCTGTCGCGGCGCATCCCGACCATGCGCTCGCGAGCCCTCGTCCTCCCTGCGGTAGGACTGCAGCTGTTCGCCTGGCTCGCAGTCATCGTGTACCCGGGCCCGGCGCCGCTCTGGCTGCTCTACGCACTCGCCTTCGCGCTCGCGATGGGCGGACCCGCGTCGATGATCGCGTTCGACCACGCCCGAACCCACAACCCCGCGCACCGGCTCAGCACGGCCACCGGGGTCACGAACGCCGGCGGCTTCATCGCCGCACTCATCGCGATCTACGCGATCGGCCTCGCGCTCGACCTGCAGGGCGCCGGCACCCCCGAGACGTATTCGCTGGAGGCGTTCCGGCTCGCGTTCCTGACACAGGTTCCGCTGTGGCTGCTCGGCGGGTACTTCATCATCTGCGAGCGCCGCCGCACGCGCATCCACGTGGGTCTCGATCAGCCGAAGCCGCCGCGGCGGACGAAGTGACCGCCGGCCGCGGAACCGGCGTTCGGGAGCCGCGACCGGCGGTCGTCTCGAGGTCAGAGGGTCTCGTCGGTCTGGCTCGTGCTGCGGCGGGTGACCTGCTCGCTGCTGTTCGGGTCGACGGCCGTACGGGTCACGGTCTCGGTGCGCCGGCGGCGCAGCATCAGCACCAAGCCGATGACGAACACCAGGGCGCCGGCGCCCATCAGGATGTACCCGATGAGGTCGAGGTTCACCCACTCGACCTCGACGTTGACGGCGAACGCGAGGATGGCGCCGATCGCGAAGAGGGCGATGCCTGCTCCGATGCTCATGATCATCCTTTCCGGGGGCGGCGGTCGGCCCCTCCCCTGTGCGCAGGACTCGGTGATCCTGCATGACCACCCTGGCCCATGCGATGCCTGAGTCGCAGGGTCTTGACACGCGTGCGCGATCATGGTTCGCGCGCGCGGCGGCCTCCGGCGATAGCGTGTGACCGTGACCGCCGCAGGCATCCGCGTCTCCCCCGTCGTCCGCGCCGCCCTCGCAGACGGCGAGCCCGTACTCGCGCTCGAGTCGACGATCTTCACCCACGGGCTCCCCCGGCCCCGCAACGTCGAGGTCGCCCTCGCTGCCGAGGAGCAGGTGCGCGCCGCCGGGGTCGTGCCGGCCACGATCGGTGTCGTGGACGGTCGCCCCACCGTGGGCCTCTCGCCGAGCGAGATCGAGCGGCTCTCCACCGCCCCGCGCGTGGTCAAGGCGAGTCTGCGCGATCTGCCGATCGCCGCGGCGAAGGGACTGTGCGCCGGCACCACGGTCGCAGCCACCGCGTTCCTCGCCCACCGCGTCGGCATCCGGGTGTTCTCGACCGGCGGGCTCGGCGGCGTCCATCGCGGCGCCCCGGCGACATTCGACGAATCCGCCGACCTCGGTACGCTCGCGACACTCCCCCTCGTGGTCGTGAGCGCCGGGGTGAAGTCGATCCTCGACATCCCGCTCACGCTGGAGCGGCTCGAGACGCTCAACCTCGGCGTCGTCGGCTACCGCACGACGGACTATCCCGCGTTCTACATCGCCGATTCCGGCTATGACCTGGAGTATTCAGCGGACTCCCCCGAGGAGATCGCGGCGATCGCCCGCGCGCGCGACGCCCTCGGGCTCACGTCCACGCTTCTCGTCGCGAATCCGCTCCCGGCGGACCGTCAACTCGACCCGGCCCTGCACGACGAGGTGCTCGCACGGGCGCTGGATCGCGCCGAGGCCGAGGGAATCACCGGTCACGACACGACGCCGTTCCTCCTCGATGTCATGCAGCGCGAGACCGGTGGACGCAGCCTCGATGTCAACGTCGACGTGTACCGCGGCAACGTCGGCCTCGGGGCCGAGATCGCGCGCGCCCTCGCGGCGGAGTGATGCTGATCGTCATCGGAGACCTCGTCGCCGACCTCATCGTGCTCGGCGGCGCGACGCTCGAGCGCGGCACCGACAACCCCGCCGAGGTGCGGCTCACCCGCGGCGGCAGCGCCGCGAACGTGGCCGCGGCCGCGGCGTCAGCCGTGCCGACCCGTTTCATCGGGTGCGTCGGCGTCGATCCGCTCGCGACCGCCCTGATCGCCGACCTCGAATCGGCGGGTGTCGACGTGCGGGTGCAGCGGGCCGAGCGCACCGGAGCCATCGTGGTGCTGGTCGACGCGGTCGGCGAGCGGACCATGATCACCGACCGCGGCGCCGCCGCCGAGCTCGCGGCGATCGACCCGGCATGGCTCACCGGTGCGCGGTGGCTGCACCTGCCGCTGTACGGGTTCGCCGAGCCGGGATCGCGACAGGCGCTGACGGATGCCGCGACCTCGGTTGCGGCGGAAGGCGGCTGCGTGAGCGTCGACCTCTCGAGCGTGGCGACGCTGCGGGCGCTGGGCGCGCGAGCGGTCGCCGAGGTGCTGCGCCGCATCTCACCCGACGTGGTCTTCGCCAACCGCGACGAGGCCGATGTGGCCGGCAGCTTCGGTCTGACGACGCGCGGCGTGCTGGTGGTCAAGCGTGGCCCTGAGCCGGTGCTCGTCCACGAGCGCGGAGCGGTGGCCGAGATCGCCGTCGACCCCGTCGATGACGTGCTCGACTCGACCGGGGCGGGAGACGCCTTCGCCGCGGGGTACATCGTCGCCGCGCTCGCGGGAGCGGATGCGGCTGCAGCCGCACGTGCGGGCGGCGTCCGCGCGATGGCGGCATTGCGGCGTGCCGGTGCGCTCTGACCATCGCCGGAGTGCTCGGTCGGCGTATCGGTGCCGGTGCCGGTGTCGGTGCACCGCAGTAGCGTGAGGCCATGCCTCGCGCGATCTTCTACACCGCAACCACGCTCAACGGCTTCCTCGCCGACGAGCATGACTCGTTGGACTGGCTCTTCGCCGCGCCGGGCGGCGAGGGTGGGGATGCCGACTTCCGCGCGTTCCTCGACGGCATCGGCGTGCTCGTGCAGGGCTCGTCGACCTACGAGTGGGTCGTGGAGCACGAAGACCTCGTCGCGCACCCCGAGAAGTGGCCCGCCTATTACGGCGACCGCCCGACGTGGGTGTTCAGCACGCGGGAGCTGCCTGCCGTCCCCGGGGCCGACGTGCGCTTCGTCCGCGGCGATGTCGGCGAGGTGTGGCCCGCGATCGTGGCGTCGGCAGCCGGTCGCGACGTGTGGATCGTGGGCGGGGGCGATCTGGCGGGTCAGTTCGCCGATGCGGGGCTCCTCGACGAGATCCGCGTCTCGATCGCTCCGGCGACGCTCCCCACCGGCAAGCCTCTCCTCCCCCGCGCACTCGGAGCGGATCGGCTGACCCTCACGGCCGTGCGTCAGGCGGGGGCATTCGCCGAGCTCACCTACGCGGTCGACGCGGCGCGGGAGCGCTCAGCCGGCTGAGTCGAGCCGGGTCCACGCAGCGTATTTCGGATGCCGGCCGTCGCCCGACGACGTGCCGGTCAAGCGGCGCTGGATCCAGGGGCCGACGTGCTCGCGGTAGTAGGCGGTTCCGCGTGCTCCGACATCGGGCAGCGGCGGAAGCGACCACCATGCGGCGGGCGGCTCGACGCCGAGTGAGGTGAGCACCCTCGCCGCGACCCGGTGATGACCGCGCGAGTTCATGTGGAGTCGGTCCTCCGACCAGTAGGGCGGCGAGGAGAGCTCGCGATCAGGCCAGTTGAACGCGCGGACGACGTCCGGGCGGTCTGCGAGTGCGGCCGAGACGGCGGCCGACAGCAGGTCGCCACGGCGCTGGATGACGCGGCGGAGCGGCAGCTGCCCCGACGGGTTCGCGCCCGACAGCACGATGAGCTGCACGCCCTCCTCGTCGCAGCGCCTCAGCACATGCTCGAACGCCGCCACCACGCGCGAGACGCTGGTGCGAGGGCGGAGCATGTCGTTGCCGCCGCCGTTGAATGACAGATGCGTCGGGCGCAGCGCGAGTGCGGGTTCGAGCTGCTCGTCGACGATGGGCTGGACGAGCTTGCCGCGGATGGCGAAGTTCGCGTACTCGACGTCGGCCCCGCTCGCCGCCCATCCCTCGGCCACGAGGTCTGCCCACCCCCGGACGCGACCGTCGGGCAGCTCGTCGCCGACCCCTTCCGTGAACGAGTCGCCGATGGCGACGTAGCGCAGCGTGCCCATCCCTCCACCTTAAGTGACTCGGTGCTGCGGAGTGGGACCCCTCCGGTACGACCGCTCAGCGGTCGTCGAGCGCGGCGCCCCGCCGGTCCGCGAGGCCCCAGGCGGCGACGGCGGCGACCGCGAAGAACACCGCGAACACGACGAACAGCGTCGGCGCGCCGCCCAGGGCGAGCAGCGGCGGCACCGACAGTGGTGCGACGATGGAGGCGATCCGGCCCACGCCGGCTGCCCAGCCCGAGCCGGTGGCGCGGAGCGAGGTGGGATACATCTCGGGGGTGACCGCGTACAGCGCGCCCCACGCGCCCAGGTTGAAGAACGACAGCGCCATCCCCGCGCCGATGACGAACGTCTCCCCCGTCGACGTGCCGAAGGCGACAGCGGACGCCGCCGAGCCGACGAGGAACACCGAGAGGGTGAGCCTGCGCCCCCACACTTCGATCAGCCAGGCGGCCACCGCGTAGCCGGGAAGCTGAGCGAGCGTGATGATCACGGTGAAGCCGAAGGACCGCACCAGGTCGTACCCCTGGGCGACGAGGATCGACGGGATCCAGATGAACGCGCCGTAGTACGCGAAGTTGACGCAGAACCACACCAGCCAGAGACTGGCCGTGCGCAGCCGGAACTCCGCAGACCACAGGGTCGCGAGCCGCTCCCGCACGCTCGTGGCTGCGGCGGGCTCCACGACGTCGGTGGTGATCCGCCGCCGGGCCACAGCCGACATCGATGCGGATGCCTCGAACGATCGCACGACGGCGTTGGCGTCGTCGGCACGGCCGCGGCGTTCGAGCCAGCGCGGTGATTCCGGGAGTCCCCACCGCACCGCGAGGGCGTAGGCGGCGGGGATCGCGCCGATCGCGAACGCCCAGCGCCATCCGTCGTCCGAGCCGGGGATCACGAGGAAGCCGATGAGCGCCGCTGCGGTCCAGCCGAGCGCCCAGAACGCCTCGAGGATCACGATGAGTCGGCCGCGCATGCGCGCCGGCGCGAACTCGCTCACGTAGGTGCTCGCCACCGGCAGTTCGGCTCCGAGCCCGAGCCCGACGAGGAACCGGAGCACGAGGAGCGCGGCCAGACCGCCGACCAGGGCGCTCGCGCCGGTGGCGAGGCCGTACACGAGCAGTGTGACGGCGAAGATGCTCCGCCTGCCGTACCGGTCGGCGAGGAGCCCGCCGACCGTGGCTCCGACGGCCATGCCGACGAATCCCGCCGATGCGATCCACGACGACTCGGTCGGGCTCAGGTCCCACTGCACCGCGAGTGCGGCGATCACGAACGAGATGAGTCCGACGTCCATCGCGTCGAGCGCCCAGCCGAGGCCCGAGCCCGTGAGCACGCGGAGATGGCGGCGGGTGAACGGCAGTGCGTCGAGACGCTGCGAGAGCGTCACCGCGGCGGGTGGGGCGTCGGCCATACGTGTCATCGTACGGATGCCGCGGCATCCGGCGTGAGATGGGTCGGCGACGTCAGGCCAGCATGTCGTGCACCAGGGGTGCCACGCGCGTGCCGTAGAGCTCGATCGAGCTCATGAGCTTCGCGTGCGACAGCGTGCCCGTCGAGAACTTCATGTCGAACCTGTCGAGCCCGACGGTCCGCACCGTGTCGGCGATCTTCCGGGCGACGGTCTCAGGTGATCCCACGTACAGCGCGCCGTCGGGACCGACGTCGTGCTGGAACCGCATGCGGCTGTACGGCGGCCAGCCGCGCTCTCGGCCGATCGTGTTGTTCATCGCGGCGAAGCCCTCGTAAGCCTCTTCCCAGGCCTGCTGGTCGGTGGCGGCGACGTGTCCGGGCGAATGCACGCCGACCGGGCGCGCGGTATGCCCGAACTCGCCGAGCGAGCGGCGGAACAGATCGGCGAAGGGACGGAAGCGACCCGCCGGGCCGCCGATGATCGCGAGCATGAGGCCGAACCCGTGCTTGGCGGCGCGGACGGCGGACTCGGGTGTGCCCCCGACGCCGACCCAGGTGGGGATGCCGTTCGCCGTCTTCGGGTAGACGTCTGCGCTCTCCAGCGCGGGGCGCAGCCGCCCCTGCCAGGTCACGGGCTCCTCGTCGCGCAGCCGGGCGAACAGGTCGAGCTTCTCCTCGAAGAGCGCCTCGTAGTCGCGCAGGTCGTATCCGAACAGCGGGAAGGACTCGATGAACGATCCACGCCCGAGGATCACTTCGGCGCGACCGTTCGAGACGGCATCGAGCGTCGCGAACCGCTCGTACACGCGCACCGGGTCATCGCTCGACAGCACGGTCACCGCGGTGCCGAGCCGGATCTGCGAGGTGCGGGCCGCAGCGGCGGCGAGGACCAGCTCGGGACTCGACACCGCGAACTCGCGCCGGTGGTGCTCCCCCACGCCGAAGAACGCCAGGCCGGACTCGTCTGCGAGGACGGCCTGGTCGACGACGTCGCGGATCGCCTGCGCGTGGCTCACGAGTGCGCCGTCGTCGCCGAGCGTGACGTCGCCGAATGTGTCGAGACCGAGCTCGACGGGGGTGTTCGTGGTCATCGCGGGCATCCTTTCCATGCGCGTGAATGAACGTCGCG
The DNA here is from genome assembly GCF_017831975.1 of Microbacterium terrae. Classification (NCBI taxonomy): domain Bacteria; kingdom Bacillati; phylum Actinomycetota; class Actinomycetes; order Micrococcales; family Microbacteriaceae; genus Microbacterium; species Microbacterium terrae. The sequence goes on along the minus strand of NZ_JAFDSS010000001.1, from coordinate 1,537,712 downwards.
CAGGGTCGGTGCATTCCCGGAGCGCCGACGCGAGCGTACCGTGAGGGCATGGCGCTGTTCGCCGATCGTGCTCACGCCGGCCGCGAGCTGGCAGCGGAACTCACCGGTGCGGCGGGGACGGATGCCGTCGTCTTCGGCATCCCGCGCGGCGGCGTCGTCACGGCCGCAGCCGTCGCCGGGGAACTCGGGCTGCCGCTCACGGCCGTCGTCGTGCGGAAGCTGGGTGCGACACGCCACGAGGAGTTCGCCGTCGGCGCGATCGCCGACGGCGTGCGACTCGTGACGCGGGGGTCGCTCCGGTCGGCGGGGATGTCGGCAGTCGATCTCGCGCACGTGGAAGCCGCCGAGCATGCGGAGCTGGAACGGCGGATGCGGGCCTTCGAGGCGAGCCCGTTCGACGCCGCCGGGCGTACGGCTGTCGTCGTCGACGACGGTGTAGCGACCGGATCGACGGCGATCGCCGCGTGCCGATCGCTGCGCCTGCGCGGTGCGTCGCGGATCATCCTCGCCGTTCCGGTCGCTCCCGCGAGCTGGGCGCCACCGGGTGATGCGGTCGACGAGTTCGTGTGCCCGCACCGCATGCAGGACTTCTGGGCGGTCGGCGAGTACTACGACGACTTCACGCAGACCTCGGACGCCGAGGTGGTGCGGCTGCTGGCCGCCGGGTGAACCGGCGCGTCTCGTCTCGTTTCGTCGCTGCGCTCCTCGCTCGACGGCCGGAGCCCGCTGCGCTCCTCGCTCGACGACCGGAGCCCACTGCGCTCCCCGCTCACCCGGCCGGAGCCCGCTGCGCTCCTCGCTCAACGACCGGAGCCCGCTGCGCTCCTCGCTCACCGGGCCGAAGCCCGCTGCGCTCCCCGTTCGACGAACGAGGAGCGCAGCGAGACCAGACGGCGCGTCAGCGCGAGAGCGCCGCGCGCAGGGTGTCGAGACCGACGCCGCCGATGTCGAGCGCGCGCTTGTGGAACGACTTGATCGAGAAGTCGGCGCCTTCGCGCTCAGCCATGTCGTCGCGCAGCTGCTCCCAGATACGCTGACCCACCTTGTACGACGGGGCCTGTCCGGGCCAGCCGAGGTAGCGGTTGACCTCGAACTGCACGAACTCGTCGGGCATGTTCACGTTGCGCCGCATGAACTCCAGCGCGAAGTCGGCATCCCAGGTGCCCTGACCGTCGGGGCGCGGCTTGCCCAGGTGCACGCCGATGTCGAGCACCACGCGGGCCGCGCGCATCCGCTGCCCGTCGAGCATGCCGAGGCGGTCGGCAGGGTCGTCGAGGTAGCCCAGCTGCTCCATGAGGCGCTCGGCGTAGAGCGCCCAGCCCTCGGCGTGACCCGAGGTTCCGCCGAGAAGACGGCGGTACGAGTTCAGCTGCGCCCGGTTGTACACGGCCTGCGCGATCTGCAGGTGATGGCCGGGAACACCCTCGTGGTACACGGTCGTGAGCTCGCGCCAGGTGTCGAACTCGTTGACGCCCTCGGGAACCGACCACCACATGCGTCCCGGACGCGAGAAGTCATCGGTCGGCCCCGTGTAGTAGATGCCGCCTTCCTTCGTCGGCGCGATCATGCATTCGAGGCGTCGGATCGGGTCCGCGATGTCGAAGTGCGTGCGGCCGAGCTCCTCCACCGCGCGGTCGCTCGTCTCCTGCATCCACTTCTGCAGCGCATCGGTGCCGTGGAGCTTGCGCGACGCATCCTTCTCGAGGAACGCCACCGCCTCGTCGACGCTCGCCCCGGGAAGGATCTCGTTCGCGATCGACTCCTGCTCGGCCACCATGCGGGCGAGCTCTTCGAGACCCCACTCGTACGTCTCGTCGAGATCGATCGTGGCGCCGAGGAAGCGGCGCGAGTGCAGCGCGTACAGCTCGCGGCCGACGGCGTCGCTCTCGGATGCGGCGGGGGCGAGCTCCTTGCCGAGGAACGCGGCGAGCTCGTCGTAGGCCACGCGGGCGGCGTTGCTGTTATTCGCGAGCTCACGGGCGAGCGACGCGGGGAGCTGGCCTTCGGCCGGAGCGGCGTCGGCAGCGAAGTTCGCGAAGAAGCCGCCGTCGGCGGTGTAGCGGCCGATCTGGGTGACGACCTCGACGACCTGGCGCCGTGCCGGCACGATGCCTTCGCCCATTCCGGTGCGGAGCGTCTCGATGTAGCCCGAGATCGCCTCGGGGACGGCCTGCAGACGGGCGGCGATGACCGACCAGTCGTCGGTGGTGGCGGTGGGCATGAGGTCGAACGCCGACCGGATGTTCTGCGCGTGCGAGGCGATGACGTTCAGGTCGCGCAGGTGCCACTTCGCGTCGTGCAGCTCGACGCCGAGCTCCAGCTCGCGCCGCAGGTCGTCGCGGGTGACGGCATCGATGTCGTCGACGGGCGCGGCCGCGGTGAGCGCATCGAGGGTCTTGCGGCCCTCCTCGACCAGGCGCTCCTGGCCGGCCGGGCTGTAGTCGCCGAACCGGTCGTTGAACTCGGCGCGGCCGATGTACGTCGCCAGCGTCGGTTCGAGCTCGGCAAGGGTGTCGACCCACGCGTCAGCGATCTTGTCGATCGGCGTGGGGGTACGGGGTGCTTCAGTCATGCCCACGAGCCTAGGAGTGTGCGGCGGGCGAGCAAAACCCTTCGGCCGACCCGAACGACCGGGCGACTCAGTGCCCGGCGTCGTTCCAGTCGGCGCCGCGCCCGATCTGCACATCGAGCGGCACGGAGAGGGTCGCCGCATCGCCCATGCGCTCACGCACGATCGCCTCCGCCGCATCCCACTCCCCCGGCGCGACCTCGACCACGAGTTCGTCGTGGATCTGCATGAGCACGCGCGAGCGCAGGCCGTCGGCGGCGAGCTGATCGTGGATGCGGAACAGCGCGATTTTCATGATGTCGGCTGCGCTCCCCTGGATGGGGGCGTTGAGCGCCGCACGCTCGGCGTTCTCGCGGAGCACGCGGTTCGGGCTCGCGAGGTCGGGGAACGGGCGGCGCCGCCCGAAGATCGTCTCGGTGTACCCGTCGATGCGAGCCTGCTCGACCGACGAGCGCAGGTAGTCCCGCACCGACCCGAAGCGCGCGAAGTACTCCATCATGAGCTGCTTCGCCTCGGACTGCTCGATGCGCAGCTGCTTCGAGAGTCCGAACGCCGACAGGCCGTAGACGAGGCCGTACGACATCGCCTTGACCTTGGTGCGCATCGCGGGCGTGACGTCTTCGGGGGCGACCCCGAAGACGCGGGCTCCGACGAACCGGTGCAGATCCTCGCCGGAGTTGAACGCCTCGACCAGGCCCGGGTCCTCCGACAGGTGCGCCATGATGCGCATCTCGATCTGGGAGTAGTCGGCGGTCAGCAGCGTCTCGTAGCCCTCGCCGACCTCGAACGCGGAGCGGATGCGCCGGCTCTCGTCGGTGCGGACGGGGATGTTCTGCAGGTTCGGGTCGGTGCTCGAGAGGCGGCCGGTCTGGCTGCCGGTCTGCACGTACGTGGTGTGGATGCGCCCGTCGTCGCCGATCGCCCGATCATTGCCGATGGCGCTGTCGAGCGATTCGATGATCTGGCGCAGCTTCGTCGCCTCGCGGTGCTGCAGCAGCAGGTCGAGGAACGGGTGCGGGTTCGACTCCTGCAGATCGGCGAGCACGGCGGCATCCGTCGAGTAGCCCGTCTTGGTCTTGCGCGTCTTCGGCAGCTGGAGGTCTTCGAAGAGCACCTCCTGCAGCTGCTTCGGCGACCCGAGGTTCACCTCGCGGCCGATCGCGGCGTACGCGTCCTGGGCGAGCGCGTCGGCACGTGCGCCCAGTTCGGCCGAGAACCCCGAGAGCTTCTCGTGCGAGACAGCGACGCCGGCGAGTTCCATCGCTGCGAGCGTGTGCAGCGTGGGCAGCTCGATGTCGGTGAGCACGGTCGCCACGCTCTCAGGCAGCTCCGCGCGCACCGCGGCGGCGACCCGCAGCGTGTACCACGACAGCTGACCGGGGGTCGCGCCTTCGGTCTCGGGCACGAGCTGGGTGGGGTCGGACTCGGGCAGCTTCTCGTCGAGGTAGCGGTCGACCAGGTGCGCGAGGGTCTTGTCGGGGAAGCTCGGGCGCAGCAGCCAGCCGGCGAGGACGACGTCGAGCGCGAGCCCTCCGAGCGTGAGACCGCTGCGCTGCAGGGCCTTGATCTGCGGCTTCGCATCGGCGAACACCTTGGGGGCGTCGGAGGCCAGCCACGCCGTGAGCGCGGCCTGCACATCGGGCGTCCACGTGGCCTCGGCGGCTGTCGAGGCGGTGGCGAAGCCGACGCGCGCCGGCAGCCCGCGCTCGACGGTGAGGGTGACTCCCACCTCGCCGGACGCGTCGCCGAGCCACGCCGCGAGATCCGCGGCGGCGAGCTCGGCTGCGACGGGGGCGAGCTCGGCAGCCGCGGAGTTGACCGCGGCCATCTGCTGCTCGATGCCGGCGAGTTCGGCGACGCGCGGGATGAGCGTCTTGAACTCGAGCCGCGAGAAGATGTCGCGCACGGCCTGCGCGTCCATAGGCTGCACCTCGAGATCGGCCGGCCCGTAGGGCAGCTCGACGTCGCGGAGGAGGCGGTTCAGGCGGCGATTGCGACGCACGACCTCGACGTTCTCCTGCAGGTTGCCGCCGACCACGCCCTTGATGGTGCCCGCGCCCTCGAGCAGTGCGTCGAGCGAGCCGAACTGCGTCAGCCACTTGACGGCGGTCTTCTCCCCCACCTTCGGGACGCCCGGCAGGTTGTCGCTGGTCTCGCCGACGAGCGCGGCGATGTCGGGGTACTGCTCGGGAGGAACGCCGTACCGCTCGATCACCGCGTCGCGGTCGTAGCGCTTGAGCTGCGAGACGCCCTGCACGTTGGGGTACAGCAGTGTCACGTCGTCGTCGACGAGCTGGATGGTGTCGCGGTCGCCGGAGCAGACGAGCACGCGGAAACCCTGGGAGGAGCCCTGCGTGGCGAGGGTCGCGAGGATGTCGTCGGCCTCGATGTCCTCCTTCTGGATGACCGTGATGCCCATCGCCGCCAGGCAGTCCTGCAGCAGCGGGATCTGGCCCTTGAACTCGGAGGGGGTCTCGGACCGATTGGCCTTGTACTCGGTGTACTCGCGGGTGCGGAAGGACTGCCGCGACGTGTCGAACGCGATCGCGAGATGGGTGGGATGCTCGGCCTTGAGCAGGTTGATGAGCATCGCCAGGAACCCGTAGATCCCGTTCGTGTGCTGCCCGTCCTTGGTCGAGAAATTGTCGACGGGAAGGGCGTAGAACGCCCGATATGCCAGCGAATGGCCGTCGACGACCAGGAGGGTAGGCTTTGCGGAGTCCATCACCCTGCAAGCCTAGTCAGGGCATCGGACACCCCCGACCCGATCGAAGGCGAGCGATGACCGACGCACCCCCGGCAGACGTGAACGGACTCGAGTGGGCGGCCCTGCGCGGCATGGGCGCCCTCGCGGAGAAGATGGGGATGCAGTTCACCGAGTTCTCGGTGGACCGCTGCGTCGGCACGATGCCGGTCGAGGGGAACACGCAGCCGGTCGGCCTCCTGCACGGCGGCGCGTACGTGGTGCTCGGCGAATCGCTCGGCTCGATGGCCGCGAACCTGCACGCCGGGCCCGGCCGGCTCGCGGTCGGCGTCGACATCAACGCCACGCACACCCGGTCTGCGACGTCCGGTGTCGTGACCGGCGTCTGCACCCCGGTGCACCTCGGCCGCAGCATCACCGTGCACGAGATCGTCGTGACCGATGATCAGGGGCGGCGCTGCTCGACGATCCGCATCACGAACATGATCAAGGACCTGCCCCCGACATGACGAAGCGGATGCCTCGTGGCGAGGCATCCGCTGTCACAGGTGTCGGCGCTGCGCGCCGCACCTCACTTCTTGGGAGCGAGCTGCTCGATGATCGCCTTGGCGACGTCCTGCATGGTGAGGCGACGGTCCATCGACGCCTTCTGGATCCAGCGGAAGGCCTCGGGCTCGGACAGCCCCATCTTCTCGTTGAGCAGGCCCTTGGCGCGGTCGACGAGCTTGCGGGTCTCGAAGCGCTCGACCATGTCGGCCACCTCGGCCTCGAGCGTGATGATCTGCTCGTAGCGGGCCAGGGCGATCTCGATCGCGGGCAGCAGGTCGTTCGGGGTGAATGGCTTGACGACGTAGGCCAGCGCACCGGCCTCGCTCGCCCGCTCGACGAGCTCCTTCTGGCTGAACGCCGTGAGGAGGACGACGGGTGCGATGTGGTCCTTGCTCAGGCGCTCGGCCGCCGAGATGCCGTCGAGCTGGGGCATCTTGACGTCCATGATCACGAGGTCGGGGCGCAGTTCGGTGGCCAATGCCACCGCGGTCTCACCGTCACCCGCTTCGCCGACCACATCGAATCCGTTGTCACGGAGGATCTCGACGATGTCGAGGCGGATCAGCGATTCGTCTTCCGCCACCACGACTCGACGGGGGGTGGATGCCGACGCGGGGGCGGTCTGTTCCTGCTCAGTCACCATTGAATCCTACGGTATGGTCGTTCGCGGACGTGCGGTCTGACCGCGCGCCGGTGTGGCGGAATGGCAGACGCGACCGACTCAAACTCGGTTGCCCGCAAGGGCGTGTGGGTTCGACTCCCACCACCGGCACGTATTGCAAGAAGAGCGGATGCCCCGACCCGGGGCATCCGCTCTTCTGATCTGCGGGTGTCAGGCGCCGAAGAACTGGTTGCCGAGCGCCTTGCTCTTGAGCGCGTCGAACTCGCCCTGCGAGATGGTGCCGGCGTCGAGGAGCGCCTTCGCCTTCGCGATGTCGTCGGCCGGGCTCGCCGATGCGGTGGGCCGATAGGCGTCGTCTTCGGCGACGACGTTCCCCCGGGCGGCCATGGCGCGGGCGGCCATGCCCTTGCCGCGGACGATGATGAAGACCAATGCGGTGAGGAAGGGCACGAACAGCAGCGCGATGATCCAGACCGCCTTGAGCCAGCCGTTGAGCGAGTCGTCGCGGAACAGGTCGGTGATGATGAGGATCACGACGTACAGGTACGCGATGAAGTAGAAGCTCCAGAGGAGGAACCAGAAGAAGTCTTGGAAGAACATCGGGGGGTCTCTTTCGACTCAAAGAAGAACGGGCTGTCACGCTCACCTTAGTGATCGTGACAGCCCGCCCGGTAGGTGCGTCAGTCGCGTGTCTTGTAGATCGGCGCTTTACCGTGCACCGCGTCTCCGACCTTGTGGATGCGGATGTCGTTGGTCGACCCGATGATCCCGGGAGGGGAACCGGAGATCACGACCACCTTGTCGCCGACCTTCGCGAGGTCGTTGGACAGCAGGTAGTCGTCGACCTGGATGAACATGAGGTCGGTGTGGGCGACGTGCTCGACGAGCGTCGACTGCACGCCCCACGTGAGGGCCATGCGGCGACGGATGGCCGGCTCGGGCGCGAACCCGATCATGGGGATGCGCGGGCGCAGGCGCGACATGCGGCGTGCGGTGTCGCCCGACTCGGTGAAGATGCAGAGGAACTTCGCGTCGACGAACTCGGCGACCTCGTTCGCTGCCAGGGTGATCGCGCCGCCCTGGGTGCGGGGCTTCGTGGTCAGCGGTGCGATGCGCTCGAGGCCGTGGACCTCGGTCGAGTCGACGATGCGGGCCATGGTCTCGACCACGACGACGGGGTACTTGCCGACGCTGGTCTCGCCCGAGAGCATGACCGCGTCAGCGCCGTCGAGGACGGCGTTGGCGACGTCGCTCGTCTCGGCGCGGGTGGGCACCGGGTTGTCGATCATCGACTCGAGCATCTGCGTCGCGACGATGACCGGCTTGGCCATGCGGCGGCAGAGCTCCACCGCGCGCTTCTGCACGATCGGCACGGCCTCGAGCGGGAGCTCGACGCCGAGGTCGCCGCGGGCGACCATGATGCCGTCGAACGCGTCGATGATCTCTTCGAGGTTGTCGACGGCCTGCGGCTTCTCGATCTTGGCGATGACCGGGACGTGGCGTCCTTCTTCGGCCATGATCACGTGGACGCGCTGCACGTCCTTGGCGTCGCGCACGAACGACAGCGCGATGATGTCGGCGCCGGCGCGCAGACCCCAGCGGAGGTCGGCCTCGTCCTTCTCCGACAGCGCGGGGACGTTGACGGCGACGCCGGGCAGGTTGATGCCCTTGTTGTTCGAGACGGCGCCCGCGACGATCACCTTGGTGGTGACGACCGTGCCGTCGGTCTCGATGACTTCGACCCGCACCTTGCCGTCGTCGATCAGCAGGAAGTCGCCCGCCTTGACGTCGTTGGGCAGGCCCTTGAACGTCGTTCCGACGATCTCCTTGGTGCCGAGGATGTCTTCGGTGGTGATCTTGAAGATGTCGCCCACGGCGAGCTCGTGCGGCCCGTTCTCGAACTTGCCGAGGCGGATCTTCGGGCCCTGGAGGTCGACCAGGATGGCGACGGCGCGGCCGGCGTCGTCGGCCGCCTTGCGCACGTTGGCGAAGTTGTTGTCGTGGACCGAGTAGTCCCCGTGGCTCAGGTTGAACCGGGCGACATCGACGCCCGCTTCGATGATCGCTCGGACCATCTCGTAGGTCGATGTTGCGGGGCCCAGGGTGGCCACGATTTTGGCGCGTCTCATCCGTGTCTTTCTTCCGGGAGGGAGGGGTCAGGGGCGAACAGCCGGGGCCAGCCTACGCGGGCTGCAGGCCGATCGCGACATCAGTGGGGCGCACGGGAGCGGGAAGCTCCGTCGAGCCCATCAGGTAGCGGTCCACCTCGGAGGCGGCGGCGCGGCCCTCGGCGATCGCCCACACGATGAGCGACTGCCCGCGACCGGCGTCACCGGCGGCGAACACGCCCGGCACGGTCGTCTGGTAGTCGGACTCGCGCTGCACGTTGCCGCGGTCGGTGAAGACCGCGCCGAGCTGGGCGTCGAGGGTGTCGCGCTCGGGACCGGTGAAGCCCATCGCGATGAGGACGAGGTCCGCGGGGATCTCGCGCTCGGTGCCGCTCTTGGGCACGCGACGTCCGTCGACGAACTCGGTCTCGGCCACGCGCAGGGCGCGCACCTCGCCGACGTCGTTGGAGAGGAACTCGACCGTCGAGGCGAGGTAGGAGCGCTCTCCACCCTCTTCGTGCGCGGACGACACCTCGAACAGCGTCGGCGACATCGGCCACGGCTGGTGCTCGGGGCGCTCCCCCGGAGGACGGCGGCCGATCGCGAGGTTCGTCACGCTGAGTGCACCGTGACGGTGGGCGGTGCCGATGCAGTCGGCGCCGGTGTCGCCGCCGCCGATGACGACGACGTGCTTGCCCTCGGCGGTGATCTGGTTCGGCACCGTGTCGCCCGCGGTTGCGTGGTTGGACTCGACGAGGTACTCCATCGCGAAGTGCACGCCGGCGAGGTCGCGACCGGGGATCGGCAGATCACGCGGGAGCGTGGCGCCGGTGGCGATGACCACCGCGTCGTAACGGGCGCGCAGGTCGCTCCAGGTGATGTCCTTGCCGATCTCGACACCGGCGCGGAAGCGCGTCCCCTCGTCCTGCATCTGGCGAAGACGCGCCTCGAGGTGCTTCTTCTCCATCTTGAAGTCGGGGATGCCGTAGCGCAGCAGCCCGCCGATGCGGTCGTCGCGCTCGTACACGGCGACCGTGTGTCCGGCACGGGTGAGCTGCTGGGCGGCTGCGAGTCCGGCGGGGCCCGAACCGACGACGGCGACGGTCTTGCCGGTGAGGCGACCCGGCGGCTCGGGCTCGACCCAGCCGTTGGCGAAGGCCTCGTCGATCGTCGAGACCTCGATCTGCTTGATCGTCACGGCCGGCTGGTTGATGCCGAGCACGCAGGCGCTCTCGCACGGTGCCGGGCACAGGCGGCCGGTGAACTCCGGGAAGTTGTTGGTCGCGTGCAGGCGCTCGATGGCCGAGCGGCCCTCCCCGCGCCAGGTCAGGTCGTTCCACTCCGGGATGAGGTTGCCCAGCGGGCAGCCCTGGTGGCAGAACGGCACACCGCAGTCCATGCAGCGCCCGGCCTGCCGGCGCAGCACCGCGGTGTCGCCCGGCTCATAGACCTCTTTCCAGTCCATGATTCGCACCGGCACGGGGCGCCGCTGGGGCAGCTCGCGCTCGGTGACCTTCAGAAAGCCCTTCGGGTCAGCCACCCGTCACCTCCATGATTCGCGTCCAGACGACGTCTCCGTCGGGGTCGAGCCCCTCGGCGACGGCATCCTGGCGGGTCTGCAGCACTGCCGCGTAATCACGCGGGAGCACGCGGACGAAATTGTCGAGCTCGCCTTCGAAGTCGGCGAGGAGCGCTTCGGCAAGCGCGGATCCGGTCTCGGCGACGTGCTGCTCGAGCAGGTCGCGCAGCATCTCGGCATCGCCCGAGCCGAGCTCGCCGAGGACCAGCTCGCCGGTCGCGATGGCCTCGCGGTTGACCAGCTTGCGGTCGAGCTTGTACACGTACGCGGTACCGCCAGACATGCCGGCGCCCAGGTTGCGGCCGGTGGCGCCGAGGATCACGGCGAGCCCGCCGGTCATGTACTCGAGCGCGTGGTCGCCCACACCCTCGACCACCGCGGTGGCACCGGAGTTGCGCACCAGGAACCGCTCGCCGACGACGCCGCGCAGGAACATCGTTCCCTGCGTCGCGCCGTAGCCGATGACGTTGCCGGCGATCACGTTCTGTGCGGCGTCGAACGTCGCACCGCGCGGCGGGCGCACCACGATCTGGCCGCCCGAGAGACCCTTGCCGACGTAGTCGTTCGAGTCGCCCTCGAGCTTCAGCGTGATGCCGGCGGGCATGAACGCGCCGAACGACTGGCCGGCCGAGCCCGTGAGGTTCACCGTGATGGACCCCGCGGGAAGACCGTTCTCGCCGTGTGCGCGGGTCACGTGGTGTCCGAGCATCGTGCCCACCGACCGTGCGGTGTTGCGCACCGGCAGGTCGATCGAGATCTCGCCGCCGTGGGCGATCACATCCTGCGCGCGCTCGATCAGCTGCACGTCGAAGTGCTCGTCGAGCTCGTGGTCCTGACCGCGCGCATTGCGGCGCGGCTCGTCCTCGGCGAAGGCGGGGCCCTCGAGGATCGGCGTCAGGTCGAGGCCGTTGGCCTTCCAGTGGTCGACCGCACCGTCCACATCGAGAAGCTCGTTGTGGCCGATCGCCTCGTCGAGCGAGCGGAAGCCGAGCTCGGCGAGGTACTCGCGCACCTCCTGGGCGATGAACTCCATGAAGTTCACGACGAACTCGGGCTTGCCGCTGAAGCGGGCGCGCAGCGTGGGGTTCTGCGTCGCGACGCCCACCGGACACGTGTCGAGGTGGCAGACCCGCATCATGATGCAGCCCTCGACGACCAGCGCCGTGGTCGCGAAGCCGTACTCCTCCGCACCCAGGAGCGCGGCCACGACGACGTCACGCCCGGTCTTGAGCTGGCCGTCGGCCTGCACCACCACGCGGTCGCGCATGCCGTTGAGCATCAGCGTCTGCTGCGTCTCGGCGAGACCCAGCTCCCACGGCGTACCGGCGTGCTTGAGCGAGTTGAGCGGGCTGGCGCCCGTTCCGCCGTCGTGCCCCGAGACGAGGATGACGTCGGCCAGCGCCTTCGCGGTGCCCGCGGCGACCGCGCCGATGCCCGACTGGCTCACGAGCTTGACGTGGACGCGGGCGGCGGGGTTCGCGCGCTTCAGGTCGAAGATCAGCTGCTTGAGGTCTTCGATCGAGTAGATGTCGTGGTGCGGCGGCGGCGAGATGAGTCCGACGCCGGCCGTGCCGCCGCGCGTGCGGGCGATCCACGGGTACACCTTCGCCGGGGGCAGCTGGCCGCCCTCGCCGGGCTTGGCGCCCTGGGCGAGCTTGATCTGGATGTCGTCGGCGTGGGTGAGGTACATGCTCGTCACGCCGAACCGGCCGGAGGCCACCTGCTTGATCGAGCTGCGGCGTTCCGGGTCGAGGAGACGATCGACGTCTTCGCCGCCCTCACCGGTGTTCGACTTGCCGCCGATCCGGTTCATGGCGATGGCGAGCGTCTCGTGCGCCTCCTTGGAGATCGAGCCGTAGCTCATCGCCCCGGTGGAGAAGCGCTTCACGATCGACGACACCGACTCGACGTCGTCGATCGGCACGGGCGGACGCACGCCGGTGCGCAGCTTGAACATGCCGCGCAGGGTCTTGAGCTGCTCGGCCTGGTCGTCGACGAGCTTGGTGTACTCGCGGAAGATGTCGTACCGGCGCTCGCGCGTCGAGTGCTGCAGGCGGAACACGGTCTCGGGATTGAACAGGTGCGGAGAGCCGTCGCGGCGCCACTGGTACTCGCCGCCGGTCCACAGCCGCTCGTGCGCACGAACCGCTGCATCCTCGGGATACGCGTACGTGTGGCGCGCCGCGTTCTCGGAGGCGATCACCTCGAGACCCACACCGCCGAGCTTGGACTCGGTGCCGGTGAAGTAGGCGGCGACGAACTCGTCCGACAGGCCCACGGCCTCGAAGACCTGGGCGCCGGCGTACGACGACACGGTCGAGATGCCCATCTTCGACATGATCTTCAGCACGCCCTTGCCGAGCGCATAGATGAGGTTCTTGACGGCCTTCTCGGGCGTGAGCCCCGTGATGTAGCCAGCCCGGACGAGGTACTCGACCGTCTCCATGGCGAGGTACGGGTTGACCGCCGACGCGCCGTACCCGATGAGGGTGGCGACGTGGTGGACCTCGCGCACATCGCCGGCCTCGATCACGAGGCCGCACTTCATGCGGGTCTCGTTGCGGATGAGGTGGTGATGCACAGCGGCGAGCATGAGCAGCGACGGGATCGGCGCCAGGTCCTTGTTCGAGTCGCGGTCGCTGAGCACGATGAACTCGGCGCCGTCCTCGATCGCGGCATCCACTTCGGCGCACATCTGCTCGAGGCGCTTGCGCATGCCCTTGTGACCGGCCTCGACGCGGTAGAGACCGCGGATCGTCACCGACGTGCGGCCCGGCAGGGCGGTGTCGATGTGCTGGATCTTGGCGAGCTCGTCGTTGTCGATGACCGGGAAGTCGAGCGTGACGACACGCGTGTGCTCCGGACCCCACTCGAGCAGGTTGCGCTCCGGGCCGAGACCGAGCGCGAGCGAGGTCACGACCTCTTCGCGGATCGAGTCCAGCGGCGGGTTCGTCACCTGGGCGAACTGCTGCGTGAAGTAGTCGAACAGCAGGCGCGGGCGCTCGCTGAGCACCGCGACCGGGGTGTCCGACCCCATGGCGCCGAGCGGCTCCGCGCCGTTCTGCCCCATCGGGGTGAGGAGGATCTTGACTTCTTCCTCGGTGTAGCCGAATGTGCGCTGGCGACGGGTGATCGAGGCGATCGGGTGCACAATGTGCTCGCGCTCGGGGAGGTCCGCCAGACGCACGCGACCGGCGTCGAGCCACTCCTGCCACGGCTCGAGGTCGGACAGCTGCGCCTTGATCTCGTCGTCCTCGATGATGCGGCGCTCAGCCGTGTCGACGAGGAACATGCGGCCCGGACGCAGGCGTCCGCGGCGCTTGATGCGCTCGGGTTCGAAGTCGAGCACGCCGGTCTCGGAGCCGATGACGATGAGTCCGTCGGTCGTCTCGGTCCAGCGGCCCGGGCGCAGCCCGTTGCGGTCGAGGGTGGCGCCGACGAGCGTGCCGTCGGTGAAGATCAGCGCGGCCGGACCGTCCCAGGGCTCCATCTGCATGGAGTGGAAGTCGTAGAACGCCCGCAGCTTCGGGTCGATGTCGGCCTGCTTCTCGTAGGCCTCGGGCACCATCATCATCACCGCGTGCGGGAGGCTCCGCCCGGTGAGGGTGAGCAGCTCCAGCACCTCGTCGAACGAGGCGGAGTCGCTCGCGCCGTCGGTGCAGATCGGCAGCAGGGGACGGATGTCGCCCAGCAGCTCGGACTCGAGCTGCGACTGGCGCGCGCGCATCCAGTTGCGGTTGCCGTTGACGGTGTTGATCTCGCCGTTGTGAGCGAGCATGCGCAGCGGCTGGGCGAGCGGCCACGACGGGAACGTGTTGGTCGAGTAGCGCGAGTGCACGACGGCGAGCTCCGAGGCGAAGCGCTCGTCCTGCAGGTCGGGATAGAACGGCTCGAGCTGGAGCGTGGTGACCATGCCCTTATAGCCGAGCGTGCGCGCCGACAGCGACACGAAGTAGGCGTCGAGCTCGGTGCGGGCGCGCTTGCGCAGCCGGAACGTGCGGCGGTCGAGGGCGATGCCCGACAGCGCGGGCTCGCCACCGGTGCCCGGACGCGAGATGAACAGCTGCTCGAAGACGGGGCGCGCCTCGAAGGCGAGCTTGCCGAGGTTGTCGTCCTCGGTGGGGACCTCGCGCCAGCCGAGCACGGTGAGGTTCTCGGATGCCGCGATCCGCTCGATGCCGGCCTTCTGGGCCGCGCGGGCGTCGTCGTCGCGCGGCAGGAACACCATTCCGGCGGCGTACTCCCCCACCGGAGGCAGGTCGAAGCCGACGACCGCGCGCAGGAACGCGTCGGGCATCTGCGTGAGGATGCCGGCGCCGTCGCCGGTGCCCGCGTCGGACCCGATCGCACCGCGGTGCTCGAGGTTGCGCAGCGCGGTCAGCGCCAGGTCGATGATGTCGTGACCGGCCTCGCCCCGCAGGGTCGCGACCATGGCCAAGCCACAGGCGTCCTTCTCGAACGCCGGGTTGTACATGCCCTGCTTCTGGGGGAAGCCGGGCATTCGGGTGGACTTCGCCTCGGAAGAGGCGACGGAACGGGGGCTCGCAGCCATACCTACCGTCCTCACGTTGATACTCAAGATGGGACGACGTCGGCCCGTGTGCTCAGGGAGCTCGTTACTTCGTGGCGGGAGTGCTTGTGGCGGCCTCGTCGACTGCGGACGTCGGGGGTTCTGAGACGTCGACGTAGTCGTCGGTGTTCTGTGATTGTACAGAACCTTCGGGGTGCCATTCGCGTCCGGGCGTGTAGGGCGACGGCTCGAGGCCCGGGTGGCGACGCTTCTGGACGAAGAAGATCACGAGGCCGGCGACCACGCCGAAGATCGCCGCCCACACGTTGGTGCGCAGGCCCAGGATGATGTCGCTCGGATCGATGCGGATCGACTCCCACACGATGCGCCCGGCGCTGTACCAGATCAGATAGATCGCGAACACGCGGCCCCACTGCAGTGCGGTGAAGCGCCAGCTGATCCACAGGAGCACCACGACGCCCAGGGTGTTCCACAGCACCTCGTAGAGGAACGTGGGGTGGAACAGGGTGCCCTCGGCGATGCCGGTCGGCCACGCGGGGTTCGGGTACGCGATCTCGAGGCCCCACGGCACGTCAGTGGGGAGGCCGAACAGCTCCTGGTTGAACCAGTTGCCGAATCGCCCGATCGCCTGCGCGAGGAGGAGTCCGGGAGCGAGGGCGTCGGCGAACGTCCAGAAGCGGATGCCGGTCCACCGGCATCCGAGCCAGGCGCCGATCGCGCCGCCGATGAGGGCGCCGTAGATCGCAATGCCGCCCTCCCAGATGTACAGCGCCGAGAGCGGGTTCGCGCCGTCGCCGAAGTAGAAGTCGAAGTGGGTGAGCACGTGGTAGATGCGCGCGCCGATGATCGCGAGGGGAACGGCGATCAGGGCGATGTCGATGACCACCCACGGCTCGGCGCCGCGCTTGGACAGGCGGTGGTTCGTCAGGAGCACGGCGACGATGATCCCCGTGATGATGCACAGCGCGTAGATGTGGATCCGCAGCGGGCCGATGTCGAAGTAGCTGATCGACGGGCTCGGGATGCTGGCGAAGACGCTCGCAGCGGCGTTGATCATGGAGAACCGTGTCCTTGCTGAAGGGGGCGTCGGCGGGTGGCCGACGTGAGAAGTCTAGTTCGCGGCCCGAACGGTGCCCGCGGCGAGGGCGCGTGCGGTGTCGGCGAGGCCGTCCTGACCGCCGTCGCGCAGGGCCCGCACGAGCGCCGTGCCGACGATGGCGCCGTCGGCGTATTCGAGCACCCCGGCCACCTGCTCGGCGTTCGAGATGCCGATGCCGACGCACGCGTGGGTCGCGCCTCGATCGCGCAGCCGTGCCGTCAGCGTGCGCGCGGCGGCGTCGAGCTGCGCCCGCTCGCCGGTGATCCCCATCGTCGAGACGGTGTACACGAACCCGGTGGAGTTCTCGATGATGAGGTCGAGACGCTCGTCAGTCGACGTCGGGGCGGCGAGGAACACGCGGTCGAGACCCGTGCGCCGGCTCGCGGCGATCCACTCGGCTGCGGCGTCGGGCGTGATGTCAGGCGTGATCAGGCCCGCTCCCCCGGCGGCGAGCAGGTCGTCGGCGTACCGGTCGATGCCGTACTGCAGCACGGGGTTCCAGTACGTCATCACGAGCACAGGCACGTCGACGCGGCGGGTGATCTCCCGCACGGCGGTGAACGTGTCGCGCAGGCGGAAGCCGCCGGCCAGTGCCGCCTGCGTCGCCTCCTGGATGATCGTGCCGTCCATCACGGGGTCGGAGTACGGCGGGCCGAGCTCGAGCACGTCCGCGCCGTTCTCGGCGAGGGTCACGGCGGCCTCGATACTCGCCTCGAGATCGGGGTAGCCGAGCGGCAGATAGCCGACGAACGCGCCGCGCCCCTCCGCACGGGCGGCGTCGATTGCCGCGGCGACGCGCGAGGTCACGGGGTGGCTCCTTCGTCGTAGAGCCCGAAGTAGCGGGCGGCGGTGTCCATGTCCTTGTCGCCACGGCCCGACAGGCAGACGGCGAGAATCGCGTCGGGGCCGAGCTCGCGGCCGATGCGCAGCGCGCCGGCGAGGGCGTGCGCCGACTCGATGGCCGGGATGATGCCCTCGGTGCGGCTGAGGAGGCGCAGCGCCTGCATCGCCTCGTCGTCGGTGGCGGGGATGTACTCCGCGCGGCCGATCGCCGCGAGCCACGAGTGCTCGGGGCCGACGCCCGGGTAGTCCAGACCCGCGGAGATCGAGTGCGACTCGATCGTCTGGCCGTCCTCGTCCTGGAGGACGAAGGTCTTCGCGCCGTGGAGCACGCCGGGGCGACCGCGTTCGATGGACGCCGCGTGCCGGGGCGTGTCGACGCCGTCGCCGGCAGCCTCGACGCCGTAGAGCTTCACCTCGGCGTCGTCGAGGAACGCGTCGAACATGCCGATCGCGTTCGAGCCGCCGCCCACGCAGGCCAGGACCGCGTCGGGCAGTCGCCCCGCCACCTTCAGGAGCTGCTCGCGCGCCTCTTCCGAGATGACCTTCTGGAAGTCGCGGACCATCGCGGGGAACGGGTGTGGTCCCGCGGCTGTGCCGAAGATGTAGTTGGTGTTCTCGACGCTCGCCACCCAGTCGCGGTACGCGTCGTTGATGGCGTCCTTCAGGGTGCGCGACCCGGTCTTCACCGGCACCACCTCGGCGCCGAGGAGGCGCATGCGAGCGACGTTGAGCGCCTGACGCTCGGTGTCGACCTCGCCCATGTAGATGGTGCACTCGAAGCCGAACAGTGCGGCCGCAGTCGCCGTGGCGACACCGTGCTGGCCCGCGCCCGTCTCGGCGATCACGCGCGTCTTGCCGAGCCGCTTGGTGAGCAGCGCCTGGCCGAGCACGTTGTTGATCTTGTGCGAGCCGGTGTGGTTGAGGTCCTCGCGCTTGAGGAAGATGCGCGCGCCGCCGGCGTGCTCCGCGAAGCGGGGCACCTCTGTGATCGGCGATGGGCGACCCGCGTACGACAGCAGCAGGCGAACGAACTCGTCCTGGAAGGCGGGGTCGGCCTTCGCCGCTTCGTATTCCGCCGTGAGCTCGTCGATGGCGGCGATGAGCGACTCAGGCATGTAGCGCCCGCCGAACTCGCCGAAGAACGGCCCCGCGGCCTCGCGCAGACTCATGATCCTGCCTCCAGGAATGCGTGAAGGGTCGATACCGGGTCGTTGGTGACGAGCGCCTCGCCCACCAGCACGACGTCGGCGCCCGCGGCGCGATAGTGCGCGACGTCGGCGGGAGCCAGCACCGCGGACTCGGCGATCTTGACGGCGTCGGCCGGGATGTGGCTCGCGAGGGAGCCGAACAGGTCGCGGTCGAGTTCGAACGTCGAGAGGTTGCGGGCGTTGACGCCCACGAGCTTCGCGCCGATGTCGGCGGCCCGAGCCACCTCGTCGGCCGAGTGGGTCTCGACGAGCGGCGTCATGCCGAGCTCGCGGACCATGCCGTGGAGGCGCTCGAGCACGTCCTGCTCGAGCGCGGCGACGATCAGCAGCACGAGGTCTGCGCCCGAGGCACGCGCCTCGAGCACCTGGTACTCGTTCGCGATGAAGTCCTTGCGGAGCACGGGGAGCCGCACCGCGGACTTCACGGCTTCGAGATCGGCGAGGCTGCCCTTGAAGCGACGGCCCTCGGTGAGCACCGAGATCGCCGACGCACCGCCGTCTTCGTAGCGCTGCGCCTGGAGCGCCGGGTCGGGGATGTCGGCCAGGTCACCGCGCGACGGGCTCGCGCGCTTGACCTCGGCGATGATCTTCACGCGGTCGGCCGGAGCCAGAGCGGCGAGGGCGTCGATTGCGGGCGCCTGCGCGAGGGCCGCCTTCTCGACTGCGGCCAGAGGCCGCTCCGAGGCGCGGGCCTCGGCATCCGCAACCGCGCCGGCCGTGAGGTCGGCGAGCACGCTCAGTGCTCTTTCGCGACGTACTTGGATCCACCAACGCCGTAGCCGGCCTTCGTCATGCCCCAGCCGACGAGTGCGCCGACGACGAGCAGGCCCGCCGAGATCCACACGAGCACCGGCATGTCGAGGTAGAAGAACAGGGTGCCGAACGCGACCGCCACGAGCATGATCACGACGGCAGTCCAGGCGGCGGGCGAGTGTCCGTGGCCGGGGTCGCCGATGGGGTTGCTCATGGTTGTTCCTCCTGGATGGGGCGCGGGATTCCGTGGTCAGTCTAGCGGTCACCTGCCACACACTCAGGACGGACGCAGGTCTGGGTCGATGATCAGTCGGCGTAGATTCGGGCGGTGCTGGCCGACTCCTCCACGAATCTCGCCCAGCCGCTCGACGTCGGGTATTCGCCGTGAACGTCGGCGTCGGGGAAGCCCCGTCCGCCGATCGCGCATACAGGATCGGTGAAGTTGCAGATCGTCACGACGCGTGACAACAAGCTGGTGGGAATGTCGACCGGCGTGATCATGTCCTCGCTGCTCACGTTGCTCGCTTGGAACTGTCGAACTTCAGGGTAGATCGAGCCTGCCAGCCAGTTGCTGAACCTGACGGCTGGGACGCCGACGACCTGAGCGTTGGCTACGCCCCATGTGTCACCTGTGGCGCTGCCCGCATTGTATTCAGCCCCGAGCTGAGCGCGCTGCGGATCCGCGATGAGATTCACTGCAGCAAGATTCGAGACAGGTAGCCGCTTCGACTTCTCCATGTAAGCCAGGGTTGAGTGAATCACCCAAGCGCCTTGGGAGTAGCCGTTGAGGACAATCTTCTCCCCTGACGAGCCGCATCGCTCGATCTCGTTCTCGAGTGTGGACATCAGTTCGACGGCGCCGCTCCAGGCTCCGCTCGTGTAAGTGAGCAGACCTGGCGCATCTGGGGATGACAGCGGTACGGCGTACGCCGGGTACTCCAGGCCGATGGTTCGCGTGGAGATCGGTGAGGCCGACTGTTCGGCGAGTTCCTCGACGAACGCGTCGTGGAAGGTCTTGACCATGTTGCCCATGTCGCGATTGGCCGAGGTTGCCTCCTCACCGGAGCCACGGACACCGATGACGAGAAGATCCTTGCAGGGCGACGCGGCATACACCTTGGGCTTGGACGCTGGGGGTGGATCGACCCAGCCAACCCAGGGGAAGACATCGACCCCTGGTCCTGATGCGCGCGGCCTCTCGTCCGCGCCGTTCCCCGGGGGTTCGTCGCCGCCCCAATCGACAGCGGAAGCGTCGAAGTACGTAAGCCCGGAGGAAAAGACCCCGAACTCGCAGTCGCGAACGGTGCCGTGGAAGTAGCTCGCGGAGTCCGCCCCTGTGACATCGAGACACCGCGAGGTCGTGGACGAGACCCCCGAATCAGAGAGCTGAAGCGAGGATGTCTGGCCTGCGGTGATTCCGTACGATGCGTACCGCACCGACAGACCGGAGCCGTGCACACTGCCGCCATTGCTGATGGTGATGCCGTACCAGTCGCCGGGTTGCGGGGTGGTGACGTCGCCGTCGCTGTTGCTGTCTCCGCCGATGGTGTCATCGCGCAGCGAGGTGAAGGTGACCGGGTTGCCCGCGGTCCCGTTCACCACCAACGACCCCTCCACTGCCAGACCGGCTTGGTATGCCTTCACGGTCTGTCCGGCGGCGATGGTGAGGGTCGCGCCGGCGGCGACCGTCAGGTAGTCGGAGTCCAGAAGGGCGAGTGGGAGGTCGCCCTGAGGGAGGCTGAGGTTCGTCTTGAGGGTTCCCGAGAGTGCGATCGCGGAGATCTTGTTCCCGTTGCCGTCGTTGCCGGTCAGTTTGGAGCCGTCGAGCGCATACCCGTGAACCCGGATCGCGACTTGGTTGGGCACTGATGAGTTGTTGTAACCCTTTCCGGAGTCGGTGACGGTGTTGTCGGTGACGACGGGGACGGGTATCTGTGTTCCGGAACCTGCGGGTTGCCCCGTCGCGGACACGGTGATTCCGTTCCGGCCTGCCCGGCGCACTGTCGTGTCGGTGATCGAGATGATCGCGTTGCCCGCGTTCGCACCGGATCGGTCGGCTGCGACCCGGATGCCGTCGTACTGGGTGTCGGAGACGGCGCCGTGCGAGAGCCGGAAAACATCCGCGCCAGAGGATTGCCAGCCCGAACTTGCGTATTTGACCGTCGCATACGTGGCGGTCATCGACGCTTTCGAGCTGATGGTGATGCCGTACCAGTCGCCGGGTTGCGGGGTGGTGACGTCGCCGTCGCTGTTGCTGTCTCCGCCGATGGTGTCATCGCGCAGCGAGGTGAAGGTGACCGGGTTGCCCGCGGTCCCGTTCACCACCAACGACCCCTCCACTGCCAGACCGGCTTGGTATGCCTTCACGGTCTGTCCGGCGGCGATGGTGAGGGTCGCGCCGGCGGCGACCGTCAGGTAGTCGGAGTCCAGAAGGGCGAGTGGGAGGTCGCCCTGAGGGAGGCTGAGGTTCGTCTTGAGGGTTCCCGAGAGTGCGATCGCGGAGATCTTGTTCCCGTTGCCGTCGTTGCCGGTCAGTTTGGAGCCGTCGAGCGCATACCCGTGAACCCGGATCGCGACTTGGTTGGGCACTGATGAGTTGTTGTAACCCTTTCCGGAGTCGGTGACGGTGTTGTCGGTGACGACGGGGACGGGTATCTGTGTTCCGGAACCTGCGGGTTGCCCCGTCGCGGACACGGTGATTCCGTTCCGGCCTGCCCGGCGCACTGTCGTGTCGGTGATCGAGATGATCGCGTTGCCCGCGTTCGCACCGGATCGGTCGGCTGCGACCCGGATGCCGTCGTACTGGGTGTCGGAGACGGCGCCGTGCGAGAGCCGGAAAACATCCGCGCCAGAGGATTGCCAGCCCGAACTTGCGTATTTGACCGTCGCATACGTGGCGGTCATCGACGCTTTCGAGCTGATGGTGATGCCGTACCAGTCGCCGGGTTGCGGGGTGGTGACGTCGCCGTCGCTGTTGCTGTCTCCGCCGATGGTGTCATCGCGCAGCGAGGTGAAGGTGACCGGGTTGCCCGCGGTCCCGTTCACCACCAACGACCCCTCCACTGCCAGACCGGCTTGGTATGCCTTCACGGTCTGTCCGGCGGCGATGGTGAGGGTCGCGCCGGCGGCGACCGTCAGGTAGTCGGAGTCCAGAAGGGCGAGTGGGAGGTCGCCCTGAGGGAGGCTGAGGTTCGTCTTGAGGGTTCCCGAGAGTGCGATCGCGGAGATCTTGTTCCCGTTGCCGTCGTTGCCGGTCAGTTTGGAGCCGTCGAGCGCATACCCGTGAACCCGGATCGCGACTTGGTTGGGCACTGATGAGTTGTTGTAACCCTTTCCGGAGTCGGTGACGGTGTTGTCGGTGACGACGGGGACGGGTATCTGTGTTCCGGAACCTGCGGGTTGCCCCGTCGCGGACACGGTGATTCCGTTCCGGCCTGCCCGGCGCACTGTCGTGTCGGTGATCGAGATGATCGCGTTGCCCGCGTTCGCACCGGATCGGTCGGCTGCGACCCGGATGCCGTCGTACTGGGTGTCGGAGACGGCGCCGTGCGAGAGCCGGAAAACATCCGCGCCAGAGGATTGCCAGCCCGAACTTGCGTATTTGACCGTCGCATACGTGGCGGTCATCGACGCTTTCGAGCTGATGGTGATGCCGTACCAGTCGCCGGGTTGCGGGGTGGTGACGTCGCCGTCGCTGTTGCTGTCTCCGCCGATGGTGTCATCGCGCAGCGAGGTGAAGGTGACCGGGTTGCCCGCGGTCCCGTTCACCACCAACGCCCCCTCCACTGCCAGACCCGCGTTGGTACGCGCCTTGACGATCGCGTTGGCGCCGATGGTCAACGTCACACCCGACCGCACATCTACCTGAGTCGTGAGGAGATACACGGTCGAACTGGCAGGTGCCCACGTGGTGTCAGCCGTGATGTCAGCCGAGATCTGTACAACCGCTGCGCCAGGCCCTGTCGGCACGGTGACGACAGCGCTTGTTCGTGTGGTCGACGCATAGCCCGACCTCGACGCCGTGACGGTGACGGTGATCATGGCGCCCTGATCGGCGGAGACGAGCGCGTATGTCGTCTTCGTGGCGCCGCTGATCGCGATTCCATTGCGATTCCACTGGTAGGCGAGCGTGGGTGTGGGCGACCAGGTGCCGGCATTTGCGGTGAGGATTGATCCGACTGCGGCTGTGCCGGTGATGGTCGGCGTGGGCGCCGCGGTGAATGCGAGCGCGGGAATCGCCTTCGCAGCCGACGTCCTCGCTGTCGTCGCGTAGCCGGCCCGCGCACCGGTCACCGTGACGGTGAGGCTCTGCCCCGCGTCAGCGTCGGCGAGCTTGTACGTCGCCGCTGCAGCGCCGCTGATCGAGCTCCCGTTGCGCTTCCACTGGTAGGTGAGGGTTGCGGCGGGCGACCAGGTGCCGGGGTTCGCTGTGAGCGTCGAGCCGACGGTCGCGGTGCCGCTGATCGTCGGGGTCGGCGCGGTGGTGAACGCGGTCGCAGCGATGGTCTTGGCGGCGGAGGTCTTCGCTGCCGTGGTGTAGCCGGTCTTCTTTCCCGTCACCGTGACTGTGATCGATGCGCCGGCGTCGGCCGCGACCAGCTTGTAGGTCTTCGCGGTGGCGCCGCTGATCGCTGCTCCGCTGCGCTTCCACTGGAAGCTGAGTGTGGCAGTGGGCGACCATGTGCCGGGGTTCGCGGTGAGCGTCGATCCGACCGACGCAGTACCGCTGATGGTCGGAGTCGGCGCCGTGCCGAATGTCAGCGTCGCGATGGTCTTCGCTGCGGAGGTCTTCGCGGTGGTCGTGTACCCGGTGCGTTTGCCGGTCACCGTGACGGTGAGCTTCTGTCCGGCATCCGCTGTGGCGAGCTTGTAAGTCTTCGCCGTCGCGCTGGCGATCGCAGTCCCGTTCCGCCTCCACTGATACGACACGGTCGCGGTGGGCGACCATGTGCCGGCGGTCGCGGTCAGCGTCGACCCGACAGACGACGTGCCGCTGATCGTCGGGGTGGGCGCGGTGGTGAACGCGACCGTCGGGACCGCCGTGCCGGCGCTCGTCTTGCTCGTCGTCGTGTACCCCGAGCGCTTGCCTGTCGTCGTGACGGCGACCGTGCGACCGGCATCCGACGTCGTGAGCTTGTACGTCTTCGCGGTCGCCCCCGAGATCGACGTGCCGTTCCGCTTCCACTGATAGCTCAGCGTCGCAGACGGCGACCACGTGCCTGCTGCAGCGGTGAGCGTCGACCCCACTTTGACGGTGCCGCTGATCGTCGGCACGGGTGCTTTCGTGAACGCGGTGGCCGCTGTGGCCGTCCCGACGCCCATGCCCAGCACGAGCGCAGCTGTCGTCATGACGACGAGAATGCCCTGACGTGTTCTCCGACCGACTTGCCACTGCATGCGCGCGCGACGAGTAGAGTCCCCGAACTGTTCGATCAACGCGTCTCCCCAGATCGCATTGCGCGGGCGGCGCCGTGCTTCACACGCTCCCGAACCGATGGACGCCACGATCGCGACGTCCGCGATCAAGCTATCGGTCCATGCGAACGAATGACAAGTGCGATCTAGACGGTCGGATCCTCGCCGCGCGACAGCTCGTCCCACGACTCGATCGCGTCGGTCTGGGCGGCGTCGTGCGGGCGGGCGCCGGTGTGCGCGCCCGCCGTGGCGTCGGCATCCGTGCGGTACCGGCGGTCGCTCCCCTGCCACCGGTGCGCGGTGGCGAGGGTGAGCACGCCCGCGGCGAGCAGCACGAGGGAGCTCGCGAGGGTGACCCCCGGCCATGCGGTGCTGGTGATCTGTGCGACGAGGGCGGCGACCGACTCCTCGCCGGTGATGCCCGTAGCCTCGGTCACGGTCGCGGTGATCGCCGACGTCGGGTGCGAGAACGCGACCGACGCCGACAGCCAGCCGAGGATCCCCGCGATGGCGACAGTGAGCGCGCCGAACACGTATCGCAGCACCCGGCCGACGATCGTCAGAGCCCCGCCGAGGGCCAGCACGGCGAGGCTGAGTGGTGCCAGCACCGGGACCGCAGAGGCCCCGGGAACCGCGAGCACGTGCCCCGCGCCGTCGTCGAGCGTCACGTCGAGCCAGGTCTGCGTCGACGAGATGACGCCCAGAGCGCCGCACGCCAGGATGACGAGGACGGCCAGCAGCTTGGCGCGGCGCGTCACGCGGTGACCTCGGGCCCGCGGACCGCTTCGAGGTCGTCGGCGTCGAAGCAGGTCCTCGTGCCGGTGTGGCACGCGGGGCCGACCTGGTCGACCGTGATGAGGATCGCGTCGCCGTCGCAGTCCAGTCGCGCTTCCCGCACGAGCTGGATGTGCCCCGACGTGTCTCCCTTGCGCCAGTACTCCCGGCGCGAGCGCGACCAGAACGTCACGCGGCCCTCGGTGAGCGTGCGGCGCAGCGCCTCAGCATCCATCCACCCGAGCATGAGCACTTCGCGCGTGTCCCACTGCTGGATGATCGCGGCCACCAGGCCGTCGGGCGTGAACGTCACGCGGGCGATGCGCTCGTCGATCGTGCCGCTCATGAGACCGTCTCGCGCACGGCGATGCCGTCGTCGATCATGGCGCGCTTGACGTCGCCGATGGTGAGCTGGCCGGAGTGGAAGACGGATGCCGCGAGCACGGCGTCAGCGCCCGCGGCGATCGCGGGCCCGAAGTCCGATGCCTTGCCCGCGCCGCCCGAGGCGATGACGGGGACGCTCGAGATCTCGCGCATGAGGCTGACGAGCTCGAGGTCGAAGCCCTGCTTCGTGCCGTCGGCGTCGATGGAGTTGACCAGGAGTTCGCCGGCTCCGCGCTCGATCGCCTCGCGCGCCCACTCGAGCGCGTCGAGCGTCGTCTCGGTGCGGCCGCCGTGGGTCGTGACCACGAAGCCGGACTCGGTGTCGCCGCCGCGCTTCACATCGAGCGACAGCACGAGCACCTGGGCTCCGAAGCGGTCGGCGATCTCGTCGAGCAGGTCGGGGCGTGCGATCGCTGCGGAGTTCACGCCGATCTTGTCGGCGCCGACGCCGAGCAGCCGCGCGACGTCTTCGGCGGAGCGCACTCCCCCGCCGACGGTCAGCGGGATGAAGACCTCTTCGGCGGTGCGGCGCACCACGTCGTAGGTGGTGGAGCGCTCATCGACGGTGGCGGTGACGTCGAGGAAGGTGATCTCGTCTGCGCCCTGTTCGAAGTACAGGCGGGCGAGTTCGACGGGGTCGCCCATGTCGCGCAGGTTCTGGAAGTTCACGCCCTTGACCACACGCCCGGCGGCGACGTCGAGGCAGGGGATGACGCGGCACACGAGGCTCATCGGCGGACGCCTTCCATCACAGTCTCGCGTTGTGGATCGCGGTGACGAGGATCGCTCGCGCACCGATGGCGTAGAGCTCGTCCATCACCTGGTTGACGCCTGCGCGTGCGACCATCACCCGCACGGCCACCCACTCCGGATCGCGCAGCGGCGAGATCGTCGGCGATTCGATGCCGCCCGCGATCTTGACGGCGTCGTCGACGAGCGCTGCGGGCAGGTCGTAGTCGACCATCACGTAGCGGCGCGCGACCATGACGCCGCGCAGGCGACGCAGCAGCGTCTCGGTGCCGGCTGCATCCTCGGGGCCGGCAACCAGCACGGCCTCCGATTCGAGCAGCGGCGGCCCGAACACCTCGAGCCCGGCCTGGCGGAGCGTCGTGCCGGTCTCGACCACGTCGGCCACCGCGTCGGCGACGCCGAGGCGCACGGCCGATTCCACGGCTCCGTCGAGCGGCACGAGGTCGACCGCCACGCCGTGTGTGTCGAGGAACCCGTCGACGAGCCCCGGGTACGACGTCGCGATGCGGACGCCCTCGAGGTCGGCGAGCTCGGTGAACCGGCCCGGAGGTGCGGCGAAGCGGAACGTGGAGCGCCCGAACCCGAGGGCCTCGATCTCGCGTGCGCCGGGCATGCGGGCGTCCCGGAGCAGATCGCGGCCGGTGATCCCGACGTCGAGCGCTCCGGATCCGACGTAGGTGGCGATGTCCTTGGGGCGCAGGTAGAAGAATTCGACGTCGTTCAGTGAATCGACGACGTGGAGGTCCTTGGGGTCGCGCCTGCCGCTGTACCCCGCCTCCTTCAGCATCTCTGAGGCGGTCTCGGCGAGCGAGCCCTTGTTCGGCACGGCGATGCGCAGCATGTGTCTGCTTCCTTGAGTCGCGGGTGGGCTGTCTCGTACCGATCAGAGATGTCGGTAGACGTCCTCCAGCGACAGACCCTTGGCGAGCATGAGCACCTGCAGGTGGTACAGCAGCTGCGAGATCTCCTCGGCCGCGGCATCCGACGATTCGTACTCCGCGGCCATCCACACTTCGGCGGCCTCTTCGACGATCTTCTTGCCGATGGCGTGGACGCCCGCATCCAGCTCCGCGACGGTGCCCGAGCCCTCCGGGCGCTCCTGCGCCTTGACGGAGAGCTCGGCGAACAGAGAGTCGAACGTCTTCACCATGCCAGGTTACCGGGCGAGCAGGATGCCGCGGCGCCGCATGACGGCTGCGGTCAGTGCCGGTGTGCGGCGGCGGCCGCCCGCAGACCCGCGATCGCGGCATCCGGATCGCCCACCGCGAACACCGCGCTGCCGGCGACGAACGTGTCCGCGCCCGCTTCGGCAGCCTGCGCGATCGTGGACTCCCCGATTCCGCCGTCGACCTGCAGCCAGATCTGGGATCCACGGCGGCGCGCCTCGTCCGCCAGACGGCGGAGCTTGGGCATCGTCTCGGGCATGAAGGACTGGCCGCCGAACCCCGGCTCGACGGTCATCACCAGGATCTGGTCGAAGTCGTCGAGCAGGTCGAACAGGCCGTCGACGGGCGTCGCGGGCTTCACGGCCACCCCGGCCCGTGCGCCGATCGCACGCAGCCGCCGCGCGAGGGCGACCGGCTCGGTCGCCGCCTCGAGATGGAACGTCACCGATGCAGCGCCGAGCTCGGCGTAGCCGGGAGCCCAGCGGTCGGGATCGGCGATCATCAGGTGCACGTCGAGCGGGACGGGGCTCGTCGCCTGGATCCGCTCGACCATCTGCGGTCCGAAGGTGAGGTTCGGCACGAAGTGGTTGTCCATGACGTCGACATGGACGAAGTCGGCGGTGTGGATGCGGGCGAGCTCGGCCTGCATGTTCACGAAGTCGGCGGCGAGGATGCTCGGGTTGATGCGGGCGGTGCCGTTGCGGCGGTTCGGGTCGTCGTGGGACACGCGTCCATTATGGTCGAGCCGTGGAACCGATCACCGCGCTGCTGGACGAGATCCTCGAGGAGAGCAGGGCGCTCCGCGACGGTGCTCCCGCCGACTACATCCCCGAGCTCGCGGTCGCCGACCCCGACCAGCTCGCCCTGGCCGTGGTCGGACCGCACGGCCGGGTGCGTGCCGTCGGCGACGCCGACGCGCAGTTCACCATCCAGTCGATCTCGAAGCCCTTCGTGCTCGCGCTCGCCCTCCAGGAGCGGGGCCGCGAAGCGGTGCTCGCGAAGGTCGGCGTCGAGCCGAGCGGCGAGCCGTTCAACGCGATCAGTCTCGAGGCCGGCACCGGGCGACCGGCGAACCCGATGGTGAACGCCGGGGCGATCGCGACCTCCGCCCTGGTGGTCGGCGACGAGATCGACGACCGGATGACGCGGATCGTCGACACGCTCTCCGCTTTCGCCGGGCGTTCGCTGTGGGTCGACGAGGCCGTGTACGCATCCGAGTCCGCGACCGGCGACCGCAATCGGGCCCTCGCCCATCTGCTGCGTTCGCACGGCGTGATCGACGGACCCGTCGACATCGCGGTCGAGACGTACTTCCGGCAGTGCTCGCTGCTCGTGACGGTGCGCGACCTCGCCGTGATGGCGGCGACGCTGGCCTTCGGCGGCGTGAACCCGATGACCGGCGACCGGGTCGTGCGCGAGGAGGTCGCGCGCGACGTGATGTCGATCATGGCGAGCTGCGGCATGTACGACTTCTCGGGCGAATGGCTGCTTCGGGTGGGGCTGCCGGCGAAGAGCGGGGTCAGCGGGGGCCTCGTCGCGGTCGCGCCGTCGCAGTTCGGCGTCGGGGCGTTCAGCCCCAACCTCGACGGGCACGGCAACAGCGTGCGCGCGAGCAGCGTCGTCGAGGCGATCGCCGAGCGCTTCGGGATGCACATGCTCGAGCCGCACGAGAGCGTGGCGGTCCCGTCGATCCGGGTGCAGTCGGATGCCGACGGGCGCGTCGTGCGTCTGAGCGGCGAGCTGGGCTTCGCCGGCATCGAGCGCGTGGTCGCGGTTCTGCGCGAGATCGCCGCCGTCGTGCCGGAGGGTGCTGCGGTCACCGTCGATGCCGCGGAGCTGGCCCGCACCCATCCCGAGGCGATGGTCGCGCTGCGCGCCGAGTTCGCCGTGATGCCCGGACGGTTCATCCTGCGCGAGTGAGTCGCCTCGGGAGTGCAGGCGCGACAGGTGCGTCCTCGGCCGCCGGCGGCCTCGGCCGCTGGAGAGGTCTCAGACGCGGCGCAGCAGCGAGATCGACATCGCGTCGGTGTTGTGCCGGTGCGGCCACAGCTGCGCGCGGCCCGAACCGTCGGCCTGCGGAGCGAGGTCGGGGTCGCCGGTCGAGAGCGCGGTGATCACGTCGCGCGCCGACACCTCCTCGACCGCGGCACCCCACTCCCGGCGCACCTCGGCGACGACGCCCGACGTCTCGGCGAGGTGCGGCGAGCACGTCACGTAGGCCACGACTCCCCCGGGCTTGAGGGCGCCCAGCGCTGCGTCGAGCAGCTCGTGCTGCAGGGCCGTGAGCGCGGGGACGTCGGACGCGGACTTGCGCCAGCGCGCCTCGGGCCGGCGGCGCAGGGCGCCGAGTCCGGTGCACGGCGCGTCGACGAGGATGCGGTCGTACGTCTCGGGAGCTTCCTGCGCCCGGACGCGCCCGTCCTCCTCCGACACCGTCACCTCGAGCGGAACGCCGGCGATCGCTCGGCGGACGAGGCCCGCCCGCGCGGGCGAGATCTCGTTCGCCTCCAGCAGGGCGCCCGAGGCGAGCGCCTCGGCTGCGAGCACCGCCGTCTTGCCGCCAGGGCCTGCGCACAGATCCAGCCACCGCTCCCCCGGCGCGATCGGCATCACCCGGGTCAGGGCGAGGGCGGCCAGCTGCGACCCTTCGTCCTGCACGCGGATGCGGCCGCCCGAGCCGGTGATCATCGACTCGGGGTCACCGCCGCCGAGGCGGAACCCGAGCGGCGAGAACGGCGTCTGACGCGCATCCTCCGGGATCTCGGCGAGTCCCGGCAGGGCGGCCATCGTGACGCGGGGTGCGGCGTTGTCGGCCGTCAGCAGGGCCTCGAGCTCCTCGGCCCGGCCCTCGGCGGCGAGGGCACGGCGCATCGCCCGCACGACCCACACCGGGTGCGAGGTGAGCAGGCCGATGCGCTCGTCGTCGGAGCGCGCGCTCTCGGCGATGCGCGTCATCCAGTCGCCGGGCGTGTCGCGGGACACGCGTCGGAGGACGGCGTTCGCGAAGCCCGACGCGCCGCGACCGGCGGCGGCTCGGGCGAGCTCGACCGACTCGTTCACCGCGGCGTGCGAGGCGACGCGGGTCGACAGCAGCTGGTGGACGCCGAGACGCAGTGCGTCGAGCACGCCGGGATCGATGTCCTGCACGCTGCGCTCCGCTGCGAGCGAGATGACCGCGTCGTACGTTCCCTGGCGGCGCAGAGTGCCGTACGTCAGCTCGGTGGCCAGCGCGGCGTCGGGGCCCTCGAGCCCCGCGCGGGAGATCGACGTCGGCAGCAGGAGGTTGGCGTAGGCATCGGACTCGTGCACGGCACGGATCGTGTCGAACGCGACCGAACGTGAAGCGGCGACGCGCATCATGCCCCCAGCACGGGCTCGGCGGCGCGCAGACCCCGCACCCAGTCGGCGGCGCGCATCGGCGCCTTGCCGGCGGGCTGCACGCTGTCGAGCCGGATCGGGTCGGTCGCCGTGCCCACGATGACCGCCTTGTCGTGCAGCGTCAGCGCTCCGGGCGCGAGAGCGGGAGCGTCGTCGGGGGCTCGGCCGACGGTGTGCACCTTCAGGCGGGCGCCGTCGATCGTCGTGTGCGCGCCGGGCTCGGGGGTCACCCCGCGGATGCGTCCGAGCACCGCGGACGCCGGCTCGTTCCAGCGGATGCGCCCGTCCTCATCGCCCAGCTTGCCGGCGTACGTGGAATCGCCGACCTGCGGCCGGGCGGTCGCGGTGCCCGCCGCGATGGCATCGACGACGTCGGCGAGGAGGTCGGCGCCGTCGTCGGCGAGGGCCGCGAGGAGGTCGCCGGCTGTCGCATCCGCCGGAATGGTGTGCGCACGCTCGGCGAACACGTCGCCGGCGTCGAGCCCCGCGACGAGCTGGAACACGCTCGCCCCCGTCTCGCCATCACCGGCGATGAGCGCGTGCTGCACGGGTGCGGCGCCGCGCCAGCGCGGCAGGAGCGAGAAGTGGAGGTTGATCCAGCCGTGCGCGGGAGTCGTCAGCAGCGGCTCGCGCACCAGCCCCCCATACGCGACGATCACACCCAGATCGGGTTGGAGCGCGGCGATCTCGCCGGTGACGGCGTCGTCGAGCCGATCGGCGCGGATGACCCGCAGCCCGAGCTCCCCGGCCGCGGTCGCGACCGGCGACGGGGTCATCACGCGCTTGCGGCCGAGCGGCGCGTCGCGGCGGGTCACCACCGCGACGATCTCGTGACCGGATGCCGCGAGGCGTCGCAGCGACGGCACGGCAGGGTCGGGCGTACCGGCGAACACCAGGCGCATGAAGTTCCTCACAGGTCGAGATCGGGCACGTCGACCCGGACTCTGAGTGTATTGCGCGGGCCACCGCCGCGCCCGCGGGGCGGGCGGCGTCCGCTGACCGCCGCCTCGACGACCGAGGCGCGCAGCGACGCCGTGACGCGGGTGCCGAGCGCGTACTCGAACCGCACGAGCGCGCGCACGCCCTCACCGTGGGCGAGCGGCCCGAGGACGGCGTCGGAGTCGAGCTCGGGGACGGCGGCACGAGCGGTGGCGATGGCGGCCTCGACGCGCGGCCGCTCCCCCTCGATCGACGCGACGCGCACCGTCGGCGGCATCTTCAGCGGCCCCCGGTCGGCGAGTTCGGAGCGGGCGTAGGCGGGCTGCGTCCAGGTCGCCAGCGCGCGGGCGACGGGACCGGCGACACCCACGAGGTGCACCGGTGCGCCGGGGGCAGCGAGGGCTGCCGCGTTGGACCACCACCGCAGGCAGGACTCGCCGATGCGCAGATCTTCTGCGAGGAGCATCCGATCGCCGTCGAGCAGCAGCACCGCACGATAGCCGCCGGCCGCGAGAGGCTCGGCGCCGCGGGTCGCGATGACGAGCGCGGGCTTCTCGTCGACGGTGAGCACCGCATGATCGCCGTCGGACACGATCACCCGTACGCCGGGGAACGCCCGACCGAGCTCGTCGGCGGTGCGCTCGCTGCCGGACGCCGCCATGCGCACGCGGGTCGAGGTGCAGTTGGGACAGGACCAACCGTGCGCGGTGCGTCCGCACCAGGAGCACGCGGGTGCGGCGCCCTGACGTGCGGCGTGCAGAGGTCCGCCGCAGTGCGCGCAGCGCGCCGGGTCGCGGCACTCCGCGCACACCAGCACCGGGGCGTATCCGGGGCGGGCGACCTGCACGAGCACCGGTCCGTCGGCGAGGGCCTCCCGCGCGGCGGCGAAGGCTGCGGACGGAACCCGCTGACCCCGGTTCTCGCCCTCGCGCGTCGCGCTGAGCACCACCCGTGGACTCCGCCTGCGGGTCGCGGCGATCTCGCGCACCCACCCCAGCTGCACGAGGCGCTCGACGTCGGCGGTGCGCGTGTGCCCGGCGAACACGAGCGCGGTTCCGTCGAGCTCCTGCCGCAGGAGCGCGGCGTCGCGGGCGTGCACCCCCGGGCTCAGCGGCTCGGAGAGGAGCGGATCGCCGTCGTCCCAGATCGCGACGAGCCCGGGGGCATTCACCGGCGCGTACACCGCGGAGCGGTTCCCGAGCACGACGCAGGGCACGTCGGCGAGGGTGCGCAGGTAGGCGCTGTAGCGCGCAGGCGCCGGCTGCTTGGCGTCGTCGCGCACGAGCGCCTCTGCCGGGAGCCGCGCCGCGAGAGCGCCTTCGAGCTGGGCACGGTCGCGGTGATCGGGCACGACGAGCACCGCGCTGCGCCCGCGCGCGAGGGTGTCGACCGCCGCCGCGGCGAGGAGTTCGGCCCACTCGCCCACCGGCGTGCCGTCGGCGAGGCGCGCCACCGCCGGAGGTGCGTCGACGGCGAGGCGCTCGGCGGCCGCGATCGCGTCGGCGAGGCCGGGGTACGCGCCGAGCACCCGGAGCGCCCAGGCGTGCTGCTCGTCGGCCACGACGGGTGCGCCCGGCGGCGGCGCGGCGAGCCAGGCCTTCTCGGCGCGCACCATGCGGCGCGGGATCGCGAGGCGCAGGATGTCGCCCGCCGACCCCGCCGCACGGTCCGCGGCGCGTCGCGCGAGCGTCCACAGCGCCGGTGTGAGCACGGGGACCGGTGAGACCACCGAGTCGAGCTCCGACAGCGGCCGCGCCGACGCATCGGCCACGCCGACCTCGACGACGTACGCCTCGATCATGCGTCCGGCCGACCGCAGCGGCACCTTCACACGGATGCCGGCGACCACCTCGCCGGCGAGGGCGTCGGGGATCGCGTAGTCGAACAGTCGGTCGAGCTGCGGCAGCGGCGAGTCGACCAGCACGCGTGCCACACGCTGCACGGTCATCGCCGACCCCCGGCGTTCATGCGCTGCGGATCCCCCGAGGCGGGGCGGACCGCGCGATCACAGGCCGGCAGCGGTACGCAGAGCCTCGACGCGGTCGGTGCGCTCCCAGGTGAACTCCGGCAGCTCACGGCCGAAGTGCCCGTAGGCGGCGGTCTGCGCGTAGATCGGGCGGAGCAGGTCGAGGTCGTCGATGATGGCCTTCGGACGCAGGTCGAAGACCTCGCGGATGGCGTGGGTGATCGTCTCGTCGGCGACGTGCCCGGTGCCGAACGTCTCGACGTACAGACCGACGGGCGCCGCGCGGCCGATCGCGTAGGCGACCTGCACTTCGAGCCGGTCGGCGAGCCCCGCGGCCACCGCGTTCTTCGCCACCCAGCGCATCGCGTACGCGGCCGACCGGTCGACCTTCGACGGGTCTTTGCCGCTGAACGCGCCGCCGCCATGACGGGCTGCGCCACCGTAGGTGTCGATGATGATCTTGCGGCCCGTGAGGCCGGCGTCGCCCTTCGGCCCGCCGATGACGAAGGCGCCCGCGGGGTTGATGACGTACTCGACGCCGCTGATGTCGAGTCCGGTCTGCGAGATGACCGGGTCGATCACCTCGGCCTGCACGGCCGCACGCAGCGCAGCGAGCGAGATGTCGGGCTGGTGCTGCGTCGAGAGCACGACCGTCTCGATCGTGCGGGGCACGGCGCCTTCGTAGCCGAGGGTGACCTGCGTCTTGCCGTCGGGCCGCAGGAACGGGAGCGCGCCGCTGCGACGCGCATCGGTCAGGCGCTCCGCGATGCGGTGCGCCGTCCAGATCGCCATCGGCATGAGCTGCGGCGTCTCATTGGTGGCGTAGCCGAACATGATGCCCTGATCGCCCGCGCCGAGCGCGTCAGTCGGGTCCACCGACCCGCCCTCGCGATGCTCGAGCGCCGTCTCGACGCCGGCGGAGATGTCGCCGGACTGCTCGCCGATCGACACCGTGACGCCGCACGAGTCGCCGTCGAAGCCCGTCTCGCTCGAGGTGTAGCCGATGCGGTTGACGACGCTGCGGACGATGCCCGGGATGTCGACGTAGCCTTCGGTGCGCACCTCGCCCGCGACGTGCACGAGGCCCGTGGTCACGAGCGTCTCGACGGCGACACGGCTGCCCGGGTCCTCCGCCAGGAGTGCGTCCAGGATGGAGTCCGAGATCTGGTCGCAGATCTTGTCGGGGTGTCCTTCGGTGACGGACTCGGATGTGAACAGGCGGAGGTCGCTCATCATGCTCCAGACAGGGTTCGGGCAGGCACCAGTATGCCCCCGGTGGCGGACAACGCCGACCGGGGGCACATCAGGAGGACGCTGTGTTACTCGGCGCGACGGAGGCGGAGCTTGTCCTCGTGGATCTCGTGCATCGCGATGGTGAGGGGCTTGTCCTCGACCGTCGAGTCGACCAGCGGCCCGACGTTGTCGAAGAGGTTCCCCTCGTGCAGGTCGGAGTAGTAGTCGTTGATCTGACGCGCGCGCTTGGATGCGTAGATGACGAGCTGGTACTTCGAGTCGACCTTCTCGAGCAGGCTGTCGATGGGGGGCTCGATGATGCCCTGGTTGGTTCCGGCCATGGGAAACCTCCTGGATCGGATGGCGGATGAAGCGGAGATCTGCGGGCCTGCGCGAGCGCAGGCATCCCCCTAGTCTACGGGAGGCTCGCCCCGAAGCGGATCAGTGGGCGAGACGAGACACCTCGTCGGCGGCTCGCGCCACGTCGTCGTTGACCACGCGGAAGTCGAACTCACCCTGCGAGGCGAGCTCGGTCTTGGCGGTGCGGAGGCGTCGCGCGCGCTCCTCCTCGTCTTCGGTGCCGCGCCCGACGAGGCGCTGGACGAGCTCGTCCCAGCTCGGCGGGAGGAGGAAGACCAGCGTCGCCGAGGGCTCCGCGGCGCGCACTTGGCGAGCGCCCTGCAGGTCGATCTCGAGCAGCGCGGTGCGTCCGTCGGCGAGAACCTCCTCGATCGGACCGCGCGGCGTGCCGTAGCGGTGGCGGTTGTGCACCGTCGCCCACTCCAGCAGCTCGCCGTCGGCGACGAGGCGGTCGAACTCGGCGTCGTCGACGAAGAAGTAGTGCTCGCCGTCGACCTCGCCCGGGCGCGGAGCCCGCGTGGTCGCCGAGACCGACAGGTGGATGTCGGGGTGGTGCTCCTTGATGTGCGCGGCGACAGTGCCCTTGCCGACGGCGGTCGGCCCAGCGAGGACGACGAGCCGGCTGCGTCCGCGCCGCGGCGCGAGCTCGGGCCAGCGGTCGTCGAGGAAGCGGGCGAGCGCATCGCGCTGGCGCGAGCCGAGCCCGCCGAGGCGCTTCACGGGCGAGATCTCGAGGTCGGAGAGGATGCGGTCGCGCTTGCCCTCGCCGATCGCCGGGATGCTCGTGAGGAACTCGGTCACCCGCATGGCGCCCGCGGGTGACTCGGGGTTGGCGAGCGCTCGGCGCAGCAGCTCCTGCGGGGTGATGACCCGCATCGCGACGTCCTTCTTCAGCGCCGCGCGCTCGCGCCGTGCGGCGACGGCGCGTCGCGACGCCGCGACCCGATCGACCTCGGGAGGGGTGCGTGCGTCAGACATCAACCCTCGCATACTGCTCGGCGCGCTCGGCGACGCGCGCGGCGATGCCGCCGGGGCCTGCGGAGAGGATGCTCCGGCTCTCGCTCGCGATCACGAGCGGGGCGGCCTCTCCGAAGCGGCGGTCGAGCTCGCCGGCGTCGGCGCCCTGGAAGCCGAACCCGGGTGCAAGGATCGGCGCGGGCGGGGCGAATGCGGTGAGTCCCGCCTCCTGCCAGTCGACGGTCGCGCCGACGACGAACCCGAGGCTCGCCCACTCCCCCTCCGGCGTGGTCCGGGCGTTGCGCGCCGAGACCTCGGCCACGATGCCGGCCGAGACCGTTCGTCCGTCGGAGAGCGCGGCCCCCTGGAGGGCGCGGCCGTCGGGGTTGCTCGTCGCGGCCAGGACGAAGACGCCCTTGCCGCCGCGCTCGGCGATCTTGAAGGTGCCGTCGAGGGCGCCGACGCCGAGGAACGGGCTGACGGTCATCGCGTCGGCCTCGAGGGGAGAACCGGGCGTGAGCCAGGCGGCGCCGTACGCGTCCATCGTCGACCCGATGTCGCCGCGCTTGGCGTCGGCGAGCACGAGCAGACCGGCGTCGCGCGCCGCGCGCATCACGTCTTCGAGCGCCGCGATCCCCGCGGAGCCGTACGGCTCGAAGAACGACACCTGCGGCTTGACGATGCCGACGGCGCCGGCCGAGGCCTCGACCACGCGCAGGCCGAACTCGCGGACGCCGGCTGCCGAGGCATCCAGCCCCCACTCGGCGAGGAGCGACGCGTGGGGGTCGATCCCGACGCACAGGCGCCCGCGTGCGTCGACGGCGGAACGGAGGCGCTCTCCGAACGAGGTCACGAGCGCACCGCCCGGTCCGCGGCGTACTCCTGCAGGCTCTTCACGCCGAAGCCCTCGCGGAGCACCGGCAGCGCGCTGACGGCGGCGCCGAGGACGGCCATCGTGGTGAACAGCGCCTTGTCGCCGGCGACGGCCGCCGCGCGGATCTCGTAGCCGTCGGCCCGCGCCGTGCCGCCCGAAGGGGTGTTCACGACGATGTCGATCTCGCCGGCGTTGATCAGGTCGACGATGTTCGTCGCACCCGACTCCTGCGTCTCGGAGTACTTGCCCACCACGCGCACGTCGATGCCGTTGCGCGAGAGGATCTCAGCGGTGCCCTCGGTCGCGACCAGGTCGAAGCCGAGCTCCTGCAGACGGTGGGCCGGCAGGATCACGGCGCGCTTGTCGCTGTCGGCGACGGAGATGAACACGGTGCCCTCGAGCGGCATGCCGCCGTAGGCGGCCTCCTGCGACTTCGCGAATGCGGTCGGGAAGTCGCGGTCGATGCCCATGACCTCGCCGGTGGAGCGCATCTCGGGGCCGAGCACCGAGTCGACGGTCTGGCCGTCGGCGGTGCGGAACCGCTTGAACGGGAGCACGGCCTCCTTGACGGCGACGGGAGCGTCGAGCGGCACGCGCGAGCCGTCCTGCTCGGGCAGGAGCCCCTCGCCCTTCAGCTCGGCGATCGTCGAGCCCGCCATGATGCGCGAGGCGGCCTTGGCGAGCGGGATGCCGAGGGCCTTCGAGACGAACGGCACCGTGCGGCTGGCGCGCGGGTTCGCCTCGATGACGTAGAGCACTCCGGCCGAGATCGCGAACTGCACGTTCAGCAGGCCGCGCACGCCGACGCCTTCGGCGATCGCCTGCGTCGCCACGCGCACCCGGTCGATGTCGGTGCGGCCGAGGCTCACCGGGGGCAGGGTGCAGCTGGAGTCGCCGGAGTGGATGCCGGCCTCCTCGAGGTGCTCCATGACGCCGCCGATGTACAGCTCGGCGCCGTCGAACAGCGCGTCGACGTCGATCTCGATCGCGTCGTCGAGGAAGCGGTCGACCAGCAGCGGCAGGCCGGGGCCGATGATCGCCTGGTCGGCGACGCGCACGAAGTAGTCGCGCAGCGCCTCGGACGAGTAGACGATCTCCATGCCGCGGCCGCCGAGGACGAAGCTCGGGCGCACCAGCACCGGGTAGCCGATCTCCTCGGCCACGGCCACGGCGCCCTCGACGTCGATCGCCGTGCCGTTGCGGGGTGCGACGAGACCGGCCCGGTCGAGGAGGCGCGAGAAGAGCTCGCGCTCCTCGGCGAGGTCGATCGCCGCCGGCTTCGTGCCGAGGATCGTGTACCCGGCCTCCTCGATGCCCTTCGCGAGCCCGAGCGGCGTCTGACCGCCGAGCTGGCAGATCACGCCGAGGATCTCACCGGACTGCGACTCGGCGTGGAGCACCTCGAGCACGTCTTCGAGCGTCAGCGGCTCGAAGTACAGACGGTCACTGGTGTCGTAGTCGGTCGAGACGGTCTCGGGGTTGCAGTTGACCATGACGGTCTCGTACCCGGCGTCGGCGAGGGCGAACGACGCGTGCACGCAGGAGTAGTCGAACTCCACGCCCTGGCCGATGCGGTTGGGCCCCGAGCCGATGATGACGATCTTGGTGCGCTCGGACGGCGTCACCTCGGTCTCGAAGTCGTAGCTGGAGTAGTGGTACGGCGTGAGCGCCGGGAACTCCCCCGCGCAGGTGTCGACGGTCTTGTAGACGGGGCGCAGCCCCAGACCGTGACGGATGCCGCGCACCGCCGCCTCGCTGTCGCCGCGCAGCTCGGCCACCTGGGCGTCGCTGAAGCCGTGCTCCTTCGCGACCCGCAGCGTCGCCGCGTCGAGCTCGGGTGCCTGGCGGACGTAGTCGGCGACCTCGTTGATCAGCACGATCTGGTCGAGGAACCACGGGTCGATCTGCGTCGCGTCGAACGCCTCCTCGACGGTGGCGCCCTGGCGGAGCGCCTGCTGCAGCGTCACGATGCGGCCGTCGGTGGGGGTCTTCGCGATCTCGAGCAGCTCCGCGGCCGACATCTCGGCCCCGGTGCTCGTCGTGGGGACGGCGCCCCAGTGGAAGCTCGATCCGCGCTTCTCGAGCGAGCGCAGCGCCTTCTGCAGCGCGGTCGCGTAGTTGCGCCCGATCGCCATCGCCTCGCCCACCGACTTCATGGTGGTCGTGAGCGTGGTGTCGGCGGCGGGGAACTTCTCGAAGTTGAAGCGCGGCACCTTCACGACGACGTAGTCGAGCGTCGGCTCGAAGCTCGCCGGCGTCACCTTCGTGATGTCGTTCGGGATCTCGTCGAGGCGGTAGCCGATGGCGAGCTTCGCGGCGATCTTCGCGATCGGGAAGCCGGTCGCCTTCGACGCGAGCGCCGACGAGCGCGAGACCCGGGGGTTCATCTCGATGACGATGATGCGGCCGGTCTTCGGGTCGACGGCGAACTGGATGTTGCAGCCGCCGGTGTCGACTCCCACGGCGCGGATGATGTCGATGCCGATGTCGCGCAGCTTCTGGTACTCGCGGTCGGTGAGCGTGAGCGCCGGCGCGACGGTGATCGAGTCGCCGGTGTGCACGCCGACCGGGTCGACGTTCTCGATCGAGCAGACGACGACCGTGTTGTCGGCGGTGTCGCGCATGAGCTCGAGCTCGTACTCCTTCCAGCCGAGGATCGACTCCTCGAGGAGCACCTCGGTCGTGGGCGAGTCGCGCAGGCCGGCTCCGCCGATGCGCCGGAGGTCCTCCTCGTCGTACGCGAAGCCCGAGCCGAGCCCGCCCATCGTGAACGAGGGGCGGACGACGAGCGGGTAGCCGAGCTGCTCGGCGCCGGCGAGGAGCTCGTCCATCGTGTGGCAGATGACGGATGCCGCGACGTCGGCGCCGGCGTCCAGCACCAGCTGCTTGAAGATCTGGCGGTCCTCGCCCTTGTTGATCGCCTCGAAGTCGGCGCCGATGAGCTCGACGTCGTACTTCTCGAGGATCCCGTTCTTGTGCAGGTCGATGGCCGCGTTGAGCGCGGTCTGCCCGCCGAGCGTCGGCAGGATCGCGTCGGGCTTCTCCTTCGCGATGATCGTCTCGATCACGCGCCAGTTGATGGGCTCGATGTACGTGGCGTCCGCGAAGTCGGGGTCGGTCATGATCGTGGCCGGGTTGGAGTTGACGAGGATGACGCGCACGCCCTCCTCGCGGAGCACCCGGCACGCCTGGGTGCCCGAGTAGTCGAACTCGCAGGCCTGGCCGATCACGATCGGGCCCGACCCGATCACGAGGACGGAGGTGATGTCTGAGCGCTTAGGCATTACTGCTGGTCCTCCTGGATAGCCCCGGTCGTTGAGCGAGCTTGCGAGTCGAAACGCGTTCGGTCGCTGGGTTTCGACTCGCTTCGCTCGCTCAACCTGCTTCGCTGGTCCTCACGGACCAGCTCCGCAAAGCGGTCGAACAGGTAATTGGCGTCGTGGGGTCCGGCCGCCGCCTCGGGGTGGTACTGCACCGAGAAGGCGGGGATGTCGAGGGCGCGCAGGCCTTCCACGACATCGTCGTTGAGCCCGACGTGGCTGACCTCGACCTGGCCGTAGCCGTTCGGGCTGTCGAACGTGCCCGCGATGGGCGCCTCGACGGCGAAGCCGTGGTTGTGCGCCGTGATCTCGACCCGGCCGGTGGCCTTGTCGAGCACGGGCTGGTTGATGCCGCGGTGGCCGAACGGCAGCTTGTAGGTTCCGAGGCCCAGTGCGCGGCCGAGCAGCTGGTTGCCGAAGCAGATGCCGAAGAAGGGCAGGCCGTCGTCGAGCACGCTGCGCAGCAGCGCGACGTGGTCGCCCGACGCGGCGGGGTCGCCCGGGCCGTTCGAGTAGAACACCGCGACCGGGTCGATCGCGCGGATCCCGTCGATCGTGACGTCCTGCGGCAGCACGTGCACGTCGAAGCCGCGTGCGGCGAGGTTGTCGACCGTCGCCTGCTTGACGCCGAGGTCGAGCACGGCGAGGTTGCCGATGCGCTCGCCCGTCGCGGGAGTGATCTCGGCGGCCGACACCGACACGGCTGCCGACAGGTTCTGTCCCGCCATCTGCGGAGCCTCGCGCACGAGGCGCACCTGCTCGTCGGCGTCGAGGTTCGCCGCCGCACCCGAGAAGATGCCGCCGCGCATGCTGCCGGCGGAGCGGATGTGGCGCGTCACCGCTCGCGTGTCGATGCCGCTGATGCCGATGACGCCGTCGCTGACGAGCGCGTCGTCGAGCGATTCGTCGGCGCGCCAGTTCGAGACGACGCGCGAGGGGTCGCGCACGATGTAGCCCGACACCCAGATGCGGCGGGACTCGGGGTCTTCGTCGTTCATTCCCGTGTTGCCGATGTGCGGTGCGGTCTGCAGCACGATCTGACCGGCGTACGACGGGTCGGTGAGCGTCTCCTGGTAGCCGGTCATGCCGGTGGCGAAGACGACCTCGCCCAGGGTGGTGCCGACTGCGCCGTAGGCGCGGCCGACGTGGCGCGTGCCGTCTTCGAGGACGAGCACCGCGGGATCGGTGGTGAAGAGGGAGGTCATGCGTCGCTTCCCGTGTGGAGGGTGGGGAGGATGCCGCCGATCGCGTCCGCGAGGGCGCGGGCGGAAGCATCCTGGGGGCGGAGATAGGAGTCGACGACGGTGCCGTCGTCGAGGCGCCACGACAGGCGCGTGAGGCCGTCGGACTCGACAACGCGGTCGATCGTCACGGTCGCCTGGGCCACATCGGCGATGCGGTCGGCGGCGAGGTACAGGCGGGGCTGCCCGGTCAGGTCGATGGCGACGCCCGTGCTCAGCACGGTGACGTCGGCGCGCGAGCGGAACCCGAGCCCGCGGATCGCGAGCCGCTCGAGCGGCTCGCCGGCCCGCGTGGTCGCGACGTACAGCGTCTCGAACGACGCGATCTCGGTGGCGCCGGCCGGCGCCTCGCCGACGGGCGCCGCAAGACCGGCGTCGCGGCGGGTGCGCACCCACCAGGCGAGGAGCAGCGATGCCAGCAGCGCGACAGCGAGGGCGATCATGAGGGCGACGGCCAGCGCCTGCGTCATGCGCGCACCCCCGGAGCATCGAGCACCGAACCGTCGGCGACGGTGACCACGCCCTGGTGCAGGGTCCAGCGCACTTCGCCCGGGAGCTCGCGTCCGAGGTAGGGCGAGTTGGTGCTCCGGCCGCGGAGGTCGGCGGTCGTGAACGCCCGCGACGGCTTCGTGTCGTAGAACGTCAGCGACGCCGGCTGGCCCGACGTCAGCGGCGTGCCGTGGCCGGCCAGGCGCCCGATGCGGGCGGGCTCGCGCGACATGACGCGGGCGACGTCGCCCCAGGTGATGAGGCCGGTGTCGACCATCGACTGCTGCACGACCCGCAGGGCGGACTCGAGCCCGACCATGCCGTTCGCGGCGGCCTGCCATTCGCAGGCCTTCGCCTCGGCCGGGTGCGGGGCGTGGTCGGTCGCCACGATGTCGATCGTGCCGTCGGCGAGGCCCTCGCGCACCGCGAGGACATCCTCCTCACGGCGCAGCGGCGGGTTCACCTTGAAGCGGGCGTCGTAGTCGCGCACCAGCTCGTCGGTGAGGAGCAGGTGGTGCGGGGTCACCTCGGCGGTGACGTTCACGCCGCGCTTCTTCGCCCACCGGATGATGTCGACCGACCCGGCGGTGGAGAGGTGGCAGACGTGCAGGCGCGAGCCGACGTGTTCGGCCAGCAGCACGTCCCGGGCGATGATCGACTCCTCGGCGACCGCCGGCCAGCCGGCGAGGCCGAGCTCGGCCGAGACCGACCCCTCGTTCATCTGGGCGCCCTCGGTGAGGCGCGGGTCCTGCGCGTGCTGGGCGATGACGCCATCGAACGCCTTCACGTACTCGAGCGCGCGTCGCATGATCAGCGGATCCCACACGCAGAAGCCGTCGTCGCTGAACACCCGCACGCGGGCAAGCGACGAGGCCATCGCGCCGAGTTCGGCGAGGCGCTCGCCCTTCTGGCCGACGGTGACGGCGCCGATGGGCTGCACGGTGACGAACCCGGCGGCTTCGCCGAGGGCGAGCTCCTGCTCGACGACGCCCGCGGTGTCGGCGACCGGCGAGGTGTTCGGCATCGCGAACACGGCGGAGTACCCGCCCGCGGCTGCCGCGCGCGACCCGGTGAGGATCGTCTCGCTGGCCTCGTACCCCGGCTCGCGCAGGTGCGTGTGCAGGTCGACGAGCCCCGGGAGCAGCACGAGGCCGTCGGCGTCGATCTCGGTGGCCCCGGCACGGGAGACGCGCGGGCCGATGCCGGCGATCACGCCGTCCTCGACGAGCACGTCGGCGGCGCCGGTGCCCTCGATCAGGGCTCCGCGGAAGAGAAGCACCTCGTTCATTGCGTGGGCTCCTTCCCTGAGGCATCCGTCGTATCGGTGTCGCGCTCCGCGCCTGCCAGGAGCAGGTAGAGCGCGGCCATGCGCACCGAGACGCCGTTGGCGACCTGCTCGAGCACTGTCGAGCGGGCCGAGTCTGCGGCTTCTGCGGAGATCTCGAGACCCCGGTTCATCGGCCCGGGGTGCATGACAATGCTAGCCGGTGGCAGGGCCTCCAGCCGCCGCGCATCCAGGCCCCACCGGCGTGAATACTCCCGTTCAGTCGGGAAATACGCGGCATTCATGCGCTCGAGCTGGATGCGGAGCATCATCAGCGCGTCGGGCTCGGCGGCGATCGCGTCGTCGAGGTCGTAGACGATCTCGACCGGCCAGGCCGAGACGTCCTGCGGAACGAGCGTGGGCGGCGCGACGAGCGTCACCCGTGCGCCGAGGGTCGTCAGCAGCCACACGTTCGACCGCGCGACGCGCGAGTGCAGCACGTCGCCCACGATGGTGACCTTCACGCCGTCGAGGCCCTGTCCGCGGCTGTCGGCGCCGAAGCGTCGCTTGCGGATCGTGAACGCGTCGAGCAGGGCCTGCGTGGGGTGCTCGTGCGTGCCGTCGCCGGCGTTGACCACGCCCGCGGTGATCCAGCCGCTCGTGGCGAGCGTGCGCGGAGCGCCCGATGCGCCGTGGCGGATGACGACGGCGTCGGCGCCCATCGCCTGCAGGGTCTGAGCGGTGTCCTGCAGCGATTCGCCCTTCGAGACGCTCGACCCCTTGGCGGAGAAGTTGATGACGTCGGCGCTGAGGCGCTTGGCGGCGGCCTCGAACGAGATGCGGGTGCGGGTGGAGTCCTCGAAGAAGAGGTTCACGACGGTCTTGCCGCGCAGCGTCGGCAGCTTCTTCACCTCGCGCTGCTGGGTGTCGGCCATGTCTTCGGCGACGTCGAGGATGCGGAGGGCGTCGGCGCGGGTGAGGGTGCGGGTGTCGAGCAGGTGCCTCATGATGCGATCGTCACCTCGTCGACGCCGTCGATCTCGGCGAGGTGCACGTTGACGCGCTCCTCCCGCGAGGACGGCAGGTTCTTGCCCACGAAGTCGGGGCGGATCGGCAGCTCTCGGTGTCCGCGGTCGACGAGGGCGGCCAGGCGCACGGCGGCGGGCCGCCCGATGTCCTGGAGGGCGTCGAGCGCGGCGCGGATGCTGCGCCCGGAGAACAGCACGTC
Source organism: Microbacterium terrae (assembly GCF_017831975.1). Taxonomy (NCBI): domain Bacteria; kingdom Bacillati; phylum Actinomycetota; class Actinomycetes; order Micrococcales; family Microbacteriaceae; genus Microbacterium; species Microbacterium terrae. Next base: position 1,493,409 of record NZ_JAFDSS010000001.1, on the reverse strand, counting down.
GTCGACGAGCACGACCACCTTGCCGTCGATGCCGCCCGCGGGGATCTGCGTGGGGCGCGGGGAGCGGGTGGGGTTGCGGTGCAGATCGTCGCGGTACATCGTCACATCGAGGGATCCGACCGGGACCGCGGCCCCCGCGAAGTCGGCGATCAGCGCGCCGATGCGTTCGGCGAGGGTGACGCCGCGGGTGGGGATGCCCAGGAGCACGAGGCCTGCCGGCCCCTTGTTGGACTCCAGGATCTCGTGCGAGATCCGAGTCAGTGCGCGGGCGATGTCGGCCTGGTGCAGCACAGTTCGTGTGCTCATCCGCCGCTCCCTTCTCCGCCTCACGGGACGGGGTTAAAGGTTGCTGGTTGCGACGGCCAGTCTAGCGTCAGAGGCGGGGCCGGCCCAATCGGACCGGCCCCGCCTCCTGATCGTTCAGCGCTTCGCCGACGGCCCGCGCAGCACCTGCGAGGCGACGACGAGCGCGGCGGCGATGAGCACCGCGTTCTTGAAGATGTACTGACCCGTCAGCGTGGGGCCTGCGGCGCTCCACACCTCTGCGGGGAGCAGCACGATCGGCGACAGGATGCCGACGAAGGCGAGGGCGAGCACGACCAGCCCGATCCGGGCGAACGCTCCGCCCGCGAGGAGCAGCACGCCCGCGGCGACCTCGATGACCGCGGTGGCGATCATCGCGGCCTGCCCGCCGACGAGGCCGAAGGTGAGCTTCTCCCATGTCTGCATGACGAGGGACTCGACCGGGCTCGCGCCGGGGATGAACTTGAGCGCGCCGAACACCGCGAACACGGTGCCGAGCGCGACGCGCAGCGCGGGGATGCTCCAGGCCTGCAGGAACGACTTGAGGCCGGCCTCGGCACGTGACTCCCACGCGAGCAGCGCGCGGACCGGGCGGGTCGAGGTGGGCAGGGTGACGCCGGCGGCGCCGTGTCGGACGGGGACGGTGGTCATCGCGTGACTCCCTCTGATCGGAATGGTGCGCCCACGGTCGCGGGCACGGTGATCAGGTGGCGTCGGCGGTGGGCGGTGATACCGGCGAACGCAGAATGGATGCCGCGCCACAAGGCGGCGGCATCCATTCGGTCACTCTTTGTGGAGAGGCGACAGCGTCTGTATCAGGCGACCGATGCGCCCTCGTGGCGCGTGGCCTCGGAGCCGACCGCGGTGGCGCGGATCGGGTGCCCGGGGCTCGTGAGGCACTTGCCCGACGCGAGGTCCCACTTCCAGTCGTGCAGCGAGCAGGTGAGCACGCCGTCCTGGATCTTGCCGGTCTGGGTGAGGTCGGCGCGCAGGTGCGGGCAGCGGCGCTGCACGACCCAGTCGCCGATCTCGGCATCCTCGGTCTGGTCGGTCTGCTCCGCGTACCAGTTCTCGACGTACTCGATGCGGTCGCGCGAGAGGCACTTGAGGAAGGTCGTGAGGAACTCGTTGAACTTGCCGCTGCGGCCCACCGAGAACTGCATCGACAGGAAGATCGAGTTCGACCAGTCGATCTCGTGGTCGCGGATGTTCGTCGAGACGAGGTCTGCGGGGATCGTGTACCAGTAGATGCACTCCTCCCCCGCGTACTCGCGCACCTTCGCCTTCGGGAAGTCGACGACCATGTCGAGGTCGCCGATGCGGAAGCGCACGTTGCCGCCGATGCCGGTGCGGATCGTGCGGGCGCGACGGATCAGCGGCTCCCACCACTCCTTGATCGCCGCGAGCATCTCGTCGGGGGGAAGCACCGCGGCGCGCGTCGCCTCTTCCGCGCGGATCTCGTCCTGCCGGGCTGCCTGCTGCTCGGCGAGGTACGACCACTTGTCGTCGAAGATGCGGTCGATCTCGGCCTCGGTGTACAGCGTCTGCTCGACGGTGAGCACGCCGCCGTGGATCTCGACCACGGTGCCGGGCACGAACTCGTAGCCCTTCTGGTCGGGACGCACCTCGGCCATGTGCGCGAGGAACTCGCGCTGGTCGGTGAAGATCGAGTCGCCGTCCTGCCCGGTGCCGTTGTAGCGGAACAGCTCTTCGCGGAGGAACATCGGCGGCCCCGCCATCGGGAAGACGTGCTCGGCGTCGACCCGCTCGATGTAGTACATGGCGCGCTTGTTCTGGGCGTCGCGCTTGAGCTTCGCGAAGTTCTGCTTGGCGTCCTGCGGCAGGTCGTAGACCATGGGCCACCAGATCGCACCCGACACCTGGGTGAAGTACGCCTCGGGCTTCGAGAACGCCATCAGCTTCTCGAGGTCGAGCGGGTGGGAGTCGTTCTGGTTCAGGATGCTCGCGGTGCCGTCGTCCACGCTCAGCGACGAGTCGCCGATCGGTCCGTCGCTCGGCGCGCGCAGCGGGGTGACCATGAGCTTCAGCGGGCCGAACTCCAGCGGTACGCCCGCCTGCGTGTAGACGATGTTGTCGTAGCCCAGGCGCCGGAGGTCCTGCTCGAGGTCGTCGGTCGGGTACTCCGGCAGGAGCACCGTGATGTCCTTCGGGATGTGGCGCTCCATGAGCGCCGGGTCGAAGTGGTCGCGGTGACGGTGCGAGACGTACAGGAAGTCCGCCTTGCCGTACTTGTCCCAATCCAGGCCACGGTTGTCGGGGAAGGGGAACCACGAGCCGAAGAACGTCGGCCCGATCACCGGGTCGCACAGGATGCTCCCGCCCGCGGTCTCGATGAACATCCCAGCGTGGCCGAGGCCCGTGATGCGCATGGGACTCCCCCTTTGTTTCCTCTAGACCAACCCGTCGAACCACACGATCATAGGCGAGGCGTCCGCGAGGGCCCATCCGGACGGGCCGTGAGAATGGCGATCCGGCCGGCCCCGGACCCGGCGCTCACGCCTCGAACAGCCCGCGGATGTCGTCGGCCGTGAGAGCCTGCCCGAACAGCGCGTCGTCGTCCATCACGGAGCGGAACAACCGCGCCTTGCGCTGCTGGAGCGCCATCACCTTGTCTTCGATCGTCCCTGCCGCGATCAGCCGGTAGACAATGACTGTGCGCTCCTGGCCGATGCGGTGCGCGCGGTCGACGGCCTGCGCCTCGGCCGCCGGATTCCACCACGGGTCGAGCAGGAACACGTAGTCGGCCTCGGTGAGGGTGAGCCCGAACCCGCCTGCCTTGAGGCTGATGAGGAACACCGGCGCGTCGCCCGCACGGAACGACTCGATCGCCCCCTCCCGGTCGCGCGTCGATCCGTCGAGGTAGGCGTACGGCACCCGTCGCTCGTCGAGTCGTGCGGCCACGAGCGCGAGGAACGAGGTGAACTGGCTGAACACGAGCACCCGGTGGCCCTCGGCGACGACCTCGTCGAGGCGCTCGAACAGGGCGCCGAGCTTGCTCGGGGCGATCGACGCGTGCGCCGGGTCGACGAGCTCGGGTGCGAGGCTCAGCAGTCGCAGCAGCGTGAGCGAGCGGAAGACGATGAACCGGTTGCGGTCGAGGTCGTCGAGCAGGCCCAGCACCTTCTGGCGCTCCCGCTGCAGCACGGTGTCGTAGAGCGCCCGGTGCGCCGCACTCAGCTCGACGTGGACGTGCTGCTCCTGCTTCGCGGGCAGTTCCGGCGCGACGAGCTCTTTCGTGCGCCGCAGCACGAGAGGGCGGATGCGCCGCCGCAGCCGCGCGAGCCGTCCGGCACGGAACGTGGAGCCCTCCTGATTCTCGGGCACCTTGCCCCTCTCGATCGGTCCGATGTACTCCTCGCGGAACCGGCGCTCGGAGGGGAAGAGGCCGGGTGCTGTGAGCGACAGCAGCGCCCACAGCTCGCTCAGGCTGTTCTCGAGCGGTGTTCCCGTGACGGCGAACACCACGTCGGCCCGCAGGCCCTTCGCCGCCCGGTACGCCTTCGTCCTGCTGTTCTTGACGAACTGCGCTTCGTCGAGCACGAGGCCGGCCCATTCGACCGCCGCGAACTCGGGCTCGTCGAGCCGCAGCAGCGTGTACGAGGTGACCACGATGTCGGCCGACGCGGCGGCATCCTCCACCGTCCGTCCGCGCTTCGCGCGGGTGCCGTCCACGACCGCGACCCGGAGGCCCGGGGCGAACCGGGCCGCCTCGTCGCGCCAGGTCGGGAGCACCGAGGTGGGGGCGACGACGAGGAACGGGCGCCGCTCGCCGGCGTCTCGGGTGCGGGAGACGAGCGCCAGCATCTGCAGCGTCTTGCCGAGTCCCATGTCGTCGGCGAGGATGCCGCCGAGCCGGTGCTCCCACAGGAACGCGAGCCAGTCGTACCCGGCACGCTGGTACGGGCGCAGCTCGGCGGCGAGGCCCACCGGGGCGGGCGCGGCGGGCACGCCCTCGGCGGTGCGGAGCCCTTCGACCGTCGCCCGCCACGAGACGGCGGGCTGGGCCTCGTGCGCGAGGTCTTCGAAGTCGGCCCAGACGTCGGTCTGGTAGCGACTGAGGCGCGGCCCGGTCTCCCACTCCTCGAGCTCGCCCGCCTCGCCGATGAGGTCCTTCAACCGCTGCAGCGACGGATGCATCAGCGAGAAGTGGGCGCCGTCGCTGAGGAGCAGGCGCTTGCGCCCCAGCGAGAGCGCGGTGAACAGCGACGCGAACGGGATGCGCCGCCCGTCGATCGTCACCACGACGCCGAGCTCGAACCAGTCGGGGTCGGGCGATTCGACGGTGGTGACCGCGATGCGGGGGTCTCCGGCGAGCTCCCGGTACGCGGGGCGCGTGCCGCTGATCTCGACCTCGACGTCGTCCTCGGCCTCGAGGAGCGGCAGGAGCTTCGAGGCGAACTCCGCGGCGTCGAGACCGGATGCGGATCCGTGTGCCGAGAGGGGCACCGGCGACGCCTGCTCCCACGCCGTCACGACGCGCTCGCGGATGTCGCGCTCGGCGCGCGCGTCGCGTTCGGGGGTGGGTACCGAGTCCCACGCGGGATGCGTGTCGTCGGCGTAGCGCCATTGCAGCACCCATTGCACGCGATGCCCGGGCTGGAAGATCACGCGGAGCACCGCTGCGGGCCGCTCGGGCGGCGGCACGTCGAGGCCGGGCGCCTCGACCGTCGACGATCGCGCGATCCGCGGAAGGTGCAGGCGGACGAACTCGTCGGCATCCTCCTCGGGCACCGTGATCTCGCCGCCGGCCGACAGCAGGGCCGCCGTGGTGTCGTCGAGCCCGACCGGAGCGAGGACGAGGTCGAGCTGCTCGCCGCGCACCGTCACCTGGTACAGACCGCTGCGGCCGATCGGGCGCACGCGCGCGGCATCCACCGTCTCGCCTGCGATGGCGACGCGCGGCTCGACGTGCACCTCGCCGCGGTGGGGCACGGCGCGGACCGACACGCTCGCCTCCGCCGCGATCGACACGCTCTGCGTGCGCTTGGTCGCAGTGAGCGCGATGCCGACGCTCGACGCGGCCGCGAGATGCCCCCACAGCAGGCTCGACTCGATGTCGTCGAGGGTGAGCCACTCCGAGACGTCGGAGAAGCCGCCGAAGGTGCGCATGTCGCGCCCGATGCTGTGGAGTTCGGCGAACCACCGCACCTGGGCGGGTGCGTAGACGCTGCCGGGCCGACGGACCGACTCCCAGGAGGCGTCGCCCTTGATCCATGCATCGCTGCGGCCGCTCCGCTCGAGCGGCCGCAGCCCGACGAGGGTGTCGTCGCCGTGCCGGTGGAGACCGCGTGCGGTCGCCGTCTCGACCCGCACCGGAGCCCACTGCGACGCGCCGCGACGTACCCGCTGGCGCACCTCGAACCCGAGGGCCAGTGCGGTGTGGGCGGTGCCCGCCGCCGCCCGCGGCGCCAGCACGGTGCGCCACGAGGCGTCGGCCTCGCGCGCGGGGTTCGCGGCGGCCCGGCGATTGGACTCGAGCAGAGCTGCGACGGTGTGCTTGCAGTCGAACTGCACCGGACACGTGCACGACGTCGCCGCGATCGGGCGATCGTCGCGGCGGGGGTCGAGGCGCACGCGGCACCGGTACGCGGCCGAGCCGCTCCCGGCTACGGCGGCCTCGACCACGCCGGACTGCGGATCGTAGGTGAACTGCCGAACGGCGCCCGCCGCGAAGTACGCGGCGCCCCGTTCGAACGTGCCCGCGTCGACATGCCGCCGGATCGCAGCGGGGTCGACGAACGGAGGGGGTGTCACCGGACCATCCTCGCAGGGACGACCGACGCCGACGGCCCGGCGAGGGCCGCCGGCGTCGTCGTCAGGATGCTCGCGCGATGCGTGCGAGCACGCCGTGGACGAAGGCGCCCGAGTCGTCGGTCGAGAACTCCTTGGCGAGTTCGACGGCCTCGTCGATGGCGACCGCCGTGGGAACGGCGTCGTTGTAGAGGATCTCCCACGTGCCGATGCGCAGCAGCGCGCGGTCGACGGCGGGCATGCGCGCCAGCGACCAGTCCTTCGCGAACGTGGTGATCTGCTCGTCGATCGCGTCGCGGTTGTCGATGATGCCGTCGACGATCTCGCGGGCGTACAGCCACGACGCCTCTCGCGCCGGCTCGTTCGCCGCGCGGGTGGCCTCGGCCGCGAGTGTCACGGCCAGGTCGTCGCCGCGGACGTCGCTCTGGAACAGAAGGTCGAGCGCGCGCTTGCGCGCCTTCGTACGGGCGCTCACGCCTTACTTCTCGCGGCCGAGGTAGTCGCCCGTGCGGGTGTCGACCTTGACCTTCGTGCCGGTCTCGAGGAACAGCGGCACCTGGATCTCGTAGCCGGTCTCGAGCGTGGCGGGCTTGGTGCCGGCCGACGAGCGGTCGCCCTGCAGACCCGGCTCGGTGTAGGTGATCTCGAGGATGACCGACGCGGGGAGCTCGATGTACAGCGGGTTGCCGTTGTTGAGCGCGATCTGCACCTGCTGGTTCTCGAGCAGGAAGTGGGCGGCGTCGCCGACCGTCGCGGCGCCCACGTTGAGCTGGTCGTAGTCGGCGACATCCATGAAGACGAAGTTGTCGCCGTCGTTGTACAGGTACGTGAAGTCGCGGCGGTCGACGTTCTCGGTCTCGATCTTCGCGCCGGCGTTGAACGTCTTGTCGACGACCTTGCCGCTCATGACGTTCTTGAGCTTCGTGCGGACGAATGCGCCGCCCTTGCCGGGCTTGACGTGCTGGAACTCGACGACGCTCCACAGCTGTCCGTCGATGTTCAGGACGACGCCGTTCTTGATGTCTGCGGTGGATGCCATGGCGGGGTGGGTTCCGTTCGTCTGAAAGTCCGGTGGAGGCGCGGGGCGCGCGAGATCGCTGAGCCCGTCGAAGCGCCGACAGGTCATTCTACGGGATGCCGGCTGAAGAGGCCGGGATCAGCCGTCGGCCTGCCCGGTGATGACGGCGATGAGCCGCCGCGTCGCGGTGGCGTACCCGGCGATGCCCTCGCCGACTGCGTGCACGGCGGCGAGGTCGGCGATGTACGAGTGGTGGCGGAACTGCTCGCGCTCGTACACGTTCGAGATGTGCACCTCGGCGACCGGCAGCGCGACTCCGGCGAGGGCGTCGCGCAGGATCACCGACGTGTGGGTGAGCCCACCGGCGTTGATGACGATGCCCGCGCAGTCCTCGCGGGCGGCGTGGATCGCGTCGAGCAGGACGCCTTCGTGGTTGCTCTGCACCGCGCGCACCTCGAAGCCGGTCTCGGCCGCGGTCCGGGTGACGAGCGCCTCGACGTCGGCGAGGGTGTCGCTGCCGTAGATCGCGGGCTCGCGGGTGCCGAGGAGGTTCAGATTCGGCCCGTTGACGAGCAGGATGCGGCGCGGATCGGTCACCCGATCACCCTAGCCGTCGTCGCGGCGACCGCCGGCCGCGTGTCAGCTGGCGACCTCCTGGTATGCGGCGAACATGAGCGACTCGTCGGGCGCCTGCAGCACGGTGGGCTTGGCGATGTCGTCGAGCACGATGAAGCGCAGCATCCCGCCCCGGCTCTTCTTGTCGCGCTGCATGGTCGCGAGCAGCTGCTGCCAGGCCCCGGCGCGGTAGGTGGTCGGCAGGCCGAGCGACGTCAGGATGTCGCGGTGCCGCTGCGCGGCGGCATCCGGAAGCCTGCCCGCCAGACGCGACAGTTCGGCGGCGAACACCATGCCGACCGAGATCGCGGCGCCGTGGCGCCAGCGGTAGCGTTCGGCGTGCTCGATCGCGTGTCCGAGGGTGTGGCCGTAGTTGAGGATCTCGCGCAGCCCGGCCTCACGCAGATCGGCGCCGACGACGCGCGCCTTCATCGCGATGGCGAGCTCGATCGTGCGGCGGAATTCGTCGGAGCGGGGGTCGGTCGCCCGCTCCGGGTCGGCCTCGACGAGGTCGAGGATCTCGGGCTCCTGGATGAATCCCGCCTTCACCACCTCGGCATAGCCGGCGACCCGCTCGTTGCGCGAGAGCGAGTCGAGGAGGTCGAGGTCGCAGATCACGGCTCGCGGCGCCCAGAACGCGCCCACGAGGTTCTTGCCCTCGGCGGTGTTGATGCCGGTCTTGCCGCCGACCGCCGCGTCGACCATGCCGAGCACGGTGGTGGGGATCTGCACGACCTCGATGCCGCGAAGCCAGGTGGCCGCGACGAACCCGGCCAGATCGGTCACCGCTCCCCCGCCGAAGCCGATGATCGCGTCGGTGCGGGTGAAGTCGGCCTGCCCGAGAACCTGCCAGCAGAACGCGGCCACCTCGACGCGCTTGCCCTGCTCGGCGTCGGGGATCTCGGCGAGGAGCACCTCCCGGTCGGCGAGGAGCTGCTCGCGCAGCGCCGCCGCCTGCGCGGCGAGCGTTGGCGGGTGGATGATGAGCACCTTGCGCGCCGCGGCCGGGAGGGCTGCGCCGACGGAGGCGAGGATGCCGCGCCCGACGGTGATCTCGTATGCCGCGTCGCCGGAGACGGCGATCGTCGTCGCATCGGTCATGGGGTGGGTCCTCCTGTGTTGCGCGCCCAGTCGGCGATCGCGTCGACGACGCTCTGGATCGGGCCCGTCGACGTGTCGTAGGTGACGTCGGCGAGGCGTTCGTAGACGGGCAGACGCTCCCGGTAGATCTCGGTCCAGCGCGCGATCGCGTCGTCGCCGGAGAGGAGCGGACGTTTCGATCCGCGCACCCGGGCGGCGACGATGCGCGGCTCGACCGTCAGCAGCACCACGCGGTGAGCCGCGAGGTCGTGCTGGGTGTCGGCATCGAGCACGGCTCCCCCGCCGAGCGAGACGATGCCCCCGCGCGCGAGCCCCGTGGAGACGGCCTCGCGCTCGAGCGCCCGGAAGTGCGCCTCCCCGTGTTCGGTGAAGATGCGCTCGATCGGGCCGTGAGCGGTGACCACGACGGTGTCGGTGTCGGTGTACGGCAGCTCGAGCAGCTTGGCGACACGCTTGCCGACGCTCGACTTGCCCGCACCCATCGGACCGATGAGGACGATCGCGGGGGCGTTCATCCGCCCAGCGTGTCGTCGCTCACGGTCGACGTGCGCAGGTTCTCGGGGATCGCGGCGAGGTATCCGGCGATGTTGCGGCGGGTCTCGGCGACGCTGTCGCCGCCGAACTTCTCGAGCACGGACTCGGCGAGCACGACGGCGACCATGGCTTCGGCCACGACACCGGCGGCGGGCACGGCGCACACGTCGGAGCGCTGGTGGTGTGCGGCCGCCGTGTCGCCGGTGGCGACGTCGACGGTGCGCAGCGCCTTGGGCACCGTCGCGATCGGCTTCATGCCGGCGCGTACGCGCAGCACCGTGCCGGTGGACATGCCGCCCTCGGTGCCGCCGGCTTTGTCGCTCGAACGGGTGATGCCGTCGTCGGCGGTGAACAGCTCGTCGTGCGCCGCGGAGCCGCGGCGGCGGGTCGTCTCGAAGCCGTCGCCGACCTCGACGCCCTTGATGGCCTGGATGCTCATGAGCGCCTGGGCGAGCTTGCCGTCCAGTCGGCGATCCCAGTGCACGTGCGAGCCGAGTCCCGGCGGCAATCCGTAGGCGAGCACCTCGACGATGCCGCCGAGGGTGTCGCCGTCTTTGCGGGCGGAGTCCACCTCGGCGACCATCCGCGCACTGGTCTCGGCGTCGAAGCACCGGAGCGGATCGGCGTCGAGCGCCTCGACGTCTGCCGGAGTCGGCAGCGCCGCGCCCTCAGGAGACTGCACGGGGCCGATCGAGAGCGTGTGGCTCACGAGCTCGATGCCGAGCTCGGCGAGGAACGCACGGGCAAGGGCGCCGAGTGCCACGCGCGCAGCGGTCTCGCGCGCGCTCGCGCGCTCGAGGATCGGACGCGACTCGGTGAAGCCGTACTTCTGCATGCCGACGAGGTCGGCGTGTCCGGGCCGGGGTCGCGTGAGCGCGGCACCGCGGCCGCGGGACTTCTCGGTGAGGTCGATCGGGTCGGGGCTCATCACCTCGACCCACTTCGGCCACTCGGTGTTGCCGATGCGCAGCGCGATCGGGCTGCCCAGGCTGTAGCCGTGCACGACCCCGGACGAGATGGTCAGCTCGTCCTCTTCGAACTTCATGCGCGAGCCGCGGCCGTAGCCGAGCTTGCGGCGGGCGAGGTCGGCCTGGATGGCGGCGCGCGAGATCGGGACGCCCGAAGGCAGGCCCTCCATGACGGCGACGAGTTCGGGGCCGTGGGATTCGCCGGCCGTGAGCACGCGGAGCATTGCTCCAGTCTCCCACGGACGGCGGGGGCGTTACGCCGCGGGACGCTCCAGCACCGAGCGCATCGCTGAAAGGACTGCATCCTCACGCGGAAGAGCGTGGTCGACATCACCCGAGCGGAAGATGCGGATCTGCAGGATCGCCTGGTGCAGCAGCATCCCGAGACCCGATGCGGATGCTCCGCCCGCGGCGTCCCAGGCGCGTGACAGCGGCGTCGGCCAGTGGCCGTACACGACGTCAAGGAGGAAGCCGCCGTCGGCGGCGAGGGCGGCTGCGGCCTCCGGCGCGATCGCGGCGTCGCCCGGAAGTGTGGCGATGGTGACGTCGACGGGGGCGAATAGCGCCGCAGTGAAGGACGTGTGGCGCACCGCGACGCCGAGGTCGTCGCCGAGCGCGCGCAGCGGCGCGACGGCTTCGGCGCGGCGGGCGACCACGTCGACCTCTGTCGCTCCGAGTTCTGCCAGGGCGACCAGGGCAGAGGTCGCCGTGGCGCCGGCGCCGACGATCCGGGCGGAGTCCGCCGACGCGATGCCGTGCTCACCGAGCGCGCGGACGATCCCGCCCACGTCGGTGTTGAAGCCGAGTGGACCGTCGGGCGTGAGCAGCAGGGTGTTCACCGCGCCGGTGCGTGCAGCGCGCTCGTCGAGCGACACCGCTGCGCGGTGCGCGACGCCTTTGAGCGGCATCGTCAGCGACAGACCGCGCCAAGTGCCGTCGAGGCCCGCGAGCTCGTCCGCGAACGTGGACTCGTCGACGCGGCGTCGCCCGTAGATCCAGTCGACGTCGAGCACGTCGTAAGCCGCGGCGTGCAGCTGCGGCGAACGCGAGTGGTCGATCGGATCGCCCCACACCGCGAGGCGCCTGGCGCCGTTCAGCACCCCGAGTCCGGGTTGTCGGCGCACCAGGTCTGCCACTGCGCGACAGCCCGGTTGTGGTCGGCGAGGTTCGTCGTGAAGATCGTCTCGCCCGTGTCGAGATTCACCGTCACGAAATACAGCCAGTCGCCGTCCACGGGATGCATCGCGGCGTCGATGGCCACGTCGCCCGGATTCGCGATCGGCCCGACAGGGAGGCCCGCGTGCACATAGGTGTTCCACGGGTTGTCGTCGGCAAGCGCCTCCGCTGAGGAGCTGACGGTGCCGTCGTGCATCTCGCCGTACCCGTACTGGGCGGTCGAGTCCATCTGCAGCAGTCCGAAGGTCTCCTGGTTGTCGGGCTTCAGGCGGTTCTGGATGACCGTGGAGACCTTCTGCATGTCCTCCTCGTACCGCGCCTCGCGCTGGATGATCGAGGCGATGGTGAGGATCTCCTGGCGTTGGGCCTCGGGCACCTCGGCCGCGTCGAGGGACTCGACGGTCCGGTCGACGAGCGTCTGGATCACCTGGGTGGCCGTCACTCCGGGCTCGAACGAGTAGGTCGCGGGGAACAGCCAGCCCTCGAGCGTGTCGGCCTCGACGCCGTACTGCGACGGGTCGGCCACGGCGGTCTCGTAATCGGCGAGTTCGATGCCGGTGCCCTCGGCGAGCAGCGGGAGCGACTGCTCGACGGTGAGCCCCTCGCGCAGCTGCGCGGTGTTCTCCATCTTGTTCGCCGGGTCGAGCAGCGCCGCGAGGGCGGCTTCGGAGGTCATCTGCTTCTGCAGCTTGAACACTCCGGGCACGAACGGCGGGTTCTGCGCCGTCTCGATCAGATAGTCGTAGAACGCGTCGTCGGTCTTCGTCACACCCGCGTCGAAGAGGCTCTGCGAGATCGGCGACCCGGTGTCGCCCTCGGCGATCGTGATGTAGGTCTCGCCGTTCGCGAGTCCCTCTTCGTAGTCCTTGGGCTCGGCCCACCCCATCACGTCGCGGATCTGCTCCTCGTACGTCGTCCACACATACCAGCCGCCGGCGGCGATGCCGCCCAGGATCGCGAGGACGACGCCGAGGGCGATCCAGCCGCCGATGCGTCGCTTGCGCTTGTTCGGGCGCGGGGGCGCGTCGCCGAGGTCGTCGGTGGAGGACTCGCCCGTGAACAGATCCTCGAGGGTCGCCGTCGACGCGGTGATCCCGGTCGGGCGCTCAGCGAGCGCCGTGCGGCCGTGCGTCTCCTGCGGCTGCTGGGCACCCTCGTGCGGCTGCGGCTGCGGCTGTGGGGCGGCCTGCGGCAGCGGCGCTGCGGGAGTCGGCGCTGCCGGTCGTGATCCGCGCGCATACGGGATGGCGGGAGCTGCCTCGACTGCGCCGAAGATCCAGGGCTCGTCGTCGACGGGACCGGGGTCGGCCGATGCCGACGGGCGCGGCGTCTCGACCGATGCGGCGGCCTGGGCGGGTGCGGCGGCCGCCGGAGTGCGCGGCGTGAAGACCGGGAGTGCGCCGGTGCTCAGCTGCGCCGGGAACGGTCCGCTGTCGGCGAGCACCGGCATCGCCTGAGACTCGACCGGTGCGGTGGCGGGTCGGGGCGCCGTGGGGATGGAGCCGCTCGACGGGTGGCTGGGGATCGACCGGCCCGCGGACGGACCGGGCGTCGAGGTGCCGGGGAGGGTTCCGGACGAGGGCGCGGGTTCGGGCTGGGGAGACGGCGTCGGCGCCGTCGCTCCCGCGTCCGGTGCCTGTCGCGCGGCGGCCTCGCGCGCCGCGCGCCGTGACCCCGGCGCGGCGGGCTGCGAAGGATCGGACATCAGAGGGACTCCTGGGGGGCGGGTGCTCCGGGTGGGCGGCCGCTGTTCTTCTCGACCTCGAGAGCCTGCTGGAGCAGGACGACAGCGGCGACCTGGTCGACAATGCTACGTGAGGAACGCTGGGATCTGCCCGATTGCCGCAGCGCCGCGTGCGCGGACACCGTCGACAGCCGCTCGTCGACGAGGCGCACCGAGAGGTCGGATGCCGCCGCGACGGCACCGGCGAACTCCTTGGCATCCGTCGTCGAGGCCGTCTCCTCCCCCCGGAGGTTGAGCGGCAGGCCGATGAGGATCTCCATCGCGCCGTGCTCGTCCGCGAGGGCGAGCACGCGCGCGACGGCGGCGTCGTCGCGGGGAACGGTCTCGACCGGCGTCGCGAGAAGGCCGTCGGGATCGCACCGTGCGACCCCGACGCGAGCCTTCCCGACGTCGACGCCGAGCCGCACCCCGCGGCGGAATCCGCTCACGCGCCGAGCGCCCCCGTGACGGCCGACAGCGCGGCAGGGAGTGCCGCAGCATCCGTGCCGCCGCCCTGGGCGACGTCGTCACGTCCGCCTCCACCGCCGCCGAGGGCGGCGGCCGCGGCCTTCGCGAGCGCTCCAGCCTTCGCGCCCGCCGCGCGGGCCGCGTCGTTCGTGGCGACGATGACGACCGGACGACCGGCGACGTCGGCGCCGAGGGCGACGACGGATGCCTGCGACCCGAGGCGCTCGCGCACCTGCAGGGCGAGCGAGCGCACGTCGTCGGCCGACGCGGCGGCGCCGAGGGACTCGGCGACGACCGCATAGGGGCCGACCGTGCTCGCCGTGGCCGTGAGGGCCGGAAGGCGGTCGGCGAGTGCCTTCGACTCGAACGCCGCGATCTTCTTCTCGGCCGCCTTGAGGCTCGCGGTGAGCTCGGCGATGCGCGCCGGCAGCTGGTCGCGCGGCGTCTTGAGCGTCGTGGTGAGCTGCGACACGAGCGCGCGCTCCGCAGCGAGGGAGCGGAACGCGTCGAGCCCGACGAGAGCCTCCACACGGCGGTTGGATGCACCCACCGACGACTCGCCCACGAGGTTGATGAGACCGATCTCGGCGCTCGTCGACACGTGCGTGCCGGCGCACAGCTCGCGCGACCACGGGCCGCCGATGTCGACCATGCGCACGGTGTCGCCGTACTTCTCGCCGAACAGGGCCATCGCACCGAGCGACTTCGCCTCGTCGAGCGGCAGCACTCGCGTGGTCACCTCGAGGTTGTCGCGGACCGCGTTGTTGGCGATCTCCTCGATCTCGCTCTTGGTCGCGTCGCTCAGGGCCTGGGCCCACGAGAAGTCGAAGCGCATGTAGCCGGCGCGGTTGAGCGAGCCCGCCTGCGTCGCGGTCTTGCCGAGCGTGTCGCGAAGGGCGGCGTGCACGAGGTGGGTGGCCGAGTGCGCCTGGCGCGCGGCGCGCCGGTTCGCGGCATCCACGACCGTCGTCGCGGGCTGGCCGACGCCGACCTCGCCGGTCGTGACCTCGACGGTGTGGCTCACGAGGCCCGGGACGGGCTTCTGCACGTCGAGCACCTCGAGCTCGTACCCCGGGCCGACGATGACGCCCTTGTCGGCGACCTGGCCGCCCGACTCCGCGTACAGAGCCGTCTCGGCGAGGATGACCTCCGCGATCTGACCCACCGCCGCGCGGTCGACCGAGACGCCGTCGACGAGGATGCCGAGCACCGACGACTCGGTCTCGAGGTCGGTGTAGCCGGTGAAGCCCGTCTCGCCCTTCGCGCGGAAGTCGCGGTACACGCTGGTGTCGGCGAGCTGGCGCTTGCGCGAGCGCGCGTCGGCCTTCGCCCGCGCCCGCTGCTCCTGCATGAGCGTGTCGAACGCCGCGCGGTCGACCGAGAGTCCGGCCTCCTCGGCGATCTCCAGCGTGAGGTCGATGGGGAAGCCGTACGTGTCGTGCAGCAGGAATGCCTCGGAGCCGGCGATCGCCGTCGCACCGGACTTCTTGGTCAGGGCGACCGAGTCGTCGAGGATGGCGGAGCCGGCGGCGAGGGTGCGCAGGAACGTCTCCTCCTCCGCGAGTGCGTACTGCGAGATGCGGGCCCAGTCGGTCTCGACGACCGGGTACGCCTCCTTCATCGCGTCGCGCGACACGGTGAACAGCTCCGCGAAGGTCGGGCCCTCGACACCGAGGAGTCGCATCGAGCGGATCGCGCGGCGCATCAGGCGACGCAGGATGTAGCCGCGACCGTCGTTGGACGGGGTGACGCCGTCGGACATGAGCATGAGCGACGAGCGCACGTGATCGGCGATCACGCGGAAGCGCACGTCGTCCTCGTGGTTCGCGCCGTAGCGGCGGCCCGACAGCTCGACGGCCTTGTCGAGGACCGGACGCACCTGGTCGGTCTCGTACATGTTGTCGACGCCCTGCTTGATGAACGCGACGCGCTCGAGGCCCATGCCGGTGTCGATGTTCTTCGCCGGAAGCTCTCCGACGATGTCGAAGTCGTACTTCGATCGCACGTTCGTGATCTCGTACTGCATGAACACGAGGTTCCAGATCTCGACGTAGCGGTCGTCGTCGGTGGCAGGGCCGCCGTCGATGCCGTACGCGGGACCGCGGTCGAAGAAGATCTCCGAGCAGGGACCGGCGGGGCCGGGAAGCCCGGTCGACCAGTAGTTCGTGTCCTTGCCGAGGCGCTGGATGCGCTCCTCTGGGAGACCGGCGATCTTCAGCCACAGCTCGCGGGCCTCGTCGTCGTCCTCGTACACGGTGACCCAGAGATCCTTCGGGTCGAACGCGAGACCGCCGTCCTCCTCGGCCGAGGTCAGGAGCTCCCACGCGAAGCGGATCGCGCCCTCCTTGAAGTAGTCGCCGAACGACCAGTTGCCGAGCATCTGGAAGAACGTGCCGTGGCGCGGCGTCTTCCCGACCTCTTCGATGTCGTTCGTGCGGATGCACTTCTGGTTGTCGGCAGCCCGCGTGTAGGGGGCGGGCACATCGCCCGAGAGATACGGGATGAACGGCACCATGCCGGCCACGGTGAACAGCAGGGCGGGGTCGTCGGTGACGAGCGACGCCGACGGGACGATCGTGTGGCCGTTCTTCTCGAAGTAGTCGAGGTAGCGCCGGGCGATCTCAGCGGTCTTCATGCGGGTTGGATTCCTCGGAAGGCATACGGGTGCGCCCCGCGGGGCGCGAGGGCGGGTGGGGTCAGTCGGCGAGCTTGCTCGCCGCGTCCTTGGCGGCTTCCTTCGCGGCGGCGGCAGTGTCCGACATGAAGTCGGCTGCGGCGTCGGCGGCGGTGGCGGCGGCATCCTTCGCGTCGTCGACGAGGCCGGTGATGCGGGCCTCCTGCTCGCGGTACGCGTCGGCGATCCGGTCGGTGAACTCCGAAATGCGGGCGTCGACCTCGGAGAGGACTTCTTGGCCGCGCGGGTCCTTGTTGACGAGGTGGGCGAGCACGAAACCGCCGGCGATGCCGAGCACGAACCAGACCACGTTCTTCATGTCATCACTTCCTCGCGGGCCGCCGGGGCGCGGCATCCCTCCATCGTAGGCGGAAACGCCGAAGGGCGCCGGGTCTCCCCGACGCCCTCCGGCGTTGCGTTGATGTACGCGGCGCTCAGCGCGCCGTACCGATTCCGACGCGGCGCTTGCGCGCCACCTTCGGGCGCGGCCCTATCGGGCTGCGTAATACTCCACAACCAGCTGAACCTCGCACACGACCGGAACCTCGGCGCGCTTGGGGCGACGCACGAGACGGGCCTGCAGCTTGTCGAGCTCGACCTCGAGGTAGCCCGGAACGGGCGGCAGCACCTCGGCGTGACCGCCGGCGGCTGCGACCTGGAAGGGCTCGGTGCCCTCGCTCTTGGCCTTGACGTGGATGAGCTGACCCGGCTTCACGCGGAACGACGGGCGGTCCACGAGCTGGCCGTCGACCAGGATGTGGCGGTGCACGACGAGCTGGCGAGCCTGCGCGGTGGTGCGGGCGAGGCCGGCGCGCAGCACGAGGGCGTCGAGACGCATCTCGAGCAGCTCGACCAGGTTCTCACCGGTCAGGCCGTCCTTGCGGCGGGCCTCGTTGAAGGTGTTGCGCATCTGCTTCTCGCGGATGCCGTACTGCTCGCGCAGACGCTGCTTCTCGCGGAGGCGGACGGCGTAGTCGCTGTCCTGCTTGCGCTTGGTGCGACCGTGCTCGCCGGGCGCGTACGGACGCTTCTCGAGGTACTTGGCTGCCTTGGGGGTCAGCGCGACGCCGAGGGCGCGGGAGAGGCGGACCTTGCGGCGGTCCTGGGACTTCGTAGCCACGAAGTGTTCCTTCCGATGACGTGGACGTGTCTTTCACGACTCACGGACGTATCGCCTCTCCTCGCCCTGTCCGGACTGCACGCCGGGGCATGCCGGAAGGTGGTGAAGAAGAGAGGGGATGCCCGAAAACAGCGTTTCGAGCCGCTCAAGCCTACCAGACCGCTCCCGCGCAGCCCCTGAGAGCCCGCCCGGCGCCCCGGCCGGGCGCTCAGTCGTCGCCGAGGATGCGGCGAATCTTCTCGACGCGCGCTGCGATGTCGCGTTCCGCGCCGCGCGCGGTCGGCACGTAGTAGCGCTTGCCGCGAAGTTCGTCGGGGAGGTACTGCTGCGTGGCGACGCCCACGTCGAGGTCGTGCGGGTACACGTAGCCCTTGCCGTGGCCGAGTCGCTTCGCGCCCGGGTAGTGCGCGTCTCGCAGATGCACCGGCACCCGCCCGAACCCGCCGGAGCGCACGTCGGCGATGGCGGCGTCGATCGCGACGTACGCGGCGTTCGACTTCGCCGTCGTGGCGAGGTACGCCGTCGCCTCGGCGAGGGGGATGCGGCCTTCGGGCATGCCGATGAACTGCACGGCGTCTGCGGCGGCGACGGCGATCGTGAGGGCGTTCGGGTCTGCCAGGCCGATGTCCTCCGCCGCCGAGATGACGAGACGCCGAGCGATGAAGCGCGGGTCCTCCCCCGCTTCGACCATGCGTGCGAGGTAGTGCATCGCGGCATCCACGTCGGACCCGCGGATCGACTTGATGAATGCGCTGATGACGTCGTAGTGCTCGTCACCCTGCCGGTCGTAGCGCAGCAGCGCGCGGTCGACGGCCTGCGAGACGTGCTCGGGCTGGATGACCGGACGTGCGTCGTCGCCGTCGGCCTCGTCGCCGGTGCCGTCGGCGTCGTCGACCGGTTCGGCGAGGGATGCGGCGGCCTCGAGCGCGGTGAGGGCTCGGCGAGCATCGCCCGACGACAGTCGCACGAGTGCCTCGGCGGCGGCGTCGCCGAGCGTGACGGCGCCGCCGAGCCCGCGGGGATCAGCGACCGCGCGATCGATGAGGATGCGGAGGTCCTCGTCGCTGAGCGGGCGGAGCGTCAGCAGCAGCGACCGGCTGAGGAGCGGCGAGATCACCGAGAACGACGGGTTCTCGGTCGTCGCGGCGATGAGCACCACCCATCCGTTCTCGACTCCGGGCAGCAGCGCATCCTGCTGCGCCTTCGTGAAGCGGTGGATCTCGTCGAGGAAGAGAATGGTCGACTGCCCGTAGAGGTCTCGCTGGTTGAGCGCCTCCTGCATCACCTCGCGCACGTCGCGGACACCGGCCGTGACCGCCGAGAGTTCGACGAACCGCCTGCCCGACGAGCGGGCGATCGCCTGCGCGAGCGTGGTCTTGCCCGTGCCGGGCGGCCCCCACAGCACGACGGACGATGCGACCTGGGCCGAGGCATCGGGGTCGGCGAGCTTGACCAGCGGTGAGCCCGCTCGCAGCAGGTGGCCCTGACCGGCCACCTCGTCGAGCGAGACCGGACGCATGCGCACCGCGAGCGGGGTCTGTCCCTGGAAGAGGGCGGTGGGCGGGGTCACCGTTCCAGGCTAATGCGGGTGTGCGACGTCGGCGCCCCGCGTTTTGTCGGCCGCCGGAGCGCGAAATAGGATCGTCCCGGCCCGACGCAGGGCCCCGAAGCGAGGAGGGCCCGTGGCGGCCGGAGGCAACAGTCGTGCATCCCGTGAGAGTCGCGAGCGAGCGCGGCTGTACGCGGCCCGGCAGCAGTTCCACGAGGGGCGGCTGCGTCGACGCACCCGCGACAACCTCGTCGCCGGCATCGCCGGCGGGGCGCTGATCCTCGCGCTCTTCGCGTCGCAGGCGATCTACTTCACCACCGGACCCGGCGCCCCCGCACCCTCCCCCACGGTGTCGACGACGCCGACGCCCCAGGCGACGCCGACTCCCACCACGACGGGCGATCCGACTCCCACGCCCTCCGTCACACCGTGACCGTGGCGTGACCCTCCGGGCCTCTGTGCGAGGCCCACCCGTACTAGGCTTGTGAGCCGTCCCACTCCCGCAGACGGCGTGAGCCGTGATGAGGTGCATCCCGTGACTGCTGAAGCAGCCCCCACTCCCGACCAGACCGCCGCCGAGCCCTGGGGTCGTGTCGATGACGACGGCACCGTCTCGGTGCGCGAAGGCGACGCCTGGCGCGTCGTCGGCCAGTACCCCGACGGCTCGACCGACGAGGCTCTCGCCTACTTCGAGCGCAAGTTCGCCGACCTCGCCGGCGAGGTCGGACTGCTCGAGGTGCGTCACCGCCGCGGCGGTGCTTCGGCCGCAGACCTCCGTGCCGCCGCACGCACGGTCAGCGGCAAGCTCGACGGCGCCGCCGCCGTCGGCGATCTCGCCGGCCTGGTGGCCCGCGTCACCGCGCTGACCGCCACGCTCGAGACCGAGACCGAGACCGAGACCGCCGCCGCGAAGGAGGCCGTCGACGATGCCGTGCGTGAGCGCACGCAGATCGTCGAGCAGGCAGAGGCCCTCGCCGCACGCGATCCGCGCACCGTGCAGTGGAAGCAGGCGTCGGCCGAGATGACCGCGCTCTTCGACCGCTGGCAGTCGCAGCAGCAGTCGGGTCCCCGGCTTCCGAAGTCGACGGCCCAGGCGCTGTGGAAGCGATTCCGCGACGCGCGCGCCGTGGTCGACAAGCACCGGCGCGAGTTCTACGCCGAGCTCGACGAGGCGCACAAGGCCGTCCGCGATCGCAAGACGCGTCTGGTCGAGAAGGCCGAGTCGCTGGCGACCCAGGGCGAGGACGGCATCCCCGCGTACCGCGAACTGCTCGACCAGTGGAAGAGTGCCGGCCGCGCGGGCAAGAAGGCCGACGACGCCATGTGGGCGCGGTTCAAGGCAGCCGGCGACGTGCTGTACTCCGCCCGGGGTGATCGCGAGAGCGCCGAGGCCGAGGCGTCGCGTGAGAAGATCGTGCTGAAGAAGGAGCTTCTCGTCCAGGCGAAGGCCGTCGCCGACGAGCGCGACCTCGCCAAGGCGCGCGCGCTGCTCACGAGCATCCAGCGCCAGTGGGACGAGATCGGACGCATCTTCCCGCGTGACGCGGAGCGCTCCCTCGACGACGACCTGCGCCGGGTGGAGAACTCCCTGCGCAGTCGCGAGGAGACGGACTGGAAGCAGAACGACCCCGAGACCAAGGCACGCGCCAACGACATGACGCGACAGCTCACCGATGCGATCGGCAAGCTCGAGGACGAGGTCGCTGCGGCGAAGAAGTCCGGCGATGCGAAGGCCGTCGCCCGCGCTCAGGAGGCGCTCGACGCGCGTCGCGCCTGGCTCACGGCGCTCGGCGGCTGATCGGTTGTCCACAGGTCTTCGGACCGTGGTACGGGGATCGGGCACGATTCCCGTATGGGATCCCCGTTCGTCTACTTCAGCGGTGATCGGCTCTCGCAGGCCGAGCTGTGCGCGGCGCGCCTCGACGGCGACGTCGTCGAGGTCGGCGACGCGTACATGCCCGCGGATGCGGTCGAGACCGCTGCCATCCGCGCCGGCTCGCTCGGCGAACTGACCCGGGGCATCCTGGCGGCGACCCATCTGTCGGCTGCGTGGATCCACGGCGCCCTGCCGGATCCACCCGCGCGTCATACGCTGCAGCGGGCGGTGGCGCGCCGCATCCATCACGTGCCGACGCGTCGCGTCGTCTATCGCGACGTCGCGCTCGCGGCGACCGACGTCGAACGCCGCGGCGGCGTCCTCGTCACCACCGCCTCACGCACCCTCGCCGATCTCGCCCGCGTTCCCGACGCCGAGCACCGCCGCGTCGTCGGCCTGATGGCCGAGCACGCGGGACCCGATGTCGTCGACGCGGCCATCGTGGGGCTGCACCGTGGCGCGCTCCCCCACAAGCGCTCCGCGATCGCGGTGCTGACGACGCTCGGGGCCGGACTCAGGACGACGTGACGCGGTACACGTCATAGACGGCGTCGATGCGACGCACGGCGTTGAGCACCCGGTCGAGGTGGACGATGTCGCCCATCTCGAACACGAAGCGGCTGAGCGCGAGCCGGTCGTTGCTCGTCGACACCGTCGCAGACAGGATGTTCACGTGGTGCTCGCTGAGCACCCGCGTGACGTCGCTCAGCAGGCCGGAGCGGTCGAGCGCCTCGACCTGGATCTGCACCAGGAAGACGCTCTTCGTGGTCGGCGCCCACTCCACCTCGATGAGGCGCTCGGGATCCTGCATCAGCGACTTCACGTTCGTGCAGTCGGCGCGGTGCACCGAAACGCCGCTGCCGCGGGTCACGAAGCCGACGACCTCGTCGCCCGGCACCGGGGTGCAGCACTTCGCGAGCTTGACGAGGATGTCGGGGGCGCCTCGCACGAGCACACCCGAGTCGCCGTTGCGCGGCTGGCGCGACCGACCCACCACAGGGATGTCGATCGGGCCCGTCGTGGTGTCGTTCGCGCCGACGAGCGCGGTGACCTTCTCGATCACCGACTGCGTCGAGACGTGTCCCTCGCCGACGGCGGCGTAGAGCGCCGAGACGTCTTCGTACCGCAGCTGGTGGGCGACCTCGCTGAACGAGTCCTGGCTCATCAGGCGCTGCAGCGGCAGGTTCTGGCGACGCATCGCGCGCGCGATCGACTCCTTGCCCTGCTCGATCGCCTCTTCGCGGCGCTCCTTGGTGAACCACCCGCGGATCTTGTTGCGCGCGCGCGTGCTCTTGACGAACCCGAGCCAGTCCTGGCTGGGGCCGGCGTCGGGGTTCTTGGAGGTGAAGACCTCGACGACGTCGCCGCTCTTCAGGCTCGACTCGAGGGGCACCAGGCGCCCGTTCACCTTCGCACCCATGGTGCGGTGGCCGATCTCGGTGTGCACCGCATACGCGAAGTCGACCGGGGTCGCACCCGACGGGAGGCCGACGACGCGCCCCTTCGGGGTGAAGACGTAGACCTCTTTGGCACCGATCTCGAACCGCAGCGAATCGAGGAACTCGCCGGGATCGGCGGTCTCGGCCTGCCAGTCCGAGATGTGCGCGAGCCACGCCATGTCGGTGTCGAGCGACTTGGCGTCGGGCTTGGCGCCGTTCATCCGCTCTTTGTACTTCCAGTGCGCGGCGACGCCGTACTCGGCCTGCTGGTGCATCTCGTGCGTGCGGATCTGGATCTCGACGGTGCGCCCGCCGGGGCCGATCACCGTCGTGTGCAGCGACTGGTACAGGTTGAACTTGGGGGTCGCGATGTAGTCCTTGAACCGCCCGGGCAGCGGCGTCCACCGCGCGTGGATCGCGCCGAGCACGGCGTAGCAGTCGCGGACGCTTCCGACCAGGATGCGGATGCCGATGAGGTCGTAGATGTCGTCGAACTCGCGACCGCGCACGACCATCTTCTGGTACACGGAGTACAGCTGCTTGGGGCGGCCCATCACCCGGCCGCGGATGCGCAGCTCGCGGAGGTCCTGGTCGACCGAGTCGATCACGTTCTGCACGTACTGCTCGCGCTGCGGGGTGCGCTGCTTGACGAGGCTGTCGATCTCGGCGTAGAGCTTCGGGTGCAGAACGGCGAAGGAGAGGTCCTCGAGCTCCGACTTGATGGTCTGGATGCCGAGGCGGTGCGCGAGCGGCGCATAGATCTCGAGCGTCTCGGTAGCCTTCTTGCGCGCCTTCTCGGGCGGGACGAAGCCCCAGGTGCGCGCGTTGTGGAGGCGGTCGGCGAGCTTGATCAGGAGCACGCGGATGTCTCTCGACATCGCGACGATCATCTTGCGGACGGTCTCGGCTTGCGCGCTGTCGCCGTACTTGACCTTGTCGAGCTTGGTGACGCCGTCGACGAGCATGGCGACCTCGTCGCCGAACTCCGCCGCCAGGGCGTCGAGCTCGTACCCGGTGTCTTCGACGGTGTCGTGGAGCAGTGCCGCGGCGATCGCCCGAGGGCCGAGCCCCAGATCCGCGAGGATCTGCGCGACGGCCAGCGGGTGGGTGATGTACGGCTCGCCGCTCTGCCGGGCTTGCCCGGAGTGCGCCTTCTCGGCGACCTGGTAGGCGCGCTCGACGATCGAGAGGTCGCCCTTGGGGTGGTGGGTCCGGACCGTGCGCAGCAGCTGCTCGACGTCGTCACGTCGCGCCGACCGCGAGAAGATGCGGGGAACCAGGCGGCGCAGCGACGAGGACTGGGCGGGGGGAACGGTCTCGGTCACGAAATGAGCTCCCCTCCGCCGGACGTCCTCATCCTACGCCCGCGCGTCACCCGGTCAGACCGGCGTGACAGCGAGGGCGCGGGCGGCGAGCAGCCGCTCGTCACGCGCCTTGATCGGCGCCTCGTTCTCGCGGAAGAGCGAGTACAGCGGCGCAGCCACGAAGATCGTCGAGTACGCCGCGACGATCGTTCCGACGAAGATCGACAGCGACAGGTCGGTGAGCGTCTGCGCGCCCACCCACACCAGGCCGATGAAGAGGATCGCCCCCGTCGGGAGGACCGCGACGACGGTCGTGTTGATCGAGCGCACCAGCGTCTGGTTGACGCCGAGGTTGACGGATTCGCCGAACGTGCGACCCGACACCTCGCCGTCCTCGCTGGTGTTCTCTCTGATCTTGTCGAACACGACCGTCGTGTCGTACAGGGCGTACGAGAGGATCGTCAGGAAGCCGATGACCGCCGCGGGCGAGATCTCGAAGCCGAACAGCGCGTAGACGCCGATCGTGATGACGAGCACGTCGACGAGGCCGATGATGGCCGAGACCGACATCTTCCAGGTGCGGAAGTACAGCGCGAGGATGAGGAAGGTCAGCGCGAGGAAGATCGCGAGGCCCCACAGCGAGGTGCGCGTGACGTCCGCTCCCCAGCTGGGGCCGATGAACGAGTAGCTCACCTCCGACGGGGGCACATCGTAGGCCTCGGCGAGGGCGGCCGAGACCTCACGGCTCTCGGCGTCGGTCATCTGGTCGGTCTGCACGCGGACGGTGTCTTCGCCGACGGTGACGACCTTCGTCACGGCGTCGGGCACGACGGACTGCACCGCCTCGGTGGCCGGTGCCTGGTCGACCGGCGTCGCGACGCCGCTGACGGTGAACTGCGACCCGCCCGTGAACTCGATCGAGAACTGCATCGGGCGGAAGACCGGCACGAGCGCCGACCCGATCACGAGGATCGCGGCGATGAGGAACCACAGCTTCCGTCGTCCGATGAACGGGATCGACGTCTTGCCGGTGTAGAGGTCGTTGCCGAACTGGCTCATGGAGCGCATCAGTCGTCACCCTCCTGGGTGTTCGTGCCCGGTCTGCCCGCATCGGCCCCCGACGCGGCGAGTTCCGCCTGCTTGCGCTCGGCGATGGTCTGGCGCCTGGCTGCCTCGCCTCGCGACTTCGCCTGACGGCGCGCAGCGCCGGCCGACACCGCGGCTGCCGGGGCGCGGAACTGCGCGCGGCCGCGGTAGACGGCGCCGAGAGCTGCAGGGTCGAGTCCGGACAGCGGATGCCCCGACCCGAAGAACCTCGTGCGCGCGAGCAGCTGCAGCACCGGGTGGGTGAACAGGATGAAGATGAGCACGTCGATCGCCGTCGTGAGGCCGAGCGTGAATGCGAAGCCCTTCACCGTGGAGTCGGCGAGGATGTACAGCACGATCGCCGCGAGGATGTTGATCGACTTCGAGATGTAGATCGTGCGCTTCGCGCGCGACCAGCCGTCCTCGACTGCACCGGTGATGGTCTTGCCGTCGCGGAGCTCGTCGCGGATGCGTTCGAAGTACACGATGAACGAGTCCGCAGTGAAGCCGATCGTGACGATGAGGCCCGCGACACCGGCGAGCGACAGGCGGAAGCCCATGCGCCAGCCGAGGATGCAGAGCGTGATGTAGGTCAGCACCGCCATCACCGCGAGCGACGCGATGATGATGAAGCCGAGTGCCCGGTACACGATGAGCGAGTAGATCGCGACGAGCGCGAGACCGATGAGGCCCGCGATGAGGCCGATCTGCAGCTGCTGCGAGCCGAGCGTCGCCGAGATCGAGTTGGAGCTCTCGACGGTGAAGCTCAGCGGCAGGGCGCCGTACTTGAGCTGGTCGGCGAGGACCTTGGCGGTCTCCTGGGTGAAGCTTCCCGTGATGCTGGGGTCGCCGGTCAGGATGACCGCGTTCATCGAGGGAGCCGAGATCACGTAGCCGTCGAGCACGAACGCGAACTGGTTCTGCGGCGAGGTGGCGCCGTAGAGGCGCTGGCTGATCTCACCGAAGATGGTGGTTCCCTCGTCGTCGAAGCTGAGGTTGACCGCCCACTGGCCGTTGCTCTGCTGCAGGCCGAAGGTCGCGTCGTCGATCGACGAGCCGTCGAGCTCCACCGGACCGAGGATGTACTTCGCCGAACCATCGGCCTCGCACGTGATGAGCGGCTGGTCGGCAGGCTCGGTGGCGGGGTCGTTCGACGGCGCGTCGCAGTCGTAGGCGAGGAACTCGGCCTGGAGCGCCGGGGTGATCCACGCCAGGTCGCTGGCGTCGGTCGGCTCCGCGGTGGGCGTGGCCTCGAGCGTCGGGTCGGGCGTCGGGAACGGGGTCTCCGCTCCGTCGTCGCCGACGTACGAGGTCACGGGCGCGCCCGTGTACAGCACCGGACGCAGCTGGAGCTGCGCCGACGCCTCGATGCGCTGACGGGTCTCCTCGTCGGCCTCACCGGGGATCGAGACCACGATCTGGTTGCCCGACTGCGTGGTCACCTCGGCCTCGCCGACGCCCGAGGCGTCGACGCGCTGACGGATGATCGTGACGGCCTGGGCCATCTGCTCCTCGGTCGGCTGCGCGCCTTCCTCGGTCTGCGCCTCGAGGACGATCTGCGTCCCGCCCTGCAGGTCGAGCGCGAGCTCGGGAACCCACGAGCTCTGCTGGAACACGTACACGCCGAGCGCGTTGATGCCGAACAGCACGGCGGTGATCGTGATCAGACCGGTGAGCGCGCGCCACGCATGCCGGACGGGGGTGGATGTCGCCACGGAATCAGCTTTCTGAGGGGGCCCGAACGGGCGGGAAGTCAGGCCTGGGGCTTGGTGCCGGTCTCGCTGTCGCCGTCGGCGTCAGTGGCCGGGGCGTCAGCGACGACCGCGTCGTCGGCCGATGCGGCGACGGGCTCCTCAGCGGGCAGGTCGTCGTGCGAGCCGTCGAGCGCGGGCTCGGCTTCGACGGCGGCCGTGGGCGTGACCACGCGGAGGATGGCCTGGCTGTGCACCTTGATGTCGACGCCCGGGGCGATCTCGACGACCGCGGGCTGGTCGAGGTTCTCGGGGTCGTAGGCGACGATCGTGCCGTACAGGCCGCCCTGCAGCAGCACTTCGGCGCCGGGAACGGTCTGGCGTGCGCGCTCCTCCTGCTCGACCTTCTGCTTCTGCATGCGACGACGCGAGCTCCAGAACATGAAGATCAGGAGGGCGACCAGCAGGAGGATGAGACCGTACTGCTGGAAGAACGTGGCGAAGTCCATGTGCTGGAGGCACCTTTCGGGTCAGGCGCGCGCCGTGGCGGCGGTGCCTTGGAGGAGGGGGGTGGGCTGAAGCCTCCAGCGATTATAGGTCATGCAGTCCCAGCACCGACTCCGGGTGCCGGGCGCCCAGGTGCGCGTACGCATCGGGGGTGGCGATACGGCCGCGGGGGGTCCGGCCCATGAATCCGATCCTCACGAGGTACGGCTCGACGACCGATTCGATCGTCTCGCCCTCTTCGCCGACCGAGACGGCGAGCGTGCTGAGCCCCACCGGTCCGCCGCGGAATCGGTGCACCAGGGCGTCGAGCACTGCCCGGTCGAGGCGGTCGAGACCGATCCGGTCGACGTCGTACAGCTCGAGAGCCGCGTTCACATCGGCCTGCGTCGCGGTGGGACCGCCGCGGGGCCCGGTGGAGGCGCGATCCGCACCCCCGTGCACGAGTGCGTAGTCACGCACCCGGCGCAGCAGACGGTTCGCGATGCGGGGTGTGCCGCGCGAGCGGCGCGCGATCTCGGCGCGTGCGTGTGCGGGCACACCGACGCCGAGCATCGTGGCCGAACGCTCGACGACCTTCTCGAGCTCGTCGGGCTCGTAGTACTCCAGGTGCGCGGTGAACCCGAACCGGTCGCGCAGCGGATTGGGCAGCAGGCCGGCGCGCGTCGTCGCGCCGACGAGGGTGAACGGTGCGAGATCGAGCGGGATGCTGGTGGCCCCGGCTCCCTTCCCGACCATGATGTCGATGCGGAAGTCCTCCATCGCGAGATACAGCATCTCTTCCGCGGAACGCGCCATGCGGTGGATCTCGTCGATGAACAGCACCTCGCCCGGCGTGAGGCTCGACAGCAGCGCCGCCAGGTCTCCGGCGTGCTGGATCGCCGGCCCCGACGACAGGCGCAGGGGCCTCCCGCTCTCGTGGGCGACGATCATCGCGAGGGTCGTCTTGCCGAGCCCGGGAGGCCCGGAGAGCAGGATGTGGTCGGCGGGGCGATCCTGCATGGCAGCGGCCTCGAGCAGCAGCTGCATCTGCGCGCGCACCTTGTGCTGCCCGACGAACTCCGCGAGCGACGCAGGCCGCAGCGCGCCTTCGACGGCGAGCTCGATCTCGTCCTGCGCCTGGGCGGGATCGCGGGGCTCATCCACCGGCGGGCTCCTTGCGGGCCGGTCCGAGCGTGGCGAGGGTGAGGCGCAGCAGCGCCGACACGTCGCCGCGCTGCGCATCGGTCGCGGCGTCGACCACGGGCGCTGCGGCCTCGGCGGCTACGCGCTCGCTCCAGCCGAGCCCGACGAGCGCCGCCACGACCTGACCGACGACGGCCGCAGCGGCGGGCGCGCCGGGGGCGGCACCGGCCGCGGCAGTCGTCACCTGGAGCTTGCCGGCGAGCTGCACGACGATGAGCTTCGCAGTCTTCGGGCCGATGCCCGACACCCGACGGAACGGGGCGTCGTCGTCATCGGCGACGGCCTGCGCGATCTGGTCGACGGTCAGCGTCGCGAGTACTCCCAGTGCCGACTTGGGGCCGACGCCCGACACGCTGATCAGCTGGAGGAAGACGAGAAGCTGGTCGCGCTCGGCGAAGCCGAACAGCGACAGTGCGTCTTCGCGCACGACGAGGTTCGTGTGCAGGACGATGTCGTCGCCGACGTGGAACGTGCGCGACAGCTGCGGCGTGACGGCGACCGAGAAGCCGACGCCACCGACGTCGACGATGACGACATCGGGTTCGAGGTGCAGCACACGGCCGCGGAGCGACGAGATCATGCTGAGAGCCTAGAGGCGGCTTCGGACATTTGTTCGAGCGACACGCGCTGCCGCCCGGGCGTCATCGGCGAGCGAGCCTCTCGGCGTCGGCCCAGGCCTGCTGCGCCGGCGTGAGCGGTGCGGACGCCGCGGCTCCCGCCGAGCTCCCGCCTCGCCAGGCGTGACACAGTGCGAGGGCCAGCGCGTCCGCGGCGTCGGCGGGCTTGGGCAGCGCATCGAGGCGCAGCACCCGCGCGACCATCGTCTGTACCTGGATCTTGTCGGCGGCGCCGTACCCGGTGACCGCGGCCTTCACCTCCGACGGGGTGTGCGTGGCTGCGGGGATGCCGCGCTCCCCCGCGATCAGCAGTGCGATGCCGCTCGCCTGCGCGGTACCCATCACCGAGGTGCGGTTCTGCTGCGCGAACACGCGCTCGACCGCGACGACGTCGGGCGAATGGGCGTCGAAGACCTCGCGGAGGCCCGCGGCGATCGCGGCGAGCCGCTCGGCGATCGGCCAGGACGGGTCGGAGCGGACCACGCCCACGTGCACCAGCTTCGCCGATCGGTCGGGTGCGACGTCGACGACTCCCACACCGCACCGGGTGAGGCCGGGGTCGACGCCGAGCACGCGCAACGGGGAACGGGATGCCACTCCCCCACGCTAGACGCGTGCGGGGCGCGCCCTCATCAGGCGCGCCCCGCACGGCGGACTCACGAGTCGGTCTACTCGTCTTCCTCGAGCTCCGCCTGCACCTCGGGTGAGAGGTCGAAGTTGCTGAAGACGTTCTGCACGTCGTCGCTGTCTTCGAGGGCGTCGATGAGGCGGAAGATCTTGCGCGCGGTGTCGGCGTCGATCTCGACCTTGAGGTTCGGCACGAACTCGACGTCGGCAGACTCGTACTCGATCTCGGCCTCCTGCAGCGCGGTGCGCACGCTCACCAGGTCGGTCGCTTCGGTGACGACCTCGAAGCCCTGCGCGTGCGGCTCGACCTCTTCGGCGCCTGCCTCGAGCACCGCGAGCATCAGGTCGTCCTCGGTGGCGCTCTCGCTCGAGACCACGATCACGCCCTTGCGGGTGAAGTTGTAGGCGACGCTGCCCGGGTCGGCGAGGGTTCCGCCGTTGCGCGAGAGCGCGGTGCGCACCTCTGCGGCGGCGCGGTTCTTGTTGTCGGTCAGACACTCGATCATGAGCGCGACGCCGTTGGGGCCGTAGCCCTCGTACATGATCGACGTGTACTCGACCGACTCGCCGCCGATTCCCGCACCGCGCTTGATCGCACGGTCGATGTTGTCTTTGGGGACCGACGTCTTCTTGGCCTTCAGGACCGCGTCGAACAGCGTCGGGTTGCCCTGGAGATCGGGGCCGCCGAGCTTCGCAGCCACTTCGATGTTCTTGATGAGCTTGGCCCACGATTTGGCACGGCGAGAGTCGATGACGGCCTTCTTGTGCTTCGTCGTGGCCCACTTGGAGTGTCCGGACATGGTGACGATTCTAATGACGCCGGGGACGCCGCACGCCGCGGGACGTCAGAGGCCGCGCACGAGGTCGAGGAACAGACCGTGGAAGCGGTGCTCGCCGGTGACCTCCGGGTGGAACGCGGTGCCGAGAAGGTTCCCCTGTCGCACCGCGACGATGCGTTCGTCGTCGAGCTGTGCGAGCACGTCGACGGCAGGCCCCACCTCTTCGACGAGCGGTGCGCGGATGAACACGGCGTGCACGTCGGGCTCGCCGAGAGCGGGGACGGCCAGGTCGACCTCGAACGAGTCGACCTGGCTGCCGAATGCGTTCCGCCGCACGCGCACGTCGAGGCCGCCGAACGTCTCCTGTCCGGAGATCCCGTCCGTGATGCGGTCGGCGAGGAGGATCAGGCCGGCGCAGGTGCCGTAGACGGGCATCCCGTCGGCGATCGCTTCGCGGATCGGATGCTGCATCCCGAAGGTCCGTGCGAGCTTGTCGATGACGCTCGACTCGCCGCCCGGGATGACGAGCCCGTCGACGGCCGCCAGTTCGGCGGGACGCCGTACGAGGGCGACGTCCGCGCCGAGACCGGAGAGCACCCGGGCATGCTCGCGCACATCGCCCTGCAGGGCGAGCACGCCGACGCGAGGACGTGCGGTCACGGATTACCAGCCGCGCTCGGCGAGGCGGTGCGGTGCCGGCAGATCGCTCACGTTGATGCCGACCATGGCCTCGCCGAGGCCGCGCGACACATCGGCGATGACGGCGGCGTCGTCGTAGAACGTCGTGGCCTTGACGATCGCGGCGGCGCGCTGGGCGGGGTTGCCCGACTTGAAGATGCCCGAGCCGACGAAGACGCCGTCGGCGCCCATCTGCATCATCATGGCCGCGTCGGCGGGCGTCGCGACGCCGCCCGCCACGAAGAGCACGACCGGGAGTTTGCCGGTCTCGGCGACCTCGGCGACGAGGTCGTAGGGAGCCTGCAGCTCCTTCGCCGCGACGTAGAGCTCGTCCTTGGTCATCGAGCGCAGCACGTTGATCTCGCTCGTGATCTTGCGGATGTGCTTCGTGGCCTCCGACACGTCGCCGGTGCCCGCCTCGCCCTTCGAGCGGATCATCGCCGCGCCCTCGTTGATGCGACGCAGCGCCTCGCCGAGGTTGGTGGCGCCGCACACGAAGGGGACGGTGAAGTTCCACTTGTCGATGTGGTTGACGTAGTCGGCCGGCGAGAGCACCTCGGACTCGTCGATGTAGTCGACGCCGAGCTGCTGCAGCACCTGCGCCTCGACGAAGTGGCCGATGCGGGCCTTCGCCATGACGGGGATCGAGACGGCCTCGATGATCCCGTCGATCATGTCGGGGTCGCTCATGCGCGAGACGCCGCCCTGGGCGCGGATGTCGGCGGGCACCCGCTCGAGCGCCATGACGGCGACGGCGCCGGCGTCCTCGGCGATCTTCGCCTGCTCGACGGTGACGACGTCCATGATGACGCCGCCCTTGAGCATCTCGGCGAGGCCGCGCTTGACGCGGCTGGTTCCGGTGTCGGCAGAGGTCACGGTGGTTCCTTCCGGGAGTGCGCGCAGATCCCGCGCAAGAGAATCGGACAATACGTAGCATTGACCTAGGCCAAAAGATAGCATGAGCCCGACCTAGACTCGGGAACGCGATGAACGGTGACATGACGCTGCAGATCAACGGACGCACGGCCTCGGAGATCGCCGACAGCCTGCGCTCGCTCGTGGAACGCGGTGCGCTGCGACCCGGCGACGCGCTGCCCTCGGTGCGGGCCCTCGCCGAGACGCTCGGGGTCAACCGCAACACGGTCGTCGCCGCCTATCGACAGCTCACGCAGGCCGGAGTGGTCGTGACACGCGGACGAGGCGGCACTCTCGTCGCCGACCGCTCCCCCGTGGCGCTCGAGGGCTTCGCCGCCGACAGCGTGCTCCGCGACATTGCGACGGGGAATCCCGACCCGACCCTCATCCCCGATCCGACACGGGCGCTGGCCGCCGTCACCGGGCGCCCGGTGCTGTACGGCGAGCCCGTCATCGACCCCGCCCTCGAGGAGTGGGCGCGGGAGTGGATGCTCGAGGACCTCGACGCCGCCCGGATGCGGCTCACGATCACCAGCGGCGCGGGTGACGCCGTCGAGCGGCTCCTCGCCCAGGCGCTCACCCGCGACGACGCCGTTGCGCTCGAGGATCCATGCTTCCTCACGAGCATCCACACGATCCGCGTGGGCGGCTACCGGCCCGTCCCGGTCGCGGTCGACGACGAGGGCATGACCGTGGAAGGGCTGCGCGCGGCGCTCGCGCAGGGCGTGCGTGCAGTCATCTGCACCCCGCGAGCCCAGAATCCGTCCGGCGCGAGCCTCAGCGCGCGGCGCGCTCACGACCTGCGAGCGGTGCTCGCCGAGCATCCGTACGTCCTCGTCATCGAGGACGACCACTTCTCGATGCTGTCGCAGCAGCATTTCCACTCGGTCATCGGCCCGGCGCAGCGCCGCTGGGCGCGCATCCGATCCGTCTCGAAGTTCCTCGGCCCCGACATGTGCCTCGCCGTGACGGCATCCGACCCCCAGACCGCCGACGGTCTGGCGATGCGGCTCACCCCGGGGACCACGTGGGTGAGCCACCTCCTGCAGCGGCTCGCGCTCGCCCTGGTCACCGACCCGGGCGTCGGTGACGCCATCCGCCGAGCAGGCGAGCACTACGCGCGGCAGAACGCGGCGTTCGCGGCGCGCCTCGACGCCCGCGGGATCCCCGCTTCCCCCGGTGACGGGCTCAACCTGTGGGTGGCGCTGCCGGTTCCCGCCCGCGCGGTCTCGGAGCAGCTGATGCGCCGCGGATGGCTCGCCCGCAGCGGCGACGAGTTCTCGCTCGGGGCAGACGCCTCCTCGCTCCGGCTGCGTCTCACCGTGCACGATCTGTCCGACGACGACGCCGACCTGCTCGCCGACGACATCGCGGCCGCGGTGCGTGCTGCCGGCGGACGGACCCGCATGGCCGAAGTGGGATGATCGATCGGTGAAGATCCTCTCGATCCAGTCCGCCGTCGCCTACGGTCACGTCGGAAACTCCGCGGCCGTGTTCCCCCTGCAGCGCATCGGGGTCGAGGTGCTGCCGGTCTACACGGTGAACTTCTCCAACCACACCGGCTACGGCGCCTGGCGCGGCCCGCTCATCTCCCCCGACGACGTCCGTGAGGTCATCACCGGCATCGAGGAGCGCGGTGTGCTCCCGGGGATCGACGTCGTCCTGTCGGGCTATCAGGGCGGCGAGGGCATCGCCGAGGTGATCCTCGACGCCGTCGCCCGGGTGAAGGCGGCGAATCCCGCCGCGGTCTACGCCTGCGACCCGGTGATGGGGAATGCGAAGAGCGGATGCTTCGTCGCCGCGGCCATCCCGATCCTCCTGCGCGATCGTGTCGTTCCCGCAGCCGACATCATCACCCCCAATCAGTTCGAGCTCGGCTTCCTCACCGAGACGGAGCCCGCCGACCTCGAGTCGACCCTCGCCTCGGCCGACCTCGCGCGCGCGATGGGGCCGAGCACGGTGCTCGTCACCAGCGTCGAGCGGCCCGAGCGCCCCGAGGGGACGATCGAGATGCTCGCCGTCACCGACGAGGGCGCTTGGATCGTGCAGACCCCGCACATCCCGATGAAGGCGAACGGCTCGGGCGACGTCACTGCGGCGCTGTTCACCGCGCACTATCGGGCATCGGGTGACGCGGCAGACGCACTCGCCCGCACGACGTCGAGCGTATGGGATCTCCTGTCGCTCACGCACGCGTCGGGCGAGCGTGAGCTGCAGCTGGTCGAGGCGCAGGAGTCCTACGCGCACCCGCGGATGCAGTTCGCCGTCGAGCAGGTGCGCTGAGGCGTTTCGTCTCGCCGCGCTCGCTCGACGACCCGGACGATGCGCGTCAGCGGGCCGGCCAGGCCGCGCTGACTGCCTCGCGCACCTCGCCGAGCAGCTGCGGCAGGGCCTTGGTGCGCGCGATGATCGGGAAGAAGTTCGCGTCCGACGCCCACCGCGGCACGATGTGCTGATGCAGGTGCTCATCGACGCCCGCGCCGGCGACGGCGCCCTGGTTCATGCCCAGGTTGAAGCCGTCGCACCGTGAGACCTGCCGGAGCACGCGCATGCCCTGCTGGGTGAGCTCGCCGATCTCGGCGACCTCTTCGGGAGTCGCCTGATCGTAGGTCGCGATGTGCCGGTAGGGGCACACCAGCAGGTGTCCCGAGTTGTACGGAAACAGGTTCAGCAGCACGTAGGCGGTCTCGCCGCGCGCGACGATGAGTCCGTCCGCGTCGGACTTGCGGGGTGCCGCGCAGAACGGGCATTCGTCGCGCAGCACCTGCGGCCCCGCCTGGATGTACGCCATCCGGTGCGGGGTCCACAGCCGCTGGAAGGAGTCGGGCACGCCGGCGAGGGCGGCGGCATCCTCCACCGGCTCCCCCGCCGGCGCCCCGCTCACGCGAGGTCCGCCGCGGTCTCGACGAGCGTCTTGTCCTCGATCGCGGCGAGGATCAGCGCCACCGCGTCATCGACGGGCACGCCGTTGGTCTGCGTTCCGTCGCGGAAGCGGAACGAGACGGTGCCGCCTGCGCGGTCCTGCTCGCCGGCGATCAGCTGCAGCGGAACCTTCTGCGTGGTGTGCGTGCGGATCTTCTTCTGCATGCGGTCGTCGGAGTGGTCGACCTCTGCGCGGACGCCCTCCGCCCGCAGACGGGCGACGATCTCGTCGAGATAGTCGCCGAACTGCTCGGCCACGGGGATCGCGACGACCTGCACCGGCGAGAGCCACACCGGGAATGCGCCGGCGTAGTGCTCGAGCAGGATCGCGAAGAACCGCTCGGCCGAGCCGAACAGCGCGCGGTGGATCATCACCGGACGGTGCTTCTCGCCGTCCGAGCCGGTGAACTCGAGCTCGAACCTCTCGGGCAGATTGAAGTCGATCTGCACCGTCGAGAGCTGCCAGGTGCGCCCGAGGGCATCCTTGGTCTTGAGATCGATCTTGGGGCCGTAGAAGGCGGCTTCACCCTCGACCTCGGTCAGCTTCAGGCCCGACGCCTGCGCGACGCGACGCAGGGCGTCGGTGGCCATCGCCCAGTGCTCCTCGTCGCCGATCCACTTTTCCTTCTCGTCGTCGCGCATCGAAAGCTCGAGCTCGAACTCGGTCAGACCGAAGTCGCGGAGCATGGTCAGCACGAAGTCGAGCACCTTCTCGGCCTCGCCCTCGAGCTGGTCGGGGGTGACGAACAGGTGCGAGTCGTCCTGGGTGAAGCCGCGCACGCGGGTGAGGCCGTGCAGGGCTCCCGAGAGCTCGTACCGGTACACGGTGCCGTTCTCGTAGAGACGCATCGGAAGGTCGCGGTAGCTGCGTGCCCGCTCCTTGTAGATGAGGATGTGCATCGGGCAGTTCATCGGCTTGAGGTAGTAGTCCACCCCGGCCTTGGTGATCTCGCCCGCTTCGTCGCGCTCCTCGTCGAGGTGGATCGGGGGGAACATCCCCTCCTTGTAGGTGACGAGGTGGTTCGACTTGATGAACAGGTCGCGCTTGGTGATGTGCGGCGTGTAGACGTAGGTGTACCCGCCCTCGCGGTGGCGCTTCAGCGCGTGCTGCTCCATCTCCTGACGGATGATGCCGCCCTTGGGGTGCCAGACACTCAGGCCCGAGCCGATCTCGTCGGGGAACGAGAACAGGTCGAGCTCTTTGCCGAGCTTGCGGTGGTCGCGCTTGGCGGCCTCCTCGAGGCGCAGCTGGTAGGCGCGCAGCTCGTCCTTGGTGGGCCACGCGGTGCCGTAGATACGCTGAAGCTGCGGGTTCTTCTCGCTGCCGCGCCAGTACGCGCCGGCGATGCGGGTGAGATCCCACCCGTTGCCGATCATGCGCGTGCCGGGCACGTGGGGTCCGCGGCAGAGGTCCTTCCAGACCGTCTCACCGTCTCGGTTCACGTTGTCGTAGATGGTGAGCTCGCCGGCGCCCACTTCCACCGAGGCGCCCTCGGTCTTGTCGGCACCGCCGCCCTTGAGGCCGACGAGCTCGAGCTTGAACGGCTCGTCGACGAGTTCGGCGCGCGCCTCGTCGTCGGTGACGACGCGGCGGACGAAGCGCTGGCCCTCGCGGACGATCCGCTCCATCTCCTTCTTGATCGCCTTGACGTCTTCGGGGGTGAACGGGTCGGCGACGCCGAAGTCGTAGTAGAACCCGTCGGTGATGGGCGGTCCGATGCCGAGGTTCGCCTGCGGCTTGATGCGCTGCACCGCCTGTGCGAGGACGTGGGCGGTGGAGTGGCGCAGGATGCTGAGCCCGTCGGGGCTGTCGATGGTCACCGGTTCGACCGTGTCGGTCTCGACGACGATCGTGGCGAGATCCTTCAGCTCGCCGTTCACGCGCAGCGCGACGACGGAGCGGTCGGGATAGAGGGCGAAGCCGTCCGCGGGGAACGGGACGGCGGGAGGAATGACGGCGTCGGTCACGGGAACTCTCTCCTGGGGATGGCTCGGATCAAGGCTACTCAGCTTCGGACGCGCGCCGCGCCCCGCCCGCTCAGGCGCCGAGCGTTCGCGTGCCGGTGCAGGTGACGAGGGTCACCGCAGTGCGCCGGACGAGTTCCATGCCCGAAAGCTTAGTCGCCCCGTGCTCGGAGAGACCCATCCCGGCTCAGCCGACGGTGAGGTCGACCTGGATCTCGCCGGCGAGGCGTTCGAGGTCGGTCTTCGCTGCGGCGATGTCTCCGGATGCGCCGCCGACGTGAGCGACGACCGTCGCCTCGAACAGCACGCCGCCCGACATCGGCGCGTCACGCGTCTCGCTGGTGAACCGGTCGATGCTCAGGCCGTGACGGGCGAGTGCGCTCGTGACCTCCCGCACGATTCCGGGCCGATCGTTGCCGAGCATCGTGAGCGTCAGCTGCTCCCCCGCGGGCGCCGCGGCCTCCTCGGCACCGGCGTGCGGGGTGATGTGCAGCATCCCGTCGAGGCCGCGCAGCGCGTCGGTGAGCGCGGCGACGGAGTCGTCGGGCACCGAGACGAGCACGATCCCCGCGAAGGAGCCCGCCAGTTCGGCGAGTTCACTGCGCTCCCAGTTGCCGCCGTGCGCGGCGATCAGATCGGCGAGGGCCTGGACGAGTCCGGCGCGGTCGTCTCCGACCACCGTGAGCACGAGCTTCGACATGGGGCCGAGCCTAGCGCGGCGACGAAAGAACCCCCGGCCGGGGCCGGGGGTTCGGGGTGGTGCGCGATACTGGGATCGAACCAGTGACCTCTTCCGTGTCAGGGAAGCGCGCTACCGCTGCGCCAATCGCGCCTGTACAGGCTCTTCAGTTGATGGAGTGGAGGTGGCGACGGGATTCGAACCCGTGTAAACGGCTTTGCAGGCCGGTGCCTAGCCGCTCGGCCACGCCACCGTGTGGTTTGACCCCACGTGCCGTGATCCCCCGACGGGGATCCCTGCACTCGAGCGGATGACGAGACTCGAACTCGCGACCCCAACCTTGGCAAGGTTGTGCGCTACCAACTGCGCTACATCCGCATTTCATCTTCCGGATCTCTCCGGCGACTTGAAAGACATTACCTGATTCCCACCCGTGTGCAAAACCGAGCGCGGCCCGCGCGTGTCCCACCGGGAGTGGTCGGGACCCCGCTCGGCATGGGCTAGTATCGGTAGTCGTCCCCTTGGGACAACGGGCGATTGGCGCAGTTGGTAGCGCGCTTCCTTCACACGGAAGAGGTCATCGGTTCGAGTCCGGTATCGCCCACCACACGGCCCCGCTTCGGCGGGGCTTCGTCGTCTGTCAGGCCGGTGTCTCCTGCTCGGCATTCTTCCCCGCGCCGACGCTGCTCAGCCGGCGATCTCCCAGCCGTAGCGCTGGTGCAGCAGCGCGGCCACGCGCGTGAAGCGATCGAGGTCCAGTGCGGCTGCCTCCCGCCGCAGGCCGGCGACGTGGACGCTGTAGACCTGGTCGACGTCGACCCAGGATTCGCGCCCCTGCGCGTCCCAGGGGCCCGCACCGATGGCCAGGAAGTCCCGGTCGCCGTCGTGCGAGCGGGAGGTCAGCTTGACGGCGTAGACGCGCTCAGCGCTCTCGCGCGCGATGACGAGCACCGGACGGTCCTTGCCGCGGCCGTCGCGCTCGACATAGGGAACCCAGGTCCAGACGATCTCCCCCGCGTCGGCATTCCCATCGTGTTCGGGCGCATACGAGATCCGCAGGCCGCCTGGTGCCGGCGGGATGACCTCGATGGTCGCCGTGGTGCCGCTGCGGCCGGGACCGTCGCCGTGGACAGCCGCACCGGGGGCGACGCGAACCGCCTTCGACGGGCGCGCTGCCGGCTTTCGCGCGGATCCGAACAGATCGAGGATGGCGCCGAGAATGCTGCTGCGTCGGGTCACAGCATCACCCTACGGCGCACGGCGAAGGGCGCCGCGGTCGAAACCGCGACGCCCTCCGTCGTGCTGTGATGCGATGCGTCAGGCGCGCTCGTCGATGAGGTAGCCCTCTTCGCCGTGCACGACGGTGTCGACACCCGCGAGCTCGTCTTCGTTCTTGATGCGGAAGCCGATCGTCTTCTCGATCGCGAAGCCCAGGATCCAGGCGACGGCGAAGGAGTAGGCGAGCACTGCGATCGCCGCGATGGCCTGGATGGCGAGCTGCCCTGCGCCGCCGCCGAGGAACAGGCCGGTGCCGGTGGCGAAGAAGCCGAGGTAGAGCGTGCCGAACAGACCGCCGACCAGGTGGATGCCCACCACGTCGAGCGAGTCGTCGAAGCCGAGCTTCCACTTGAGTTCGACGGCCAGGGCGCACAGGGCGCCGGCGAGCACACCGAGAAGGAGCGCCCAACCGGGGGTGAGGAACGCACAGGCGGGGGTGATGGCGACCAGACCCGCGACCGCACCCGAGGCTGCACCGACCGACGTCGGCTTGCCGTCCTTGAGCTTCTCGATGATGAGCCAGCCGGCGATCGCCGCTGCGGTGGCGCCCAGCGTGTTGATCACGATGAGACCGGCCGCGCTGTCGGGGCCCATGAAGCCGTAGGTTCCGTCGCCGTTGGCCCAGTTGGCCTCGGCGCCGGCGTTGAAGCCGAACCAGCCGAACCACAGGATCGAGGCGCCGAGGAGCGTCAGCGGCACGTTGTGGGGCTTCTGGATGCCCTTCTGGAAGCCGATGCGCTTGCCGAGCACGAGTGCCAGGGCGAGCGCTGCAGCACCTGCGTTGATGTGGACCGCGGTGCCACCGGCGTAGTCGAGGACGAACAGCCCCGACTCCTCACCGAACAGGGCCGTGCCGAGGTTCATGATCCAGCCGCCGCCCCAGACCCAGGCTGCGACCGGGAAGTAGACGATGGTGGCCCAGATGCCGGCGAAGATCATCCACGAGCCGAACTTCGCGCGGTCGGCGATGGCGCCCGAGATGAGCGCGACGGTGATGATCGCGAAGGTCGAGCCGAACAGGGCGAGCACGAAGTCCGAACCCGCGAGCTGCGGGAAGGACAGTGCGAAGTTCGAGAAGGGGTTGCCGGCGAACGCCCACGGGTCGGTGACCGCGGTCATGTTGAACCCGTACAGGATCCACAGCACGCCGATCAGGGCCATCGCTCCGAAGCTCATCATCATCATGCTGACGACGCTCTTCGCCTTTACCAGTCCGCCGTAGAAGAACGCCACACCTGGCGTCATGAAGAGGACCAGGGCCGCAGCCGTGATTCCCCAGGCGAGAGTTCCGCTATCCATGAACATCCTCATCTGTTGTTGCTGAACACGTCCGCCGGTGCATTCGGGTGCTCGGGTCGGCGGTGTGCCCAGTTTGGCGAGGCGTCATTACGCGGGCGGGGGCACCCATGTTGCGGGTTTGTTACGGAGGCCCCGTCTGGGTAAACATCAGGTTTCGTGCAGGCGGGAGCGCGCCGCGAATGAGGGTGCGCGACCGGTGCGCGCGCTCATGCGCGAGTAGTGGCGCCCGACGAGCGGAGCGGTGTTCAGGCGAGAGTGGAGGCGACCAGGCGTGAGATCGCCCGCAGGTACTTCTTGCGGTACCCGCCGGCGAGCATCTCCTCGGGGAAGACGAGGTCGAGGCTGGTGCCGGTGGCGCGGATCGGGATCTGGGCGTC
Source organism: Microbacterium terrae (assembly GCF_017831975.1). Classification (NCBI taxonomy): domain Bacteria; kingdom Bacillati; phylum Actinomycetota; class Actinomycetes; order Micrococcales; family Microbacteriaceae; genus Microbacterium; species Microbacterium terrae. The sequence continues at coordinate 1,453,167 of NZ_JAFDSS010000001.1, read as the reverse complement.
GTAGACGCGGTCGATGAAGGCGACGAAGCGCAGCGCGGCCGACTGATCCGTGAACGGTGCGACATCGCGGATGCCGACGGCGGCGATGTCGCCGATGAGTCGGATGTAGCGCGACGGGTGGACACGCGACAGGTGAGCGACGAGGTCCGCGAACGCGTCGTCCGAGACAGTCGCACCCGTCGAGAGCGCGGCGATCTCTGCGATGTACTGCTCCGGCGGGAGCACCGCCGCGTGCCCGTCGACTGCGCGATGGCGGAAGTCGGTGCCGTCGATGCGCATGGTCTGGAAGCTCGAGGCCATCGCGTGGATCTCGCGCAGGAAGTCCTGCGCGGCGAACCGGCCCTCGCCGAGGGCGTTCGGCGGGGTGTTCGAGGTCGCCGCCAGCCGTGTGCCGCTTCCGACGAGCTCGCCGAGGAGGCGCGTCATCACCATCGTGTCGCCCGGGTCGTCGAGCTCGAACTCGTCGATGCACAGCAGGTCCGCGCCGCGGAAGAGGTCGACGGTGTTCTTGTAGCCGAGGGCGCCGACGAGGGCGGTGTACTCGATGAACGAGCCGAAGTACTTCCGACGGGCGGGCATCGCGTGATAGATCGACGCCAGCAGGTGCGTCTTGCCGACGCCGAACCCGCCGTCGAGGTAGACGCCGGGTTTGAGCTCCGGACCGCGCTTGGCGCGGCGGAACAGACCGCCGCCCTTCGCGGGGGCCCCGCCGCCGGTGAACGCGATGAGGGTGTCCTTCGCCTCCTGCTGCGAGGGGAACGCGGCATCCGCCCGATATGTGTCGAAGGTCGCGCCCGCGAACTGCGGCGGCGGCACGAGCGCCGCGACCATCTCGGCGCCGCTGAGCTGCGGCGTGCGGTCCGTCAGATGGACGATGCCGGGGGCTGCTGCTGCGGTCATGCGCTGATCCTGTGTCGGAGTCTTACGGGGGCGGGACGCACCACTCCCCCGGAATCTAGGGTGAGAGGGACGCTTCAACCCTAGCCGTCGACCCCACCCCGTCCTGACCGAGGAGCATCCGGTGTCCATCGAGTTCGATACGTCTTCCGCCAAGTTCGCCGAGTACGCCGATCCGGGCCGGCTCGTCACCGGCGACTGGCTCGAGGCGCGCCTGGGAACACCCGGCCTCGTCGTCGTCGAGTCGGACGAGGACGTGCTGCTGTACGAGACCGGCCACATCCCCGGGGCAGTGAAGGTGGACTGGCACACCGAGCTCAACGACCCGGTCGTGCGCGACTACGTCGACGGGGCGGGGTTCGCCGAGCTCCTCAGCCGCAAGGGCATCTCGCGCGACGACACCGTGGTCATCTACGGCGACAAGAACAACTGGTGGGCCGCGTACGCCCTGTGGGTGTTCTCGCTGTTCGGGCACGAGGACGTGCGCCTGCTCGACGGCGGTCGCGACGCGTGGATCGCCGCAGGGCGGCCGATCACGACGGATGCTCCGCAGCCCGCTCCGACCGACTACCCGGTGGTCGAGCGCGACGACTCGGTGATCCGCGCATACAAGGACGACGTGCTCTCGCACCTCGGCCGTGGCCCGCTCATCGACGTGCGCTCCCCCGAGGAGTACGACGGAACCCGCACGTCCGCGCCCGCGTACCCCGAGGAGGGCGCGCTCCGCGCCGGGCACATCCCGTCCGCGCAGAGCGTGCCGTGGGCGCGGGCCGTCGCCGAGGACGGCGGCTTCCGCACCCGTGCGGAGCTCGACGCGATCTACCGGGGCGGGGCCGGCCTCGCCGACGGCGACGCGATCGTCGCGTACTGCCGGATCGGCGAGCGGTCGAGCCACACCTGGTTCGTGCTGACGCACCTGCTCGGATTCGCGGATGTGCGCAACTACGACGGGTCGTGGACGGAGTGGGGCAGCGCCGTCCGCGTGCCCATCGTCACCGGTGCCGAACCGGGCGCGGCCTGATCACCGGGCGGATGCCCCGCCCGCGGCATCCGCGCCCGTGAAAGGATGGCCGCGATGACCGATTCCGCCCTGCCCGCCGCCCTCGCCGAGATCCGCGACGAGTTCCTCGAGCTGCCCGAGTCCGAGCGGCTCCAGCTCCTCCTGGAGTTCTCACGTGAGCTTCCGGATGTGCCGGAGGAGTACGAGGGGCACCCTGAGCTCGCCGAGCGCGTGGCCGAGTGCCAGTCGCCGGTGTACATCATCGTCGACGTCGCCCCCGACGGCACCGTCGCTATGCACGCCACCGCTCCCCCGGAGGCCCCGACGACGCGGGGGTTCGCGAGCATCCTCGCTCAGGGGATCACCGGGCTGTCGGCCGACGAGGTGCTCGCCATCCCGGCCGACTTCCCCCAGTCCATCGGACTCACCCGCGCCGTCTCGCCGCTGCGCATCGCCGGCATGACGGGCATGCTCATGCGCGCCAAGCGTCAGGTGGCGGCGAAGCGCACCGCCTGAGACCGGGCCTCGGCGCGGTCACTCCCCGACGAGATCGTGGCGACCGAGCCAGTCGGTGATCGACCGCGCCCAGCGGTCCTGGTCGTAGTTCCACAGCTTCGTGTGGCGCGCCACGTCGAACACCTGCAGCTCGACGAGGTCGGGACGCGCGACGACGAGGTCGTGCGATGCGTCGGACGGCACGAACCCGTCGTCGTCGCTGTGGAGCACGAGGATCGGATGCCGCAGCTCGGAAGCGCGCGCGAGGGCGTCGAGGCGGTCGAACGGGATGCCCGCACCGGAGCGGGTGAGCGGCGACGCCCAGTCGTGCTGCAGCGCCTCGATCGCGAGCGCGCTCACCAGGGGCGGCACGTTCAGCAGGCCTGCCTGGTAGTCGAGCACCAGCCGCCAGTCGACCACGGGCGAGTCGAGCACGAGGCCCGCGATGATGTCGCGGTGCGCGGAGCTGAGCGCGAGCTGCAGGGCGATCGCACCGCCCATGGACCACCCCATGAGGATCACGCGCGTGGCGCCGCGGCGTCGCGCGAACCCGATCGCGGCATCGACGTCGCGCCATTCGGTGGCGCCGAGCGCATAGGTCCCCGCGCGGCTGCGGGGCGCTTCTCCGTCGTTGCGGTACGACACCAGCAGCGAGGTGATGCCGAGGCTGTGGAACAGCGGCACCGCTCGTAGGCACTCGGCACGGTTCGTGCCACGGCCGTGCACCTGGATCACCCAGGTGTCGCCCTCGCCCGCGGGGAACAGCCACGCCGGGCAGGGTCCGACCGCCGAGCCGATCAGCTCGGGAGAGAACGGCAGGTGCAGCTCTTCGGGGTGCGAGTAGTACCAGCCGCTGAACGCCGCGTCCGGTGACAGGCGCGAGGTGGACCCCACGTGGGTGAGGAGCTTGCGGGTCACGCTGCGCGCGTCCTCCGCCAGCACCGACCCGACCTTCACGTAGTCGGCGGTGCCGGTCGTGAACAGGCCGTAGCGGCCGGGGAGTTCGGTGTCGGGCGTGCGCGACAGTGTGATCGTCTGCGCGCCGGTGTCGAGCGCGAGGATGTGCGTGTCGGGCACGCGCGACGCGGGGGTGACCACGCGGCGGGCCATGTGGGCCGACGCGACGCCGAGCGCTGCGAGCACGCCGGTGAGCGCCACGCCGATCACCGCGAGAGCGGTCCGGATGCCGGTGACGAGAGCGGGGGATGCGCCGCGGGTCGCGGCGCGCCTGGAGGCGACCATCGAGGCCTCACTCTAGTCTGTCCGCGTGGCTGCGCTCCGACCTCCCGTGTCTCCGGCCTCGTTCGACGACGCCGCGGCGCAGGTGCGCGCCATCGCCTTCCGCACCGACTTCGTCGTGCGCGAGATCGCCGCTCCGACGGGCCTCGCCCCGCACGCGATCGCGCTCGCGGGCGACGTGCGACCCGACGAGGAGGGCACCGACTCCGCGTACGGCACGGGGCGCTTCATCCTGCTCCATGACGACGGCGAGCCGGCGGCGTGGAACGGCGCATGGCGCATCGTCTGCTTCGCCCAGGCTCCACTCGAACCCGACATCGGCGTCGACCCCCTCCTGGCGGACGTAGCCTGGTCATGGCTCACCGACGCTCTGCGGTCGCGCAATGCGGACCTGCACTCGGCGTCGGGAACCGCGACCAAGACGCTGTCGAAGGGATTCGGCACCCTCGCCTCCGAGGGTGACGGCGCTCAGATCGAACTGCGCGCGTCGTGGTCGCCGGGTGGGCCGCTCGGTCCGCACGTGGAAGCATGGGCCGAACTGGTGTGCATGTTGGCGGGCCTCCCGCCGGGTTCGGAAGGAATCACAATGCTCGGATCGCACAGGTCGCCGCGTGGCTGAGTACGACGTCATCGACGATGTCGCCGAGGCGTCGCGGGCCGCCGAGATCATCGCTGCGGGAACGGGCCCGGTCGCCGTCGACGTCGAGCGCGCCTCGGGGTTCCGCTACTCGCAGCGGGCGTACCTGATCCAGGTCTATCGACGCGGTGCGGGCACGTTCCTGTTCGATCCGCCGCCGATCGGCGACTTCACCGCGCTGCAGCAGGCCATCGGCGACCAGGAATGGGTGCTGCACGCGGCGAGCCAGGATCTGCCGTCGCTGCGCGACGAGGGTCTGGTGCCCCCGCGCATCTTCGACACCGAGCTCGCCTCGCGCCTGCTCGGACACGCACGCGTGGGTCTCGCGGCAGTGGTCGAGGACACTCTGGGCATCACGCTGGCCAAGGCCCACTCGGCGGCGGACTGGTCGACCAGGCCGCTCCCCCAGTCCTGGCTCGAGTACGCCGCCCTCGACGTCGCGCATCTGATCGACGTCCGCGACGCCCTCGTCGCGGAACTGGAGGAACAGGACAAGACCGGGTTCGCCGCGGAGGAGTTCCACGCCGTACTCACCCGCGAGCCCAAGCCTGCGCGCGAGGAGCCGTGGCGGCGTCTCAGCGGACTTCACACGGTGCGGGGCCGGCGGTCGCTCGCGATCGCCCGTGCGCTGTGGAACGCCCGCGAGGACTATGCGCGTGAACAGGATGTCGCTCCCGGACGGCTCGTGCCCGATCGCTCGCTCGTCGCCGCAGTGATCGCCGATCCCGCGTCGAAGCAGGCACTCGCCGCGGTCAAGGACTTCACCGGCCGCGCGAGCCGCAGTCAGATCGACCGCTGGTGGGGTGCGATCGAAGCCGGCCGCGCGGAGACCGCGCTTCCGCTCGAACGCGCGAGCTCGGGTGACACACTCCCCCCGCCGCGCGCGTGGGTCGACCGCAACCCCGAAGCCGCTGCGCGTCTCAAGGCGGGTCGCGCCGGCGTCGAAGCGCGTGCAGAAGAGCTGGGGATGCCCACCGAGAACCTGCTCACCCCCGAACTGCTGCGGCGTGTGGCCTGGGCCCCGCCCGCCGAGATCGACGCGGCATCCGTCGGTTCGGCACTCGCGGGCCTCGGCGCCCGCGCGTGGCAGGTTGAGGAGACCGCACAGGTGATCGCCGATGCCTTTGTCGATTCCGTGCAAGAGGTTTCGAGCGCGTCCGAAGCGGCTTCGTAGGTTTCCCCCACCCGGTTCGGACGCCTCCGTGGCCGTCCGTAGGCTGGCGGAAACCCTAGTGTTGGAGGCAGAGTGGCCGAGATTTCGGACGTCTACTTCGTCGATGGAATGCGCACCCCGTTCGGGCGCGCCGGCGAAAAAGGCATGTACTGGAACACCCGTTCGGACGATCTCGCGGTCAAAGCGACGATCGGCCTGTTGGAGCGCAACGCGAACGTACCCAAGGACCGCATCGACGAGGTCGCCATCGCGGCGACGTCGCAGACCGGGGATCAGGGACTGACGCTCGGACGCTCCGTGGCGATCCTGGCGGGTCTGCCGCAGACCGTCCCGGGCTTCGCGATCGACCGCATGTGCGCGGGTGCGATGACCAGCGTGACGACGATGGCCGGTTCGATCGGCGTCGGGATGTACGACGTCGCCCTCGCGGGCGGTGTCGAGCACATGGGGCACCACCCCATCGGCGGCAACGCCGACCCCAACCCGCGCTTCGTCGCGGAGCGGATGGTCGACCCGGGCGCGCTCAACATGGGCGTCACTGCCGAGCGCATCTTCGACCGCTTCCCGCACCTGACCAAGGAGCGCTCCGACCGGTTCGGCATGCTCAGCCAGCACAAGGCGCAGGCGGCGTACGACGCCGGCAAGATCCAGCCCGACCTGGTCTCCGTGGCCACGAAGGACGCCGACGGCTCGTGGGGCCTCGCGACCGAGGACGAGGGCCGACGCCCGCAGACCACGATGGACGACCTCGCCGCGCTGAAGACGCCGTTCCGGCCGCACGGACGCGTCACCGCCGGCACCTCCTCTCCCCTCACCGACGGTGCGACCATGTCGCTGCTGGCAGGCGGGGGCGCCGTGAAGGAGTTCGGCCTCGCGCCGAAGATGCGGCTCGTCTCGTTCGCGTTCGCGGGCGTGCAGCCCGAGATCATGGGCATCGGCCCGATCCCCTCGACCGAGAAGGCGCTGCGCAAGGCCGGTCTCTCGATCGCCGACATCGGCCTGTTCGAGCTGAACGAGGCGTTCGCCATCCAAGTGATCTCGCTCCTCGACCACTTCGGCATCGCAGACGACGACGCGCGGGTCAACCAGTGGGGCGGCGCGATCGCGCTCGGACACCCGCTCGCGGCATCCGGTGTTCGTCTCATGATCCAGCTCGCGGCGCAGTTCGCGGAGCGTCCCGACGTGCGATACGGCCTCACCGCGATGTGCGTGGGTCTCGGCCAGGGCGGCTCGGTCATCTGGGAGAACCCGCACTACGACGGCAAGAAGCGGAAGTAAGCAGCGATGACGAACTACGAAGAGATCGACTTCTCCCCCATCCTCGCCATGACCGAGGGCGAGGTGATCACCCACTCTCGCGTGCGGGACATCCGCCTCGCCTCCGGCAAGGTGCTCGCCCTCGTCACGCTTGACAACGGCCGCGACCACACCCGGCCGAACACGCTCGGCCCCGCCACGATGTTCCAGCTCGGCGAGACGCTCGCCGGCCTCGCCGCCCGCGCCGCGGCCGGCGAGATCCAGGCCGTCGGCATCACCGGGAAGCAGTACATCCTCGCCGCGGGCGCAGACCTCTCCGACATCACGAAGGTCGGCTCGAAGGAAAACGCGCGCCTGGTCGCGCAGCTGGGTCACAAGGTGTTCGGCCAGCTCGCCGAGCTCGGCGTGCCGGCGTTCGCGTTCGTGAACGGGCTCGCGCTCGGCGGCGGTCTCGAGATCGCCCTGAACTCGACCTATCGCACCGTGGATGCCTCCGCTGCGGCGATCGCGCTGCCCGAGGTGTTCCTCGGCATCATCCCGGGCTGGGGCGGCGCGTACCTGATGCCGAACCTCATCGGCATCGAGAACGCCCTCGAGGTCGTGATCTCGAACCCGCTGAAGCAGAACCGCATGCTGAAGCCTCAGCAGGCGTACGACTACGGGATCGTGGATGCGATCTTCCCCGCGGCCAACTACCTCGAGGACTCGCTGACGTGGGCCGACGGCGTGCTCAGCGGCACGATCAAGGTCGACCGCAAGAACGAGCCCGGCAAGATCGAGCGCCTCACCAAGTGGCCGATCGCGATCAAGATGGCGCGCGGCATGCTCGAGTCGAAGATCGGCACCGTGCCGAAGTCGCCGTACGCCGCGCTCGAGCTCCTCGACAAGGCGAAGAGCGGCACCAAGGCCGACGGCTTCGCCCGCGAGGACGAGGCGCTGGCCGAGCTCGTGACCGGCGATCAGTTCGCGGCATCCATGTACGCCTTCGATCTCGTGCAGAAGCGCGCCAAGCGCCCCGTCGGCGCCCCCGACAAGGCCCTGGCGAAGAAGGTCACCAAGGTCGGCATCATCGGTGCGGGGCTCATGGCGAGCCAGTTCGCCCTGCTGTTCGTGCGCAAGCTCCAGGTGCCGGTGCTCATCACCGACCTCGACCAGGCGCGCGTCGACAAGGGCGTGGCGTACATCCACGACGAGATCGGCAAGCTCGAGGCGAAGGGCCGGCTCGACGCGGATGCCGCCAACCGGCTGCGTGCGCTCGTCACCGGCACGACCGACAAGTCGCTCTACGTGGACTGCGACTTCGTCATCGAGGCGGTCTTCGAAGAGGTCGGCGTGAAGCAGGCGGTGTTCGGCGAGATCGAGCAGATCATCGCCGAGGACGCCATCCTCGCGACCAACACCTCGTCGCTGTCGGTGGAGGAGATCGGGTCGAAGCTCGCCCACCCGGAGCGCCTCGTCGGCTTCCACTTCTTCAACCCGGTGGCGGTCATGCCGCTCATCGAGATCGTGAAGACGCCCTCGACGTCGGAGGCCGCGCTGTCGACCGCGTTCGTGGTGGCGAAGGGTCTCGGCAAGAACGCGGTGCTGACGGCCGACGCACCGGGCTTCGTCGTCAACCGCGTTCTCGCCAAGGTCATGGGCGAGGCGGCGCGCGCCGTCTACGAGGGCACCCCCGTGGCCGACGTCGAGAAGGCGTTCGCGCCCCTCGGTCTGCCGATGGGTCCGTTCCAGCTCATCGACCTGGTCGGCTGGAAGGTCGCCGCCCACGTGCAGGACACCATGGTGCGCGCCTTCCCCGACCGCTTCTACGCGAACGAGAACTTCCACGCGCTCGCGGAGCTGCCGGAGGTCGTCGAGAAGGACAAGGGCGGTCGCGTGACCGGCTGGACGAAGGCAGCCGAGAAGGTGCTGAAGCCCGTCGTGGGTTCCACCCCCGCATCGGCGGCGACCATTCTCGCCCGCGTGCAGGACGGTCTCGCCCAGGAGATCAAGGCGATGCTCGACGAGGGCGTGGTGCCCGAGGTCGAGGACATCGACCTCTGCCTCATCCTGGGTGCCGGCTGGCCGTTCATCGACGGCGGCGCCTCGCCGTACCTCGATCGCGAGGGGGCGTCGGAGCGCGTCTTCGGCGACACGTTCCACCACCCCGTGATCCGCGGAATCGGCAGCTGATCCGTTCCTGATGCGAAGGGCGGTCCTCCTCGGAGGGCCGCCCTTCCTCTTTGTCGCGGTATCCTCTGAACATGTTCAGTTCGGATGCTCCGTCCCAGACCAAGAGCGAGCGCACTCGGGCGCAGATCCGGGGCGTCGCGGTGCGCTCGTTCCGCGAGCGCGGCTACGACGCGACGACGATCCGCCTCATCGCGCAGGAGGCCGGCGTCTCGGTCGGCACCACCAACTACCACTTCGCGTCGAAGAACCATCTGGTGCAGGAGCTCTATCTCGACGTGCAGGAGGCGCACCGCGATGCCGCCGGGCCGCTGCTGGCGGCATCCGACGATCTCGTCGACCGACTCGGGATCGTGTACCGCACCGGTCTCGATCAGCTCGGGGCCTACCATCCGTTCGCGCCGGAGTTCCTCTCTGCCGCGGTCTCCCCGCGGTCGCCGATCAACCCGCTCTCCGACGAGTCAGCCCCCGCGCTCGCGATCGTCGAGGGTCTCTTCCGCGAGGCGGTCGACGGCGCGAAGAACCAGCTGCCAGAGGAGTTCCGCGCCGGGCTCCCCCACGCGCTCGTGCTCGGCCATCTGCTGCTCGCCCTGTTCTGGGTGTACGACCGCTCCCCCGGGCAGAAGCGCACGCGTGCGCTGCTGGATCGCGGGCTGCGCCTCCTGCGTCTGGCGCTGCCGCTGACGAAGGTGCCGCTGCTGCGCGCACCGCTGCGCGAGCTGCTCGACCTCGTCGCCGAGGTGAAGGCATGAGCGCGCCCGTCTGACCGGTCAGGCCGAGCCGGCGCCAGCACCGCGCCGGCAGGCCCGCCGACGTCAGGTCGCCTGGGCGCCGCGCACGCGCAGGTCCCGGGCGAGGCCGTCGCGCAGTTCGATGACGATCCGCCGCAGTGCGGGCGGGGCATCTGCGTTGCCGGACAGCCACTGGTCGACGGCATCCGTCGACTCGCCCGCCGGGAACAGGCCACGCACGAGGCGTCGCGCGATCTCGATGCTGCGCGCCGACCACGTCGGGCGGATGCGGGCGAAGTAGTCGGCGTCGAAGGCCGAGATCAGATCACGCCGACCGCCCGCGCGGACGCCGGCGATGGTCGCATCGAGCTCGTCGTTGCTGAGCGACTCGTCGGCCCACGCGGCGCGCCAGGCATCGGCGCGTACGTCGGCCTCGGGCCTCGCCGCCAGGGCGGTGCGGTATGCCAGGCGGCCGCTCGCGGTGGGGTCCGTTGCGAGCTCCGCGTCGGCGTCGGCGATCGATGCGTGGCCTGTCGCCGACAGGGCGATCAGCCACAGCCAGCGCAGGTCGTGGTCGAGGGCGAGGCCGTCCGGCGCATCCGTGATGCCCTCGAGGATGCCGCGCAGCTCGACCGCCCGGTCCGCGCAGATCGAGGCGACCGCGCCGACGGCTCGGGCCCACGCCAGCTGCGCATCGCTTGACGGCGCGGCTGCGTGCAGGGCCTCCCATGCGGTCGAGAGCCATGCCGAGGCGAGCGCGTCCCGCGCGTCGTCGGGCGCATAGCGGCCGAGCGCGAACCGGGCGTGGGCGGTCGCATCTGCCAGCAGCGCCGCATTCGTCTCTGCGGGCGCGTGCCGCGCCACGATGCCGAGATACCGCGCGACCGGCAGTTCCGCGTCGCGCACCGCGTTCCACAGCGCAGCCCACACGACCGAGCGGGCGAGCGCGTCGTCGATGGTCGAGAGGCCCGCCTCGACCGCGTCGAGCGACCGGGCGTCGAGACGCACCTTGGCGTAGGTGCTGTCGTCGTCGTTGGGCACGATGAGGTCGACGGCAGCCCAATCGATCCCGGGCGCATCCACTGCGGTGCGCGCGTCGACCACGTCGAGGTCGATCCCGTCCTGCCGCACGAGGCGAGCGCCATCCGCGCGGTACAGCCCGATCGTGATGCGGTGCGGACGGGGGGAGGTCTGCACCACGGTGGCACCCGTGGCGGCGCGCTCCACCCGCAGCTCCGACAGGCCGGTCGTGCGCAGCCAGGCATCGCTCCACGGCTCGAGATCGCGCCCCGAGGCGCTCTCGAGCGCGGTGAGCAGATCGGGCAGCGTGGTGCTGCCGAACGCATAATCGGCGAAGTACCCCTGCGCGCCGCGGAAGAAGGCATCCTCCCCCACGAACGCCACGAGCTGCTTGAGCACCGAGGCGCCCTTGGCGTAGGTGATGCCGTCGAAGTTCAGCTTCGCCGCCTCGAGATCGGGGATGTCGGCGACGATCGGATGCGTCGTCGGCAGCTGGTCCTGCTCGTACGCCCATCCCTTGCGGCGGCTCGCGAAGCTCACCCACGCATCGGGGTGCGCGCCGGTGGCCACATTCGCGTGCGATCCCATGAAGTCGGCGAACGACTCCTTCAGCCACAGGTCGTCCCACCACTTCATCGTGGTGAGATCGCCGAACCACATGTGGGCCATCTCGTGCAGGATCGTGTTCGCACGCCCCTCGTGCTGCGCGGCAGTGGAGGCCCCGCGGAACACGTACGCCTCCGTGAACGTCACGAGGCCCGGATTCTCCATGGCGCCGAGGTTGTACTCGGGCACGAAGATCTGGTCGTACTTCCCCCACGGGTAGGGCTGAGCGAAGGCCTCGGTGAAGTAGTCGAGCCCGCGTCGGGTGACGTCGAGGATCTCATCGGCATCGAGGTGAGGGGCGAGCGAGGCCCGGCAGAGCACCCCGAGGTCGACCCGGGCGTCGCCGGAGGACCAGCTGCCGTCGACGCGGTGGTACGGACCGGCGGCCACGGCCGTGATGTAGCTCGAGATCGGCAGCGTCTCGGCGAAGGAGACGCGGATGCCGTCGGCCACGGCCTCGCGTGCGACCTCGGCCCCGTTCGACAGCACGGTCCACCCGGCGGGTGCGGCGACGGTGAAGCTCCAGCGCGCCTTCATGTCGGGCTGCTCGAAGCACGGGTATACGCGGCGGCAGTCGGCCGGCTCGTACTGCGTGTAGAGGTAGACCTCGCCGTCGACGGGGTCGGCGAACCGGTGCAGCCCCTCACCGGAGCGGCTGAACAGCGCGCGTCCGCGCACCGTCACGACGTTGCGGGGCTCGAGACCGCGCACGCGCACGCGCGCGCCGTCCCAGTCCACCGCCTGCGGCACGCCGTTGACCACGACCTCATCGATCGAATGCCCGATGAAGTCGATCCACGTCGCGTCGTGACCGGCGGCGGCGTCGAACGTCAACGTGGCCGAGGTCGGAAACGTCGGCTCCTCGAGATCGCGCGCGGATCGCAGATCGACGTCGACGGAGACGGAGTGCAGGCGGATGCCGGCGGCCCGGTCGGCGGTCTCGTCACGGCGGAGAACGGCGGTGCGGGCGGAGTCGGAGACGTGCATCCGTCCATGCTTTCACGCCCGGACGATGCGCCCGCACCCGCTCCGCGTCAGCGGGGATCCGACGACGCGTGTTCGATGGGGATCTCGGTCGTCTGGGCGCCACGGGCGATCGGGATGCGGGTGCCGAGCACCTGCGCGACGATGTCCTGCGCGATCTTCGCCGGGGTGAGCCCGGCATCCTCCAGGATCTGCTCGCGCGTCGCGTGGTCGATGAACTCGTCGGGCACGCCGAGCTCGTCCACCGCCGTGTCGACTCCTGCCTCGCGCAGCACCTGACGCACACGCGTGCCGATGCCGCCGACGCGGATGCCGTCTTCGATGGTGATCACGAGGCGATGCGCGGCGGCGAGCTCCACGACCGACGTCTGCACGGGGATGACCCAGCGGGGATCGATGACCGTCGCGCCGATGCCCTGCGCGCGCAGCCGCTCGGCGACATCCATCGCCAGGTGCGCCATCGAGCCGATGCCGACGATGAGGACGTCCTGCGCCCCGGCCCGTGAAAGCACCTCCACCCCGTCGGGCAGCCGCTCGATCGCGGGGAGCTCGTCGCTCACGCTCCCCTTCGGGAAGCGGATCACGGTCGGCGCATCCGTCACCGCTACCGCTTCGCGCAGCTGCTCCCGCAGCCGCGTGCCGTCGCGCGGCACCGCGATGCGGATGTGCGGCACGATCTGCAGCATCGCCAGGTCCCAGATGCCGTGGTGGCTCGGCCCGTCGGGGCCGGTGACACCGGCACGGTCGAGCACGAACGTCACGCCGGCGCGATGGAGCGCGACGTCCATCAGCACCTGGTCGAAGGCGCGGTTCATGAACGTGGCGTAGATGGCGAGCACGGGATGCAGCCCCCCGAACGCCAGGCCGGCCGCCGACGCCACCGCGTGCTGCTCGGCGATGCCGACGTCGTAGACGCGGTCGGGGAACCGCTGCGCGAAGGGCAGGAGGCCCGTGGGCCGCAGCATCGCCGCCGTCATGGCGATGACGTCTTCGCGGTCTTCGCCCACCGCGACGAGCTCGTCGGCGAAGACATCCGTCCACGCCACCGCCGACGACGCCGTGCCGACCGTCTTGCCGGTCGCCGGATCGATCTTGCCGACCGCGTGGAACTGGTCCGCCTCGTCATCGAGCGCCGGCTGGTAGCCGCGACCCTTCTCGGTGATCGCGTGCACGATGACCGGCGCGCCGTACTCCTTCGCGAGCTCGAGCGTCTCGATGAGCGTGGGCAGGTCGTGGCCGTCGACCGGGCCCAGGTACTTGATGTCGAGGTTCGAATACAGTGCGACGTTGTTCGTGAAGCGCGAGAGGAAGCCGTGCGTCCCGCCGCGGATGCCGCGGTACACCGCGCGAGCGGCCGGGCCGAGCCGGCGGAAGAGGTCGTCCGAGCCGCGGTGCAGGGTGCGGTACGAGTCGGCGGTGCGCACGCGGTTGAGGTAGCGCGCCATGCCTCCGATGGTCGGCGCGTACGAGCGGCCGTTGTCGTTGACGACGATGACGAGGTTGCGGTCGTTGTCGTCGGAGATGTTGTTGAGCGCCTCCCACGTCATGCCGCCCGTGAGCGACCCGTCGCCGACCACCGCGACCACGTGGCGGTCTTTGCGGCCCGTGCGGATGAGGGCGCGCGAGATGCCGTCGGCCCAGCTCAGCGAACTCGACGCGTGGGATGACTCCACGACGTCGTGGGGGCTCTCGGAGCGCTGCGGGTAGCCGGCGAGTCCGCCGCGGGAGCGGAGGTTCGAGAAGTCCTGCCGCCCGGTGAGCAGCTTGTGCACGTACGACTGGTGCCCGGTGTCGAACACGAAGGGATCGGACGGCGAGTCGAACACGCGGTGAAGGGCGATGGTGAGTTCGACGACGCCGAGGTTCGGGCCGAGGTGCCCGCCCGTACGGGCGACGTTCTCGACGAGGAACTCGCGGATCTCCGCCGCGAGCTGCTCGAGCTCTTCGATGGTCAGCCCGTCGAGGTCACGGGGCCCGGAGATGGATGGAAGCAACGACATCCCCTGCTCCTTTCCGGCCCGGGACGGGCCGTTCCAGTCTACCTGCGGACGCACGAAGGGGCCGGGAGCGTGCACCCCCGACCCCTTCGTGGTCGCGCGTCAGACGAGCGAACGCAGCACGTACTGCAGGATGCCGCCGTTGCGGTAGTAGTCGGCCTCACCGGGCGTGTCGATGCGCACGACTGCTTCGAACGTGACCGGCTGCTTGCCCTCGGGCGAGAACTCGCTGGGGGCGGCGGTGACGGTGACGGTCTTGGGCGTGACGCCTTCGTTGAGCTGCTCGAGGCCGACGATCGAGACGATCTCGGTGCCGTCGAGGCCCAGCGACTCCCAGCTCTCCCCCGCGGGGAACTGGAGCGGAACGACGCCCATGCCGATCAGGTTCGAGCGGTGGATGCGCTCGAAGCTCTCGGTGATGACCGCCTTGACGCCCAGCAGGCTGGTGCCCTTGGCCGCCCAGTCGCGCGACGAGCCCGAGCCGTACTCCTTGCCGCCGAAGATCACGAGCGGCACGCCCGCGGCCTGGTAGTTCTGGCTCGCGTCGTAGATGTACGACTGCGGGCCGCCCTCCTGCGTGAAGTCGCGGGTGAACCCGCCCTCGACGACCGCGCCGTCGTTCACGGCGCTGACGAGGAGGTTCTTCAGGCGGATGTTCGCGAACGTGCCGCGGATCATCACCTCGTGGTTGCCGCGGCGCGAGCCGTACGAGTTGAAGTCCTTCTGCGCCACGCCGTGCTCGGTGAGGTACTGGGCGGCGGGGGTGCCCGCCTTGATGTTGCCCGCCGGCGAGATGTGGTCGGTCGTGACCGAGTCGCCGAGGGTCGCCATCACGCGAGCGCCGGTGATGTCGCCGACCGGAGTCAGCTCCATCGTCATGCCGTCGAAGTACGGCGCCTTGCGCACGTAGGTCGAGTCGGTGTCCCACTCGAAGATGGGGCCCGTCGGGGTGGGGAGGTTGCGCCAGCGGTCGTCGCCGTCGAACACGGTCGCGTACTGCTTGATGAACTGCTCGCGCGAGATCGAGGCGTCGATGATCTCCTGCACCTCGTCGGGCGCGGGCCAGATGTCCTTGAGGAAGACGTCGTTGCCGTCCGCGTCGGTGCCGAGCGGGTCGACCTCGAAGTCGAAGTTCATCGAGCCGGCCAGCGCGTAGGCGACCACGAGCGGCGGCGAGGCCAGGTAGTTCATCTTCACGTCGGGGCTGATGCGGCCCTCGAAGTTGCGGTTGCCCGAGAGGACCGCCGTGACGGCCAGGTCGTTCTCGTTGATGGCAGCCGAGACCTCTTCGATCAGCGGGCCGGAGTTGCCGATGCAGATCGTGCAGCCGTAGCCCACGGTGTAGAAGCCGAGGCCCTCGAGCGACTTGTCGAGGCCCGACTTCTCGTAGTAGTCGGTGACGACCTTCGAGCCCGGGCCGAGGGTGGTCTTGACCCAGGGCTTCGTCTTGAGACCCTTCTCGAGGGCCTTGCGTGCGAGCACGCCGGCGGCGATCATGACCGACGGGTTCGACGTGTTCGTGCACGAGGTGATCGCCGCGAGGGCGACGGAGCCGTGGTTGAGCGTGAACGCATCGCCGGCCGCGGTCGTGACGGGCGTGGGCTTGGACGCCGTGGCAGGCGCGTGGGAGTGGTGGTGGTGCTCGTGGTGGCTGTGCTCGTCCTCGGGGGTGAACCCGGGCGGGTCGGATGCCGGGAACGACTCGGCGACCGTGAGATCGACCAGGTCGTGGTCGCTGTCGGCGTAGTTCGTCAGGTCGATGTTGAACTGCGCCTTCGACTCCGAGAGCAGGATGCGGTCCTGCGGACGCTTCGGTCCGGCGATCGAGGGCACGACCGTCGACAGGTCGAGCTCCATGTACTCGCTGAAAGCGAGTTCGCGGGCGGGGTCGTGCCAGAGCGCCTGCTCCTTGGCGTACGCCTCGACGAGGGCGACGGTCTGCTCGTCGCGGCCGGTGAGGCGCAGGTAGTCCAGCGTCACGTCGTCGATGGGGAACATGGCGGCGGTCGAGCCGAACTCCGGGCTCATGTTGCCGATCGTCGCGCGGTTCGCCAGCGGCACCGAGGCGACGCCCTCGCCGTAGAACTCGACGAACTTGCCGACGACGCCGTGCTTGCGGAGCATGTCGGTGATGGTGAGCACGACGTCGGTCGCGGTCACGCCGGCGGGGATCGCGCCCGAGAGCTTGAACCCGACGACGCGTGGGATGAGCATCGACACGGGCTGGCCGAGCATCGCGGCCTCGGCCTCGATGCCGCCGACGCCCCAGCCGAGCACGCCGAGGCCGTTGACCATGGTGGTGTGCGAGTCGGTGCCGACGCAGGTGTCGGGGTACGCCCGGAGCACGCCGTCGACGGAGCGGTCGTAGATGACCTTGGCCAGGTGCTCGATGTTCACCTGGTGCACGATGCCGGTGCCCGGCGGGACGACCTTGAAGTCGTCGAACGCGGTCTGGCCCCAGCGCAGGAACTGGTACCGCTCGCCGTTGCGCTCGTACTCGATCTCGACGTTGCGCTCGAGCGCGTTCTCGGAGCCGAACAGATCGGCGATGACGGAGTGGTCGATGACCATCTCGGCCGGCGAGAGCGGGTTGATCCGCGACGGGTCGCCGCCGAGGGCGGTGACCGCCTCGCGCATGGTGGCGAGGTCGACGATGCAGGGCACGCCGGTGAAGTCCTGCATCACCACGCGGGCCGGCGTGAACTGGATCTCGGTGTCGGGCTCGGCCGCGGGATCCCACGAGCCGAGGGCCTCGATCTGCGCCTTCGTGACGTTCGCGCCGTCCTCGGTGCGCAGAAGGTTCTCGAGCAGCACCTTGAGGCTGAACGGGAGCTTCTCGTACCCGGCGACGGTGTCGACGCGGAAGATCTCGTAGTCGGTGCTGCCGACCGTCAGGGTGCTCTTTGCACCGAAGCTGTCAACCGTGGACACGTGTGTCTCCTTCGTCGGCGGCGGGAGCGGGGCGCGAAGGCCCGGCACTCCCCATCTTCCCCCCGCGATGACGCCCTCGGCTAGTGAGGTTCACCTAAGCATCGCGGGAGGTGCATTTATCTTGATGTCAAGATAAATGTATCACTTCGGATCGGGCGGATAGAGCGCCCGCACGGCGAGCCATGTGACCGCCACCATCGGCGCGAACAGCGGGATGCCCATCACGAGCTTGAGCGTTCCGAGCGCCGTGACGTTGTCGGCGAAGTACAGCGGGAGCTGCACGATCAGGCGTGCCGCGAACAGCGACGCCCAGGCGATCGCGAGCCAGAAGAACACGCGGCGCTTGCGCTTGTCCTGCCGCCAGGCGGTGCCCTCGCCCATGAGGAATCCAACGGCGAGGCCGATCAGCGACCAGCCGACGAGCGCCGAGATCAGGAAGGCCGAGCCGTACAGCACGTTCGTCACGAACCCGGGGATGAAGTTGTTGCTGGCCTCCCCCGTGAATGCCGCGAACCCGGCGGCGACGACGGCGGCGACGAGTCCGCCGACTGCCGCCGTCACCGGTTGGCGGGCGACGAGGCGGGCGATCGTGAAGACCGCCGCGGTGCCCACGGAGAGGGCGAGCGCGAGCCAGAGGTCGCCGTCGCCGGTCGCCGGATCGATCGTCACCGTGTAGGCGACGATGAAGATCAGGCCCGGCAGGATCGACTCGAGCAGTCCGCGCCAGCCGCCCATCGCGGCCCAGACGACGTGCCCGGTGCTGCTCTGTTTCGCGGGATCCAGACCCGCACGACGGGCGGCACCGCCGAGCGCCGCACCGAGGACCTCGGAGGCCGAACCCGGCTGCTGCTCCGTCCCGTCCGGAACAGGAGCGTCGGGTGCGGCCTGGTCGCCGGGTCGCTCGTCGCTCACGCCGAGCCCGGCGTCGCGGGCATCCGCAGCGGGATGAGGTCTCGGGGCGGCATCGGCGTACCGCCGCGCACCACGACGATCGAGCGGAAGAGGTCCTCCACCTTGGCTGCCGCATCGACGTCGGCCGTGGCCGCGCCGCCGATCACACCGCGCAGGAACCAGCGGGGGCCGTCGACGCCCACGAACCGCGCGAGTCGCTTCCCGGCCGTGCCCTCCGGCCCGGCGACGACCGGCACCTCGGCGAGCAGCTCGGGCCCGAGCGGGCCTTCGCGCTCCTCCACGCGACCGCCCTGCTGGCGGACCTGCGCGCGGATCTGGTCGCGCGTCTCCTCCCACAGGCCGGCGGTCCGCGGCGCGGCGAACGCCTGCACCTGGAGCGTCGAGCCGGCGTAGTCGAGCCCGACGGCGACGATGCGCTTGGTCTGCTCCTCGACTTCGAGGCGCAGGTTGAGCCCCTCGCGCGGGAGGATCTTCACGCCGCCGAGGTCGATGTACGGACGGACGGGGTTCGCCTCCGCCTCGTCGAACGGGCCGGCTTCGGCACGGTCGGCGGGGGCGACCTTCGGCGCCGAGGCGGCGGGAGTGGGGTCAGTCATGCGTTTCCGTCCTTCTGATAACCGGTCGAGCCGAAGCCGCCGTCGCCGCGGACGCTGTCTGGCAGCTCCTCGACCGGGATGAATCGTGCGCGTGGGACCGGCATCACGATCAGCTGTGCGATGCGGTCGCCGACCGCGATGTCGTAGCCCTCGGTGGCGTCGGTGTTGAGCAGCGTCACCTTGATCTCGCCCCGATAGCCGGCGTCCACCGTCCCGGGCGAATTGACGACGGTGATGCCGTGCTTGGCCGCGAGGCCGCTGCGCGGCACGACGAACGCGGCGTACCCCTCGGGCAGGGCGATGCGAACGCCGGTCCCCACGAGAGCACGCTGCCCCGGCGCCAGGTGCACCGCTTCGGCGGAGACGAGGTCTGCCCCCGCGTCGCCGGGGTGGGCGTACACCGGGGGCTCGGGGGCGATAATGAGGACGTCCACCGATTCAGTCACCCAACGAGGGTAATGCAGAATTCAGCACGCACCACGGCCCCCGTCCACTATCGCGAACGGCTCGGCCCGTCGCTGTGGATCCTCGTCAGCGCGGCGGTCGCCGGCCCGATGGCGGGACTCGTCCTCGTCCCGGTCGATCGGACGGTCTCACTCGTGATCGGAGCGGTCGTGGCCGTGCTCGTCGTGACGGCGCTGGTGCTCGGCGCGCCGGTCGTCTCGGTCGACGGAACCGAGCTGCGCGCCGGACGCGCGCATATCGACGCGCGGCATCTCGGCGCGATCTCGGTGCACACGGGCGACGACGCGCGTCACGCCCGCGGCGCGGGCCTGGATCCGCGGTCGTGGCACCTGCTGCGCGGCGGGATCGACGGGGTCGTGGTGGTCGCGGTGACCGACCCCGACGATCCGACGCCGGCATGGGTCGTCTCGTCGCGGACGCCCGAGCGTCTGGCTGCGGCGCTGGGCCGCGCTCAGGTCAGCTCGCGCACTCCACGCAGATAGCCGCGTTCGCGGCGGACTCGGGCGAGAGCTGCGAACGGTGCTTCACGAGGAAGCAGTTCGTGCAGGTGAACTCGTCCTCCTGCGGCGGCAGCACGACGACGTCGAGCTCGAGGTCGGACAGGTCGGCACCCGGCAGCTCGAACCCCGACGGGTTGTCGGCGTCCTCGTCTCCGACCGCGCCCGACATCTTGTCGGGCACGCGCTCCTTGAGCGCCTCGATCGACTCGCTGTCGTCCTCGGTCTTGCGGGGGGCGTCGTAATCGGTGGCCATTCCTGAACGTCTCTACTTCCGGGTATCGCAGGTGCGCGCCCATATGGGCGGCCATAGTTTGCATGACGCGCTCGCGTTTGGCAAATGCGACTTCGCCTGCTCGCTGCATCCGACGCCTGAAACTCGCGCCACGCGCGGGATATTCCCGTCGTGATCGGTGCTCTGTGTCAGCATGGCTGGACAGCAGATCGGAGGGCTTCCGCATGGAACAGCTCAAGGTGATCGGAACCGAGGACGACCTCCTCGTTCTGGCGACCGAGTCGGGCGAGCGCTTCTCGCTCGCCGTCGACGACGTGCTGCGCTTCGAGATGCGCAAGGCCCGTCGCGAACGCGAGGCGGAGCCGCAGGCGCCCCGGCCCAGTCCGCGCGAGATCCAGTCGCACATCCGTGCCGGCCTCTCGGCGCAGGAGGTGGCGGAGCTCCTCGGCGCCCGCATCGAAGACGTGACGCGGTTCGAGGGTCCGGTGCTCGCCGAGCGCGAGCACATCGTCGGTCAAGCCCTCGCCGTGCCGGTCCTGCTGGGCGGCGACTTCACCGGTGACGGCCAGCACACCTTCGGCTCCGCGGTGCGGGGGAAGCTGTCGGAGGCCGCCGCCGGCGGCGAACGCTGGACCAGCTGGAAGGAACCCACCGGCTGGATCGTCAAGCTCGCGTTCACCGCGAACGAGATCGACCATGACGCCCGCTGGGGCTTCGATCCCCGGCGCAGCACGCTGTCGCCGCTCAACTCCGACGCGATCCAGCTCTCCCGTCAGGGATCCCTGCCCGACGGGCTCATCCCGCGCCTGCGGGCGCTCGACTCCTCCCCCAAAGACGACACGCGCTTCGACAGCGGCGCGTTCGGTCCGCGCAGGCTCCCCGACGCCGACCTCGAGAGCCCGGATCTTCCCGCGGCCGCAGCACCCGCCGTGCAGCAGGCGGCGATCAAGCGCGCCGACGAGCCGCTGGTGACCTCGGCCCAGACCGCCGACCTGCTCGAGGCGCTGCGCCGCCGCCGCGGCCAGCGCGAGCCACTGCCCGGCGCCGACGAGGTCGACCCGCCGCGCACGAACGCTCCGGTCGCCCTGTTCGACGCGCTCGAGCCGGGGTACGACGAGACACCCGCTGAGCCCGAGCCCGCTGTGGAAACGCCCATCGAAGAGCGCGCGGCGCAGGTGGCCGAGGCGGGGCGCCGCAAGGGGCGCACCTCGATGCCGTCGTGGGACGAGATCGTGTTCGGCGCCCGCACCGACGACTGATCAGGCGAACGCGCCGAGGCGGATGAGCGGCACCGTGCGCTCTTCGTGCGAGAGCGAGCCGTGCTGGCCCACCATCTTCTGCGGCGCCTTGTCGGCGATCCGGTCGTCGTAGTACGCCACGGCGGCGCGTGCGGCGACGAGCACGTCGCCGATGCGTCCGCGCACGTCGTCGTCGACTTCTCCGAAGAGCCCGGCGTCGATCGCCTCATCGCGCTCGAGCACCCACGCCTGAGCGCCCTCGGCCTCGCGCCAGCGCTCCGCCACGGCGGCCGCCGCGCCCTCTTCGGCGTAGAGGTGCAGCATCCGGGGCTCTCCGCCGATCAGCCGCACGCCGTCGACGAGCGGATCGTCGTCATGGAGGAGCACGTGGCGGTGCCGCGGCACGTCGACCATGCCGTGGTCGGCTGTGACGACCACCCCGGTGCCGCGGTGGAGTCCGCCGGCCATGCGTCGTGCGGCATCGTCGAGCGCCTCGAGGCCCGCAGTCCAGCGATCCGACTCCCAGCCGAAGCGGTGGCCGAGGCCGTCGAGCTCCGGCGCGTAGAGGTAGGTGAGTGAACCCGGATGCCGCGCCGCCAGGTCGGCGGCGGCTGCGACGCGGTCGGCGAGCGACTCGTGCCCGTGGAACTGCGCGCCCTCGAGCGTGGCGGCCGTGAAGCCGGTGCCCGAATACTCGGGCTTGGTGACCGCGAAGAACTGCCGCTCCCCCGTCGTGAGCGGCGTCGCCCGCTGCCAGCTGCGGGGCAGGCCGTCGGTGTCCCATCCGCGCAGCTGGTTGACGACGTCGTCGGTGCCCGGGATGCGCGCACGGTAGCCCACGATGCCGTGCTGCCCGACCTCTCGGCCGGTGAGCAGCGAGGTGAGGGCTGACGCGGTGGTCGACGGGAAGACGGTGCGGGCGACGTCGCGCTTGGCCATCGCCTGCGCGAGGAAGCGCGCGTGGCCGCTGCGCGCACCCAGGTTGGTCGCGCCGAGGCCGTCCACGACGAAGACGATGGCGCTGCGCGCGGGGGCGAACCAGTCGGACGTTCCGTCCAGAGCGCGCAGCAGCTGTGGCACGACACCCGCGAGGTTCCGGGCTCTGGCGGGCTCCGCCGGTAGGCTGAAGGACATCGGGGTCAGTCTTCCACACTCGTGGCGACCGTCCACGCCGGTGGCGACCCCGACCCACTCCGCCGTCACCCGAGGCCTTTCACTACATGCCTGCACCGCGCACCGATTCCGCATCCTCCGACCACGGTCGCATCGAAGACGTCGATGTCTCCGCGGAGATGCAGGGCTCATTCCTCGAGTACGCGTACTCGGTCATCTACTCGCGCGCCCTCCCGGATGCCCGTGACGGACTGAAGCCCGTGCAGCGGCGCATCCTGTTCCAGATGTCCGACATGGGGCTGCGCCCCGACCGCGGCCACGTGAAGAGCGCGCGCGTCGTCGGCGAGGTGATGGGAAAGCTCCACCCGCACGGCGATTCGGCCATCTACGACGCGCTGGTGCGCCTCGCCCAGCCCTTCTCGCTGCGCGTCCCGCTCGTCGACGGGCACGGCAACTTCGGGTCGCTCGACGACGGGCCTGCCGCGGCGCGCTACACCGAGGCGCGCCTGGCTCCGCCCGCGATCGCGCTCACCGAGAACCTCGACGAGGACGTCGTCGACTTCATCCCCAACTACGACGGCCAGTTCCAGCAGCCCGAGGTGCTCCCCGCCGCGTTCCCGAACCTCCTGGTCAACGGCGCCGCCGGCATCGCGGTCGGCATGGCCACCAACATGGCGCCGCACAACCTCATCGAGGTCGTGGGCGCCGCGACACACCTGCTCGACAACCCCGACGCGACCGTCGAGGAGCTCATGGAGTTCGTCCCCGGTCCCGACCTGCCGTCTGGCGGCATCATCGTGGGCCTCGACGGCATCAAGGATGCGTACGCCAACGGCCGGGGGTCGTTCCGCACCCGTGCGAAGGCGTCGATCGAGACGCTCGGACCGCGACGCACCGGCATCGTCGTGACCGAGCTGCCGTACCTCGTCGGTCCCGAGCGCATCATCGAGAAGATCAAGGATGCGGTCGGCGCGAAGAAGCTGCAGGGCATCGCCGACGTCCAGGACCTGACCGACCGCCACAAGGGCCTGCGCCTGGTGATCGCGATCAAGACCGGCTTCGATCCGCAGGCGGTGCTCGAGCACCTCTACCGGCTCACCCCGCTCGAGGACTCCTTCAGCATCAACAACGTCGCCCTCGTCGGCGGTCAGCCCCGCACGCTCGGGCTCAAGGAGCTCCTCCGCGTGTACCTCGACCACCGCATCAGCGTGGTCACGAGGCGCAGCCGGTATCGCCTCGAGCGTCGCCGCGAGCGGCTGCACCTCGTCGAAGGCCTCCTCATCGCGATCCTCGACATCGACGAGGTCATCCAGGTCATCCGCGCGTCCGACGACGGCGAGCAGGCCCGCGTGCGCCTCATGGATGTCTTCGACCTGTCGCAGCCGCAGGCGGAGTACATCCTCGAGCTGCGGCTGCGCCGGCTCACACGCTTCTCGCGCATCGAGCTCGAGGCCGAGCGCGACAGCCTGCGCAAGGAGATCGCCGAGCTCGAGGAGCTCCTCGGCAGCGACATCCTCCTGCGTGCGCAGGTCGCGCGCGAGCTCGATGCGGTGGCCGAGACCTACGGCACGCCGCGCCGCACGCTGCTGCTCAACGGCGGGCCGGTGGCTCCGCGCTCCCGTGCGGCGGCCGCAGCGGCCGACCTGCAGATCGCGGACGCGCCGTGCCGCGTGTTCCTCTCCGCCACCGGCCGGATGGTGCGAGCGGAGCTCAGCGCCGACGCGCCGGGCGGCGGCATCGTCCCCCCTGCCCGCCGATCCAAGCACGATGCGATCCGCTCGGCGGTCGACACCACCACCCGCGGCGACATCGGCGCGGTCACCTCGCTCGGGCGCCTCGTGCGGTTCTCGCCCGTCGACCTGCCGTCGGTCCCGGGCAACTCGGTGCAGCCCGCCGCCGGCGCGCGCGCCGACCAGTACCTCGGGCTCAGCGGCGGCGAGCACGTCGTCGCCGTCGTGCCGTTGACGGAGGGCGCGCCGATCGCACTCGGCACGGCCCAGGGCGTCGTCAAGCGCGTCGCGGCGACCGAGGTCGGCACCAAGCACGACATCGAGATCATCGCGCTGAAGGACGGCGACCGCGTCGTCGGCGCTGCGCCGGCGAGCGACGGCGCCGAACTCGTGTTCGTCGCCTCCGACGCGCAGCTGCTGCGGTTCGACGCCTCGTCGGTGCGTCCGCAGGGGCGTTCGGCGGGCGGCATGGCGGGCATCCGTCTCGCATCCGACGCCCAGGTGATCGCGTTCAGCGTGGTCGGTCCGGCCGACTTCGAGGCGGTCGTCGTCACCGTCGCAGGGTCGACGACCGCCCTGGCGGGGACGGATGCCGGCAGCGCCAAGGTCTCGCAGTTCACCGAGTTCCCCGCGAAGGGACGCGCCACCGGCGGCGTGCGCGCACAGCGCCTCCTGCGCGGCGAGGATGCGCTCACGCTCGCGTGGGTCGGCACCGATCCGCGAGCCGTCGGAGCGGACGGCTCGGTGCGCGCGCTCCCCGAGAGCGGCGCGAAGCGCGATGCCTCGGGTGCGCCCCTCGACGGCGTGGTCGCCGCCGTCGGCACCGCGGTCCGCTGATGTCCGACCCGGCGCCGGCGTCGTGACCGCCGTGCGCGCGCCGGGGTCGTGACCGACGTCCGAGCCGGTGCACCGACCGCCGGGCGCGCCGGGGCGTCGCGATCCCGGGCTCAGGCGTCGATGCGCTCGCGATCGAGGCGCGCGCTCGAGTCGATGATGAACTCCTTGCGCGGGGCGACGTCGTTGCCCATGAGCAGCTCGAAGACCCGGGTGGCGGCTTCGGCGTCCTGCATCCGCACGCGGCGGAGCGTCCGACCGGCGCGGTCCATCGTCGTCGTCGCGAGCTGATCGGCATCCATCTCGCCGAGTCCCTTGTAACGCTGGATCGGCTCCTGCCAGCGCTTGCCCGCCTTCGTGAGCTTCGCCAGCAGCGTGTGCAGCTCGTTCTCGCTGTACGTGTAGATCGTCTCGTTGGGCTTCGAACCCGGATTCATCACGATCACGCGGTGCAGCGGCGGCACGGCGGCGTAGACGCGGCCTTCGTCGATCAATGGGCGCATGTACCGGAAGAAGAGGGTCAGCAGCAGCGTGCGGATGTGCGCCCCGTCGACATCGGCGTCGCTCATCAGGATGATCTTGCCGTAGCGGGCGACGTCGAGGTCGAACGACCGACCGGAGCCGGCGCCGATCACCTGGATGATGGCTGCGCACTCGGCGTTGGAGAGCATGTCGCTCACCGACGCCTTCTGCACGTTGAGGATCTTGCCGCGGATGGGCAGCAGCGCCTGGAACTCGCTGTTCCGGGCGAGCTTGGCGGTGCCGAGCGCCGAGTCGCCCTCGACGATGAACAGCTCCGATTCGGCGACGTCGTTCGAGCGGCAGTCCGCGAGCTTCGCCGGGAGCGTCGACGACTCGAGCGCGTTCTTGCGGCGCTGCGTCTCTTTGTGGGTGCGCGCCGAGATGCGCGCCTTCATCTCCGAGACGACCTTCTCGAGGAGCAGGGCGCTCTGCGCCTTGTCTTCCCGCTTGGTCGACGCGAAGCGGGCGGTGAGCTCACGGGCGACGACGTTGGCGACGATCTGGCGCACGGCGGGCGTGCCGAGCACCTCCTTCGTCTGGCCCTCGAACTGCGGCTCGGGAAGGCGCACCGTCAGCACCGCACTGAGACCGGCGAGGATGTCGTCCTTCTCGATCTTGTCGGTGCCGACCTTGAGCTTGCGGGCGTTCTGCTCGACCTGCGCGCGCATCACCTTCATGAGCCCGGCTTCGAAGCCGGCCTGGTGGGTGCCGCCCTTGGGCGTCGCGATGATGTTGACGAACGAGCGCGTCGTGGTCTCGTAGCCGGTCCCCCACCGCACGGCGAGGTCGACCTCGCACTCGCGCTCCACCTCGGTCGGCACCATCGCGCCGGACGGCTGGAGGACGGGTACCGTCTCGGTGAACGACCCGGTGCCCGTGAGCCGCCAGGTGTCGGTGATCGGGGCGTCCGGGGCGAGGAAGTCCGCGAACTCCGAGATGCCGCCGTCGAAGCGGTAGCTGGTCTCCACCTTCTCGTCGGTGCGCTCGTCGCGGATGAGGATCTCGAGCCCGGGAACGAGGAACGCGGTCTGGCGCGCGCGCTGCTCGAGGTCGGCGAGATTGAACGCGGCATCCTTCGTGAAGATCTGCCGGTCGGCCCAGTAGCGGATGCGCGTGCCGGTGACGCCCCGGGCGGCGCGTCCGGCGACCCGGAGCTCGCTGCCGTCCTCGAAGGGCGTGAACGTGGAGTCGGGGCTGCCGTTGGAGAACATCCCGGGCTCGCCACGGTGGAAGGACATCGCCCAGGTCTTGCCGCCGCGGTCGACCTCGACGTCGAGTCGCTCGGAGAGGGCGTTGACGACGGATGCGCCGACGCCGTGGAGACCGCCGGAAGCCGCGTACGAGCCGCCGCCGAACTTGCCGCCGGCGTGCAGCTTCGTGAAGACGACCTCGACGCCGGTGAGACCGGTGCGCGGCTCGACGTCGACGGGGATGCCGCGCGCCTGGTCGCGCACCTCGACGCTGCCGTCGGCGTGCAGGAGGATCTCGATCTTCGACCCGTGCCCGGCGAGGGCCTCGTCGACGGCGTTGTCGATGATCTCCCAGAGGCAGTGCATGAGTCCGCGGGAGTCCGTGGACCCGATGTACATGCCGGGGCGCTTGCGGACCGCTTCGAGTCCTTCGAGCACCTGAAGGTGATGGGCGGAGTACTCGGACGTCACAATCTCCCATCGTATTCGCCCCCGGCGAAACGGCTCCCCCGACACGCTTCCGGTGCCCCCGGGGTACGCGCTCAGCGAAATGTGACCCGTTCGCGGCATTCTCGAAACATCGGCGTGGTTGTATTTCATGACCGAGCGCGACGTTCTATTCATACGAGGAGGCACCGAGATGAACGCAGTTTCGACACCGACCGAGACCGGAGCAGTCCTCGAGTACCGCCTCACCGCCGCCGATCGCTGCGATTCGTGCGGCGCGCAGGCGTACATCGCGGCAGAGGTCAACGGCAGCGAGCTGCTCTTCTGCGCTCACCACGGGCGCAAGTACGAAGAGAAGCTTCGGGCCATCGCCACCTCGTGGCACGACGAGACCGCTCGCCTGGCCGAGGCGGTCTGACTCTCACTCTCCCGCGTAGGTGCGCGGGATCAGAGGTGACACGCGTACCGCGATCTCCTCGCCGATCGTGCCGATGAGCTCGGCCAGATCGGTGGCTGACACTTCTCCGGCGACGCCGGGACCGTAGACGGTCACGGCGTCGCCGTTCTGCGCGCCCGGCCAGGACGCCACGATGGATTCGTGCAGCCCGACGAGCCGCAGCTCCCGTGCACCCGCCGGTGTGCCGACGACGGCACCGCGGCCGCGCAGCGCGGTCGGAAGGCCCTGGAGCCCGCCGAGCGCGATGTGCACGTCGTCGCCGCGCACGGCGGTGACTGCTGCATCCAGTCGCGCGATCGGCGTGACGCCGAGGTCGGATGCCGACGGGCCGCCCGCCGAACGGATGCCGTAGCAGAACGCGCCGACGCGGACCATGTCGTAGCGGAACTCGGGCCGGGCGAACGACGCGGCGCTGGCGGCGAGGTGGCGCACGCGCGGCCGGAGGCCCGCGGCCCGGGCGACGGCGACGGCGTGCTCGAACGCGACGCGCGCCTCGTCGTCCTCGGCGTCGGACGCTTCCGCGATGTGGCTCCACACGCCGACGACCTCGATCAGTCCCCCGGTCTCCAGCGCGGCGGCGCGGTCGACGAACGCCGACCAGTGCTCGGGGCGGACCCCGTTGCGATGCAGGCCGGTGTCGATCTTCAGGTGCACGCGGGCGACGACCGCGGCGTGCTGAGCAGCCACGGCGAGCTCCTCCAGCAGATCGCTGTCGCCGATCCCCAGGTCGAGGTCGGCCGCGATGGCCTCATCGAGTTCGGATCGCGACGCCGCGATCCAGGCGAAGATGCGGGGCACCGGGCCGACAGCCGCGCGCACGGCCGATCCGGTGCGCACGTCGAAGGCCCCGAACCAGGTCACCCCGGCGGTGGCGGCGGTGCGCGCGACAGCCTCGAGTCCGTGGCCGTACGCGTCGTCCTTGACGACGATCATCAGCTGCGCAGGGGCGACGGTCTCCCGCACGCGCGCGATGTTCGTTCGGAGGGCGTCGAGGTCCACGTGCATTCGCGTGGTCATGGCGCCGCCTCGCGGATGCAGCGCAGGCCGACGGCGGTGATGAGCTCGGCGGGGTCGAGACCGGTCGCCAGCACCCAGTCGTCGAGCGCGGGCTCGCCCTGCGCAGGGTCTCCGAGGAACAGCACCTCGTCACCGCGCGCGACCGCCGCTTCGCCGACGTCGACGACGCAGACATCCATCGCGACACGCCCGATGATCGGATGCCGCTCCCCCGCGATCGCGACCTCGACCCTGCCGCCGAGCTCGCGGAAGATGCCCTGCGCGTAGCCACCGGTCACGAGGGCGACCCGCGTGTCGCGGTCGGCCCGGTGCAGGAAGCCGTACGAGACGCCCTCGCCGGCGCGGAGGGCTTTGACGGACAGCACCGAGCCGCTCAGCCGGAGGGCCGGTGTCGCGCCGCTTGCCGGCATCCCGAACAGCATCGACGCCGTCAGCGTGTCAGGAGCGGGGGTCGGCGCGCCGCGGTCAGCTGCGGTCGTGGAGAGGTCCCGCGCTCCCGCCGCGTCCGCCGGCGGGATCGAGGCCGAGTCGAGGACCTCCTGCACGAGACCGGCGCCGTGCCCCCACGCATCCGCGTCGAGCAGCGACGGCGCGAAGGCGCGGATGCTTCGCCGCTGCGCCATGCGGAGGTTCGCGGTCAGCGCCGTCCGCGACACACGGGCGATCGGGGTGCTCCGCGGCTCCGATCCCGGCGCCGACGCGTCGCGCCCAGGGATCGAGGAACTCACGCCTCTAGACTATCGGGGTCCCCCGATCCCGATCCCGGAGCACGCATGTCTTCTCAGGGCTTCCGCCTTGGTCCCCGCCTTCGCTATCTCGCCTGGCGTGTCCGCCGCATCGATCTGGGATCGGTGGTGGACCGCGCTCGTGAGGCGGCGCGCGACCACGACAAGTGGACCCCGGCCGTCGCCGTCGACATGCTCTGGTCGGCCGGATTCCGCCAGGTCGGATTCCAGGACTACGTCGACTACGACTTCGCGATCCTCAACAAGGCTGAGCGCGCGACGTACATGACCCATCCGGTGTCGAACGAGATCTCGCAGAAGTACGACCACCCCGACTTCCGCCACATCTTCCAGGACAAGGTCGAGTTCGACCGTCGGTTCAGCGATCTGCTGCGGCGCGACTGGATGATCGTCGAGGCGGGCAACGCCGACGCCGTGCGCGCGTTCACCGAGAGTCACGGCACGATCGTCACCAAGGAGCCGGTCGGCCAGGCCGGCACCGGCGTGCACCGCTACCACGCCGCCGAGATCACGGACTGGACCGAGTTCCACACGGGCCTTCTCGCGCGAGGCGAGCTCCTCATCGAAGAGGTCATCCGGCAGCACGCCGATCTCGCGGCGGTCTGCCCGGGCACCGTGAACACGACCCGCGTGACCGCGTTCTTCGACGGGCGGAAGACGCACATCCTGGCGATGGCGCAGAAGTTCGGACGCGGCGCCGTGAGCGATCAGATGACGTTTGGCGGGTTCTACACGATGCTCGACGAGCGCGGCCACGCCGTCGGCCCCGGCTACGACTCCCACGGCCACGTGCACGAGAAGCACCCCGACAGCGGCTTCGTCATCGGCGACTTCCAGCTGCCGATGATCGACGAGGTCATCGCCTTCGTCGACGAGGTGGCCCGCGTGGTGCCGCAGGTGCAGTACGTCGGCTGGGACATCGTGGTGACCCCCGACGGACCCGTGCTCGTGGAGGGCAACTGGGGCGCGGGCGTGTACGAGAACAAGCCCAGCGTCACCGGCATCCGCACCGGTCACAAGCCGCGCTATCGCGCGGCGATCGGATTCTGACGCGCGCAGGAATGCGAAACGGCGCGGCACCCCTGAGGGTGGCCGCGCCGTTTCGCTGAGTCGAGGTCAGGCCCGGCGGACGATGCCGAGCGGCGTCGACTGGTGGCCCTGGCCCAGCGGATTGTCGCTCAGGATCGTGACCAGGCGCTTCTCGGCTGCCTTGTCGAGCGTCGAGCCGAGGATGTTCCCGCCGAGGTCGTTGATGTCGACGACCGCCACCTCGGGGACGCCGCGCAGGAGCGACTTGAGGTGCGCCGCGACTTCGCGCGGACGCTCGGGGCCGAGCACGACCGCCTTGTTGTACGGCGGGATGGTGCCGCTCGTGGGCCCGTCGATGGCACGCGCCTTGTCGCCCGCGATGCGGTAGAAGTCGCCCTTGCGGCCGAAGAGCTTCGTCACCGCCGAGACGGCGGCAGCGAACAGGATCCGCGGTGTGCCGCACTCGCGCAGCGCCATCTCCATCGTCTCGGGCATGCCGAGTCCGATGCCGTACGGCGTGCGGGTCACGTACTTCGAGAGGAACAGGGCGAGGCGGCGCGGTGCGATGTCTTCGACGAGGTACGAACGGCCCTGGGTGATCGCCACGATCTTCTCGGTCACGAACAGCAGGTCGCCGTCGCGCACGAGGTCGGCGGCGTACTCCCGGATGAATCCGTCGAGGTCGTCGCCCGGCATCACGACACGCGTGCGGATCGGGATGCGGGCGAACGAGGATCCCTCGATCTGGACGGTGAGCGCCTTGCCTGCGTTCGCCTCGCTCACTCGAGGTAGTCCCGCAGCGACTGCGAGCGGCTCGGGTGACGCAGCTTCGCCATGGTCTTCGACTCGATCTGACGGATCCGCTCGCGCGTGACGCCGAAGGTGTCGCCGATCTGGTCGAGCGTCTTGGGCTGGCCGTCGCCGAGGCCGAAGCGCATGCGGATCACGCCCGCCTCACGCTCGCTGAGCGAGTCGAGGAGCGACTCGAGCTGACGCTGGAGCATCGTGAAGCCGACCGCGTCGGCCGGGACGACCGCCTCGGTGTCCTCGATGAGGTCGCCGAACTCGCTGTCGCCGTCTTCGCCGAGGGGCGTGTGCAGCGAGATGGGCTCGCGCCCGTACTTCTGCACCTCGATGACCTTCTCGGGGGTCATGTCGAGCTCACGGCTCAGCTCTTCGGGCGTGGGCTCGCGGCCGAGGTCCTGCAGCATCTGGCGCTGGACGCGGGCGAGCTTGTTGATGACCTCGACCATGTGCACCGGGATGCGGATCGTGCGGGCCTGGTCGGCCATCGCACGGGTGATCGCCTGGCGGATCCACCACGTCGCGTAGGTCGAGAACTTGAAGCCCTTGGTGTAGTCGAACTTCTCGACCGCGCGGATGAGGCCGAGGTTGCCCTCCTGGATGAGGTCCAGGAACTGCATGCCGCGACCGGTGTAGCGCTTGGCGAGCGAGACGACCAGACGCAGGTTCGCGCCGAGCAGGTGGCTCTTCGCACGCTGTCCGTCACGGGCGACCCACTGCAGGTCGAGGCCGAGCTGCGAGGTCTTCTCGGCAGCAGACATGTGCGACAGCTTCTCCTCGGCGAACAGACCCGCCTCGATGCGCATCGCCAGTTCGACCTCTTCGGCCGCGTTGAGCAGCGGCACCTTGCCGATCTGCTTCAGATAGTCCTTGACCGGGTCGGCGGTGGCGCCGGTGATCTGGGTCGAGTAGACCGGGACGTCCTCGTCGTCGTTCGACGAGATGACGATCGCGCCCGTGGGAAGCGGCTCGGTGAACGCCGGCTTGGTGCTCTCCTCGTCGTCCTCGTCGTCGCCCGCGTCTTCGCCGGCCTTGTCGCCCGGCTTGGTCGCAGAGGGGGCGTCTTCGGCCGCGGTCTCATCGAGGTCGGCGTCGTCTTCGATCTCGACGTCGTCTTCGAGCTCGTCGTCGGCCTTCTTCGACGTCTTGGCGCGCGTCGCCTTGGCGGGGGCCTTCTTGGCCGGGGCCTTGGCGGCGGTCTTGGTCGCGGCGGCCTTGGCGGCCGGCTTCGCGGGGGTGGTCTCGTCGACGTCGGTGTCCTTCGCCGCCTTCGACCGAGCGGTGGTTTTCGTGGCTGGAGTCACGGTGAGCCTTTCACCGAGGGTCGGCTGGCGCACGCCCCCGGTCGTCTTCGGACACTAGTATGACCCTTGTCAAGTCCCCGGACTCGCGTGATGCACGCGGAGAACGGTTTGACAACGGGTCAGAGTGTCTATTCTCTCATACCTGCGGCGCGGCATCGGAACGAGCCGCTGCGACGCGCCGCACCCCTGTGTCAACACCGGCGGGGCGGCGCGAATTCCGTCAGACGCCGCGCTTGTCCTCGTCGCCGGGATGCGATGCGAGGAAACGCTCCAGCTCGGCGGCGAGCTCGTCCGCGCTCGGCAGATCGCCGGTGTGCACCATCGCGGTGGCCTGCGTGGAGCCGGCCATGTAGGAGTCGTAGCGCTCCTCCAGGCCGTGCACCATCTGCGAAAGCTCATCGCTGCCCGCGACCTGCTCGCCGACCTTCTCGAGGTAGTCGCGGTTCTCGTCGCGCAGATCGTCGCCCGAGAACACCAGGCCCGTGGCGACCGCGATGCTGTCGAGCGCGGCCAGCGCAGCCGCCGGGTACTCCGTATCGGCCAGATAGTGCGGGATGAGCAGCACGAATCCGGCGACGAGCGCGCCCGACGCGGCGAAGCGGTATTCGAGCAGGTGCCCGGCGGTCGAGGGAACCTGGGTGTGCGGCTTCCACACCGAGTGCGCGGCTGTCAGGTCGTTCCGCGTGCCGCTGACGGTGGTGCCGATCGGGCGGGTGTGCGGCACCGGCATCGGGATCGCATGCACCCAGGTGACGGTGCTCACCGCGTAGAGCTCGGCGAGTTCGAGCACTGCTGCCGAGAACCCGTCCCACGCGAAGTCCGGCTCGTACCCGGTGAGGGCGAGGAACGGCTGGCCGAGCGAGTCGTGCGCGAACGACAGTTCGAGGCGCGGCGGCCGGTAGTCGGTGAGGTGATCCTCTTCGAACGACACGATCGGGCGGCGCGCCCGGTAGTCGAGCAGCACATCGTTCGCGAAGACGGCGACCGGGGTGGGATCGAGGTCGTCGCGCAGATAGTCGACGATCTGGCTCACGGCGCTGCCGGCATCGGTGAACCCGGTCAGAGCGATCACGAGCGGCAGGCCGCGCGGGATCGGCGGCGCCGAGGCGGCTCGTTCGTACAGCTGGCCGGAGATGGGCATGCTCCCATGCTACGAGTCGCCGCCCCTCGAGGATCCGACCCTGTCTCGCTCAGAGCGAACAACGCGGGTACCTAGGATGGAGCACATGTCGCTTCCCGACCTCGAATACCGCACATCCCCTGTCCGAGAGTCCGACGCCGACGCGATCCTCCTCGCCCTCCCTCCGCTCGACGACGGCGTCGCTGAGGTCCTGGCCGACTGGCCCGGAGTGCGCGCATCGCTCGAGGCGACCGGCTTCACCGGCGCCGCCGGATCGATGCAGCGGGTCTACGCCCCGGAGAGCACCGATCGGCCGCTCGCAGTCGTCGGCACCGGTGCAGCCCCCACCGCGGCGGGCCTGCGCGATGCCGTCGGCGCAGCCGCGCGCACCCTCGTCGGGTTCCCCACGATCGCGGTGGCGGCACCGGCGGCGGATGCCGCGCTCTGGCCCGCGATCGCCGAGGGTGCAGCGCTGGGCGGCTACCGGTTCGACGGCTACAAGTCGGAGGCGCCCAAGTCGCGCGCCGGAACGTTCGTCGTGCACGGCAGCGCAGACGCCGACGAGACGGCGCTCACCCGCGCGCGTGTCGTCGCCGACGCGGTCGCGCTCGTCAAGGACCTCGTGGCGGTCCCGGCCGAATGGCTCGGTCCCGCCGACCTCGCCGCACGCGCGGTCGAGTCCGTCGTCGACCTGCCCGTCACCGTCGAGATCCTCGACGAGACGGCGCTCGCGGAGGGCGGCTACGGCGGCATCCTCGGCGTCGGTCAGGGATCCGCCCGCCCGCCCCGACTCGTGCGCCTCGAGTACTCCCCCGCCGACGCCGAGCGCCATGTCGCCGTCGTCGGCAAGGGCATCACCTTCGACACGGGCGGGCTCTCGCTGAAGCCGGCGTCGTCGATGGTCGGAATGAAGTACGACATGTGCGGTGCTGCAGTGGCACTCGCCGTGGTGCGCGCGGCCGCAGCCGTCGGCGCGCCGGTCAAGGTGAGTGCCTGGCTCTGCCTCGCCGACAACATGCCCTCCGGCAGCGCCATCCGACCCGGCGATGTGCTGCGCACGCTCGACGGCACGAGCGTCGAGGTGCTCAACACCGACGCCGAAGGCCGTCTGGTGATGGCTGACGGGCTGGTCGCGGCCAGTCGCGAGCATCCCGATCTCCTCGTCGACGTCGCGACGCTCACCGGCGCGATCACCGTGGCGCTCGGCACGCGTCACATCGGCGTCATGGGTGCCGATGACGCCGTCGCGGAGTACCTCGCGGCGGCGGAGGGCGCGGGTGAGCCCGCCTGGCGCCTGCCGCTCCCCGACCACATGGTCGACGAACTCGACTCCCCGATCGCCGACCTCCAGAACGCGAAGATCGGCGACCCCGCCGGCGGGGCGCTGTTCGCCGGGCTCTTCCTCCGCCACTTCGTCGGGCGCACCGGCGAAGCCGCCGACGCTCCGCGCATCCCGTGGGTGCACCTCGACATCGCCGGAGCCGGCATGAACAAGGGCGCTCCGTACGGCTACACCGACAAGGGCGCGACCGCCGCGAGCGTGCGCAGCCTCATCGACATGATCGCTCCGGGAGGTGCGCGATGACGGACCACTCCTTCGACCTCGTCGTCCTGGGCGGCGGCAGCGGCGGCTACGCTGCGGCGCTGCGCGCTGCGGAGCTCGGCAAGAGCGTCGCCATCATCGAGAAGGACAAGGTCGGCGGCACCTGCCTGCATCGCGGGTGCATCCCCACCAAGGCGCTGCTGCATGCCGCCGAGGTCGCAGAGGCGACGAAGGATGCCGCATCCGTCGGCATCCGCGCGACCTTCGACGGCATCGACGTCGCCGGCGTCCGCGCTTACCGCGAGGGGATCGTCGCCAAGAAGTACAAAGGTCTCGAAGGGCTCGTCAAGGCCCGGGGCATCACCGTCGTCGCAGGCGAGGGGCGGCTCGAGGCCGGTCCCGCGGTGCGTGTCGGCGACGACCTCTATCGCGGCGCCGACGTCGTGCTCGCCACCGGCTCGTACAGCCGCAGCCTTCCGGGTCTGGAGATCGGCGGCCGCATCCTCACCAGCGAGCAGGCGCTCGAACTCGACGAGGTGCCCCGCTCGGTGCTCATCCTCGGCGGCGGCGTGATCGGCGTCGAGTTCGCGAGCGTCTGGCGCTCGTTCGGAGCGGACGTCACGATCATCGAGGCGCTCGACCACCTGGTGCCCAATGAGGACATCGCGCTGTCGAAGGGCCTCGAGCGCGCCTTCCGTCGCCGCGGGATCGGATACAGCCTGGGCGTGCGGTTCCAGTCGGCGGCCCAGACGGCCGACGCGGTCTCCGTCACGCTCGAGAACGGCACGACCCTCGAGGCCGACTACCTCCTCGTCGCGGTCGGCCGCGGCCCGGCGACCGCCGGCATGGGGTTCGAGGAAGCGGGCGTCGCGATCGAGCGCGGGTTCGTCGTCACCGACGATCGCCTGCGCACCGGCGTCGAGCACGTCTGGGCCGCGGGCGACATCGTCGCCGGGCTCCAGCTCGCGCACCGAGGCTTCCAGCAGGGCATCTTCGTCGCCGAGGAGATCGCGGGACTCCACCCCGTCGTCGTCGCCGACGCGCAGATCCCGCGCGTGACGTACAGCAGCCCCGAAGTGGCATCCGTCGGCCTCACCGAGGCTCAGGCCGTCGCGACGCACGGCGCCGAGGCCGTCACCGCGTACGAGTACAACCTGGCCGGCAACGGCAAGAGCGAGATCATCGGCACCGCGGGCACCGTGAAGGTGGTGCGCGTCGCGGACGGCCCGGTCGTCGGGGTGCACCTTCTCGGCGATCGCGTCGGCGAGCTCATCACCGAGGGGCAGCTCGCGGTGGTCTGGGAAGCCCACCCCGAAGACATCGCACCTTTCATCCACGCACATCCCACACAGAGCGAGGCCCTGGGTGAGGCCTTCCTCGCGCTCGCGGGCAAACCGCTGCACGCGCTCTGACACCCGATGCCCGCGGGCATCACTAAGCTAGAACGACATCAGGCATCCTGAAGGAGACAAGTCAATGAGCACTTCCGTCGTCCTCCCCGCGCTCGGAGAGAGCGTCACCGAGGGAACGGTCACCCGCTGGCTGAAGAATGTCGGCGATACGGTACAGGCCGACGAGGGGCTGCTGGAGATCTCCACAGACAAGGTCGACACCGAGATCCCGTCGCCGGTGAGCGGGGTCATCGAAGAGATCCTCGTCCAGGAGGACGAGACGGTCGAGGTCGGCGCCATTCTCGCGAAGATCGGCGACGGCTCGGGTGCGCCCGCGTCCGACGACGCCCCCGAGGCCGCGCCCGCAGAGGCATCAGCCGCCCCCGCAGAAGAGGCTCCCGCAGCCGAGGCACCTGCCGCTGAGGCGCCCGCTGCCGAGGCGCCCGCGACCGAGGCGGCCCCTGCCGCACCGGCGTCGGGCGGCAAGGAGGTCGTCCTCCCCGAACTCGGTGAGAGCGTCACCGAGGGCACCGTGACCCGGTGGCTCAAGCAGATCGGCGACGAGGTCGCCGTCGACGAGCCGCTTCTCGAGATCTCGACCGACAAGGTCGACACCGAGATCCCGTCGCCGTTCGCCGGCGTGCTGCAGGAGATCCTCGTTCCCGAGGACGAGACCGTCGCGGTCGGCAGCGCGCTCGCCCGCATCGGCGAAGCCGGTGCCGCCGCTCCCGCGGAAGCCGCACCTGCGCAGCCTGCTCCCGCAGCTGCTGAGCCCGCTCCGGCACCCGCCGCAGCTGCGCCCGCCGCGGCTGCCCCCGCGCCGGCTGGGGCCCCCGCAGCACCGGCACCTGCCGCGGCCCCGGCGCCCGCCGCCGGACCGGCTCTCACCGGAGACGACGACGTCGCGTACGTCACGCCGCTGGTGCGTCGTCTCGCTCAGCAGCAGAACGTCGATCTCGCGTCCGTCACGGGCACCGGCGTGGGTGGTCGCATCCGCAAGGAAGACGTGCTCAAGGCCGCTGAGGCGGCTGCTGCTCCGGCTGCCGCCGCCCCGGCTGCCGCCGCTGCTCCGGCTCCGCTCGAGGTGTCCGCACTGCGCGGGACCACTCAGCCCATGTCGCGCCTGCGCAAGGTGATCGCCGAGCGTGCGGTCGCCTCGATGCAGGCGACGGCGCAGCTGACCACGGTCGTCGAGGTCGACGTCACCAAGCTCGCGGCGTTCCGCGACGCGGTGAAGGGCGACTTCCAGGCGAAGACGGGCGACAAGCTGTCGTTCCTGCCGTTCTTCGCGGTCGCGGCGGTCGAGGCGCTCCAGGCGTTCCCGATCATCAACGCGACGGTCGACGGCACCGACATCGTGTACCCGGCGACGGAGAACATCTCGATCGCCGTCGACACCGAGCGCGGTCTGCTCACGCCCGTCGTGAAGAGCGCAGCCGGCAAGAACCTCGCGCAGTTCGCTCGCGAGATCGCCGACCTGGCTGCACGCACCCGCGACAACAAGCTGACTCCCGACGAGCTGGCCGGCGGAACCTTCACGCTCACCAACACGGGGTCGCGCGGCGCGCTGTTCGACACCCCGATCGTGTTCCTTCCGCAGTCGGCGATCCTCGGCCTCGGCGCCGTTGTGAAGAAGCCGGGCATCGTCTCGGTCGACGGCAAGGACGCGATCTCGGTCCGTTCGTACGTCTACCTCGCGCTGTCGTACGACCACCGCATCATCGACGGTGCCGACGCGGCCCGCTTCCTCGGTGCGGTCAAGGCCCGTCTCGAGGCTGCACAGTTCGAGGCGCAGCTGGGGTACTGACCCCCGGCGCCCTGCGCTCATGGCTGCTGCGCGATGTCATAGACGTCGCGCAGCAGCCATTCTGCGTCCCGGCGCTCGATGACGACGATCTGATCCGTCAGGTCGCCGTCGGCGGGAGTCGCGCGCAGCACGATCACGCCCCCCAGGTCGTCGAGAAGCGTGAGGGAGAGCTCCTCCGCGGGCAGGTCGATCGCGCCCGGGGCGATGACTGCGTCGGGGCGCGCGAGCAGCGCCGCGACGCAGCCCGAGTCCGTGCACTCGCGATGCCGGTCGAGAAGCTCCTCCGCGGCGCCCACGGCGTCATCGGTGGCGCCGCCGTCATCCGACTCCGTCCCCTGGTCACGTGCATCCGACGATCGCGCCCCATCACCCGCGGAATCCGCACCGGAAGCACCTGAGGAGTCGGTGTCGGCATTCCTGTCGCTCGACGGCATCGCGGTGGGTGTCGTGGTGGAACCCGCTGCGTTCCCCGCGGATGCGGCCACCGCCTCGGTGTCGGTGGAACCGTCGCCGGTGGGCCAGAGCAGGCCACCGACGAGCACGACGGCGGCAGCCGCGGCTCCGAGCATCAGTGGCGCGCGTCGCGGAGCTCGCGTCCTGCGGAGGCGCCGCCACGCGTCGTGCATCGCCTTCGACACCGCGTCGGCGAGGTCTGCGTCGACGTGTCTCAGCAGACGGGCCATCAGCGTGTCGGGCGCGGTGTCCTCGACCACCGCGCCCCGCGAGTTCGCGTGATCGGACGCGGGCACCGGTGAGCCCGGGACGATGGTCGCGAGCTGTGCGGGCTCGCAGAGCGCGAAGATCTCCGCCTCGGCGGCGTCGAGATCCGCGTCGGCGAGCCGTGGCTCGCTCAGGAGGGACCGCACGACGTCCCACACCCGGGCGACGACTCCCCCGCCCTCCCCGGCCGCGGTGAGCGAGACGCACGCGTCGCGCAGCGGTGCGTCGCCGGCGCCGAGCGCGAACACCGGGCGCCCGTCGTCGGTGAGCCACCACTGGCCATGCGGGTTCTCGATGCCGCGGCAGTCGTCGACGGCGCGCACCATGCTGATCGCCAGGGTGACCGCCTCGCCATCGGTGAGGGACACGCGCGCGCGTCGCCGGCGCTCCAGGAAGTCCGAGACGCGTTCCACACACACGGACATGACCGCACAGTGCCCCGTGCCCTCTCGGGAGACGTCGTCCGCCGAAAGGAGGTGTCCGCCGGGCGCGGCATCCCATCCCGGCCAGCCGGGCGGGAGAACGCCGCAGTCGACGAGGATCCGCCCTCCGCCCGAGGGCAGCCACACCAGCAGACCCGGCCACGGCGCCTCCCCGGCCACGATGCGCCGCACGGGCCGGTAGACGCCGTGCAGGAGATCGGATCGCTCATCCACCCCGCCACGATCGCACCGCCCGAATCGGCGCCGAGCGCCCGCTCGAGCCCCTGGGGAGTCGCGGCCCGCGTGCGGTCCTGTGGAGGAACGGACGGGCGGCGGAAGGTAGGCTGTTGGCCATGTCTTCACGCAGTACCGTGCCGGAGAAGCGCCCCGGCTTCTTCTCGCAGCTTCGCACCCTCTACACCTTCACGCAGAAGGAATTCCGGTGGCTGCCGTTCCTCCTCGCGGGTGTGCTGCTGCTCGGCGTCGCCGCAGGTGTGTCGGCCGGCCTGTTCATCCCGCCCGCAGCGGTGTGGAGCGTCATCCTCTGGGGAATCACCGGCCTCATGCTCGGTGTGCTCGCGTCGCTCATGACGATGACGCGTCTGTCGACGAACGCGATGTACCGCCGCATCGACGGCATGCCCGGTGCGACCGGGCACGTGATGTCGACCTCGCTCGGCCGCAAGTGGCAGTCGAGCGAGATGCCGGTGGGAATCAACCCCAAGACGCAGGAGGCCGTGTACCGTGCGGTCGGCCGCGGCGGTGTCGTGATCGTCGGCGAGGGCGCCCGCGGACGGCTGACGCGGCTCATCAACGACGAGAAGATGAAGGTCCAGCGCGTCGCGTCCGGCGTGCCGGTCACAGTTCTGTACGTCGGTCACGGCGACGACGAGGTGACGATCGCCAAGCTCGCCCCGACGATCAAGTCGCTGCCGAAGTCGATCGACCGCACCACCATGGCCGCCGTCATCAAGCGCATCGACTCGGTCTCGCAGTCGGTGACGTCGCTTCCGATCCCCAAGGGCGTCGACCCCACCAAGGCGCGGGCCCCCCGCCCGCGCTGACGGATGCCGTGCTGCTGCGCCCGCTCAGGCGCGCAGCAGCACCGTTCCGGCGGCCTTGTCGTGGAGTCCGCGCTGATCGGCGTCCCAGATGACCGCCGGGATGACGACCACGAGAAGCGCTGTGCGGACGACCGGGCGCCACAGGCCCACCCAGGCCCCGTCGACCCTCACGAGCCGCAGTCCGAAGATGCGGTGCCCCGGGCTGCCCTGCAGCGTCGGGATGAAGACGATCTGGATCGCGGCGAAGATCGCGAGGATCGCCATCGGATCCCAGCCGAAGAAGCCCGAGATCAGATAGGCCGCGCCGTAGTCGACGAAGAGCGCACCGATGCGCCGGCCGATGCGAGCGATCGAGCCGCTCCCCTCCCGCGGCAGTCCGAGTCGTTCGCCGGGGTGGTCGGGGGCATCATGCGTCACGGTTCCAGCGTAACCAGGGCCGTGTAACATGCCGGAAACATAGGTGTCACTGGCGGGCAATCCCCTCCCGATACCGTGCAGGTCAAGCCCGCGTTCGCGCGGCCATCCCGATGCCCTACCTCTGGAGTCTTCATGTTCAAAGATTCATCCGAGGTGCTGAAGTTCATCAAGGACGAGGACGTCAAGTTCCTCGACATCCGTTTCACGGACCTTCCTGGCGTGCAGCAGCACTTCAACATTCCGGCCTCGACCGTCGATGAAGAGTTCTTCACGGTCGGCCAGCTGTTCGACGGCTCCTCGATCCGAGGGTTCGCGAACATCCACGAGTCGGACATGCAGCTCATCCCGGACGTGTCGACGGCGTACCTCGACCAGTTCCGCGAGGCCAAGACGCTGGTGATGATCTTCGACATCTACAACCCGCGCAACGGCGAGATCTACGCCAAGGACCCGCGTCAGGTCGCCAAGAAGGCGGAGAAGTACCTCGCCTCCACCGGCATCGCCGACACCGCGTTCTTCGCGCCCGAGGCGGAGTTCTACATCTTCGACGACGTCCGCTACGAAGTGAAGCAGAACTCCAGCTTCTACTCGGTCGACTCCGAAGAGGGCGCCTGGAACACGGCCCGCGCCGAAGAGGGCGGCAACCTCGCCAACAAGACCCCCTACAAGGGCGGCTACTTCCCGGTCTCGCCCGTCGACAAGACGGCCGACCTGCGCGATGACATCAGCCTGAAGCTCATCGAGGCGGGTCTGATCCTCGAGCGCGCTCACCACGAGGTGGGCACGGGCGGTCAGCAGGAGATCAACTACCGCTTCGACACGATGGTGCACGCGGCCGACGACATCCTGAAGTTCAAGTACATCGTCAAGAACACCGCCGAGCAGTGGGGCAAGGTCGCGACCTTCATGCCCAAGCCGCTCTTCGGAGACAACGGCTCGGGCATGCACACCCACCAGTCGCTGTGGCTCGACGGCGAACCGCTCTTCTACGACGAGAAGGGCTACGGCGGTCTGAGCGACACCGCACGTTGGTACATCGGCGGCCTGCTCGCGCACGCCCCCGCGGTGCTCGCGTTCACCAACCCGACGCTGAACTCCTACAAGCGCCTGGTCAAGGGCTACGAGGCTCCGGTCAACCTGGTCTACTCGGCCGGCAACCGCTCGGCTGCCATCCGCATCCCGATCACCGGTTCGAACCCCAAGGCGAAGCGCATCGAGTTCCGCGCTCCCGACGCCTCGGGCAACCCGTACCTCGCATTCGCCGCGCAGATGATGGCCGGCCTCGACGGCATCAAGAACCGCATCGAGCCGCACGAGCCGGTCGACAAGGACCTCTACGAGCTGCCGCCCGAGGAGGCCAAGAACATCCCTCAGGTGCCCAACTCGCTCCTCGACTCGCTCGAGGCGCTGCGCGCCGACCACGAGTTCCTGCTCGCGGGCAACGTGTTCACGCCCGAGCTCATCGAGACGTGGATCGAGTACAAGATCGAGAACGAGATCAAGCCGCTCGCGGCGCGTCCTCACCCGTTCGAGTTCGAGCTGTACTTCGGCGTCTGAGACTGGTTCCAGCAGCAGAACGGCCCCGGGAGCGATCCCGGGGCCGTTCTGTCGTCTTGTCGTCGAGGATGCCGTCGCGGCAGCACGCCGCGCGACGGGTCAGCCGTAGAAGAGCTTCTCGAACACGCGCCGTGCGCGACGCGTCGTGCCGAAGTAGTCCTCTTCGACCTGCGTGGCCGATCGCGGCGGATACTCGAGCAGACGCCCGATGCCGTCGAGGCGCTGGCGGTCGGCGGGCAGCACGTCGCTGGTCTGTCCCGACAGGAGCGTGTTGGCCGAACGGAGCCGGCTCGCCAGGCGCCACGCCTCGGCAAGGCGCTCCGTCGCGGCGGTCGAGACGAGCCCGGCAGCCTCTGCCGCGCGGAGGGCCCCGATCGTCGAGGTGGTGCGCAGTTCGGGCACCCGGTGCGCGTGCTGCAGCTGGATCAGCTGCACGAGCCACTCGACGTCACTGAGCGAACCCGGGCCGAGCTTGAGGTGGCGTGACGGGTCGACGCCCTGCGGAAGCCGCTCGTTCTCGACGCGAGCCTTGATCCGCTTGATCTCGCGCAGACCCTGCGGGTCGGCCGCGGCGGGGTAGCGCACCTCGTCGGCGAGCTCCATGAAGGCGCCGATGAGCTTGGTGCTGCCGGCGACTCCGCGAGCCCGCAACAGGGCCTGCGCCTCCCACGAGAGCGACCATCGGCGGTAATACTCGGCGTACGACTCGAGCGAACGCGCGATGGGACCGTTGCGACCCTCGGGACGCAGATCGGCGTCGAGGTCGAGGGGCACGCGATGGTC
Source organism: Microbacterium terrae (assembly GCF_017831975.1). Taxonomy (NCBI): domain Bacteria; kingdom Bacillati; phylum Actinomycetota; class Actinomycetes; order Micrococcales; family Microbacteriaceae; genus Microbacterium; species Microbacterium terrae. The sequence continues at coordinate 1,410,070 of NZ_JAFDSS010000001.1, read as the reverse complement.
CTCGCTGTGCTTTCGCAGTTCGGCCACGAGCTTCGTCGCGAGTTCGTGCGCCCGCTGCGGGGCGACGCCGTTCGCACGGTAGACGTACAGGACGTCGGCATCCGAACCGAAACCCAGTTCACGGCCGCCGAACCTGCCCATCCCGATCACCGAGAAGTCGATGGCGTCGTCCTCCGGAGGGACGACCTCGCGGCGCACGGCCCGCAGTGTCGCCTGGATGGTGACGTCGGTGATGGTCGTGAGCGCCTCCGCGAGCTCTTCGATGGTGAGGGTGCCCACGAGGGCGGCCATGGCGGTGCGCAGCAGCTCACGACGGCGCAGAGCCCGCACCGCACGCATGGCGTCGGTCACCGTCGCATGCCGGGTCTGGATGGCGCGAGCCTCCTCCTGCAGGGCGACTCCCGACCGCGGGCGCACGAGGTCGGAGTCGTCCAGCCAGGCGGCGGACTCGGGGATCCACTCCATCAGCTCCCCCGCATAGCGGGAGCCCGAGAGCACGTGGGTGAGGCTCTCCGCGGCGCCCGACGAGTCGCGCAGCATCCGCAGGAACCAGTGCGTGTCGCCGAGGCGCTCGCTCAGGCGGCGGAACGCGAGCAGGCCGTAGTCGGGGTCGACCCCGTCGGCGAACCAGCGGATCATCACCGGCATGAGATGACGCTGGATTGTCGCTTTGCGGCTGAGGCCGCTCGTCAGCGCAGCGATGTGCCGGAGGGCGCCGGCAGGATCGCGGAATCCGATGGCCGCGAGCCGGTCGTGCGCCTGTTCGGTCGAGAGCGCACGCTCCTCGGCGGGCAGCGCAGCGACCGCGGAGAGTAGCGGGCGGTAGAACAGGCGCACGTGGATCTCGCGGACCTCGCGCTTGACCGACTCCCACACCTGCCAGATCTGCTCGCCCGTGTCGGCGAGCAGCGTCGCACGCGCCAGCACGCGCAGCTCCTCGGGCCGAGAGGGCATGAGGTGGGTGCGGCGCAGGTGCCGCAGCTGCACCCGGTGCTCGAGGAGCCTCAGCACCCGATAGTCGCGCGCGAAGACGGCGGCGTCGCTGCGGCCGATGTACCCCTGGTCGACGAGCGAGTCCAGCGCGGCAAGCGTTCCGCGCTGACGGATGCGGTCGTCGGAGAGCCCATGCACGAGCTGCAGCAGCTGCACCGTGAACTCGATGTCGCGGATGCCGCCCGGGCCGAGCTTGAGCTGGTACGGGACGTCCTCCGCAGGGATGTGCTCGGTCACCCTCTCGCGCATGCGCTGGACGCTGTCGACGAAGTTCTCGCGGGCCGCGCTCGTCCACACCTTCGGCTGCACCGCCGCGACGTACGCCTCCCCCAGTGCAGTGTCACCGGCGATCGGCCGCGCCTTGAGCAGGGCCTGGAACTCCCAGCTCTTCGCCCACCGCTCGTAGTAGGCCAGGTGCGAGTCGAGCGTGCGGACCAGGGCGCCCTGCTTGCCCTCCGGGCGCAGATTGGCGTCGACCTCCCAGAGGGGAGGCTCGATCTCGACGCCTGAGATGCCGCGCATCGTCTGCACCGCCAGCCGCGTTGCGATGTCGACGACCCGACTCTCTCCGATGTCGTCGATGAGAGCCGGAGCGGCGCCCGCGACGAAGATCACGTCGACGTCGCTGACGTAGTTGAGTTCGCGTGCCCCGGTCTTGCCCATCCCGATGATCGCGAGGTGCGCACCGGCGACCTGGTCACGCGGAAAGAGCCCGGCGCCGGCGGCACCGCCCGACACCCGGGTGCGGGCGACGGCCAGGGATGCCTCCAGAGCCGCCCCGGCGGCGTCGGCGAGGCGCGCGGCGACGTCGGCCACTGCGTCGACCGGTGACGCGTGCAGCAGATCGTACGCCGCGATCAGCGCCAGCTGGCGCCGGTAGCGCACGCGCAGCGCGACCCACGCACTCTCCGATCCGTCGGATGCGAAGCCCTCTTCGGCGCCGACGGATTCGAGGAGGGAGGCGCGCATCTCGGCCTCGGACGGAAGGGCGACGCCGCCACCCGCGATCGGCGCGAGCTCCTCCGGGTGTCGGAGGAAGAAGTCGGCGAACCCCGTCGATGCGCCCAGCAGCGCCCACAGCACGCGGCGCCCCTGCGGGAGCGCTGCGATGGCGCGGAGCGCGACCGGGTCGCGCCGCGCGATGCGCGCGACGGCGCCGAGGGCGGCATCCGGATCAGCCGCCTCGGCGACACCGTCGAGCAGGACGTCGGCCTCGATGCCGCCGTCGCGCTTGATCTCATCGAGGAGGTCGGCGACCACGGCGAGGTCGCCGAAGCCCAGGCGTGCCAGGCGGGTCAGGGAGGCGGAGCGTTCGGGTGCGGACATGCGCAGACCCGATCAGAGCATCTCGAGGTTGCTCTTCAGCTCGTAGTCCGTGACCTGCGAACGGTACTCCTGCCACTCGCGGCGCTTGTTCAGGAGGACGTAGTTGAACACCTGCTCGCCGAGGGTCTCGGCGACGAGTTCGGACTCCTCCATGAACTCGAGCGCGTGGTCGAGGCTCGCCGGGAGCGGGGCGTAGCCGAGCGCGCGACGCTCCGCGTCGGTGAGCGACCACACGTTGTCCTCTGCCTCGAGCGGAAGCTCGTACTCCTCCTCGATGCCCTTGAGGCCGGCTGCGAGCAGCAGGGCGTAGGCGAGGTAGGGGTTCGCAGCGGAATCGAGGCCGCGGTATTCGACCCGCGAGGACTGCCCCTTGTTCGGCTTGTACATGGGCACGCGCACGAGCGCAGAGCGGTTGTTGTGGCCCCAGCAGTTGAAGCTCGGGGCCTCGTCGCCGCCCCACATGCGCTTGTACGAGTTGACGAACTGGTTGGTCACCGCCGACATCTCGTTCGCGTGCCGCAGGAGGCCCGCGATGAAGTGGCGGCCGACCTTGGAGAGCTGGTACTGGGCGCCCTCCTCGTAGAAGGCGTTCACGTCGCCCTCGAACAGCGACATGTGGGTGTGCATGCCGCTGCCGGGCTTGCCGGTCATCGGCTTCGGCATGAAGGTGGCGTAGACGCCCTGCTCGATCGCCACCTCTTTGATGACGGTGCGGAAAGTCATGATGTTGTCGGCCGTCGCCAGGGCGTCGGCGTACCGCAGATCGATCTCGTTCTGCCCGGGGCCGCCCTCGTGGTGGCTGAACTCCACGGAGATGCCGAGGTCTTCGAGCATCCGCACCGACCGTCGGCGGAAGTCGTGCGCCGTGCCGCCGGGGACGTTGTCGAAGTATCCGGCCGAGTCGACGGGCTCCGGGCCGTCCGGACCGAACGACGAAGACTTGAGCAGGTAGAACTCGATCTCGGGATGCGTGTAGAACGTGAACCCCGCATCGGCGGCCTTCGCGAGGGAGCGCTTGAGGACGTGACGGGGGTCGGCGACCGCCGGCTGTCCGTCAGGAGTCGTGATGTCGCAGAACATCCGCGCAGTCGGGTCGATCTCTCCGCGCCACGGCAGGATCTGGAACGTGGTGGGGTCGGGGTGAGCCAACAGGTCCGACTCGTAGGAGCGCGTGAGGCCTTCGATCGCCGAGCCGTCGAAGCCCAGGCCTTCGCCGAACGCGCCCTCGACCTCGGCGGGTGCGATGGCGACCGACTTGAGCGTGCCGATCACGTCGGTGAACCAGAGGCGCACGAACTTCACGCCGCGCTCCTCGATCGTCCTCAGAACGAAGTCCCGCTGCTTGTCCATCGCATCCTCTCCGGTGCCACTCCGACGTCGGTGCCGGTCGCGCGCCAAGGGCGCGTCCCAGCCCTTGCCAGACTAGTGCGAGCCAGGCGTCCCGCCCGACACATCCGTGCCCCAGGAGTCGTCTCGGGCGTCGTCCTCGGCCCACGCGCGTGAGCGCTCCTTCATCCGCTGCGGGGCGGCAGCCGCCTCTTCCGGGGTGTCGAACGGGCCGGCGCGGTCGACCGACGGCGACTCGAACCCCTTCTCCACGGCTCCGGTGCGGAGGTTGTACCAGTACTTCTCGCTGTCGTGGGTCATCGCCGCTCCTCGCTCTGGCCTCGATCCTAGCGAGGCTCCCCCGGGGGCGCGCCGGCGATCGATAGAGTGACGGCATGGCAGCTGAGGCGACGCGCGCAGTCGGAGTGGACATCGGGGGCACCGGGATCAAGGCCGGGATCGTCGATCTCGAACAGGGAGTGCTTGCGAGCGACCGGGTCAAGGTCGCGACGCCCCCCGGCGCCGAGCCGAAGGACGTGCTCGCAGCCGTCACCGAGGTGCTCACCACGCTCGGCGTGGCGGATGAGCCGATCCCGCTCGGGGTCGCCTTCCCCGCGATCGTGAAGGGCGGGCGGACCCTCTCCGCAGCCAACGTCTCCGACAAGTGGATCGGCTTCGGGGCCGAGCGCTTCTTCGAGGACGGCCTCGGTCGCGACATCCACTTCGCCAACGATGCGGATGTCGCGGGTGTGGCCGAGCTGCGCTACGGCGCCGCGAAGGGGAAGTCAGGACTCACGATCCTCACGACCCTCGGCACGGGGATCGGCTCCGCGCTGATCTACGACGGCGTCGTGATCCCCAATTCGGAGCTCGGTCACGTGCAGCGGGCCAAGCACGGCAAGGATGCCGAGGCCTACGCCGCCTACTCGGCGATGGAGCGCGAGGGTCTGGACTGGAAGCACTGGGCGAAGCGGCTGCAGTGGTACTACGGCCACATCGAGTTCCTCTTCAGCCCGGATCTGTTCATCGTCGGCGGAGGCGTCTCCAAGCACGCCGACCAGTTCCTGCCGCTGCTCGATCTGAAGACTCCGATCGTCCCGGCGGTGCACCGCAACAACGCCGGCATCATCGGCGCCGCCGCGCTCGCGCTCGGCTGACGCCTACGTCGGTTCCGAGAGGGCGAATGGGCCGGCCTGTACGCCGGGTTCTGTCCGGGGGCGAGTGCCCCGTGGACGGTCATCTCTCTCGGCGACACGTTGCCGTGCCGCTCCAGCGGCCTACCCGAGGACTCGGCGAGCCGCGTCAGCATCCTCTGTCTGGCCTTGCTCCGGGCGAGGTTTACCGTGCGGGTCGTGTCACCACGACCCCGGTGGTCTCTTACACCACCCTTTCACCCTTACCGCGGCCGAGGCTGCGGCGGTCTGCTCTCTGTGGCACTGTCTCGCGGATCACTCCGGGTGGGTGTTACCCACCGCCCTGCCCTGTGGAGCCCGGACGTTCCTCGGCGCGGTATCCCGCGACGCGACCGTCCAGCCGACCCATTCGCGTGGTTCATGCTAGCCTGCGAATCTGCAATCTCGCCGTGCCGCCCTCGCCCGAGTCGGCTTCACGGGGTATCCTGTAATCCACGCGCACCGATGGGGGTCGAGTGTGCGCCTTGAGAGCCTTTGGGGAGGCTGATTCGCAATGCGCAAGACTCTGTTCGCGGCCGCTGCTGCCGCCGCTGTGATCCTGTTCGCTCCCGTGGCATCCGCGACGGCGCTCGTCCCGATGGACGACACGGACTCCGGCTACACGCCGGACGAACCCACCGATCCGACGCTCGCGGGGTCGACCGCCGTCGGCGAGTGCGACGGCGATGTCCCATGGATCTCGTACGCCGTGGAGATGACCGATCCCGACGACCAGTCGACCGGCAACTTCGCGCGCCTCATCCTCACGGATACGACCAACTCGGCCAACACGACGACCATCGACCTCGGTGAGCTCGTCGACGGCGAGCTCAGCGGGCGCATCCTCTGGCCGGGTGCTTCGGTCGACGCTCAGGGCAATCCGACGGGCTGGCCCGGGTGGGCGTTCGAGAACGGCCAGTGGGTCGAGACCGACGGCAACTTCGCGTGGACCCGCGGCAGCATCGACGCTCGGATCGAGGTCAACCCCGAGCTCGACGTTGCGCTCTCGTACCCGCCCGCGACGCCGGTGTGTGTGACCGGCCCGCGCGACCCGGGTGAGGACCCCGAGGGCAACCTGCCCGCGACGGGACTCAGCGCGAGCATGCTTCCCGTCGCCGCCGTGGGTGGTGTCCTCGCCCTCGCGGGCGCCGGCGTGATCCTCGCTCGTCGGCGACGCGCGCAGCGGTGAGCGTCGCCGACGGCGAGGCGGCAGCGCCTCGCCGGTCGCGACGTCTCACGATCTGGCTCGTCATCGGCGGAGTCGTGCTCGCCCTAGTCGCCGCGGCCGCCTGGGTAGGCATCCGCGGGCTGATGGTGAAGGACGAACTGGAGAGGCTTCTCCCGGTCGCCGGGCAGGTGCGCGGCGCCGCCGAGATCGGCGACATCGCGGCGCTCCGCTCGTCTGTCGATGAGCTGGCCGACGGCTCCGCGCGGGCGGCGGGCCTCACCAGCGACCCGGTCTGGCGTGTCGCCGAGTGGATCCCGGGCGTCGGCGTGAACCTGACGGCGGTCCGGCTCACCTCCCGCACGCTGGATGAGGTGGCGCAACCCGCGTCGGAGCTGCTCACGACACTCGCTGCCGCGGAAGCGATGACGTCCGAGGGTCTCGACGTCGGACTCCTCCGTTCGATCGGTGGTCCGGTGGTCTCCCTCGCAGACGCGCTCGAGCGCGGGCAGACCGACATGGCGGACGTCGATCCGGAGATGCTGATCCCGCAGCTGCGTTCGGGATTCTCCGAACTGACGAGGATCGTGGGCGACGCCGCTCCGGTGGCAGGCACAGCCGCGAGCGCGGTGTCGGTGCTGCCCGGGATGCTCGGCGAGGATGGACCGCGGTCGATCCTGCTCATGCTCCAGAACAACGCCGAGCTCCGCACCGGCGGGGGCATCACCGGCACGTTCGCGCTGCTCCACGCCGACGCCGGAGACATCGCCATGGGAGAACTCGTCGACTCGAGCAGGTTCCAGCCGACGGTCGAACCGATCCTGCCCGTCCCCGAGAGCACGGTCGAGCTGTACGGCGAGACGGTCGGCACGTATGTGCAGAACACCTCGATGACGCCGGACTTCGCCCTCACCGCCGACCTCGCGCGGGAGTGGTGGTCGACGGTCTCCGACGAGGTCCCTGATGCGGTCGTGAGCATCGACCCCACCGTGATCGCGGCGCTGCTCGCCGCGACCGGTCCGGTGACCCTCGACGACGGTTCGCAGCTGACCACCGACAACGCCGTCGAGAGACTTCTCATCGAGCCCTACCTGACGTACGACGTCGAAGAGCAGACGGCCTATCAGCGGGAGCTGACGGGGCGGATCGTCGAGCATGTGCTGTCCACGCCCGTGGACGTCATGACGTGGATGCAGGTGCTGCTGGGGCCGATCGAGGAGGGGCGCATCTCGGCGTGGAGCGCGATCGCTGATGAGCAGGACTCGCTGGACGACGGCCCGCTCGGCGGTCCGGTGTCGCGCCATGCGCAGGCGGGCGACAACTCCTTCGCCGTCTACCTCAACGATGCGACTGCGGGGAAGATGGGGTCGCTCCTCGATGTGACCTTCTCGGCAGGCACGATCTCGTGCCGATCCGACGGGCTCATCGAAACCGTGATCGGCGTGGATCTGGGCAGCAGAGTGACTCCCGAGATGGCCGCCGAACTCCCGTGGTGGATCACCGGCGGTGGCATCGTCGGCGTGCCCATCGGCGACATCGCGACCAACGTGACGGTCGCGGGGCCCGCTGACGCGTTCGCGGGCGGGGTCACGGTCGACGGGGAGCGGGTCGTCTCGACGGACGTGGAGGACAACGGCTTCCCGTCGAGCGCCGCTCGGATGACGGTCTCGCCCGGAGAGACCCTGCACGCGGAGTTCCGCTTCGTGCACGAGGCGGCGTCCGACGACCTCCACGTCCTGCACACCCCACTGTTCGGCGACGCGCAGTACGAGGCGCTCTCCCCGACCTGCGGGTGACCGCTCAGCCTTTCGAGGCGGTGGCGTCGATGCGGATGTCGAGCGGGAAGTCGATGGGGAAGTCACCGAACAGGATGCGTGCCGCCTGAGCCGCCGCATCCGTCACGGCACGAGCTGCCGCATCCGCATGCTCGCGCGGGGTGTGCACGATGACCTCGTCGTGGAGGAAGAACGCGACGTGAGGATGCCGCGCGAACGCCGGCCCGGAGTGCACGGCGGGTGAGGCCGAGACCGGCGGCAGGGCGGCGAGCCGCGTGCGCAGCTCTGCCAGCCAGCACAGCGCCCACTCGGCAGCGGTGCCCTGCACCACGAAGTTGCGCGTGAACCGGCCGCGATCGCGGGCATGGCGCCGCGCGCGGTCGACATCGGCGCTCGTCGTCTCGACCTGCGACGCGCGCGACTGCATCTCGCGCCACCCGTCGGACGGCGGGGGTGACGAGCGGCCCAGCCAGGTCGATACCACTCCCCCGTCTTCGCCGATCCGGGCAGCCTCGTCGACGAGCCCCATCGCGCGCGGGTAGGCGCGGCGCAGCCGGGGCACCAGGCGACCGCTCTGACCGCTCGTGGCGCCGTACATCGCGCCGAGCATGGCGATCTTCGCATCCGCGCGATCGGCGATCGCACCGCCCTCGACGATGCCGGCGTAGAGGTCGCGGCCGCGCGCCGCAGCGACCAGCGCGGAATCCGACGACATCGCGGCGAGCACCCGCGGCTCGAGCTGTGCGACGTCGGCGACGACGAGCGTCCACCCCTCGTCGGCGCGCACCGCCGCGCGCAGTTGTCGCGGCAGCTGGAGCGCGCCGCCGCCCGACGACGCCCAGCGGCCGGTCACGACACCGCCCGGCACGTAGACGGGGCGGAAGCGTCCATCGTGCACCCATTCCGCGAGCCACGCCCAGCCGTTCGCCGACTGCAGCCGGGCGAGCTTCTTGTACTCGAGGAGCGGCTCGATCACCGGATGCCGCTGCTCGGCGAGCTCCCACCTGCTGGTGGACTCGACCAGGACGCCCGCGCGGTGAAGCGCACGCAGCAGCTTCGGCTGCGAATCGATGCTCAGTGACGGATCGCCCAGCGCCGCCCGGACGCGTGCGGCCGCTGCCGCCACGTGCGCGGGCGTTCCGCCGGCGGAGCGCTCACCGAGCGTGCGGGTGAGGATGCGGTCGTGCTCGGCTGCGTCCCAGGGCAGGCCCGCGGCGCGCATCTCGCTCGCGATGAGCGCGCCGGCGGACTCTGCGGCAAGGAGGAGGCGGAGCCGCGACGGCTCGGTGCTCGAGGCCACGGCGTCGCGCTGGCGGACGAATTCGGACTCCGCCGCGGCGATGTCGCTCGGCGGACCATCCGCCGACGCTTCGTCGTCGAGATCGAACAGCGTCGCGGTGGCCGGGCCCGACTCGACAGCCGGCGCAGCATCCCATGCGGTGGATCGCCGCACCTCGGCGGCCGAGTCGACCGAGGCCGCCCACCGGAGGATGGCGTGGGCCAGGCGCAGGTCATGGCATCGGGCGACACGCACCCCTGCGGCGAGGAGCGGCTCGTACCAACCGGGGGTGTCTCCCCAGACCCAGCGGGGCGCGGCGCTCGCCTCGATCTCACGCACCCGGCCGGGGAGCGCCGTCAGGGCGATGCGCTCACGCCGCACCTCCGCGCCGTCGGCGTCGAGGTGCACCGCGACGGCATCGCCGGCCGATCGGCCGAGGACGACCCAGCTTGCGGTGTCAGTGACGTCCATGACGGACGCCCGCGACGTTCACAGTCCGGACTCGCCGTCCCGGACCAGGATGCATCCGCACTCCGGGCAGTTCACGATGACCTCGTCCTCGGTGCGCCGGAGCATCTGCAGGTCTGTGCCGGAGAGCACCATGCGGCATCCTTCGCACGTGCCGCGCCGCAGGAACGCGGCGCCGGCGCTGCGCTGAGCGAGCCGGTCGTACATCGCCAGCAGTTCGGCGGGCAGCGCCGATGCGACGGCTGCGCGGTCCCGCGTGGCCGCGTCGACGGCCGCGGTCGCTTCGGCCACGATGCGCTTCGCCTCGGCGCTCAGCTCCGCACCCTCGCCGTTGGTCTTCGCGATGAGCGCCTCCTGCTCCGCCACCGCAGCGTCCGCCGTCTCGATGCGCTCCATGAGCTCGAGCTCGGTGTCTTCGAGGTCGCTCTTGCGCCGCGCGAGGGCGGCCAGCTCGCTCTCGAGGCTCTGCGCCTCCTTCGGGTTGGTGGATGCGGCCAGGCGTCCGGCGTCGCGTGCCGTGCGGGCGTCGACGACGGCCACATCGGACTCGAGGCGCGACAGCTCGGTGCGGAGGTCGTCGCGCGCACCGAGGCGGGTCGTCAGCTCCTGCGAGAGCTCCTGCCGGGCCGCGATCAGCTCCCTCACACGCGCGGCCTGCGGCGGGTTCTTGCGGGCGTTGTCCGCGTTGCGGATGCGGGCGTCGAGAGCGGCGACCTCGACGAGGCGGCTCTGGTCTGCAGGGCTGGCGTTCACGGATCAAACCTACCCCGACGGGACGGCGGCTATGCGGTGGGCCCTGCCGGGATCGAACCGACGACATCCACGGTGTAAACGTGGCGCTCTACCAGCTGAGCTAAAGGCCCTGACCCCTTCAGTCTAGGAGCAAACCCGGTGCGGGCATCCGTCGGCGCGAGCGGCATCCGGCGGTCCCGCGAATCTGTAGGCTGGCACACGGTGCATTGTGTGCGGCGGACAAAGCCCACCGGGCGCCGACAGCGATTCCCTGGCACGATCTGCCAGACGACGAAAGGTCTTCTGTGACTGTCAACGATCAGGATCCGTATTCGCAGGACCCCCTCGACAGTGATCCCGAAGAGACCGCCGAGTGGCAGGAGTCCCTCCAGCAGCTCGTGCAGTCGCGGGGCCACGGGCGCGGACGCGAGATCATGCTGAGCCTGCTGCAGACCTCCCACGAGTTGCAGCTGAACGTCCCGCAGGTGCCCACCACGGACTACATCAACACCATCTCGCCCGACGCGGAGCCCGCCTTCCCGGGCGACGAGGAGCTCGAGCGCCGCTACCGCCGGTGGATCCGCTGGAACGCCGCGCTCACGGTGCACCGCGCGCAGCGCCCCGGCATCGGCGTGGGCGGCCACATCTCCACGTACGCCTCGTCGGCGTCGCTGTACGAAGTGGGCTTCAACCACTTCTTCCGCGGGCTCGACGACCCCAACGGCGGCGACCAGGTGTTCATCCAGGGTCACGCCTCCCCCGGCATCTACGCGCGCTCCTTCCTCGAAGGACGCCTGTCGGAGGAGCAGCTCGACGGCTTCCGCCAGGAGAAGTCGAAGGCCCCGAACGCGCTGCCCTCGTACCCGCACCCGCGCCTCATGCCGGAGTACTGGCAGTTCCCGACGGTCTCGATGGGTCTCGGCCCGATCAACGCCATCTACCAGGCGATGACCAACAAGTACCTCACGAACCGCGGCATCAAGGACCTCTCGAACTCCCACGTGTGGGCGTTCCTCGGCGACGGCGAGATGGACGAGGTCGAGAGCCGCGGCCAGCTGCAGGTCGCGGCGAACGAGGGCCTCGACAACCTCACCTTCGTCGTCAACTGCAACCTGCAGCGCCTCGACGGCCCGGTCCGCGGCAACGGCAAGATCATCCAGGAGCTCGAGAGCTACTTCCGCGGCGCCGGATGGAACGTCATCAAGGTCGTCTGGGGCTCCGGCTGGGACGAGCTGCTGGCCAAGGACACCGACGGCGCGCTCGTGCACCTCATGAACACGACGCCCGACGGCGATTTCCAGACCTACCGCGCCGAGGACGGCGCCTTCATCCGCGAGCACTTCTTCGGGCGCGACGAGCGCACGGCCGCGCTGGTGAAGGACTGGTCCGACGACGACATCTGGGGCAAGCTCCGCCGCGGCGGGCTCGACTACCGCAAGGTGTACGGCGCGTACAAGGCGGCGATGGAGCACAAGGGCCAGCCCACCGTGATCCTCGCCAAGACGATCAAGGGCTACGGCCTCGGTCATCACTTCGAGGGACGCAACGCGACCCACCAGATGAAGAAGATGACCCTGCAGGACCTCAAGTACTTCCGCGACTCGATGCGCATCCCCGTGTCGGACGCGCAGCTCGAGGAGAACCCCTACGCCCCGCCGTACTACAACCCCGGCGCTCAGGATGAGACGATCCAGTACATGCTGGAGCGTCGCCGCGCGCTCGGCGGATTCCTCCCCGAGCGCCGCACGCACCACGTCGGCCTGCAGCTGCCCGGCGATGAGGCGTACGCGCTCCCCAAGAAGGGCTCGGGCACGCAGGAGATCGCCACGACCATGGCGTTCGTCCGACTCCTGAAGGACCTGCTCCGCTCGAAGGACTTCGGCCACCGGATCGTGCCGATCATCCCCGACGAGGCGCGCACGTTCGGTATGGACGCCTACTTCCCGACGGCGAAGATCTACAACCCGCACGGCCAGAACTACACGTCGGTCGACCGCGAACTGCTCCTCGCCTACAAGGAGAGCCCGCAGGGCCAGATCCTTCACGTCGGGATCAACGAGGCCGGCGCCGTCGCGGCGTTCACGGCCACCGGAACCTCGTACTCGACGCACGGCGAGCCGCTCATCCCGGTCTACGTCTTCTACTCGATGTTCGGCTTCCAGCGCACCGGCGACGCCCAGTGGGCGGCGGGCGACCAGATGGCCCGCGGCTTCATCATCGGCGCGACCGCCGGTCGCACCACGCTCACCGGTGAGGGTCTGCAGCACGCGGACGGACACTCGCCGCTGCTCGCATCCACGAACCCGGCCACGCTGTCGTACGACCCGGCGTACGGGTACGAGATCGCGCACATCGTCCGCTCGGGCATCGAGCGCATGTACGGCGGCAACCACCCCGACCCCAACGTCATGTACTACATGACGGTGTACAACGAGCCGCTCGTCCAGCCGGCCGAGCCCGCGGATGTGGACGTCGACGGCATCGTGCGCGGCATCCACCGGGTGTCGACCGCTGAGGGCGAGGGCCCCCGGGTCCAGATCCTCGCATCGGGCGTCGGCGTGCCGTGGGCGTTCGAGGCGCAGCAGCTCCTGCGCGACGACTGGGGCGTTCAGGCCGACATCTGGTCGGTCACATCGTGGGGCGAGCTGCGCCGCGACGGTCTCGCCGCCGACGAGCACAACTTCCTCCACCCCGAGGCAGAGCCGCGCACCGCGTACATCACCGAGAAGCTCAAGGATGCCGCGGGCCCCGTGGTCGCCGTGAGCGACTTCATGCACGCCGTGCAGGACCAGATCCGGCCGTGGGTGCCGAACTCGTTCGTGACCCTCGGTGCCGACGGCTTCGGCTTCAGCGACACCCGCGCCGCAGCGCGCCGCTACTTCAAGATCGACGGTCCGTCGATCGTGGTGCGCACGCTCCAGGCGCTGGCCGCCGAAGGCAAGGTGGACCGCGCTCTGTCGGCTCAGGCGATCGAGAAGTACCGCCTGCACGACGTGACCGCCGGTACGAGCGGAAACGCCGGCGGCGAGAGCTGACACCCCCGATGGCCCAGACGATGGACAAGACCGAGACGCTCGCGTGGCTGCGACGCATCTCGGGAGACCTCGCGACGGCCACGATCAAGCGGCTGGAGGACTCGCTCCCCTGGTACGCCGAGATGCCGCCTGCGCGACGGTCCGCCGTCGGACTCGTCGCGCAGGCGGGCATCACCTCGTTCATCCAGTGGTACGAGGACCCGAAGTCCACTCCGTGGATCGCGGCCGACATCTTCGCGGCCGCGCCGCGGGAGCTGCTGCGCAGCGTCAGCCTTACACAGACGCTGCAGCTCATCCGCGTCACCGTGGAGGTGACCGAGGAGCGGGTCGCCGGCAAGGGCGAGCACCTGCGTGAGGCGATCCTGCTCTACTCGCGCGAGGTCGCCTTCGCGGCCGCAGACGTCTACGCCCGCGCGGCCGAGGCCCGCGGCCTGTGGGACGCGCGACTGGAGGCGCTCGTCGTCGACTCGATCCTCACGGGCGAGGCCGACGAGGAGCTGCCCAGTCGCATCGCCGCTCTCGGATGGCACGGTCACGGCGAGGTCGCGGTGCTGGTGGGCACGACGCCGGCGCAGTTCGACGTCGATCAGCTGCGCCGCACCTCCCGCAAGCTGGGCGTCGACGTGCTCATCGGCGTGCAGGGGTCGCGCCTCGTGCTCGTCCTCGGTCGGGCGGAGCCTCCCGCGCGCACCGAGGACCTCGCGGCCGACCTGCCGTTCACCGAGATCGCGCGTCGGCTCGAGCCGGGCTTCGGCCCCGGGCACCTGGTGCTCGGGCCGACGGTGCCGGCACTGGTCGACGCCGGGCAGAGCGCGCGGGCCTCGCTCGCCGGGTTCGCCGTCGCCCGGGCCTGGCGGAACGCGCCCCGACCCGTCGAGGCTGACGACCTGCTCCCCGAGCGCGCGCTGGCAGGCGATCCGCTCGCCAAGCAGACGCTCGTCGAGCGGATCTACCGCCCGCTGCAGGCGCACAGCGCGGACCTCGTGACGACGCTGTGGAGCTACCTCGACAACGGGCGCTCGCTCGAGGCGACCGCGCGGGAGCTCTTCGTGCACCCCAACACCGTGCGCTACCGCCTCAAGCGGGTGTCCGAGGTCATCGGGTGGGATGCCACGGGCCCGCGCGAGGCGCTGATCCTGCAGACGGCGCTCATCCTCGGCTCCATCGGAACAGACGCGACGCGCCGGCGCTCCTCGGTTCCCCGCCGCCCGCGGCCCTGATCCCGCTGTGCGCCGCGCACAAAGGCTTCTCCGATTCTTGTGACAGGATCGCCAGATCCGCTCCGCCGATCCTTGGCAGGATGGAGTGGTGATGATCGCGGTCTTCCCCGGACAGGGCTCGCAGTCCCCCGGGTTCCTCTCCCCCTGGCTCGAGCTCGACGGCGCCGCTGAGCGCCTCGCGCGCTACTCGGAGTGGTCGGGGGTCGACCTCGTCGCCGCCGGAACCGAGTGGGACGCCGACCGGATCCGCGACACGCAGGTGGCCCAGCCCCTCATCGTCGCGGCGAGCCTTCTGTCGTGGAACGCCCTGCCCTCGCGTGAGCGCGTGACCGGCGTCGCCGGACACTCGGTCGGTGAGTTCGCGGCCGCAGCGGCGGCGGGCATCCTCTCCGAGGAGGACGCCCTGCGTCTCGTCGGCATCCGCGGACGGGCGATGGCCGAGGCCGCAGCCGCCGAGGTGACCGGCATGAGCGCGGTGCTCGGGGGCGACGAGTCCGCCGTCATCGCTCGGCTCGAAGAGCTCGACCTCACCCCGGCGAACCACAACGGCGGCGGGCAGATCGTCGCCGCCGGATCGATCGAATCGCTGCAGGCGCTGAGCGCCGCACCGCCCGCGGGCACGCGGGTCATCGCGCTCCAGGTCGCAGGTGCCTTCCACACCAGGTACATGGCTCCCGCGGTCGACACGCTCGCCGCCGCTGCGGGCGAGGTCGAGGCATCCGACCCGCGCGTCACCGTCTGGACGAACCGCGACGGATCCGTGGTGTCGTCGGGCACGGCGTTCCGCGACCTCCTCGTGGCGCAGGTCGCGTCACCGGTGCGGTGGGACCTGTGCATGGCGGCGTTCGCCGAACACGGGGTGAGCGGCATCGTGGAGCTCTCGCCGGCGGGTACGCTCGTGGGGCTCGCCAAGCGCGGGCTGCGTGGAGTCCCGGCCGTCGCGGTCAAGACTCCCGAAGACCTCCCGGCCGCCGGCGCTCTCGTCGGGGCCGACGCATGAGCGGAGACAAGCGAATGACCCCCACCCTCGTCCAGCCCACCGGCGCGGCGCACACCCGCATCTACGCGTACGGCGCCGCGCGCGGTGAGGTCGCCGTGCCCAACGAGGATCTCATCGGCCCGATCGACTCGAGCGACGAGTGGATCCGTCAGCGAACCGGCATCATCACGCGGATGCGCGCGGTCGCCGACACCGACGCGATCGACCTCGCCACCGACGCCGCCCGCGAGGCGATCGAACGCTCGGGAATCCCGGCATCCGACATCGACGCCGTCATCGTCGCGACGATCAGCAACCCCAAGCAGTCACCGTCGGTCTCGGCGATCGTGGCCGACCGTGTCGGCTCGAACCCTGCGGCCGCATACGACCTCAACGCCGCCTGCGCCGGCTTCGCGTACGGCGTCGCCCAGGCCGATGCGCTCATCCGCGCCGGTGCGGCGAAGTACGCGGTCGTGATCGGCGCCGAGAAGCTGAGCGACATCGTGGACCCCGCCGACCGGTCCATCTCGTTCCTGCTGGGCGACGGCGCCGGCGCCGCCGTGATCGGCCCGAGCGACACGCCGGGGATCGGCCCGACCGTCTGGGGCTCCGACGGATCGAAGTCCGAGGCCGTGGGCATGAACTTCACGCTCACCGAGTTCCGCGACGGCGCCGCACCGTGGCCCACTCTGCGTCAGGAGGGCCCGACGGTCTTCCGCTGGGCGGTCTGGGAGATGGTCAAGGTCGCGCGTCAGGCCCTCGAGGCCGCCGGCATCGAGGCATCCGACCTCGCCGCCTTCGTGCCCCACCAGGCGAACATGCGCATCATCGACGAGTTCGCCAAGCAGCTCGGTCTCCCGGAGTCGGTGGTCATCGGCCGCGACATCGAGACGACCGGCAACACCTCGGCAGCATCCATCCCGCTCGCGACCCACCGCCTCCTGGAGGAGCACCCCGAGCTCAGCGGCGGTCTCGCCCTGCAGATCGGATTCGGCGCCGGCCTGGTGTTCGGCGCCCAGGTGGTCGTGCTCCCCTGAGCCGCAAACGTTCGACCCTAGACTGAGACCCGGCCCGCCCGGGTCCGTGATTCCCCGAAGAAAAACAGGAGATACCCATGGCATTCACCACCGACGAGGTCCTCGCCGGGCTCGCTGAGCTCATCACCGACGAGACCGGCATCTCGGCCGACGAGGTCGCGCTCGAGAAGTCGTTCACCGACGACCTCGACATCGACTCGATCTCGATGATGACGATCGTCGTCAACGCCGAAGAGAAGTTCGGCGTGACCATCCCCGACGACGAGGTCAAGAACCTCAAGACCGTCGGCGACGCGGTCACCTTCATCACGTCCAACCAGGCGTGACGTCCCTCCGGTGGGGGCTTCGGCCCCCACCGGCACGTCCACACGAGGAGCACACAGCATGAGCACTCCCCGCATCGTCGTCACCGGCATCGGAGCATCCACCCCCCTGGGCGGCACCGCCCCCGAGAGCTGGGCGGCCCTGCTCGACGGCGTCTCGGGCACGCGCACCCTCGAGTACGACTGGGTGGAGAAGTACGACCTGCCCGTCACCTTCGCCGCCGAGGCGAAGGTGCGTCCCGACACCGTCCTCGCACGCCCGCTCGCCAAGCGGCTCGACCCGTCGTCGCAGTTCGCGATGGTGGCGGCCATGGAGGCGTGGGCGGATGCCGGCGAGCCCGACGTCGCCCCCGAGCGCCTGGGCGTCGACTTCGCCACCGGCATCGGCGGCCTCTGGACCCTGCTCGACGGCTGGGACACCCTGCGCGAGAAGGGCCCGCGTCGCGTGCTGCCCATGACCGTGCCCATGCTCATGCCCAATGCCGCGGCGGGCAACCTGTCGCTGCACTTCAACGCACGCGCCTATGCGCGAACGGTCGCGAGCGCCTGCGCCTCGAGCACGGAGTCGCTCGTCAACGCGGTCGAGCACATCCGCTCGGGTCTCGCCGACGTCGTGATCGCCGGTGGCACCGAGTCGGTGATCCACCCCGTCACGATCGCGTCCTTCTCGTCGATGCAGGCCCTCTCGCGGCGCAACGATGACCCTGCAACCGCATCGCGCCCCTGCAGCATCGACCGCGACGGATTCGTCATGGGCGAGGGTGCCGCGGTGCTCATCCTCGAGACCGAGGAGCACGCCCGCGCTCGCGGCGCGAAGATCTACGCAGCGATCGTCGGCGGCGGCGTCACGGCGGATTCGTACCACATCACCGCGAACGACCCCGAGGGCCTCGGTGCGGCGCGCGCGGTCGAGATGGCGCTGGCGATGGCGGATGCGTCGATCGACGACGTCACCCACATCAACGCCCACTCGACGTCGACCCCGGTCGGCGACCCGAACGAGTACCAGGCGCTGAAGGCCGTGTTCGGCGACCGCATCCACGACATCCCCGTCTCGGCCACCAAGGCCTCGACCGGGCACCTGCTCGGCGGCACCGGTGCGCTCGAGGCGATGTTCACCGTGCTCGCGCTCCGCGATCGCGTGGCGCCGCCCACGATCAACATCAGCACGCAGGACCCGGCGGTGCCGTTCCGGATCTCGGGTGCCCCGACTCCGCTCGGCGACGGTCCGCACCTCGCGATCAGCAACTCGTTCGGCTTCGGCGGCCACAACGCGGTCGCCGCGTTCGCCAGCGTCTGACGCGCAGTCGACGCGCGCACGACGTCGCATCGAACGAAAGACGCCCCCCGGGAAGCCACCGGGGGGCGTCTTGTCGTGTCAGGCGGGGATTCGCTTTCCCGCTGCCCGGGACTGTGCACCGAGCTTCGGTAGTCGCGCCTCCGACCGCCTGAGTCTGTGGGTCAGCCGACCTTGTGCAGCCAGACCACGGGCGCGTCGTCGCCGGCGTGGCGGAAGGGCTCGAGTTCTTCGTCCCACGCACCGCCGAGCGCCACGTGCAGCTCGCGGTGCAGTTCGAAGACATCGGCTCCGGCGATGTCGAGGGCGTACCGCAGCCGGTCCTCGCCGATGACGACGTTGCCGGCCGTGTCGGTCTGGGCGTAGTGGATTCCGAGGCTCGGCGTGTGGAGCCAGCGGCCGCCGTCGCTGCGCGGCGTGGGATCCTCGCTCACCTCGAACCGGAGGTGCTCCCACCCGCGGATCGCGGTCGCGAGAGCGGCGCCGGTGCCGACCGGGCCCTCCCAGTAGAACTCGGCCCGGCGGCTGCCGGCGAGCACGGGCTGCTCCGCCCAGTCGAAATTGATGGCGCGGCCGAGCGCACGCCCGACAGCCCACTCGAGGTGCGGGCACAACGCCCGTGGCGCCGAGTGGATGAAGATCACCCCGCGCGCCTGTGATGTCGCCATGATCTCTCCCGTTCGTTCAGGTGCGTCTTCCCCTACGACCTGACGGGCGCCTCATGGCTTGTTCGGTTGTCTGCGGCCATTATCACCCGGCGACGCCGCAAATCACAAGGCTGTGATTCCCGCGTGTCGCGGGAACGACGACGGGTCCCGACCGCTCGATCGGGACCCGTCTCGGCTGGTGAGGCTCAGGCCTCGCTCATGGCGAGGACCTCGGCCTGGCCCTTGGCCGCGTAGTAGGCAGCGCGCGCGGCATCCTTGCGGGCCTGCTCGGCGTAGCCGGCGTCGAGGATCGCCTGGTCGACATGCACGCTCTCGACGCGGTTGCGTCCGTTGTACTTCTCGATGTACGCGTCGAGCTCGGGACCGCTCGTCCACGAGGTGATGAGGTTGTAGCGCGGATCGGTGCCGACGTGGGTCGTCGCGTGCCACAGCCGCTGGGTGTCGATGATCAGCTGGGCGCCCGCGGGCAGGGCGATGCGCACCTCGCCCAGGGGGTCGGTGCGGTTCTCACGCAGGACGAAGAAGCTGTCCTTGTCGTCGGTGAGGTTGAAGAAGCCGCGCACGACCCAGCCGGTGCCGTCGGGGTTCAGGCGGTTGTTGTCGTCCTGGTGCAGGTTGTAGAGGCACTCGCCGTACGGGGTCGGCTGCAACTCGATCACGCGGCAGCGGCCGACGTTCGCACCCGGCTCCTGCGCGCGACGGGTGAGGTTCGGCGCCTTCGCGACCTGCGACTCGACCCAGACGCCGTCCTTGTCGGTACGCGGCGGCTTGTGGTTCCAGAAGCCGTTGCATTCGATCTCGCCCTTCGCCGAGGCGAGAGGTGCGAAGCGGGTGTCGCCGGAGGACTTCCAGTCGACGTACTCGATGTCGAGCCACTCCTTCGGATCGAGTTCCTGGGCGTAGCTGTCGAGGACGACGTAGCCGGTCTCCTCGAGCGCGGCGGACTTGATGTAACCCATGTCAGGTTGCCTTTCGTCAGTGAGCCAGCACGTTTTAACAGGCTCGACTTAGGCAAGCCTACCTTGGAGCCTCGAGGCGGCCACAGGGGCGGGCCGTGAATATCGGGATGCTCGCGTCGTGCTCGCCGGGCTGACGTGACGCGTCGTCTAAACTCGTCGAGGCGTGCCCGATGGGCATCCCGATCCGAGAGCCTGGGGAGGCGAGCGCACCCGATGGTCACTGCCACGAACGTCGCCGCGACCGCGGTGAACACGATCGGCTGGCTCGCCGGCGGGTCGGGGCGGATCGTCGTCCCCGTCTACCAGCGCCAGTATCGCTGGGACATCGGGGCGTGCGAGCAGCTGCTTCGCGACATCCGCGCGGTCGCCGATCTCGACGATCACCGCATGCACTTCATCGGCTCGGTGCTCTCGTCGCAGGGGGCCGGTCCCGACCTGCTGCTCATCGACGGTCAGCAGCGGATCACCACGCTCATGCTGATGGCGGCAGCCCTGCACCACACGGTCGAGGAGAGCGATCCCGATCTCGCCCGGGAACTGTCTCGGGTGCTGTTCGTCTCCGAGCCCACGCGCACCCGGCTCCTCCCCCACTCCGCCTGGGCCGACGTCTTCGAATCCGTGGTGTCGGACGTGCCCGGGGTGGATGGCGCTCGGGAGTCGCGCTTCGCCGACAATTACGCCTTCTTCCGCAGCCAGATCAGCGCCGTCGAGGCGCCGCGCATCTGGCGGGGGCTGCAGAAGCTCGAGCACGTCGCGATCACCCTCGGGGCCGGTGCGAACGCGCAGCAGATCTTCGAGAGCCTCAATTCCACCGGTGAACCGCTGCGCGATCACGAGCTGATCCACAACTACGTGCTGATGGGGCTCACTCCCGAGCAGCAGCGGCGCGTCGAAGAGGAGTTCTGGCTGCCGATCGAACGCAGCACGGGCGAGGCGATCGCGCAGTTCTGGCGGCAGTACCTCGTGATGGAGACCGGGCGCGAGATCGACGCGCGCCGGCGTGGCGTCTACGACACCTTCCGCGAGGTCTTCCCGATGCTCACCGTGGAGACGCTCGAAGCCCACGCGTCGACGTGGCGCGACTACGCCGAGGTCTACGGCATCCTCCGCGATCCGGCCCGCGCAGGTGACGACGAGATCGCCGGTCACCTCGCAGCGATCGCCGCCTTCGGATCGACCATGCACCCGCTCACCATGCGGGCGTATCAGGAGCACCGGCGGGGCAGGATCCCGCGCGCCGAGCTCATCGACACCCTCGAACTCGTGCAGTCCCTCCTGCTGCGACGCGCCGTGGCGGGGATCACCGTCGACCGACTGGTCGCGCGGCTGTGCCGGGCACGCGCGGAGGGGCACGACGCGCTCGTCGTCGCCGCCGCGCGCATCATGCCCTCCGACGAGCGAATGGCGCTCGCGCTGAAGTTCTCGCCGCTCCCCCACCCGCGATACGTTCTCGGGCGCCTCGCCGGGGTCGAAGCGGCGGCATCCGTCGATGTGGACCACATCGTGCCGCTCACGCCGTCCGACGCCTGGTCGGGCGACGGCGCCCGCGCCTGGGCCGACCTCAGCGAAGACGAGCAGAACAGCCTGCGCGCCCTCGCGCCGACGCTCGGCAACCTCACGCTCATCGAGGAGCCGCTGGCCCTGCAGGCCTTCGATGCGCCGTTCCCGGTCAAGCAGGCGCTGTACCGGCGAAGCGCGGTCGACCTGACGACCGCCGTCGCAGAGACGACCACCTGGAACACCGCGGCTATCGGTGCACGCACCGCCGCGCTGACCGGCCGGTTCACCGAGACCTGGCGCCGCCCGCAGATCACGCATATCGACGACGACGGGCTCACACCGATCCTCGATGCGGTGCGCCGCCGGGGATGGCCCGCAGGATGGCACCGGGAGTGGTCGTACGTCGAGTATCAGGGCGAGCACTGGGAGGTCCCCGATCTCAAGTACCTCTTCAACCGCGTGTTCAAGCGTCTGTGGGCCGACGACCGCGACGCCGTGGTGACGTACAGCGCGCGCCGAGGAGGCCCGGTGTACACCGAGCAGTCGTGGACGGGTCACTGGGACCGCATCGACGACGGCCACTGGCTCTACATGGGCTGGGACTACAGCTACATGATGGGTGCCGTCCAGGGCGTGCTCGAAGAGGCGGGCATCGCTCCCGAGGTGTTCGTGAAGTACTCCTACATCGGCGACGCGATGTAGGCCCTGCGCCGGGCAGATAGGCTCGGTGCGCGGGGCGGTGGCCAAGCTGGTCAAGGCAGCGGGCTCATAACCCGACGATCGTGGGTTCAAGTCCCACCCGCCCTACTCCCGGGAGGGCCGCCTGCGGGCGGCCCTCCGCTCGTCTGCGGGGCATCCGGCAGAGCGCGCTGTGCGATGATTCACGACATGGATGCCATCGCGTGGACGATTCTCGGCGCTGTGGGCGCCGTGGCGATCACGCTCGTCGCCTGCGCCCCGGCGCTCAAGCGCGACCAGCTGCGTCGTCAGACGGCCGGTTCTGCGGGCGGAGCCCTGGCCGGGATCGGGTCGGGCTTCGACGCCGTCTGGAGGCCGTCTGCCGAAGATGCGAACGCCCAGTGGGAGGCTCAGATCGAGCTGCCCGCACCGGCTCCGAGCCCCGGCGACGGAGGCAGCATCGACGACGGATCGATCGTCATCGACCTCGACGACTGAGCTGCTTCAGCGGTTCTCCGCCTCGTCGGCCTTGTCTTTGACGGGAGGATCGGGCCAGACCTTCGCGACGGCCTCCTGCACGCGGATGGACCCGGTCATCGGGTGCGAGGCGTCACCGCCGCTCCCCCGCTCGATGGGCAGTCCCTGGCTGTCGCTGAGCACCTGCGGGTGGTAGCGGCCCAGCTGGTACACGCCCCACATCGCGATCGCACCGAGCACACCGAACGCGATGTACGCCCACAGCGGGGCGCCGGTCGCCTCACCCAGCACGAACAGGCCGATGAGGATGGCGACGATGGGGTCGATCACCGTCAGGCCGGCGATCACGAGGTCGGGCGGGCCCGACGAGTACGCAGTCTGCACGAAGTACGCACCCACGATGGTGGCGGCGACGAGCGCGAACAGGCACAGCAGCGTCAGCCATTCGAAGTCGCCGGACTGGATGCGCGAGATCACGACCTTCGCGAGGGTGGCGACGAAACCATAGATCACGCCCGCCGCCGAGATGTAGAACAGGGCTCCCATCCGCGCGCGCAGCCAGATCCACAGACCCGTGAAGACGATCGTGACGAGCAGGAGCAGCAGCAGGATCGTGATGACCTGCTGGTTCGACACCGGCTTCTCGGTCGCGAACAGCGCAGCGATCGTGACGAACACGAAGATGCCGCCCACGCAGGCCGAGATCGCCGTGATGGATCGCCGCGTCGGGCGGTGCCCCGAGATCTGCGCGTTGAGGAGTGTCGTGATCACCAGCGAGATCGCGCCGAGCGGCTGCACCACGATGAGCGGCGCGAACGACAACGCGGTCAGCTGGCAGACGATGGCGAGGCCCAGCATGATCGTGCCGATCACCCACGACGGCCGGCTCAGCAGGCGTCCGAGGTGCGCGAGGCTGAGCCCGCCGCTCGCGGCGGACCCGCTCATCGCCTCGACCTTCGTCACGCCCCGGTGCTGATACTGCGCACCGAACGACATGAACACCGCGCCGACGAGGGCGAGCGGGATGCCGATCAGGATGTCGGGATTCTGGAAGGCGCCGACGAGCTGATCGCCGACGTCTTCGAGCACCTCACCGGTCAAGACCACATGAAGACCCTAGCCGCCGCGCGCGCTCGATAGGCTCAAGGCGTGGCTGTTCTCCCGATTCGCATCATGGGCGATCCCGTCCTTCACGCTCCCGCCGCCCCCGTCGCGCAGATCGACGACGAGATCCGCACCCTCGTCGCAGACATGTTCGAGACGATGGATGCTGCGCCCGGCG
The DNA here is from genome assembly GCF_017831975.1 of Microbacterium terrae. NCBI lineage: Bacteria > Bacillati > Actinomycetota > Actinomycetes > Micrococcales > Microbacteriaceae > Microbacterium > Microbacterium terrae. The sequence continues at coordinate 1,386,379 of NZ_JAFDSS010000001.1, read as the reverse complement.
TCGGACTCGCCGCGCCGCAGGTCGGCGTCGCGTTGCGCATCTACACGTACACGTACGAAGACGATGAGGGTGCGCCCTGGCGCGGCGTCCTGATCAACCCGCAGCTGTGGATGCGCCCGCTCGAACCGGGCGAACCCGACCCCGATGAGGAGTCCGAGGGGTGCCTGTCGTTCCCCGGCGAGCGGTTCCCGCTGCGGCGCTCCGATGAGGTGCTCGTCACCGGCACCGATCTCGACGGCGCCCCGGTCAGCATCCAGGTGAGCGGGTGGCGCGCGCGGATCATGCAGCACGAGTTCGACCACCTCGACGGCATCATCTACGTCGACCGTCTCGGCGACGGCGACTGGAAGACGGCGCAGAAGATCGCGCGCAAGCGCGGATGGGGCCGGCCCGGGAGCTCCTGGATGCCGGGCGTCGACGACCTCGACGCCTAGGGGCGCGAGTGCGCCGTCGACGCGGCGACCCGGTTCTGACGCTCGACCCAGCGGCGCAGGTGCGCCTCCGCACCGGGCGGCGCCGAGGCGATGACGTTCATCCCCTGACGCACGAGGTGGGTTCCCACGGTCGTCGTCCCCCACAGGCGCGCCGTGGCGAGAGCACCGGAGTCGACGTCGCGAACCTGCACCTGGATGCTCTGTGCGTCGCGCCGGCGCCGGGCGCCGCCTGCGACGTGCTCGACGACGAGCACCGGCAGATCGCGTTCCGCAGCCGTGGTGAGCACGGTGTCGAGGTCGTGCGCGGCCCAGCGGCCGCGTGTGCGCGCGACGACCCACGACGCCACGACGACCGCGACGCATGCCGCCGCCCCCGGAAGGACGAGCGCGAGCCCGAGCACGGCCGCGACGATGGACCACAGCACGATTCCGCGCAGCGCGAGCAGGATCGCTGCCGCGGACGGCACGAGGAGCAGGAACACCCACGGCGCCGGAACCGCGAACGGAACGGTGAGCGGCATCCGGTCGAAGGCGACCGAGATGCCCACCCAGGCGACCGCGGCGGCGTACACGGCGAGAGCGATCAGCAGCGGAACCGAGCGATGGATCGGCGCCGGCCGGGGAACGGAGCCTTCGACCGCGGTGATGGTCGTACGAGCGCGTCGAGCCGTCATGCATCCCTCGAAATCGGCGGGCCGAATGAAAAAGCCCCGGGGGTGGAGCCCCGGGGCTTTCGCTCCCCCACTTGGACTCGAACCAAGAACCTATCGGTTAACAGCCGATTGCTCTGCCAATTGAGCTATGGAGGAATGTGCTGCGCTGTCGCGCGGGCAACCAGTCAATAGTAGCAAAGCTCAGGGGGTGCTCATGACATCAGCCGGCCACGAGTCGGCGATTCTCGCCCGCGCTCGGCGTCCAGAGCAGGTCGTCGACGCTGCGACCGTAGGCCACGACGTGGCTCCCGCGCATCACCATCACGTCGGCGTCGAGGTCGTCGACGACGTCGCGATCGTTGGTCACGATGAGCGCCGCCATGCCGAGATCTGCGCGCCTCCGCAGGACCGCATCCTTCGCGCAACGCCGCACCTCGACGTCGAGGTTGGCGAAGGGGTCGTCGGCGATGAGGATGCGCGGCTGCAGCACGAGAGCGCGCGCGAGGGCGACGCGCTGGCGCATGCCGGCACTGAGCTCGTACGGGTACTTCGCGGCGGCTCCGAGCGGCAGCATCAGCTCGTCGAGGAGCGTGGCGACCCGCACCTCGAGAGCACGAGCGTTGACTCGTCGATCGCGGCTGGTGATCGGCTGGGCGATCACCTCCGACACGGTGAGCCGTGCGGGCAGGTGGGCGCCGGCGCCCTGGGGCAAGTACCCCGTGTAGTACGTGAGCTGCCGGTGGGCGCGCCCCGGACGACGGACGCGGATGCCGGCGACGTGAGCCTCGCCACCCACGACGGCGAGGCCTCCTCCGCTCTCGCCGGCGAGCACGGCGACGAGGCTCGACTTGCCGGAGCCCGTCGGCCCCATGACGGCGAGCACGCCGCCGTCGGCGAGGGTGAACGTCACCCCGTCGACCACCCGCTGGAGAGGACCGGAGCGGGAGGACCGGGCGATCGAGAGGTCGTCGACGCGGATGGCGGCGTCGTCGGCGGGGCGATGGGGCATGACTTCATCCTGCCTCGAAAGCCGAGGACGGCGCCAGCGCGGTTCAGGCTTCGGCGAGCACCCGTTCGCGTTCGGCGTCGAGTTCGCGCAGGCGCACCCGGATGCGCATGCCTTCTTCGGACTGCGCCGGAACACGCTGGATGGCGCCGAGCAGCTCGCTCTTCTCCTGCGCGAGCGCGCGGATCGCGAGCCGCCGGGCGAGGTCGCCGGCGGAGGTGACGGCGGCATCATCGCTCAGAGCGGGGAAATCGCCGGCGAGGAGCTCGGCAGCGAGGGAGCGATACGGCTCCCGCACCTGGTCGATCGCATCGACCGCCCAGCCGGGACGCTGCATGTCGGCGGCCTGCGACACCGCCGCGCGGACCGCCTCGAGCGCGGGGTGGCGGAACGGGAGTGCGAGGGCTCCGGCGACGGTGGCGCCGTCGAGGCGGTGGCCGAACTGCAGGAAGCCCATCAGGGCATCGCGTTCGAGGGTGACGTCGGGGGTGCGCGGGAGGGAAGCGAGCGAGACGCGGACCGCGGGAGCCGGTTCGTCGCCGCCGGCGGCGCTCGGCGCGGGACCGTCATCACGGCGTACGGCGCTGCGACCGGCCCGTTCGACCTCGCGGCGCACGTCCTCGGTGTCCATTCCGAGCCGTCGTGCGAGCACGCGGATGTACTCCGGCTGCAGGAGCGCGTCGCGCAGTTCTGCGACGACGGGGGCGGAGGCGCGGAGCGCGCCGACGCGACCCTCGACGCTCGCGAGGTCGAAGCCGGCGATGCGCTGATCGAGCACGAACTCGACCATCGGCACCTTGCCCTCGAGGAGGGCGCGCACGGCGCCGTCGCCGCGCGCGAGGCGCAGGTCGCACGGGTCCAGGCCCTCCGGGCCGGTGGCCACGTACGTCTGGGCGTTGAAGCGCTTGGCATCGGCGAAGGCGCGCAGCGCCGCCTTCTGCCCCGCGGCATCCGGGTCGAAGGTGAAGACGACCTCGCCGGCGGTCGAATCGTCGCCCATCACCCGGCGGAGCACCGTGATGTGGTCCGACCCGAATGCCGTGCCGCAGGTCGCGATCGCGGTGGTGATCCCGGCGAGATGGCACGCCATGACGTCGGTGTACCCCTCGACCACGACGACGCGATGCTCGCGCGACACGTCGCGCTTGGCGAGGTCGAGGCCGTACAGCACCTGGGCCTTCTTGTAGATCGTCGTCTCGGGCGTGTTCAGGTATTTGGGGCCCTGGTCGTCTTCGTACAGGCGGCGCGCACCGAAGCCGATGACCTGCCCGGTGACGTCGCGGATCGGCCAGACGACGCGCCCGCGGAAGCGGTCGTAGACGCCGCGCTGGCCCTGAGACACGAGGCCCGCGGCGCTCAGCTCTTCGTCGCTGTAGCCCTGCGCGCGCAGCGCGTTGTGCATCCCCGACCACCCCTTGGGCGCGTAGCCGACCCCGAAGTGCGCCGCTGCGCCGGCATCGAAGCCGCGGTCGCCGAGGAAGCGGCGCGCGATGTCGGCTTCGGGGGCGAGCAGCTGCGAGCGGAAGAACTCCGCGGCGGCGCTGTTGGCCTGATACAGCCGGGTGCGGCCGGTGTTCTCCGGCGCCGGCCCGCCGTCTTCGTAGTGCAGGGCGAAGCCGATGCGGCCGGCGAGGCGCTCCACCGCCTCCTGGAACGACACGTGGTCCATCTTGCGCAGGAACGAGTACACGTCGCCGGACTCGCCGCAGCCGAAGCAGTGGTAGAAGCCGGCCTGCGGGCGCACGTTGAAGCTCGGGCTCCGCTCGTCATGGAACGGGCACAGACCCTTCATCGCTCCGACGCCCGCCGACTTCAGGGCGACCCGCTCGCCGATGACATCGGCGATGTTCGTCCGCGATTTGACCTCTTCGACGTCGGCCTGGCGGATGCGCGCCATCAGCGGTGCCCGTCGAACAGTGGCGTGTCGATCGCGGGCAGCGCACGAGCCGCCACGTCGACCCGAGCGCGCGCACCGGGCGCCCAGATGCCGAGGGACGCCGCGTCGATCTCCCCCACCAGCCGGCCGTGCCACGAGATCGCGACTTGGTCGGTGAGGCTCGCGACCTGATCCACGATCACGCGGCGACGCGCACGATCGGTCTCGGCGTGGCGGAAGTCGGCAGCGTGGAGCGCATCGAGCGCCTCGGGCCGCTCCCACAGCGCGGTCGCCAGGCGCTTGAGGACGCGCCGCTGCTCCTTGTAGAGCTCGCGGCGACCGTCGATCGAGACGACCACCGCGCCGATGATGCCCTTGAGCACGGCCATCTCGGCCTCGACCACGCGGGGGACGACGACGTGCGCACGGTACCGCGTGAGCACCGACACGTCGTACGCATCTCGGGTCGCCGTCGTCGCGGCACGGGCGAAGCGTCCGATGAGGTCTGACGTGAGGTTCTTGAGCCCGGCCAGATCGGCGCGGGCCCCGTCGAACGACGTGATCCACTCGGGCAGACGCGTGAGGCGGAACATCGCGTCTTCGAGCTCCTCGCGCGAGAAGTCGAAACCGACCCAGGTCTGGATCGCGGTGAGGAGCGACTCGTGCTCGGCGGGGTCCGCCAGGCGCGCGGGGTCGAGGTAGCCGTTGACCACCGCATCCTCGAAGTCGTGCACGGAGTAGGCGATGTCGTCCGAGAGGTCCATCACCTCGGCCTCGATGCACCGGACGCGCCCGGGAGCGCCGGCGCGCATCCACCGGAACACGTCCTCGTCCTCCGGGTACACGCCGAATTTCAGCCGGCCGCCGGGGTCGGGAAGGGGGTGGTCGGCGGTCCAGGGGTACTTGCACGTCGCGTCGAGGCTCGCGCGCGTCAGGTTGAGACCGTGGCTGCGGCCGTCGGGGGCGATCACCTTCGGCTCCAGACGACTGACGATCCGCAGGGTCTGCGCGTTGCCTTCGAACCCGCCGATGTCCTCCGCCCAGTCGTTCATCGCCCGTTCGCCGTTGTGGCCGAACGGCGGGTGCCCCAGGTCGTGGTTGAGGCATGCGGTGTCGACGACGTCGGCTGCCAGATGGAGCGACGTCGCGAGTTCGCGCCCCACCTGCGCCACTTCGAGGGAGTGGGTGAGGCGGTTGCGGGCGAAGTCGGCGGGGCTCGCCGGGCTCAGCACCTGCGTCTTCGCCGCGAGGCGGCGCAGCGCCGCCGAGTGGAGCACGCGGGCGCGGTCACGGGCGAAGTCATCGCGCTGCGACCGGTGCGTCTCGGAGTGGAACCGTTCGGCATCGACGTCGCCGTATCCGGTCGGGCGCGTCGCCGCGATGCCGTCAGCCGCCACTGTGGTCGAGCTCCGCTTCTGCCAGGGCGCTGGATGCCTCGGGGGCGAGGTCGCGCGAATCGAGCCAGCCCTCGGGGAGGGCGGGGCGCTTGGGTGTGCCCGCGCGGCCGCGCTGCCCCTCGGCCGCCGCTCCAGGATAGGGCGCGTCGAGATCGAGCGTCGCCAGCAGATCGTCGATCTCGGCGAGCGTCGACGCGGTGGCGAGGCTCGCACGCAGCTCTCCGCCGACGGGATAGCCCTTGAAGTACCACGCGACGTGCTTGCGGATGTCGCGGCAGCCGCGACCCTCGTCCTCGAAGAACTCCACGAGGAGCTCCGCATGTCGTCGGAAGGCGCGGGCGACGAAGCCGAGCGTCGCATCTACCGGCATCTCGGGCGCGGAGCCGGGCCGCCCGAGCGCGCGGGCGAGGTCGCCGAACAGCCAGGGCCGTCCGAGGCATCCGCGACCGACGACGACGCCGTCGCAGCCGGTCTCGGCCATCATGCGCGCGGCGTCCTCAGCCGACCAGATGTCGCCGTTCCCGAGGACGGGGATGCTCGTGACCGCCTGCTTCAGCTGGGTGATGGCCGACCAGTCGGCCTCGCCCGAGTAGAACTCCGAGGCGGTGCGGGCGTGCAGGGCGACGGCTGCGACACCGGCGTCCTCGGCGATGCGACCGGCGTCGAGGTAGGTGAGGTGGTCGCCGTCGATGCCCTTGCGCATCTTCACCGTGAGCGGGGTATCGCCTGCCGCGCGCGCGGCGCGCGTGACGATCTCGCGGAACAGCCCCAGCTTCCACGGCAGCGCGGCGCCTCCGCCCTTGCGCGTGACCTTGGGCACCGGGCATCCGAAGTTCAGATCGATGTGGTCGGCACGGTCTTCGGCGACCAGCATCCGAACTGCCGCTTCGGTGGTCGCCGGGTCCACGCCGTAGAGCTGGATCGACCGCGGCTTCTCGGACTCGTGGTGCGTGATGAGGCGCATCGTCGTCGCGTTGCGCTCGACGAGGGCGCGGGTGGTGATCATCTCGCTGACGTAGAGGCCGGCCCCGTACTCGCGGCACAGTCGCCGGAAAGCGGTGTTGGTGATGCCGGCCATCGGCGCGAGCACGACGGGCGCATCGAGTTCGATGGGTCCGATCCGGAGCGTCCGAGCGGGGGCGATGGCGGTTGTCACTCCCCCATCCTCCCAGACGCAGGCTGTGCGAGCGCGGCGAACCGGGCGTGCGGCGGCCCCCGCCACGTGAAGAGCGGTTAGCCTGTCGCTATGACCGAGGCCACGACCACTGATCTTCGCGACATCCCCTTCCAGACCGCCGACGGCGGCAGCGCGACGCTGGCGGACTACGCCGACCAGGTCGTGCTCGTCGTGAACGTCGCCTCGCGGTGCGGACTGACACCGCAGTACGAGCAGCTCGAGCAGCTTCAGCGTGCGTACGCCGACCGCGGATTCACTGTGCTCGGGTTCCCGTGCAACCAGTTCATGGGGCAGGAGCCGGGGTCGATGGACGAGATCCTCGAGTACTGCTCGACGACCTGGGGGGTCAGCTTCCCCGTCTTCGACAAGGTGAAGGTCAACGGCGGCAAGGCCGCGCCGCTGTACAAGGCCCTGAAGAAGGCCGACGACGCCGAGGGCAACCGCGGCCCGATCCAGTGGAACTTCGAGAAGTTCGTCATCGCGCCCGGCGGCGAACTGCACCGCTTCCGCCCGAAGACGAAGCCCGACGACCCGGCCATCGTGGCGGTCATCGAGGCGAACCTTCCGCGCTGACCCGCTTTCCTGATCCAGACGCGCATCAGCCCCCGACACTCCGGTGAGCATCGGGGGCTGATCGCTGTCTGGCCGAATCAGGCGTCGACGTCTGCGGGCTCGCGGTGCTCGGCCCACACCTGCCGCACGATCTGCGCGAAGGCGTCGGCCGGCTGGGCGCCCGACACGCCGTACTTGCCGTCGATGACGAAGAACGGCACCCCGTTGATGCCGTAGGCGGATGCCTGCGCCTGATCGGCACGCACCGCGGCGAGGAAGCGACCGCTCCGCAGGGCCTCACGTGCGCCGTCGGCGTCGAGTCCGGCGTCGGCGGCGAGCGAGACGAGCTCGTCCTCTTCACCGAGGTGTCGGCCCTCGGTGAAGTACGCCGACATGAGGCGCTCGGCGAGCACCGCCTGGCGACCCTGCTCCTTCGCGTAATGGAGGAGCTCGTGCGCCTTCACCGTGTTGGTGTGCTTGAGCAGATCGAAGCGGTAGGCGAGACCGGCGTCCGCCGCGACGCCCGTGACGCGCTCCAGCATCTGCTGTGCCTGCTCGGTCGACACGCCCTTGTGCGTGGCGAGGTACTCTGCCTCACCGCCGTCGAAGTCGACGGGGGTGTCGGGTGAGAGCTCGAAGGAATGGAAGACCACCTCGACCTCGGGGGCATCCTCGTCGGCGGCCGCGGCTGCCAGTCCGTTCTCGAGATTCCGCTTGCCGATGTAGCACCAGGGGCAGGCGATGTCACTCCACACGTCGATCTTGATGGCATCCGTCATGCTGAGGGCAACCACCGCTCACCCCGCGTCTATTCCGGCGGATGCATACTGGGATGCTCAGCCGGCGGTTCCCGGGGTGTCCACGGCGCCGCCGAATCGCCGGTCGCGGTCGAGGTACAGCCCGATCGCCTCCCACAGATCGACTCGGGAGAAGTCCGGCCACAGCGTGTCGAGGAAGACGAACTCCGCGTAGGCGGACTCCCACAGGAGGAAGTTCGACGTGCGCTGCTCGCCGCTGGAGCGCACGAACAGATCGACGTCGGGCATGTCGGGCAGGTACAGCCGCTTCTGGATGAGCTTCTCCGACACCGCCGACGGCTTGAGGATGCCGGCCGCCACGTCGTCGGCGATCGAGCGCACCGCGTCGGCGATCTCGACACGCCCGCCGTAATTCACGCACATCGTGAGCGTGAGCACGTCGTTGCCGGCGGTCAGCCGCTCCGCATGCTGGAGTTCCTTGATGACGCTCGACCACAGGCGGGGCTTGCGCCCAGCCCAGCGCACGCGCACCCCCCATTCGTTGAGCTGGTCGCGGCGGCGGTGCAGGACATCGCGGTTGAACCCCATGAGGAAGCGCACCTCGTCGGGCGACCGCGACCAGTTCTCGGTCGAGAAGGCGTAGACCGACAGGTGCTTGACGCCGGCCTGGATCGCGCCGGCGACGACATCGAGCAGGGCTGCCTCGCCTGCCTTGTGACCTTCGACGCGCGTGAGTCCGCGCCGGTTCGCCCACCGGCCGTTGCCGTCCATGACGATCGCGACGTGGTTCGGCACCGCGCCGCGCGGAAAGGCGGGCGGGTACACGCCGGTCCAGTCGAGCGGTCGGTACGGCACCGCATCGCGGTGCGTGTAGGGCTTCGGTGTCACCGGGGTCCTTCCTCGGGTGCGGCGACGTGGGCGAGCGAGCGGATGCCACGCTCGAGGTGCCACTGCGCGTAGGCGGCGATGAGTCCGGATGCGCCGGCCGTCGCCCGTGGGGGCGCGGCATCCACCTCGTCCCACTCCCCCGCCATCAGCGACCGCAGGAGGCCGGCTGTCGCGTCGTCGAGCCGTGCGGCGCCGACCGGCGCGCAGTCCCGGCAGATCGTTCCGCCCAGCTGCGCGACGAACGCGTCGTGGGGGCCGACGGTGCCGCAGCGCGCGCACTCGGAGAGGGCAGGCGCCCAGCCCGACAGCGCCATCGCGCGCAGCAGATACGAGTCGAGGATGCTGCGTGCCGCGTGCTCGCCCTTCGCCAGAGCGCGGAGGCCTCCTACCAGGAGCAGGTATTGCTGGGGGGTGGCCTCGGCCTCGTTGAGCCGGTCGGCAGCCTCGACCATCGCGTGCGCCGACGTGTAGCGGTCGTAGTGCACCGCGATGTCGGCGCCGTACGAGCCCAGCGACTCGGCCTGCTGCACCACGTCGAGGGAGCGGCCCTCGTAGAGCTGCACGTCGGCGACCATGAACGGCTCGAGGCGCGAGCCGAAGCGCGACGAGGTGCGTCGGACGCCCTTCGCGACGGCGCGGAGCTTGCCGTGACGGCGGCTCAGCATCGTCACGATCCTGTCGGCCTCACCCAGCTTGTGGGTGCGCAGGACCACGACCTCATCGCGGTAGGTGGGCACCAGACGATTATCCTCCGCCGCCGCACCGGCGGCGCCATGGCGCACCGCCGGAGTGCTCCCCGTGTGAGAATCCGGATGCGCGCATTCGCGCGCCATGCCGCGAGAATGTACGGGTGAACGAGCCGGTCTTCGTCATCCCGCTCTGGGCGGACCTCATCGCCGTGGGCCTCGGCGGCATCCAGGGTGCACTGTTCGCGTCGGGCTTCCGCGGCGACCGCCGCCTCGACTTCCTCGGCGTCGCCATCATCGGCATCGTCGTCGGCATGGGCGGAGGACTCATCCGCGATCTGCTCCTCAACGTGACTCCCACGACCCTGCAGAGCAACTGGTACCTGCTCACCGCCACCGGCGCGGCCCTGGTCGGGATGCTGCTGGCCGGGGTCTTCCAGCGCGTCAACGCCGTCATCCTCGGCCTCGATGCCCTGGTGATCGGCATGTTCGGCGCCTTCGGCACCAGCAAGGCGCTCGTCGTCGGTCTGCCGCCCGTGCCCGCGATCTTCGTCGGCGTCTGCGCGGCGGTGGGCGGCGGCATCCTGCGCGACGTGATCATGGGTCTGCCCGTCGCGATCATGCACGTCGGCTCGCTGTACGCCGTCGCGGCGGGCGTCGGATGCCTCGTGCTCGCGGCCACCCACGCGCTCGGCGTCGACATCGTCGTGGCCTCGATCATCGGCATCGTGGTGACCACGGTGATCCGGCTGCTCGCCGTGATCTTCGACATCTCGCTGCCCGAGCAGCGCGCGCTCTACCGGCGCAAGGTCGCGGTCGAGACGACCGCCATCCCGATCATCAAGCCCTGACCCGCTGCGCGCGTCTCATCCTGTCGCTGCGGTCTCGCTCGGCGCTCCTCACTCGACGGCCGGGCACAGGTCCCGGCCGTCGAGCAAGCGCATCTGCTCGAGTCGGGCGTCAGGCGTCGACGAGCTCGCCGGCGCTCTCGCGGATGCGGATGGCGCGGTTCACGCCCGACACGATCGCCTTGAGCGACGCCGTGGAGATGTCTCCGTCGATGCCGACGCCCCAGAGGCGCTCCCCGTCGACCTGCAGCTCGACGTACGCAGCGGCCTGTGCGTCGCCGCCCGCGCTCAGCGCGTGCTCGACGTAGTCGTAGAGCGTCACGTCGAAGCCGGCGCCGCGCACGATCTCGAGGAACGCGGCGACCGGACCGTTGCCGTGCCCGGAGGTCGAGACCGTCTCCTCGCCCGCGCGCAGGGTCACGTCCAACGCGACGTCGCCCGACATGTCGCTGCGCGTGCTCGTCGCCAGCAGCTCGTAGCGTCCCCAGCGATCGTCGGCGACGGAAGACGGCAGGTACTCGTCGGTGAAGATCGACCAGATCTGGTCGCTCGTCATCTCGCCGCCTTCGGCGTCGGTCTTCGCCTGAACCACGCCCGAGAACTCGATCTGCAGCTTGCGGGGCAGATCCAGCGAGTGGTCGGACTTCAGGAGGTACGCGACGCCGCCCTTGCCCGACTGCGAGTTGACCCGGATCACGGCCTCGTACGACCGGCCGAGGTCCTTGGGGTCGATCGGCAGGTACGGGACCGCCCACTCGATCTCGTCGACGGTGACGCCGGCGGCATCGGCGCGCGCCTCCATCGCCTCGAAGCCTTTCTTGATCGCGTCCTGGTGCGATCCCGAGAAGGCGGTGAAGACGAGGTCGCCCGCCCAGGGGCTGCGCTCCGGAACCGGCAGCTGATTGCAGTACTCGGCGGTGCGCTTGACCTGGTCGATGTCGCTGAAGTCGATCTGCGGGTCGATGCCCTGGGTCAGCAGGTTGATGCCGAGCGCGACCAGATCGACGTTGCCGGTGCGCTCCCCGTTGCCGAACAGGCACCCCTCGATGCGGTCGGCGCCGGCCATGTAACCGAGCTCTGCGGCCGCGATCGCGGTGCCGCGGTCGTTGTGGGGGTGCAGCGACAGGATGACGTTCTCGCGGTGGGCGAGGTTGCGCGACATCCACTCGATCGAATCGGCGTAGACGTTGGGCGTCGCCATCTCGACCGTCGCGGGCAGGTTGATGATCACCTTGCGGTCGGGAGTGGGCTCGAGCACCTCGAGCACCTGGTTGCAGATGTCGACTGCGAACTCGAGTTCGGTGCCCGTGTAGCTCTCGGGCGAGTACTCGTAGTACACCTTCGTGTCGGGGATGCGCTTCTCGAACTCGCGGCACAGGCGCGCGCCCTCGAGCGCGATGTCGATGATGCCCTGCTTGTCGGTGCGGAAGACCACCTCGCGCTGCAGCACGCTCGTGGAGTTGTACAGGTGCACGATGGCCTGCTTGGCGCCGGCGATCGACTCGTACGTGCGCTCGATGAGGTGCTCGCGCGCCTGGGTCAGCACCTGGATGGTGACGTCGTCGGGGATAAGATCCTCTTCGATCAGCTGCCGCACGAAATCGAAGTCGGTCTGGCTGGCCGAGGGGAACCCGACCTCGATCTCCTTGTAGCCCATGCTCACGAGCAGGTCGAACATGATGCGCTTGCGCTCGGGGCTCATCGGGTCGATCAGCGCCTGGTTGCCGTCGCGGAGGTCAACGGCGCACCAGCGCGGCGCGGTGGTGATGCGCTGTGCGGGCCAGGTGCGGTCGGGCAGATCCACCCGGATCTGCTCGTGGAACGGCCGATACTTGTGGATCGGCATGCCGGACGGCTTCTGGGAGTTCTCCATGATGGTCGCTTCACTTCTGTGTTGGATCGGCGGTCCGAACGGCCGACGCGATACCGGATGATGCGGGCCAACGACGAAGCTCCGCGACGAGGAAGGCCCTAGAACGAGGTCTCGTCGCGGCGGCTAAGAAGGAGAAGCCGGCCGAAGCGCATGCGTCGATGTTAGCAGGATGTCGCCGAAGCGGGCGAGACGATCGCTTTGTGCACGACACTGACCAGATATGACCCGTCATCGCCGACTTCCTGCTCTCACCGCCCTCACGATCGTCGCCGCCGTGCTGGTGACCGGCTGCGCGACCGCAGCGCCCGCCGGCGATGCCCCGCCCGGAAGCTCTCTCGGCTCGCTGTGGCCGGCGCCGCCGGAGGGCGAGGTGATCGCCCAGGGGATGGTGATGGACGTCGCGGGCGTTGTCGAGCTGTGCCTCGGCGCGGTTCAGGAGTCGTACCCGCCGCAGTGCTCCGGACTCCCCCTCGCCGAGTGGTCGTGGGACAGGCTCGACGGTTCCGAGACCTCGGGCGACGTGACGTGGGGCTCCTACGCGGTGCAGGGCACGTACGACGGCGAGACGTTCACCGTCACCCAGCCGCCGATCATGCTGGCGCTCTACGACCCGATGATGCTCGACGACCCGACCGGCGGCGAGCCGGGAGCCGGAGACGAGGCTGAGCTGCAGGAGATCCAGGACGGGCTGCCGGATGCACTCGGCGACGCGCTCCTCGGATCGACTCCCGACAACGGGTGGCTCTGGGTAGACGTCGTCTGGGACGACGGCACCTGGCAGGACGCCGCCGATGCCGACTACGGGGAGGGCGTCGTCGTCATCCGCTCCGCGCTGCGCGCGATCGACGGCTGAGCTGCCCGACCGCCGTCACGGGATGAGTGCGATCTTCCCGCCGGTGTGCCCCGCCATGAGGTGGGCCGCGGCCTCCTTCGCGTCGGCGAGCGGGTAGGTCGTCGCGAGGGGCACCTCGAGCGAGCCCGACGCTGCGAGGTCGAGGAGCCGGGCGCGGGCGGCGTCGCGGAACCGGGCGCTGGCCGGCAGCGCCCCCGCGACGGCGCGGAATCCGGACTCCGCGGCGCGTGCCGCGGCGACGATGGTGACGATTCGGGAGCGGTCGGCGACGAGGTCGAGCGACACGTCGACGGCTTCGGCCGTGCCGACGCAGTCGAGCGCCGCCGCCACCGGCGACGGCGCGGCCTCGCGCACCCGCGCGGCGAGCCCGTCGCCGTAGCGGACCGGGATGCCGCCGTACCGTCGTACACGCTCGGCGCCGTGCTCACCCGCCGTCCCCACGACCCGCACGCCCAGAAGCCGAGCCTGCTGGAGGACGCTCACCCCGACCGCGCCGGAGGCGCCGTGCACCAGGATGGTCTCGCCCGCTCCGGCGCTCACCACGTCGAGCATCTCGGCCGCCGTCGTGCCGGCGAGGAGGAGGTTCGCGGCCTCGGCGTGGCTGAGCCGCGCCGGCTTCGCGAACACCGTCGACGCGTCGACCGTGAGTGCGGTGGCGTAGCCTCCCTGCACACGGAAGGCCACCACCTCGTCACCGATCCGCGCGGCGCCGGAGCCGATCACGGTGTCGGGGCCGATCGCGGTGAGCACGCCGGAGACCTCGTACCCGATCGGCACGGGGAACGTCGCCCCAGGGCGCTCCGACGCGACGTGCTTGACGTCGGCGGGGTTCATCCCCGCGGCGCGCACCGCGATCGTCACCTCGCCGCTGCCGGGCGCCGGCACCTCGTGCTCGACGAACTCCCAGACCTCCGGGGTGCCCGGCCGCGGCGCGATCCAGTGCGCGGCCACGTCAGAACCCGAGCCGCCCGAGCTGCTTGGGGTCGCGCTGCCATTCCTTGGCGACGCGCACGTGGAGCTTGAGGAACACGTTCGTCCCCACCAGGGGCTCGATCTGCGCGCGGGCGCGTGCACCCACGTCGCGCAGGCGCGAGCCCTTGTGGCCGATGATGATGGCCTTCTGGCTGTCGCGCTCGACGATGAGGTTCGCGTGGATGTCGGTCATCGACCCCGTCTCGCGCTGCGCGATGTCTTCGATCGTGACCGCGATCGAGTGCGGCAGCTCGTCACGCACGCCCTCCAGCGCGGCCTCGCGGATGATCTCGGCGATGCGGTCCTCGAGCGTCTCGTCGGTGACGACGCCCTCGGGGTACAGCGCAGGACCCACCGGCATCAGGGCGAGCAGCTCGTCGGAGAGCACGTCGAGCTGCTCGTGGGCGACGGCGGACAGCGGGATGACGGCCGCCCAGTCCTCGCGGAGGCTGTCGACCTCCATCAGGCGCTCCGTGATCTGGTCGCGGGACGCGGCATCCGTCTTCGTCACGATCGCGACCTTCTTGGCGCGCCCGTACCCCGACAGCGACTCGGCGATGCGCCGGTCTCCGGGGCCGACCTTCTCGGTCGCCGGCACGCAGAAGCCGATCACGTCGACGTCTCCGAGCACCTGCTCGACGAGGTCGTTCAGGCGCTGCCCGAGGAGGGTGCGCGGCTTGTGGAGGCCCGGGGTGTCGACGATGACGAGCTGGCCGCTCGGGCGGTTCAGGATGCCGCGGATCGCGCGCCTCGTCGTCTGCGGCTTGTCGCTGGTGATGGCGACCTTCTCGCCGACGAGTGCGTTCGTGAGCGTCGACTTGCCCACATTGGGTCGTCCTACGAACGTCACGAAACCGGATCGGGTCTGCTCGGCCATCATCTTCCGCCCTTCTTGACCACACGGGTCTCGCCCGTGCGGGGTGCGACCACGCGGATCTCGCCGGTGCGCGGGTGTCGTGCGGCGGCAGGCTCGGCCTCGTCGGCCGTGTCGCTGCGCTCGACGAAGACCGTCGCGATCCCGCGACCGCGGCCGCGCGTGGCGCCGCCGGTCATCACGAGGCCGGCGTAGTCCGCCGTCGCGCCCGGCTGCGGGATGCGTCCGAGCGCCTTGCCGAGGAGCCCGCCGATCGAGTCGACGTCCTCGTCGTCGAGTTCGAGCCCGAACAGGTCGCCGACCTCGTCGAGTCCGAGGCGCGAGCTCACCCGGTAGTGCCCGGGCGCGAGCTCGGTGACCTCGTCGGCGCGGGGGTCGTACTCGTCGGCGATCTCGCCCACGAGCTCCTCGATGAGGTCTTCCAGGGTCACGAGGCCCGAGACGCCGCCGTACTCGTCGACGACGAGGCAGACGTGCACCGCATCGCGCTTCATCTGCTGCAGGAGCGTCTCGGCCTTCATCGACTCGGGGATGAACACCGCCGGCCGGGTGATGCGCGTGATCGGGGCATCGCGCCAGCCGGCCTCATCGCGGAAGCCGAACTGCACGAGGTCTTTGAGATAGAGGACGCCGGTGACGTCGTCGGCGTCGTCATCGACGACGGGGACGCGCGACACCCCCTTGTCGAGGAACACCGCCATCGCCTCGCGCGTGGTCGAGGATGCGTCGACCGTGACCATGTCGGTGCGCGGCACCATCACCTCGCGCACGAACGCGTCGGTGAAGTCGAACACCGAGTGGATGAGCTCCCGGTCGTCCTCCTCGATGAGCTCGTTCTCGGTCGCCTCGTCGATGATGCTGAGCAGCTGCTCCTCCGACGCGAACGACGAGCTCCGAGCGCCGGGCGTGATGCGTGTGCCGAGGGCGACGAGGCCATGCGCGAGCGGCCCGAGGATGATGCGCACTCCGCGGATGATGGGTGCGGCCCAGCGCAGCAGACCCTTCGCGTGCCGACGACCGACCGACCGGGGGCTCGCGCCGACGACGACGTACGAGATCCCCGTCATGAGCACGGCGGCGGCGAGCATGGCCCACCAGATGCTGTTGAACAGGTCGACCAGCGCGACCGTGACGAGCACGGCAGCCGTCGTCTCGGCGAGCACGCGGATGAAGTTCACCGCGGTCGAGTGCGCCTCGGGGTCGGCGCCGATCCGCCCGAGCGCGGCGGCGTTGCGGCCGCCGGCGGCGAGATCGGCCAGGTCGGCGCGGGAGGTGACGCCGAGCGCCGCGTCGACGGCGACCATGAGGGCGCCGAAGGCGAGCAGGACGACGGCGGCGGCGAGGAGGAGGGCGGCGGTCATGCGCGGGGTCGTCGGCGCTCGGATGCCTCGAACGCCGAGATCAGCTCGCGCTGCAGTCCGAACATCTCGCGCTCCTCCTCGGGCTCGGCGTGGTCGAAGCCGAGGAGGTGGAGGAGCCCGTGGGTGGTGAGCATGACGAGCTCGTCCTGCGTGGAGTGCTTCGCCGCGACCGCCTGGGTCTCGGCGACCTGCGGGCACAGCACGATGTCGCCGAGCAGACCCGGAGGCGTCGGCGCGTCTTCGGTGCCCGGTCGCAGCTCGTCCATGGGGAAGCTGAGCACGTCGGTGGGGCCGGGCTCGTCCATCCACTGCACGTGGAGCGACTCCATCGCGCCCTCGTCGACGAGGAGGATCGCCACGTCGGCGTCGGCGCTCACGTGCAGTTCGGCGAAGTTGTGCTCCATCAGGCGCAGCAGCACCGTCTCGTCGACGGCGATCCCGGATTCGTTGCTGATCTCGATGGTCATGATGAACGTCCTCGCTTGGGCATGTGGTCGCGCGGGCCGCCGGGGCGCGGGGCGCCTCGGCGCTCGGCTCGGTTGGCGAATTCGCTCGCCTCGTCGCGCTCGCGGCGCGCGGCCAGCCGACGCTCGTCGTATTCGCTGTACGCGTCGACGATGCGGCCCACCAGCGTGTGGCGCACCACGTCGTCGCTCGTCAGGTACGAGAAGTGGATGTCGTCGATGTCGCCGAGCACCCGGGTCACGAGGCGGAGTCCCGAGGCCCCCTGGGGCAGGTCGACCTGCGTGATGTCGCCGGTGACGACCATGCGCGTGCCGAAGCCGAGACGCGTGAGGAACATCTTCATCTGCTCGGGCGTGGTGTTCTGCGCCTCGTCGAGCACGACGAACGAGTCGTTCAGCGTACGGCCGCGCATGTAGGCGAGCGGGGCGACCTCGATCGTCCCCGTCGCCATCAGCTTCGGCACGAGCTCGGGGTCGAGCATCTCGTTCAGCGCGTCGTACAGCGGCCGCAGATACGGGTCGATCTTGTCGGTGAGCGTTCCCGGCAGGAATCCGAGCCGCTCCCCCGCCTCGACCGCCGGCCGGGTGAGGATGATGCGGCTGACCTCCTTGCGCTGCAGCGCCTGCACGGCCTTGGCCATCGCGAGATACGTCTTGCCGGTACCGGCCGGGCCGATGCCGAAGACGATCGTGTTCTCCTCGATGGCGTCGACGTATGCCTTCTGACCGAGGGTCTTCGGGCGGATCACCTTGCCTCGCGACGACAGGATCGCCTCCCCGAGCACCTCCGAGGGGCGCGGCCCGCCGTCGCTGCGGAGGATGCGGTTCGACGACGACACGTCGGACTCGCCGAGCGCGTGCCCCGCTTTCGTCATAGCGAGCAGCTCGTCGACGAGCGTGCGTGCGGCGGCGACGGCATCCGCCTCTCCCGTCAGGGTGATCTCATTGCCGCGGACGTGGACGTCGACGCCGGGGTGCTCGCGCTCGACGACGCGCAGCAGCCGGTCCTGCGGGCCGAGCAGCTGCACCATGGCGACGCCGTCGGCGTACACGCGTTCGATCGTGGGTTCGTCAGCCACCGAGGCTCGACTCCTTCAGTCCGCCGGCCAGCACATGGGCGTGAACGTGGAACACCGTCTGGCCGGCGCCGGCGCCGCGGTTGAACACGAGACGGAAATCACCGTCGGAGAGGTCTGCGGCCACCGAGTTCGCGAGGCCGACGATCTCGGTGAGGAGAGCCGGATCACCGGCTGCGAGCTCCACGACGTCGCGGTACGTCGCGTCGCGCGGGAAGACGACGACGTGGACCGGAGCCTGCGGCGCGATGTCCTTGATGGCCACCGCGTTCTCGGTCTCGGCGACGACCTCGGCGGGGATCTCGCCGTTCAGGATGCGCGTGAACACGCTGGGCTCGCTCATGGATTCAGTCTAGCCAGCAGGGCGGTGCGCGGACCGGTCGGTCACCAGCGGCCGAGTGCGGCGTTGACGACCGACAGTGCGGCCGGCCCGGCGGTCGAGGTGCGCAGCACGGTCGCGCCGAGGCGCACCGCGGTCGCACCGGCAGCCGTGAGCGCTGCCAGCTCCTCCGGGGCGAACCCGCCCTCCGGGCCCACGACGAACACGAGGTCGCCGTCGCCGGCGGCCAGGTCGAGTCCGGTGAGCGGCGTGTCGGCGGTCGGTTCGAGGAGGAGGACTCGCGCGGTGGATGCCAGCGCCGCGAGGGCGCGGGTGGTCGTGAGCTCGCCGATCTCGGGAACCCACGAGCGATGGGCCTGCTTCGCAGCCTCGCGCACGATCGTGGCCCAGCGGGCCCGCCCCTTCTCGGCCTTCGCCGAGTCCCAGCGCGAGACGCTCCGGGACGCCTGCCACGGGATGATCGCATCGACGCCGAGCTCGGTCGCGGCCTGGATCGCCAGCTCGTCGCGGTCGCCCTTCGCCAGCGCCTGCACCAGCACGACGCGGGGGGACGGCTGCGGATCGGTGCGACGCGCAGCGATCACCACCACCACTTCGCGCGCCGCGACCGAGGCGACCTCGCCGGTGAGCCAGACGCCTGCACCGTCGCCCACCGTCACTGCTTCGCCGGCGCGGACGCGCCGCACCGTCGCCGCATGGTGCGCCTCGGCGCCGGTGAGCACGACCTCGTCGCCGGCCTCGGCGGTCAGCGGTCCTTCGAGCAGGAAGTGCAGCGCCATGGCTCAGCCGTTGCGGAAGCGGTCGCGCAGCTTGGCGAACAGGCCCTGGTGGAACTCGGCCAGGCGGGGCGCGGGTGCCTTCGTGCGCGCGGCGAAGTCCTCGATGAGCGCCCGTTCCTTGTGGTCGAGCCGGGTCGGGGTCACGACGTGGACGCCGACGCGCAGGTCTCCGCGCTGGGTGCCGCGCAGCGGCGTGATGCCGCGCCCCTTGATCGTGAGCACGTCGCCCGACTGCACGCCCGCGCGCACCTCGAGGTCGACCGGACCGTCGAGCGACTCGATCGTGGTGTTCGCGCCGAGGATGGCGTCGGGCATCGAGACCTCGAGTGTCGCCAGGAGATCATCGCCGTCACGGCTGAAGACGTCGTGGTTCGTCACGGTCACCTCGACGTACAGGTCGCCGTTGGGGCCGCCCGCGGGCCCGACCTCGCCCGATCCGGGCAGCTGCAGCCGCAGGCCCGTCTCGACGCCACCGGGGATGTCGAGCGACACGGTGCGCCGGGCGCGCACGCGGCCCTGTCCCTGGCAGGTGCCGCACGGGTACGGGATCGTCGTCCCGTAGCCCTGGCAGATGTTGCACGGGGCGCTGGTCACGACGTTGCCGAGGAGACTGCGCACCTGACGCTGCACGTGGCCGCTGCCCTGGCAGATGTCGCACCGCACCGGCTGGGTGCCCGGCTGGCAGCAGGAGCCCTCGCACGTCTCGCAGAGCACCGCGGTGTCGACCTCGATGTCGCGGTGGGCGCCGAAGACGACGTCGCCGAGGTCCAGGGTGACCCGCACCAGGGCGTCCTGACCGCGCTCGCGCCGGGAGCGCGGACGCCCGCCGCGGGCACCGCCGCCGGCGCCGAAGAACGTCTCGAAGATGTCGCCGAACCCGCCGAATCCGGCTGCGCCGCCGCCGCCGAACGCGTTGTCGCCGCCCATGTCGTAGCGGGCGCGCTGATCGGGGTTGCTCAGCACGTCGTACGCGTGGGTCACGAGCTTGAAGCGCTCGGATGCCTCCTCGCCGGGGTTCACATCGGGGTGCAGCTCCCGCGCGAGGCGACGGTACGCCTTCTTGATCTCGTCGGTGGTCGCTTCGCGCGAGACGCCGAGGACCTCGTAGTGGTCAGCCACTTTCGCCTTCCTGCCCGCGGCGCGCCGCGGGGTCGTGGTGTTCGTTCCGCGTCAGCGGCTGCTCTCGTCTTCTTCGAGCAGGCGCGTGAGGTAGCGGGCGACGGCACGTGCCGCCGCAAGATTGGTGGGGTAGTCCATGCGTGTGGGGCCGAGCACGCCCACGCGGGCGCGCGACCCGGTCGCGTCGTAGTCGCTCGTCACGATCGACGCCTCGGCGAGGCCGAACGGCTCGTTCTCGCGACCGATGCTGGTCGCGAGGCCCTGCTCGTCGGCCACCATCTCGCCCATCAGCCGGAGCAGCGTCACCTGCTCCTCGATCGCCTCGAGGAGCGGATAGATGCTGCCGCGGAAGTCCGCCTCGCGACGAGCGAGGTTGGCGCTGCCGGCCATCACCAGCTTGTCCTGGCGGAACTCGTCGAGCTCCTCGGCGACGAGGCGGGCGATCTCGTCGGTAGCCTGCACGCGCGGCGACGGCGCGAGCCGGTCGCCGGCGAGGTGATCGGCGATGCGCTGCATTCCGTTCTGCACGGGCTGAGCGACGACCAGCGTGGCGATCGATGCGCGCATGGTGGCGAGGTCGGCGTCGTCGAACTCGTCGCGCACGAACGCGAGGCGCTGCGAGACCCGTCCGGTGTCGGTGACGACGACGACCAGCATCCGTCCCCCGCCGAGCTGCACGAGCTCGACATGGGTGACCGTCGCGCGGGCGAACGACGGGTACTGCACGATCGCCACCTGGCCGGTGAGCCGCGTGAGTGCGCGCACGGTGCGCGCCATCACGTCGTCGAGGTCGCCGGGGCCTTCGAGGAACGACGAGATGGCGGTCCGCTGGGCCGCGCTCAGCGGGCGGAGTTCGGCGAGGTGGTCGACGAAGACGCGGTACCCCTTGTCTGTCGGGACGCGGCCCGACGACGTGTGGGGTGCCGTGATCAGCTCTTCGTCCTCGAGCTGGGCCATGTCGTTGCGGATCGTGGCAGCCGAGACGCCGAAGGCGTGACGCTCGACGATCGCCTTGCTGCCGACGGGCTCGCGCGTGTCGACATAGTCCTGGACGATAGCCCGCAGCACCTGCAGTCCTCGTTCGCTGACCACCACGCCTCCTCGTCCCGAGATTGGCACTCACATGACCGGAGTGCCAATTCTATCGGATGCCCTCCCCCACGACGGCGAGGCGCGTCACTCGGTGAGTGCGCGCACGACGGCATCCGCCAGGAGCCGCCCGTGGCGGGTGAGCACGAGGCTCCCGCGAAGCGCTGGGCCCGCCTCGACCAGACCGTCGGCGATGAGGCCGGCCACCGCTGTGCGCGCCGGTGCCGGCAGGTCGGCGATCACAAGGCCCTCCCGGATCCGCGAGCCGAGCAGGATGCGCTCGAGCTCGAGCGCCGCGGCATCCGGAACCTCGCGCCCGGCGGCCGGGGACTCCCCGGCGGCGAGACGCTGCGCGTAGGCGGCCGGATGCTTGACGTTCCAGAACCGCGTGCCGGCGACGTGGCTGTGGGCGCCCGGACCGAAGCCCCACCAGTCCGATCCGCGCCAGTAGGCCAGATTGTGGCGTGAGCGCTGGGCATCGGTGCGCGCCCAGTTCGACACCTCGTACCAGGAGAATCCGGCTGCGGCGAGGAGCTCGTCGGCGAGCTCGTACATGTCGGCCTGCAGATCGTCGTCGGGAGCCGGGACCTCGCCGCGGCGGATCTGCCGGGCGAGCTTGGTCCCCTCCTCGATGATGAGCGCGTAGGCCGAGATGTGGTCGGGTGCGAGCGCCGTCGCCGCATCGAGGGATGCGCGCCAGTCCGCCAGAGACTCCCCCGGTGCGCCGTAGATGAGGTCGACGCTCACGTCGAGACCCGCGCGTCTCGCGGCGGCGACTGCCGTCGCCACGTTGGCGGGCTCGTGCGTGCGGTCGAGGGCGGCGAGCACATGCGGAACTGCCGACTGCATGCCGATCGACAGTCGCGTCACGCCGGCCGCCGCGAGCGTGTCGGCGACGGCGTCCGTCACGGTGTCGGGGTTCGCCTCGACGGTGACCTCGGCACCGGGCTCGAGGCCGAACGTCGCGTGGACCCCGTCGAGCATGCGGGCGAGATCTCCGGGAGGCAGGAGTGTCGGCGTGCCTCCGCCGAAGAAGACCGTGGATGCCGGTCGCGGGGCGCCGACGCCGTCGAGCACGCGCGCGGCGAGGGCGATCTCGGTCAGCAGCGTGTCGGCGTACTCGTCCTGTCGCGCACCCCGCAGCTCCGACGAGGTGTACGTGTTGAAGTCGCAGTACCCGCACCGCACGCGGCAGAACGGCACGTGCAGGTACACGCTGAACGGGGTGTGCGGATCGACCGCCGTGCCCTCGGGAAGTGAGCCGTCGGCGGGGACCGGGTCGCCGAGCGGGAGCGCCGAGCCCATCAGGCCCTCACGCGGGGGTGGTGTACAGCGGCGAGATCGCGCGCAGGTACCCGGTGAACAGCTCGCGGCGGCGCCTGCGCGTGAGAGCGGGGATCATCCGGTACACGAGCGAGGCGGGGGCGTCGAACGCGCGGACGGTGAACCACACCTCGTCGTTGTCGTACCAGTCGAGCATGAACGACTCCTCGCCGCTCACGACCGACTCGCCGACGGTGCCCAGGGCGAAGCCCACGCGGCGCGGCTCTTCCAGCGCGAAGATCACACGGAGCTCGGCGTCGGCCTTCAGCCCCTTGACACGCCCGTCGACGCGCAGTGTGGTGCCCGCACCCACGTACGGGGTGCCGTCGGCGTCGTAGCGCACGTCGGCCTCGGAGCGGCTCGGGGCGACGGGGTGACCCTCGGCGTCGAAGCTCACCCCGGAGTACATCGGACCCGACGCCGGACGCACGTCGGCGACCGCCAGCCCTGCTCCGCGCAGCGCACCCCACGACATCAGGGCCTCCGCGGCGGTCTGGAAGCGCGCCTCACCGCTGCCGATGCGCCATGCCTGCTCGGCGGGGATGCTCCGCTCGGGCGGATACTGCATGAGATCGGGCGCCTGCGTCGCCCCGACGGCGGCGTAGTCGACGGTGTCGTCCCGGAATGTTCCTCGACGCATCTGAACAGCCTACTTGGCGGCCTTGCCCTCGACGTCGCCCGAGAGCGCGGCGATGAACGCCTCCTGGGGGACCTCGACGCGACCGACCATCTTCATGCGCTTCT
The DNA here is from genome assembly GCF_017831975.1 of Microbacterium terrae. Taxonomy (NCBI): domain Bacteria; kingdom Bacillati; phylum Actinomycetota; class Actinomycetes; order Micrococcales; family Microbacteriaceae; genus Microbacterium; species Microbacterium terrae. The sequence continues at coordinate 1,363,237 of NZ_JAFDSS010000001.1, read as the reverse complement.
TGCCCTCCTTCTGCTTCTCGAGCAGCTTGCGCTTGCGCGTGATGTCACCGCCGTAGCACTTGGCGAGCACGTCCTTGCGGATCGCGCGGATGTTCTCGCGGGCGATGATGCGGGCGCCGATCGCGGCCTGGATCGGCACCTCGAACTGCTGGCGCGGGATGAGCTTGCGCAGCCGCTCGGTCATGAGCGTGCCGTAGGCGTACGCCTTGTCGCGGTGGACGATCGAGCTGAACGCATCGACCTTCTCGCCCTGGAGCAGGATGTCGACCTTCACGAGGTCGGCGGTCTGCGAGCCGGCCGGTTCGTAGTCGAGGCTGGCGTAGCCCTGCGTCTTGGACTTGAGGTGATCGAAGAAGTCGAAGACGATCTCGCCGAGCGGCATGTTGTAGCGCAGCTCGACACGGTCCTCACTGAGGTAGTCCATGCCGAGGAGGGTGCCGCGGCGCTGCTGGCAGAGCTCCATCACCGTGCCGACGTAGTCCTTCGGAAGCAGGATGCCGACCTTCACGACGGGCTCCGACACCGAGGCCACGCGGCCGTCGGGGTACTCGCTCGGGTTGGTTACGGTCACCGACTCGCCGGTGTCGGTGGTGACCTCGTACGTCACCGACGGCGCCGTCGTGATCAGGTCGAGGTCGAACTCGCGCGAGAGGCGCTCGGTGATGATCTCGAGGTGCAGCAGGCCCAGGAACCCGCAGCGGAAGCCGAAGCCGAGCGCCACCGAGGTCTCGGGCTCGTACTGCAGCGAGGCATCCGAGAGCTTGAGCTTGTCGAGCGCCTCGCGCAGGTCGCCGTAGTCGCTGCCGTCAATCGGGTAGATGCCCGAGAACACCATCGGCTTCGGATCGGTGTACCCCGCGAGCGCGGCGGTCGCGGGCTTGCGGTGGTTCGTGATGGTGTCGCCGACCTTGGACTGGCGCACGTCCTTCACGCCGGTGATGAGGTAGCCCACCTCGCCCACGCCGAGCCCGCGGGTCGGGACCGGCTCGGGGCTCGACACGCCGATCTCGAGCAGGTCGTGCTGCGCTCGCGTCGACATCATCTGGATGCGCTCGCGCGGCTCGAGCTTGCCGTCGACCATGCGCACGTAGGTGACGACGCCGCGGTACGAGTCGTACACCGAGTCGAAGATCATGGCGCGCGCCGGTGCGTCGGCGTCGCCCTTCGGCGCGGGGATCTGCTCGACGATCCGGTCGAGCAGCGTCTCGACGCCCATGCCGGTCTTGCCCGACACACGCAGCACGTCGGCCGGATCCCCGCCGATGAGGTTGGCGAGTTCGGCCGCGTACTTCTCGGGGTCGGCGGCGGGCAGGTCGATCTTGTTGAGTACCGGGATGATCTGCAGATCGTTCTCGAGCGCCAGGTAGAGGTTGGCGAGCGTCTGCGCCTCGATGCCCTGCGCCGCGTCGACGAGGAGGATCGCGCCCTCGCAGGCGGCGAGGGAGCGGCTGACCTCGTAGGTGAAGTCGACGTGGCCGGGGGTGTCGATCATGTTCAGCGCGAAGGTGCCGGCATCCGTCTGCCACGGCATGCGCACGGCCTGCGACTTGATCGTGATGCCGCGCTCGCGCTCGATGTCCATGCGGTCGAGGTACTGCGCGCGCATGTCGCGGTCGGAGACGACGCCGGTGATCTGCAGCATGCGGTCGGCCAGCGTCGACTTGCCGTGGTCGATGTGGGCGATGATGCAGAAGTTGCGGATCGCCTCGGGCGGCGTGGCGGCAGGCTCGAGAGGCTTCAGGGCGCGAGGTGACATGTCGCAGTCGATTCTACGGGTGCGGACCTGTGCGCGATTTCACCGTGTGACGGGCGCGCGCGCTCACCCCGGCGCCGGGATGCGGCGCAGGCCCTCGAGCAGCAGCTCCTGCCCGGTGGCGACGCACACGCGGATCCAGCCCTCGCCCGATGCGCCGAATGCCGAACCCGGCGCGACGGCGACACCGTCCTCCTCGAGGAACCGCTCGCACCAGGCGAGCACATCGCCGTCGGAGACGTGCGAGACGTCGATCCAGAGGTAGAACGCCCCGGTCGGCTCGAGGTGGTGCACGCCCCGGGCGCGCAGGAGGGCGGTCGCCGCATTGAGGTTCGCGCGATATCCGTCGGCGGCCGCGCGGGCGTCGTGCTGGTCGCCGTCGAGCGCGGCGACCGCTGCGCGCTGCGCCGGCTCGTCGACGCAGCTGACCATCGCCTCCTGCACGCGCAGCATGGTGGGCCGCCACCCCGGCGGCGTCACGAGCCACCCGACACGCGCACCCGTCATGGCATGCGACTTCGACAGCGAGAAGACCGACAGCACGCGACCGTCGTCATCGAGTGATGCCGGGCTGACGTGCGGACTCCCCCAGGTGAACCGCTCGTAGACCTCGTCGCTGATGACCCACAGGTCGTGCCGACGGGCGAGATCGAGGATGCCGGCGAGCGTCGCGCGGTCGAACGTCGAGCCGAGCGGGTTCGACGGCGTGTTGACGATGATCGCGCGCGTGCGCGGGGTGACCAGCGCATCGAGCTCGTCGAGGTCGGGCTGGAAGCCGCGCTCCGGCCGCAGCGGGTACGGCACCGGCACCGCCTGGAGCATGTGCGCGTTCATCGTGAAGGTCGTGTAGCCGGGGTCGGGGACGAGCACCTCGTCGCCGTGGGCCAGCGTGACGGCCATCGCCGTGTGCAGCGCCTGCGTCGCACCGACGGTGACCCAGACCTGCTCCTCGTCGACGATCAGGCCGTTCTCCCGTGCGAGTTTGCGGACGATGGCGTCGCGGAGCTCGGGGATGCCGCCGTTCGGCGTGTAGCGGATCGCCCCCGCGCTCCAGGCGTCGGCCGCGGCTGCGCGGATCGGCGTCCCGGCCACCTCCGCCGGTTCGCCGACGGCGAGCACGATCGTGCCGGGGCGGCGGAGCGCGCGCTCGAGGATGTGGCGCACCCCCGAACCGGGCATGGCCGAGATGTGCGGGGCGATGTCGGGCATGTCGCCATGCTAGGCGGGAGGCGACCCGCGTTAGCGTGTGGTGATGGTCGTCCAGGTCGTGCTCGTGCACGGCATCCGCACGTCCGCGACGATGTGGCGGGCGCAGGTGGAGTACCTGCGCGAGCGCGGCAACGGGGTCACCGCGGTCGACCTCCCCGGCCACGGCTCGCGCATGGCCGAGCCGTTCTCGCTCGATGCGGTGTTCGAGACGATCGACGGCGCGGTGCGGGATGCCGCCTCCCGCGGCCCGGTGCTGCTGGCGGGCCACTCGATGGGCGGACTCGTGTCGATCGCCTACGTCGGCCAGGAGTCGCCGCCCCCCGTCGCCGGGTTCGTCGCGGCGTCGTGCACGGCGATCCCGCGAGGCGCCGGGCTCGCGACGTACCGCATGCTCGCTCGCGGGTTCGATTCGCTCCCCGACCGCGGCATGTGGCTCACCGACCGCGTGCTCGACGGGACGCTGCCGCCGCACACGCGCCTGGACTTCGGAGCAGGCGGGTACGCGTTCGACACCCAGGACGATGCGCTGCGCAGTCTGTCGGTGCTCGACCTGCTCGCCGCGCTCGGGCGCATCGACGTGCCGCTGTGGTTCGTCAACGGCCAGTTCGACCAGCTGCGGGTGAACGAGCGCCTCTTCCGCCGAGTCGCGCCGCACGCCGAGCTGATCGTCGTGCCCCGCACCACGCACCTGGTCACAGCGATGCGGCCCGAGGTGTTCAACGCGGTCCTCAACGTCGCGATCACGACTCTCGATCAGACCTGGTAGAATCCTTGTTTGGCTTGCGTGTGGGTTCGCCCTCACGACCGCCGGAACGCGCCCCTCTCTCGCCGCCCGGTAAACAAATCCGATTCCCATCGAAACGAAAGACGTCGACACGTGGCGAACATCAAGTCGCAGATCAAGCGCAACAAGACCAACGAGAAGGCGCGTGAGCGCAACAAGGCCGTCAAGAGCGAGCTGAAGACCGAGGTGCGTCGCACCCGCGAGGCCGTCGCCGCCGGCGACAAGGCCGCCGCCGAGAAGGCGCTGCACAAGGCGTCGAAGAAGCTCGACAAGGCCGTCAGCAAGGGCGTCATCCACAAGAACCAGGCAGCGAACCGCAAGTCGGCCATCGCCAAGCAGGTCGCCGCGCTCTGAGGCCCAGCCGCCGCAGGATTCGGAAGCCCGCCCCCCACTCGGGGGCGGGCTTCCGCCGTTACCGGGTGGGGCTCGCCGTTACCGGGCGGGGCTCGCCGTTTCCGGGCGGGCGTCGCGGTCGGGCGCGCGTTCGCGGTGCCGGCGCTGGACGGGTCAGCCGCCGTACGGTGCGCGCGTCGCGATGACGGTGATCATGCGCTCGAGCGCGAACACCGAGTCGCGCGAGCCGCCCTTCACCTCGGCGTCGGCGCGCGCCGTCGCCTGGATCGCGAGCCCGAGCGACTGCTCGTTCCACCCCGTGAGATCACGTCGCGCGCGGTCGACCTGCCAGTCCTTCATGCCGAGGCGCGACGCGAGTGCCCGCGCGGGCTCGCGGCTGCCGGCGACGCGCGCCATGGTGCGCAGCTTCATCGCCACCGCCGCCACGAGGGGCACGGGGTCTGCGCCCGAGGCCAGGGCGTGCCGCAGCGCGATGAGCGCGTCGCCGTAGCGCCCCGCGATCGCGGTATCGGCGACGGCGAACGCCGAGGTCTCGACGCGGCCGCCGTAGTACCGCTGCACGACCTCCTCGGTGATGTCGCCCGGCACGTCGGAGATGAGCTGACGGCAGGCTGCCGCCAGCTCGGTGAGGTCGTCGGCGAACGCCGAGACGAGAGAGCGCAGCGCCGCGGGCGCGATGCGCTTCTTCGCGTCCTGGAACTCCCCCGCGGCGAAGTCGAAGCGGTCGGAGTCGCGCTTGACGGCGGGGCAGGCGATCTCGACCCCGCTCCCCTCCCCTGCGCGGATCGCATCGAGCAGCTTCTTGCCGCGCACCGTCGCCCCGGTGTGGCGGAGGACGACGGTGGCCCCGTCCTGGGGAGCCGCGAGGTACGACACCGCTTCGGAGAGGAAGGCGTCGGAGCACTTCTCCACCCCCGAGACGCGCACGAGCCGCGGTTCGCCGAAGAGCGACGGCGACGTGACCGCGAGCAGGGTGCCGGGCGCGTAGTCGTCGGCGCGCAGATCGGTCACCTCGAGACTCGCATCCTCGGCCTTGAGGTAGTCGCGGACGCCGGCGATCGCGCGCTCGGCGCATACCTCTTCAGGCCCCGAGACGAGCACGACGGGCGCCGGCTGGGCCGCGCGCCACGAGAGCTGCGGGATCGCGCTGCGCGTGCTCTTGACTGCGGGGCGGCGGGCGGGTGTCGGCATCCCCCCAGCCTAGCCAGGGCCGCCGACGGCGCCGCCCCGCTCCCGCCAGAGGCGCAGCGCCCCGCCCTCGAGCCAGACGCCGATCATGCCTTCCCGGTCGGTGCGGGCGATCTTCGTCGATGTCTCGCCGAGGAGGGTCAGTGCCTCGTCGCGCGGGTGTCCGTAGGTGTTGCCCGCGCCCACGCTCAGCACCGCGATGCCCGCCGCCGCCTCGTGGTAGAGCTCCATCGCCTGGTCGGCGCTGCCGTGGTGCGCGACCTTCACGACGGCGTACGGAGGCTCGAGCAGCCCCGACGACAGCACCATCCGCTGCGGCGACGCAGACAGGTCGCCGAGCAGGAGGATGCTCGGCACCGTTGCGCCGCGGACGTCGAGCACCACGCTGGCATCGTTGCCGGGCGGGAACGCGCGCAGTCCGGCGTCGGGCCACAGCACGGTCCACGTCGCCTCACCGAGATGACCCGTCATGCCGGTGTGCGCCTCCACCGGTGCGGCACCGGCAGAGGCGAGGAGTTCGAGCGTCCGGACGCCGTCGTCGTCGGTCGGTCCGTGGAGCACCGTGCCGACTCGTCCGGTCAGCGACGGTGCCGCGCCGGCGTGATCGGCGTCGAAATGAGTGAGGACGAGGAGATCGATGCGCGAGACGCCTGCCCGCGCGAGGCACCGGGCCAGCGCAGCGTCGTCCGGCCCGGTGTCGACGAGCGCGACGGCACCCGCCGAGCGCATCAGCAGCGCGTCGCCCTGTCCGACGTCGCAGGCGAGCACCGCCCACGCCTGCGGCACCGTCAGGGGCGCAGCGATCGACGACAGCGCGGACTGTCCGCCGACGAGCCCCACGGCTACGGCGACGACCACCGCGGAGATGCGTCCCACCACTCTCTGCGGCCGCGTGCCGCGGGGACCGATCATCAGCACGGCGACCGCCGCGCCGATTGTCGCGAGGAGTGCGGCACCGATCACCCCGTCGATCCATGCCAGGCCGCTCCCCGGGAGCGCCGCGAACAGGCGCGCGGTGGCGGCGATCCATGCTGCGGGCATCCAGGCGATCGCGACGAGTCCGGCCTGCAGGAGCGGGAACGGCGCCGCGAGGCACGCGGCGAGCCCGATCACCGTCACCGCGGGCGCCGCGGGTCCGGCGAGCACGTTCGCGACCACGCCGTATGCGGGCACGACCGGTTCGATGAGGATCAGCAGCGGCCCGCAGGCGAGCTGAGCCGCGATCGGCACCGCGAGGAGCAGGGCGATCCCGCGCGGCAGCACCCGCTCCAGGCCGCGGGCGAGCGGGCGCGCCAGCACGAGCAGTGAAGCGGTTGCGGCGACCGACAGGGCGAACCCGAGCGAGGTGGCCAGCCATGGGTCGACGACGAGCGACCCCGCGACCGCGAGTGACAGGGTGGCCACCCCGGCAGGGGTGCGACCGAGCAGGAGCGACACCATCGCGATCGCTGCCATCACGGCGGCGCGGACGACGCTGGGCTCCGGGGTGACGAGCATCACGAAGCCGCCGAGCACCACCACTCCCGCGGCGACGCGGCTGCGGCGGCCGAGCCCGAGCCCGGCGGCGACCGCATAGGCGATGCCGACGACGAGCGCGCAGTTCGCGCCCGACACCGCGGTGAGATGCGACAGCGACGATGCCTTCATCGCCGCATCGAGGTCGGACGGAACAGCCGAGGTGTCGCCCACGGCGAGCCCGGGCAGCAGTCCGGCGCCGTCGCCGGGGAGACCCGCCGAAGCCTGGACCAGACCGCGGCGCAGGTCGGAGGTGACGGCTGCCGCTCCCCCAGGCTCACGGATGACCACCACGCCACGTGCAGCCGTCACCACGACGGTCTCGCGTCGTCCGACGTCGGCCGCGCGCAGGGTGCCGCGCGCCTCGGCGACGGCGCCGACGTCGAGGCGGCCTCCGGACACGTCGTCGAGCGTCACCCGGACGACCGCCGGGGTGCGGGCACGCAGGCCGATCGATCCCGCCCGCACCTCGAGCATCACCGCATCGAAGTTCAGCCCGGTGGGTGTGCGCTCCACCTTGCCCGTCACTTCGACGAGCGCGGTGACCGCCCGCCCGCCGCCGAGGTCGCCGACGCCGGCGAGCGAGCGATCGTGCTCGGCGAGGGCGACGTGCGACGCGGCGGCGGCGAGGGCGCAGAGCGCGATGATCGCCCCCACGAGGGGCGCCAGGCGGCAGCGCCTGCCACGGCCCAGCGCTGCCGCGCCCACGAGCAGTGCGCCGACGATCGACCACGCGGCGAACGACACCGGTGCCGCGAGAGCCGGTGCCGCGGAGAGTGCTGCGCCGATCCAGGCGGCGCCGGCCACCGGCACCAGCCGCAGGGCGCGTGCGCCCGCCATCTCAGACGCTCACCAGGTCGCGCAGCGACTCGAGCATCTTCTCGCCGATGCCCGGCACGGCGAGAAGGTCCTCGACGCTGGTGAAACGGCCGTTCTCGTCCCGCCACGCGAGGATGCGCTCTGCGAGAGCGGTGCCGATCCGCGGCAGCGTCTCGAGCGCCGCGGCATCCGCGGTGTTGAGGTTCACACGTCCGTCGCCGGCCACACCCGAACCGCCCGTGGCGCCACCGCCGGAGGCACCGGCATCCTCGCCCTGCATCGGCACGTGGAGCTGCTCGCCGTCGTCGACCGCTCGCGCCAGGTTCACCGCGGCGCCGTCGGCGCCGTCGGCGTATCCCCCTGCCGCGGCGATCGCGTCGACCACGCGCGCGCCCTGGTCGAGCACGTAGAGCCCGGGGTGGCGCACAGCACCCGACACGTGGACGTAGACCTCGGCAGGCTCGAGCGCGGGCGCATCCGTCGACGCTCCGGTGAGCGGCACCGTCTCCGTGGGGGTACCCGCGCTGCGGACCACGCCGACGAGCACCGTGACGCCGAGCGCCACGATCACGACGACGACGGCGACCCCCACTCCGAACCGTCCGCGAGCTCGGCGGTCGCGGGCGGGCTCGGTCACCAGGCCACGCTAGGAGCCCACCGCGGCGCACCCGCGTGCGGGCGGGAGTGGTGTGGAGACCACCCGTTCCTCCCGCACTGGGGAGGAACGGGTCGATGCTCAGTGGGTGCTGAAGCTGACGACCTTCGGGGCACGCACGATCGCGCGGGTGATCTCGCGGTCGCCGAGCGAGCGCTGCACACGGGCGTCGGCGCGCGCGAGCGCCTCGAGCTCGGCGGCATCGATGCGTGCGGGCACCTCGAGGGTCGCCCGCATCTTGCCGTCGATCTGCACGACCGCGGTGACCGAGTCCTCGACGAGGAGGGTGGGGTCAGCGGTGCGCCACGTGGCGAGCCCGACGAAGCCGTCGTAGCCGAGGATCTCCCACATCTCCTCCGCCAGGTGCGGAGCGAACAGGTCGAGGATCATCGCGGTCGCCTCGGCTGCCTCACGCACCGCGGGGTCGGCGGGACCGGCGCCGGTGTCGATGGTCTTGCGCGTCGCGTTGACGAGCTCCATGAGGCGGGCGACGACGACGTTGAACTTCGTGTGCTCGATGAGCCCGGGCGCATCGGCGAGGAGCCGGTGGGTGACGCGGCGCAGCGCGACATCGCCCTCTGCCCACACGACGTCGGTCTCGCTCGTGACATCGGAGGCGATGCGCCAGGCGCGGGCGAGGAACTTCTGCGCCCCCGTCGTCGAGACGTCCTCCCAGTTGATGTCGTCTTCGACCGGACCGGCGAACGCGATCGCGGTGCGCACTGCGTCGGCGCCCGGGTCGACCATGCTCGCGGCGAACTCGACGAGGTTTCCCTTGCTCTTCGACATCTTCGAGCCGTCGAGGAGCACCATGCCCTGGTTGATGAGGCTCGTGAACGGCTCGGTGAAGTCGATCAGCCCGAGGTCGAACAGCACCTTCGTGATGAAGCGCGCGTAGAGCAGATGCAGGATCGCGTGCTCGACGCCGCCGATGTACGAGTCCACCGGAGCCCAGCGGTCGGCCTCCGCTGTCGGGAACGCCTGCGTGTCGTCGTTCGCCGCGAGGAAGCGCAGGAAGTACCACGAACTGTCGACGAAGGTGTCCATCGTGTCGGGGTCGCGCAGCGCCGCCTCGCCCGTCTCGGGGTCTGTCGTCTGCATCCACTCGGTCGCGCCGCCGAGCGGCGACGTGCCCTTGGGCTTCAGGTCGAGGCCTGCGGCGTCGGGCAGACGGAGGGGCAGCTGATCCTCGGGCACCGGGACGATGCGGCCGTCCTGCGTGTGGATCATGGGGATCGGCGTGCCCCAGAAGCGCTGACGCGAGATCAGCCAGTCACGGAGGCGGTACGACTTGGCGGCGCGACCGGTGCCGGCTGCGCCGAGCTCGTCGATGATGCGGGCGATGGCGTTGCGCTTGCTCAGCCCGTCGAGCGACCCGGAGTGGATCATCCGCCCCTCGCCGGTCAGCGCGATCCCGGTCTTCGCCGGGTCGATCGAGTCGAGCGACTCGCCCTCGGGCAGGATCGGGTCGCCGTTCTCATCGAGGTCGATCACCGGGATCGCGCCCGTGATGGGCGCGGTCGTGTCGACGACGACCTTGACGGGCAGGTCGAAGGCGCGCGCGAAGTCGAGGTCGCGCTGGTCGTGGGCGGGCACCGCCATGACCGCGCCGTGGCCGTAGTCGGCCAGAACGTAGTCGGCGGCCCAGATGGGCAGACGCTCGCCGTTGATGGGGTTGATCGCGAACCGGTCGAGGAAGACGCCGGTCTTCGGGCGATCGGTGGCCTGGCGCTCGATCTCGGTCTCGCGCTGCACGCTCTCGAGGTAGTCCTGGAACCGCGCGCGCACCTCGGCGGAGGATCCGGCGGCGAGCTCGGCGGCCAGGTCGCTGTCGGGGGCGACCACCATGAAGGTGGCGCCGTGGAGAGTGTCGGGACGCGTCGAGAACACGGTCACCTTCTCGTCGCGACCCTCGATCTCGAAGTCGATGTCGGCGCCGACCGAGCGGCCGATCCAGTTGCGCTGCATCCGGATGACCTTCTGCGGCCAGAACCCCTCGAGCTGGTTCAGGTCGTCGAGCAGGCGGTCGGCGTAGTCCGTGATCTTGAAGTACCACTGGGTCAGCTTCTTCTTCACGACCTCGGCGCCGCAGCGCTCGCAGCGCCCGTCGACGACCTGCTCGTTCGCGAGCACCGTCTGGTCGTTGGGGCACCAGTTGACCGGGCTCTCCTTGCGGTAGGCGAGGTCGCGCTCGTACATGCGCTGGAACAGCCACTGGTTCCAGCGGTAGTACTCCGGGTCGCTGGTGTGGAGGATGCGCGACCAGTCGTAGGAGGAGCCGTACTCGCGGAAGCTCTTCTTGTGCTGGTCGATGTTGGCGTAAGTCCACTCGCGCGGGTCGGCGCCGCGCTGGATCGCCGCGTTCTCGGCGGGCAGGCCGAACGAGTCCCAGCCGATGGGGTTCAGCACGTTGTAGCCGCGGTGACGCCAGAAGCGGGCCACGATGTCGACGTACGCGTAGCTCTCGGCGTGCCCCATGTGCAGGTCGCCGGAGGGGTACGGGAACATGCCGAGGACGTACTTGCGCGGGCGCGTGTCTTCGCTGCCGCCGGCACGGAACGGGTCGGCCTCGAGCCAGCGCTGCTGCCACTTCTGCTGGATGGCGTAGGCGTCGTAGCCGTCGGACGGCGCGTCGGTGTCGGTGTGCGAGGTCTGTGACACGGGGGAGGAACCAATCCTGGGATGCCGGAACTGCGCGTGGGCGCGAACTCCCAGGTTACCCGACAGACGACTCACCAGCCGGGCGGCAGCATCGCCCCGAGGGCCGCCAGCGGCCCGCGCGCCTTCACCCCGACTTCGGCGACCTCCGCGCCGGGATCGGAGTGCCAGGTGATTCCGCCGCCCGCCCCGACGTGGGCGGACTGCGGACCCACCACGGCGGAGCGGATGACCATCGCCAGGTCGAGCGCGCCGCCGTCGCCGACCCAGCCGAAGCATCCGGCGAAGACGCCGCGGGGGGAGGCTTCGAGTCGGTGCAGGATCGTCATCGCCGACAGCTTCGGCGCACCGGTCATCGATCCCGCCGGGAACGCGGCCGCCAGCAGGTCGTCGAGCGTCACGCCCGTGCGCAGGCTGCCGGAGACCGCGCTGACGAGCTGATGAACCGCGGGGTACGACTCGACCTCGAGGAGCCGGTCGACGCTCACCGTCCCGCTGCGGCACACCTTCGAGAGGTCGTTGCGCATGAGGTCGACGATCATCACGTTCTCGGCGCGCTCCTTCTCGCTCGCGAGTAGCTCGCGCGCGAGCGCGGCATCCGTCGACTCGTCTGCACCACGCGGGCGCGTGCCCTTGATCGGATGGGTGCGCACCACCCCCTCCGCCACCTCGAGGAAGCGCTCCGGGCTCGCGCTCGCCAGCGCCCACTCTCCGGAGCGGATGAATCCGCCATGATGGGCGGGAGTCGCGGCGCGCAGTCGCAGATAGGCGGCGAGCGGGTCGTGGACGCCCGGCACCTCGAAGCGCGTCGTGAGGCACAGCTGGTAGGCGTCGCCCTCGCGGATCGCGGCACGGCAGTGCGCGATGAGACCCGCGTACTCGTCGGCGGTGTGGCGAGCGGATGCCGTGGCCGACGGTGACGGGAGTGCCCGCGGCAGAGCGTGCGCAGGCGCCGAGCCCGCGCTCTCCGCGAGACGCACCGCCTCGTCCGGGGTGCCGATCGTCCAGACCCGCCCGGAGCCGTGGTCGAAGGCGACGAACGTCGCCGTCCGCAGCCACCTCTGCTGCGGCACGTCGTGCGGGTCTTCCGCGATCGGGGCGCCGGCGCGTGCCGCCGCCTGCTCGTACCCGAGCCAGCCGACCCATCCCCCGTCGAACCCGCCCGGCAGCGCGTGCGCACCGCCGTGCAGCCGGACTGCGCCCGGCCCGGTGGGGTCGGGCGCCCCCGCTCCCATCCAGCTCCAGCCCGACTGCGCGTCGGGTCCGGCGTCCAGCCAGAAGGCGTGCTCCTCGCCCGCGAACAGTGCTGAGAAGACGGATGCCGGGTCGACCCAGTGCGGCAGGGCGACGGCGACGCGCGGATCCGACATACTCCCAGGCTAGAGGCGGCTCCGGCGTCCTAGGCTCGGAGGGTGAACGAGTTCCTCACGTGGCTGCTCGACACCGTGCAGAGTGTCGACCCGATCGTGCGGACTCTGCTGGCGGGCCTCGCGATCTTGCTCGAGACGAGCGTGCTGGTCGGACTGGTGGTCCCGGGCGACACGATCGTCATCGTCGCCGGCACCGCCGTCGCCGGTCCGGTGGAGGCCATCGTGCTCATCGTCGCGGTGGTGATCGGCGCGCTCGTCGGCGAGAGCATCGGGTTCTGGCTCGGGCGCGTGCTCGGTCCGAGCATCCGTCACTCCCGCCTCGGGCGCCGCGTCGGCGAGCACAACTGGGAGCGTGCCGAGCGGTATCTCCAGCGCCGCGGCGGACCGGCCATCTTCCTGTCGCGATTCCTCCCCGTGCTGCACTCGCTCGTTCCGCTCACCGTCGGGATGAGCCACGTCTCCTACCGGCGCTTCCTCGCGTGGACGATCCCGGCGTGCGTCGTCTGGTCGACGGCGTACGTCTCCGTCGCCGCGCTCGCGGCAGGCACGTACCGCGAGCTCGCCGACCAGCTGCACTCGGCGGGTTACCTCTTCGTCGCGGCGATCGTCGCCTTCCTCGTGCTGGCCGGGGTGGTGAAGCTCGTGATCCACCGGCTGGAGCGACGTCACTTCGAGCACACGCACCCGGTGATGACGATCGAGGGCGACACCTCGGGTGCACGAGTCGTCCAGGAGGACGTGGAAGACTGAGGGGATGCCCGAGACGACCCACGCGCCGGCGAGCACCAAGGTGCACTGGTTCGCCCGTCTCGAGCGCCGCCTGCACGCGTGGCGCGAGCGCCGCGCGCGAGGCCGCGGGCAGACGCCCACGGTGACGCCGTTCCCCGGCTACGGCCGCCCGGACTGGGTCCGCGTGCTCGGACGCGTGATGATCGTCCCGCCGATCCGCCCGCGGGGTTCCGGCGACTACGCGGGCGTGCGCGGGTGGCGCAGCTTCGCCGCGGTGCCCATCGGCTACGCCCAGGTGTCGGTGACGATCAGCGGCAAGACCTACGAGGTGGTCGCCGATCGCGGTGGTGTGATCGACACGGTCCTCCCGGCCGACCTCGAAGCGGGCTGGCAGACGTTCGAGATGTCGGTCGAGGGTGGAGCCCCCATCGAGGCGCGCACGTTCATCGTGCACCCCGACGTGCGGTTCGGCGTCGTCTCCGACGTGGACGACACCGTGATGGTCACCGCACTCCCCCGCCCGCTCATCGCCGCGTGGAACTCGTTCGTCGTCGACGAGCACGCCCGCCAGCCCGTGCCCGGAATGGCGGTGCTGACCGAACGCGTCGTGCGCGAGCATCCCGGTGCGCCGCTGGTGTACCTGTCTACCGGCGCCTGGAACATCGCTCCGACCCTCGCCCGCTTCCTGCGCCGCCACCTCTTCCCTCCCGGCGCGATGCTGCTCACCGATTGGGGCCCCACGCACGACCGCTGGTTCCGCAGCGGCAAGGCGCACAAGACGGCGAACCTCACCCGCCTCGCGGAGGAATTCCCCGAGGTGCGCTGGCTGCTGATCGGCGACGACGGGCAGCATGACGACGAGATCTACACCCGGTTCACCGATGAGCACCCGGCGAACGTCGCCGCCGTCGCGATCCGGCGCCTGTCGCCCACCGAGGCCGTGCTCGCCGGAGGTCGCACCGCCGTCAGCGACCACGCCGGGGCGGCGGTCCCGTGGGTCGCGGGCAACGACGGCGCAGCGCTCCTCGAGCGTCTCGAGAGCGTCGGCGTCATCCAGGACTGAGTGGGCGCGATGTCGGCGGCCGCGCGTAGGCTGTGCGGCATGTGCGGGAGATTCGTGGTCGCAAGCGTCGCCTCCGAGCTCGTCGGCGTTCTCCGCGTCGACGTCGAGGGCGATGATCTCCCCGAGCCGTCGTTCAACGTTGCACCGACCGACCGCGCGGCGATCGTCCTCGATTCGGCCAAGACCGAACCGCCGACCCGTCGCCTCGAATCCGCGCGCTGGGGTCTCGTGCCCGCGTGGGCCAAAGACGTGAAGATCGGCACCCGCGCCTTCAACGCCCGCTCGGAGGAGCTCGAAGACAAGCCGATGTTCCGCGGTGCCCTCGAGAAGCGCCGCGCCGTCGTGCCGACGTCGGGCTACTACGAGTGGACCGTGGTCGACGGTGAGAAGGTGCCGCATTACATCCATCCCGCGGACGACGAGCCGCTGCTCATGGCCGGGCTCTACGAGTGGTGGCGCGATCCGGCCAAGGCCGACGACGACCCGCAGAAGTGGGTGCTGAGCTTCACGATCCTCACGCGCGAATCGATCGGCCACCTCGGCTCCATCCACGACCGCATGCCTCTGTTCCTCGATCCCGATCACGCCGACGCGTGGCTCGATCCGACGACCGACAACGTGCGCGACGTGCTCGACGCAGCCATCGACGCCGCTCCCCTTCTCGCCGACGAACTCAGCGAGCACGTGGTCTCCCGGGCGGTCGGCAATGTGCGCAACAACTCCCCCGAGCTGATCGAGCCCGCGGCCCCCTGACCCGGCCGGCGCCCAGGGCGCCCGCGTATCCTCGAACGGTGCACGCGTCGTCTCTCGCCCCGCCCACGCTCCTCGTGGCCGGGCACTGGCGCGCGCTCGAGGCTGCGCACATCGAGCGGGCGCTCTCGATGACGAGCGGCCACCGCGATCGCGCAGCGCGCGGCGAGAAGCATCCCGTCGAGGATTTCCTGTTCACCTACTACTCGTACAAGCCGTCGCTCCTCACGCGCTGGCATCCGGGTGCCGGTGTCGAACTGGCGGATGCCGCCGCCACCGACCGCGCGCAGTGGCGGTGGTACCAGCCCGGCTCTGCCGACCGGTCGCTGCGCGTCGACACGCACGGCTTCAGCGCGGAGCGGTCGACGCTGCTCGGGAACGTGGAGCGAATCCTGCGTGCCACCGCCGACCGCGCACCGCAGTTCGGCTGCTTCGGCCTCCACGAGTGGGCGATGGTCTACCGGCAGGGCGAGCACCGGCATCCGATCCCCCTGCGTCTTGGGCAGGCCGACACCGACGCCGTCGTGGAAGCCCACGACCTGAAGTGCACGCATTTCGATGCGTTCCGCTTCTTCACGGCCGAAGCGGTGCCCCTCAACCGTGAGCCGCTGACGCGCGATCTGCAGCCCGAGCGGGAGCAGGCGGGATGCCTGCACGCGGGCATGGATCTCTACAAGTGGGCGGTGAAGCTCGGACCGCTGCTCCCCGGCGACGTGCTGCTCGACGCATTCGCGCTGTCGAGCGAGATTCGCGTGCTCGACATGCAGGCTTCGCCGTACGACCTCGCCGACCACGGGTACGAGCCGGTGCGCATCGAGACCGCCGCAGGCAAGGCCGAGTACGTCCGCCGGCAGCGGGCCTTCGCAGAGCGGGCCCAGACGCTTCGCGAACGGATGCTGGCCGTCATCGGCCTCGGTGCCTGACCCTCACCCGGCGCAGTCGTCGCACGGCTGGAACGGAGTGCCCGCGGCCGCCTGCGCCAATCGGAGAGCCGTCACGCGCTCCGCAGCCTCGCTGAGTCGCGCTTCGTTGAGATCGCCGGCCTCGACTGCGGCGACGAGGCCGTCGACGATCCGCGCCGCCGTGTCGGGACCCGAGAACATGACGGCGAGCACCATGTCGTTTCCCGCGGCGACGGCGGCCACCGCGTTGCGGACGGGATCCGCGTAGGCCGGATCCCCCGAGGCCTGCAGCATGCCGAGGTCATCGGTGATCGCGACGCCGGTGAACCCGAGCTCCTCGCGGGCGATGCGATGCCACTCCGCCGACAGGCTGGCCGGCCGCGGGTCGACCGCTGTGTAGGCGAGGTGTCCGAACATCAGCATGCCGGCGCCGGCGTCGATGCCTGCGACGAACGGCACCGCGTCTGCTTCGCGCCACTGCTGCTTCGACATCGCGGTCGACGGGATGCCCTGGTGCGAGTCCCCCGGCGCGGCGCCGTGCCCCGGGAAGTGCTTCAGCGTCGAGACGACGACCGACTCGGACTCTCCTGCGACGGCTGCAGCGACCCGCTCGCCCGCGGGTCCGGGTGCGGTGCCGAGCGCGCGTCGGTAGATGAACGACGACGGATCGTCCGTCTCATCGGCGACGACGCCGAAGTTCACCCCGAGCCCGGCACGGAGCACGAGCGCTCCTCGCCCGGCGAACGCGGTGCCCGCCGCCGCGGGCGGTTCGTCCTTGAGAGTGAGCGCCGACGGGAAGGCGTCCCACGGCAGCCGCGACACGTCGCCGCCCTCCTGGTCGATCGCGAGGAGCGCCGGCAGCGCCCGGTCGATGGTCAGCGCGTCGGACAACCGGCGGAGCTCCGCCTCGGAGCCGGGGACGTTCGCCCCCATGAGGATGAACCCGCCGATGGCGGTGCCGGTCATGTACTCCCGCAGCTGCGCCGGATCGGCGGTGGGGATGTGGCCCATGACCACGGATGCCGCGCGTTCCCGCAGCGACATCGCGGCGACCGCCGCTCGGGCGGCGTCGTCGACGCGGTCGGGGGCGGCGGCGACGACGCTGACCTGTCCGTCGCCTGCAGCGTCGCTCGGCGCGGCCGTCGAGGCCGCAGCGGGGTGCGACGCGAGCGCGCCGACTGCGACCACCAGAAGCCAGGAACCCACCCGCCCCGAGATCGTCACCCTCCCAGCGTAGATCGCGCGACGCTCGCGCGAGCCGAGACGCCGCGCGTCCGGGCGCTCACGCGAACTCCGTCTCCTCACGGAGGGCCGCGGCGAGCTGATCCGCCGGCGACAGCGGGGCACGGGTGATGATCTCGTGCACGAAGGCCAGCTTCTCGCGCACCGGCGGCGCGATGGTGAAGGGGTACAGGTCGCCGAGCCCCATCGACCGGTTCACCCGGTTGAACGCCTGCGACAGCCATTCCCAGTCGGCGAGCAGGAGCTGCACGGGGGCGGCGGCGTACGAGTCGAGGGGCACGACGTCGGTGTCGCGCAGGTTCGTCGCTGCGGCATCGAGATGGATGCCGATCGCCGCGGCGGTCTGCAGGGTGCCCGTGATGTGCAGGTAGTGCGCGAAGGTCTCGGCGAAGTCCTCCCACGGGTGCATCGTCGCGTACTCGGAGATGAAGGAGTCCGCCCACCCTTCGGGGGCGCCCAGGCGGTAGTGGCGGTCGAGGGCGTCGCGGTAGCTGGCCCGTTCGTCGCCGAAGATCGCCCGGGACCGCGCCCACAGCTGGTCGTTGACGAGGAGCACGTTCTGGTAGTAATGACCGACCTCATGCCGCAGGTGGCCGAGCATGGTGCGGTACGGCTCCCCGAGCCGCACGCGCAGCGCCTCGCGCCGGTCGTCGAGGCTCTCGGCGAGATCGATGGTGACGATGCCGTTGGCGTGGCCGATCATGACGGGGCGGCCCTCGCTGAGACTCGAGAGCAGGTCGAAGCCGAGTCCGCCCTCCTCGACGTCCCACGGGGTGATCGGAAGGCCGAGGTCGCTCAGCTGCAGGAGCAGGCGTCGCTTCGCCTCCTCGGTCTTGGCGAGCTTCTCGAGTGCGACGGTGTCGTCCGCGGCGGGGCGCCGTCGGGTGAGCCGGCACGAGAAGCAGCGGCCGGCGGGGGCGTTCTCCCATACCAGCCAGTTGCACGACCACTCGCGGTTGCTGCACGTGTACCAGACCTGATCGCCGACCGTGGCGCGTCCGTGCACCAGGCCCACGAACTGCCGGGTGGGGATGTGGTAGCCGAGCTCGCCGGCGCAGTTCGGGCAGCGGAGGACGTCGAGGTAGACGAAGTGGCGGCAGTGCGGACAACGGGGCTGGGTGCTCACGGTCTCACCGTACCTGTCGCCTCGGCTGCCGCCGCGCACCGCTTGTGGATCACCCGGCCACCGCTCGCTCCAGTTCCGCTATGTCGATCCGGCGCATGCGCAGCATGGCCTGGACGGCTCGATGCGAGACCGCAGGGTCGGAGTGTCGGATGAGCTCGATGAGCCGGTCGGGCACGATCTGCCACGACAGTCCCCATCGGTCCTTCAGCCAGCCGCAGGGCTGCTCCTCGCCGCCGTCCGCGGTGAGCGCATCCCAATAGCGGTCGACCTCCGCCTGATCGGCACACGAGACGTACATCGAGATCGCCTCCGTGAACGGGAACTGCGGGCCGGCGTCCATTGCCTGATAGTCGCGGCCGGCGAGTCGGAAGTGCGCGTGCATGACCTTTCCGCCCATGCCGGGCACCTCGGCCGGGTACCGACTGAGCGTCACGACCTCCGAACCGGGGATCAGTGCGACGTAGCGCGAGATCGCCTCCTCGGCATCGTCGTCGAACCAGAGGAAGGGCGTGACATCGGTCATGGCGCCCACCCTGGTGCACAGCCGCGCCCGACGCAACAGGGTGATGGAATGCCGAAAGCCCCGGCGGTGCCGGGGCTTTCATTCGGTGGACCTGAGGGTGTCTGGGTTCACGACATAGGCGACAGTTGATAGGCGACACATGAGTCGCGTCATAGGCGACACTCGGGCATGTCGTCGAAGCATCGGGTCGTGGTGTTGAAGATCGTCGCGGGAGAACTGTCGGTCACCGCGGCAGCAGCCGAGTTCGGGATCTCGCGCCAGTATCTGCATAAACTCCTCGCCCGATACCGCGACCGCGGCCTCGACGGGCTGGACCCGCTCTCGCGCGCCCCGTTGACGAGCCCGCACGCGACCACCGAACAGGTCCGGGATCGGGTCGTGCAGCTGCGGCAGTCGCTGACCGCGGCCGGTACGGATGCAGGCCCGGTCACGATCGCGTGGCACCTCGAGCAAGAAGGGCTGCGGGCACCATCGACGTCTACGATCCGCCGCATCCTGCACGCTGCCGGACTGATCGCTCCCGAACCCCGCAAACGCCCCAGAAGCTCGTACGTCCGGTTCGAGGCTGCCCAGCCTAATGAGACCTGGCAGTCCGACTTCACCCACTGGCGCCTCGCCGACGGCACCGACGTCGAGATCCTGAACTGGCTCGACGACCACTCCCGTCTGCTGCTGTCGTGCACCGCCCACCGGCCCGTCACCGGCAGACACGTGGTCGACACCTTCCTCACCGCCGTCGACAGCTACGGGCCGCCCGCGTCCACGCTCACCGATAACGGCCGCGTCTACACCGCCCGCCACGGCGGGGGACGCAACGAATTCGAGTACGTCCTCGCCGCCCTGAACATCCGACAGAAGAACGGCGCCCCGAACCACCCACAGACCCAAGGGAAGATCGAACGCTTCCACCAGACCCTGAAACGCTGGCTCACCGCCCACCCACGCGCCCGCGACATCGTCGAGCTGCAAACCCAGCTGGACACATTCCGCGACCACTACAACACGGCACGCCCGCATCGCGCGCGCGAGGGAAGCACCCCCGCCACCGCCTACGCCGCCACCCCGAAAGCCCTACCCGCCGGCGCCCGCACCGACGCCGTCCACTACCGGATCCGCTACGACCACGTCGGCACCAACGGGAAGATCAGCTTCCGCAGAGCCTCTCGCATGCATCACCTCGGCATCGGCGTCGAACACCGCGGAAAACGCTGCATCCTCATCGCCGACAAACACACCGTCACCGTCGTCCACCTCGACACCGGCGAAATCATCGCGACCAACACCATCGAACCCACCCGAACCTACTGGCGAAACAACGAAAGAGAGCCCGGCCGATGGCCGGGCTCTCTTTCTTGAATGTCTCCTATGTCACGACTCAGATGTCATCTATGTCGCGACTCATCACACGGTGGACCTGAGGGGACTCGAACCCCTGACCCCCTGCATGCCATGCAGGTGCGCTACCAGCTGCGCCACAGGCCCTTGTTCGCCTCCCCGCCGTGGCGGGGCAACTCGTCTAGCTTACAACACGAGAGGCGATGGTCTTGACCATCACGACGTTTCGGATGCGGTCCGTTCGGGCAGCTCGATGGCAACCGTGGGGCAGTCCTTCCAGAGGCGCTCGAGGCCGTAGTACACGCGCTCCTGCTCGTGGAAGACGTGCACGACGAGGTCGCCGAAGTCGAGGAGAACCCAGCGCGACTCCTGGCGACCTTCGCGGCGCAGCCGCTTGTAGCCGGCCTGGAGCAGCTGGTCCTCGACCTCGTCGGCGATCGCGGCGACGTTGCGCTCGCTGCGGCCGGTGACGAGCAGGAAGATGTCGACGAGCGGCAACGGTGCGGAGACGTCGAGCGCGACGAGATCCTCGCCGCCCTTCGCGTCGGCCGCGGCGGCGGCGATGGCGAGCATGTCGAGTTGGACCTTGTCGACCGACATCACAGCACCCCCGTCGCGAACGCGAGGATGAGGACGCCGACGAGCGCCAACGCGAGCACGCCCGCGGTGATCGCGAGGACCATCATGAGGCGACTCCCCTTCTCGGGAGCGGGCGGCTGGATGACCTCTCCGGCTGCCTTGACCGTGCTCACCGCGGCACTCGCAGCGATCGGCGTCGGAGACGAGTGGGCGGGGAGCTCACCGTCGACCAGGACCGCATCGACCTCTTTTCCGTCGGCGGTGCCGGCGGCGTGACCGGTCGAGCCGAGTCCCTCGGGCAGGTTGAACGACCCGGTGATGAGCACGTCGCCCGTCGCGGTGACCGGCGCCACCATCGCCGAGACCTCAGGTGCCTGCGACATGATGAGCGCGTTGGGGGCGGATGCCGTACCCGACGACGAGTGGGTCAGCAGCTGGTCGAACGACGGGGGCACCGAGACGTCCGCCGGCGTGCCGCCGAGGAGGCTCGCGCCGATGGCGGGGCTCACCGAGCGGGAGTCGTCCGCCGGCGCTGCCTCGGGCTCGGCATCCTTCGCCGCGGGGCTGAACGGGGAGGCTTCCGCCTCGTCGCGCACTGCGGGTTCGGCCGCCTGCCAGGTGGGCATCGGGGCGATGACCGGTACGGGCTCGGCAGCCCGCTCGCCCTGATCGGCGGAACCTGCCAGACCGAACAGCGCGTGGACGCCGGAATCGGTCGACGGGGCAGCGGGCTGGGGCTCGGCGGCGACGGCCGGCGCCGCGGCATCGGGGGCGACCGGCATCGCGGCGATGACCGGCGGGTGCAGCGCAGCGTGCGCGGCCGCGACCTCGGGGGTGATGACCGGAACCGAGGCGGTGCGGATGCGCTCCTGCTGGCGCGCCTGCCGCCGCGTGAGCGGCGATACGCCGAGGTCGACTGCCGAGTCCGCGCCGGGCGGCGGTGCGAGCTCGACGGGCGCCGCGGGGCGCGCCAGTGGCGCGGGCGGCGGGATCGTGGCGACGGGTGCCGGTGCGGCACTCGCGGCGGTCATGGCGCCGGATTCCGACTCGACGGGGGCCGCGGAGGGCGCGTCAGCGGTGATGACCGGGGTCGCGCCGGTGTTGCGGATGTCGCGCATCTGCTTGCGCGTCAGCGGAGCCGGCGCGTGGTGCTCGGGTGTGCTCATTCCTTGCTCCGATAGAGATGATGCTTCGCAATGTATTGGACGACCCCGTCTGGTACGAGGTACCACACCGGATGTCCGCGTTCGACGCGTTCACGGCAGTCGGTCGACGAGATCGACAGGGCGGGGATCTCGAGCTGGCTCACATCGTCGGTCGGCAGACCGTCGGTGCTCAGTACATGGCCGGGTCGGGAGACGGCGACGAAGTGCGCGAGGTCCCACAACTCATCATGGTCCCTCCAACTGAGAATTTGCGCTATGGCGTCTGCGCCGGTGATGAAGAACAGCTCCGCGTCGGGGCGCTGAGCCTTCAGATCGCGGAGCGTGTCGATGGTGTACGTGGGCCCGTCACGGTCGATGTCGACCCGGCTGACGGTGAATCGGGGGTTGGACGCCGTCGCGATGACGGTCATCAGATACCGGTGCTCCCCCTCCGACACCTCGGACTTCTGCCACGGCTCACCGGTGGGGACGAAGACGACCTCATCGAGATCGAACCACTGGGCGACCTCGCTGGCGGCCACGAGGTGGCCGTGATGGATCGGGTCGAACGTCCCGCCCATCACCCCGATCCTCGGGGTCCGCGTCGCCGGCATGAGCCTCAGTGGCCGTGGCCCGCCTGCTGCACGTCGTTCGCGTGGGCCTTCGCGTACGCCTCCGCCTTGTCGGAGTGGCGGTTGGCGACGTTGCGGTACGACGCCGTCACGAGCGCGAGCGCCGCGAACACGGCAGCGGCGACGAGGCCGTACCAGACCGTCTCGAGGGCGACGTTGCCGTGGTGCTCGGCTTCTTCCGCGACGAGGGCGGCGATCGTGGCGATGGTCATTCGTGCTCCGTTCGGATTCGCCTGCTGGCGAGGCAGGCTCCAGTCTATGCGCTCAGGCGCGCACCTGCCCGGCACCCCGCGCGAGCCACTTGGTGCTGGTGAGCTCGGCGAGGCCCATCGGACCGCGCGCATGGAGCTTCTGCGTGGAGATGCCGACCTCGGCGCCGAAGCCGAATTCGCCGCCGTCGGTGAATCTGGTCGAGGCGTTCACCATCACGACCGCAGAGTCGACCTCGGCGAGGAACCGCTCGGCGTTCACGGGATCGTCGGTGATGATCGACTCGGTGTGCTTCGTGGAGTAGCGGCGGATGTGCGCGAGCGCCTCGTCGAGGTCGTCCACCACGGCGATCGCGATGTCGAGGCTCAGGTACTCGGCTGCCCAGTCGTCGTCGGTGGCGGGCACGACGCCCGACGCGAGCGCGGCGACAGCGGGGTCGCCGTGGACGGTCACGCCGCTGCTCTGCAGCGCGGCGACCACGGGCGGGATCAGCCGGTCGGCCGCATCGCGGTGCACGAGCACCGTCTCTGCGGCGTTGCACACGCTCGGCCGCTGCGTCTTCGCGTTGACGACGATGTCGCGTGCCCAGTCGAGCGACGCGCTCGCGTCGAGGACGATGTGCACGACGCCGGCGCCGGTCTCGATGACGGGCACCGACGATTCGGTGACGACGGTCTCGATAAGCTGCGCACTCCCCCGAGGCACCAGCACGTCGACGACACCTCGCGCGTGCATCAGCTCGCGGGCGCCGTCGCGACCGAACTCGTCGACCGTCTGGATCGCTTCGGGGTCGATCCCCTGTGCTTCGAGGGCGCCGCGCATCGCACGGATGAGTGCGGCATTCGTGGATTCGGCGGCCGAGCCTCCGCGGAGGACGACGGCGTTGCCTGCGCGCAGGGCGAGCGACGCGATGTCGACCGTCACGTTGGGGCGAGCCTCGTAGATGGACCCGACCACGCCGAACGGCACGGCGACCTTGGTGAGCGTGAGGCCGTTCGTGAGCGTCCGCTCGTCGAGAACGCGGCCCACCGGGTCGGGCAGTGCCGCGATGTCGCGCACGGCGTCAGCGAGGGCGGCGACGCGGGGCGCATCCAGCCGCAGCCGGTCCTGCAGTGCATCCGACAGGCCGGTGGCACGGCCGCGCTCGAGATCCTCCGCGTTCGCGGCCACGATCTCGCCGTCCGCCGCTTCGATGGCGTCGGCGATCGCGAGGAGCGCCGAGCGCTTCGCCTCGTCGGAGAGCAGGCCCACGGTGCGGGCGGCGGCCTGGGCCGACAGCATCCGATCACGGGCGGTCGTGGTGGTGGCGGTCATCCCGTCAGTGTATCGACGGCCGTGCGCAGCGGCCCCGTCGCGGCGGGAGCCGCCGGCTCGGGATTGGGCTGGAACCACGTGCCGATCTCGGCGCCCGACAGCGCTTCGCCGACGAGGTCTGCGCTCGTCACGAGCACGCCGATGCCGGCGTCTGCCGCGAGCCTCGCGGCGGAGACCTTCGTGGCCGCTCCGCCGGTGCCGACGCTGTTGACGACGACGGAGCCGAACTCGAAGCCGTGCAGGTCGTCGCCGTACGCGACGGCTGCAATCGGTCGGGCGCCGGGCTCCTGCGGAGGCCGCGTGTAGAGGCACTCGATGTCGCTGAGGAGCACGAGCGCGTCGGCCCCGATGAGCTGGGCGACGAGGGCCGCGAGCCGGTCGTTGTCGCCGAAGCGGATCTCGTGGGTCGCGACCGTGTCGTTCTCGTTGACGATGGGGAGGATGCGCAGACCGAGCAGGCGCTCCATGGCGCGCCGGGCGTTCGAGCGGTGCGTGGCGTTCTCGAGGTCGCCCGCGGTGAGCAGCACCTGGCCGGCGACGATGCGGAACGGGCGGAGCGAATCCTGATAGCGGTAGATCAGCACGTTCTGGCCGACGGCGGCAGCGGCCTGCTGCGTGGCCAGGTCGTTCGGACGCGCGTCGAGGTTCAGGTACGGCATGCCGGTCGCGATCGCGCCCGACGAGACGAGCACGACCTCGGTGCCGCGACCGTGCGCGGCGGCGAGGGCTTCGACGATCGGCGCGATCTTGTGCGCGTTCTCACCCGAGATCGACGACGAGCCGACCTTCACGACCACGCGGCGCGCAGCCGGGATGTCGGCGCGCTGCAGCGCCGTCACTCGGCGTCTCCGCCGTCCTGGCCGCGCTCGGCGCGGCGTTCGGCTTCGAGTTCGGCGCGCGCGGCAGCCTTCGCGTCCATCGAGTCGTGGTAGCGTTCGCGACGCTCCGACGTCGTGCGACGCGTGCTCTGCAGCAATCGCGGATCGGTGCCGCGCGGTGCGGTCATCAGCTCGGCGGCCGACGTCACCGACGGCTCCCAGTCGAAGATGATGCCGTCGCCCTCGCCGATGACCACTGTCGCGCCCGGCGTCGCGCCGGAGCGGAACAGCTGGTCCTCGACGCCGAGACGCTCGAGGCGGTCGGCCAGGTAGCCCACGGCCTCCTCGTTCTGGAAGTCGGTCTGCTGCACCCAGCGCACCGGCTTCTCGCCGAGGATGCGGTAGATGTTGCCGTACGTGCCGCCTTCGACGCGCACCGAGAAGTCGCGCTCCGCAGCCTTCGGGCGGATGACGATCCGCTCCGGTGCCGGCGCGGACGCCTGCTCGACGCGGTGGCGGGTGATGAGATCGCCGAGGGCGAAGGTGAGGTTGCGCAGGCCCTCGTGGCTCACCGTCGAGATGTCGAACACGCGGAAGCCGCGCGCTTCGAGTTCGGGTCGCACGAGGTCGGCCAGGTCCTTCGCCTCGGGCACATCGACCTTGTTGAGCGCCACCAGCTGGGGCCGCTCGAGCAGGGAGACCTGACCGTCGGGCACGGGGTACGCCGCGAGCTCGGCGAGGATGACGTCGAGATCGCTCAGCGGGTCGCGTCCGGGCTCGAGCGTGGCGCAGTCGAGCACGTGCACGAGAGCGGTGCAGCGCTCGACGTGCCGGAGGAACTCGAGTCCGAGGCCCTTGCCCTCGCTCGCGCCCTCGATGAGTCCGGGCACATCGGCGACGGTGAACCGCACATCGCCCGCCTGGACCACTCCGAGGTTGGGGTGCAGCGTGGTGAACGGGTAGTCGGCGATCTTCGGCCGCGCCGCGGAGATCGCGGCGATCAGGCTCGACTTGCCCGCCGACGGGTAGCCGACGAGTGCGACATCGGCGACGGTCTTGAGCTCGAGGAGGACATCGCCCTCCCACCCGGGCGTGCCGAGCAGCGCGAAGCCCGGCGCCTTGCGCTTGGGGTTCGCGAGCGAGGCGTTGCCGAGGCCGCCGAGACCGCCCGGGGCGACGACGAAGCGCATGCCCGGCTCGAGCATGTCGACGAGCACGTCGCCGCTCGGGTCCTTCACCACCGTGCCGACCGGCACGGTCAGCTCGAGGGACTCGCCGATCGCGCCGGACCGGTTGTCGCCCATACCGAAGCCGCCGTTGCCGGCGGAGCGGTGCGGCGAGTGGTGGTACGACAGCAGCGTGGTGACCTGCGGGTCGGAGACGAGCACGACGTCGCCGCCGTGGCCGCCGTTGCCGCCGTCCGGGCCTGCGAGCGGCTTGAACTTCTCGCGGCGGACAGAGACGCATCCGTTGCCGCCTTTTCCGGCGCGCAGATGCAGCGTCACCCGGTCGACGAACGTGACCATGCGTCCCCCTCAGTTGTCGGGCCTAGCCCAGGGTAAAGGGAAGGGGCGAGCCGAAGCCCGCCCCGTCCTGGAAGATCTGCGTGTGCAGTGTGGATTACTCCGCAGCCGCCACGATGTTGACGACCTTGCGGCCGCCCTTGCTGCCGAACTCGACCGCACCGGCGGCGAGGGCGAACAGGGTGTCGTCGCCACCGCGGCCGACGTTGGCGCCGGGGTGGAAGTGCGTGCCGCGCTGGCGGACGATGATCTCGCCGGCGAGGACCTGCTGACCGCCGAAGCGCTTCACGCCGAGGCGCTGTGCGTTGGAGTCACGACCGTTACGGGTGGAGCTTGCGCCCTTTTTGTGTGCCATCTCTGCGTCTCTCCCTGGCTTACTTGATGCCGGTGACCTTGACGCGCGTGAGGTCCTGGCGGTGGCCCTGGCGCTTCTTGTAGCCGGTCTTGTTCTTGAACTTCTGGATCACGATCTTCGGGCCGCGCTCCTCGCCGAGGACCTCGGCGGTCACGGTGACCTTCGCGAGCTTGTCGGCGTCGGTCGTGACGGTGTCACCGTCGACGAAGAGAACCGCGGGCAGCTCGATCTTGTCGCCGATCTTGGCCTTCTGGCGGTCGAGGACGACGATCGTGCCGACCTCCACCTTCTCCTGCCGGCCGCCGGCGCGCACAACTGCGTAAACCACTTCACACCTGTTTCGTCTTGGGAGCGCACAGCTCCGGTTGTCTTTGCGAGACTCTCTCCCCGTGCGGGAGAGGGAAGTCCTGGTGCGGATGCCACGCTCGATTTCGATCGCTGGGTTGCGGAGCGTGTGCCGAAACCGCGATGAAAGCGGCGCACCAAGGATCTACTTTACCGGATGGTCGGACAACTGGCAAAAGCATCCGGCGCCGTGTCGCACCGCGCTCTCGTAGGATCGGCCGTGTGATCCTCATCGACGACCCGCGATGGCCGGCGCACGGCCGACTGTGGGCGCATCTGGTCAGCGACAGCGACCTCGATGAGCTGCACGCCTTCGCCGCGGCGAACGGAATCCCGCGCCGCGGATTCGACCTCGACCACTACGACGTGCCCGACGACGCGCACGCACGCCTCGTCGCCGCCGGAGCACATCACGTGGACGGTCATGAGCTCGTCAAGCGCCTCATCGCCTCCGGACTGCGGGTGACTGCGCGGCAGCGCCGCGCAGCCACCTGAGCATCAGTCCTGAGTCGGGGGCGTGTGAGACACGGGCGTGCCCGTGAGCGCCGCCGTCGTGACCCGGCGCCGTGCGCGGCCCTGACCGGGTGCCTTGGGCTCCGGGAGCGCGTTGAGCACCGAGTCGAGAAGCAGGTCCTTCTCGGTGCGGGGAGCCCCGCCCTTGCCGGAGTCGGCGCGCTTCTTGCGCGGCTTCTTCGCGCGTTCCGGCTTGTCGACCGGAGCGGACGCAGCCGGCGCCTCGACGGCGGACTCACCCTGTTCGTCGGCGTGGTGGATCGTGGATGCCGCGATCTGCGCGAGCGCCGACTTCACGCCCTCCGTGATCGTGTGCGTCCCGCCGCCGTTGGGCTGGCTGGCCGGCGCGGGCGCACTGCTGCGCGGGCGCCGGTTCGACGACTGCGGTGCTCCCCCGGACTGGGCGCGGTGCTTGACCACGGGGTCGTGGTGCACGATCACTCCACGCCCGGCGCAGACCTCGCAGGCCTCGCTGAAGGTCTCGAGCAGGCCCAGACCCAGCTTCTTGCGCGTCATCTGCACGAGGCCGAGCGAGGTGACCTCGGCGACCTGATGCTTGGTGCGGTCGCGGCTCAGGCACTCGACGAGGCGTCGAAGCACGAGGTCTCGGTTGGACTCGAGGACCATGTCGATGAAGTCGACCACGATGATGCCGCCGATGTCGCGCAGACGCAGCTGTCGGACGATCTCCTCGGCCGCTTCGAGGTTGTTCTTGGTGACGGTCTCCTCGAGGTTTCCGCCGGACCCGACGAACTTCCCCGTATTGACGTCGACGACCGTCATCGCCTCGGTGCGGTCGATGACGAGAGAACCGCCCGAGGGGAGCCAGACCTTGCGGTCGAGAGCCTTCTCGATCTGCTCGGTCACGCGGAACTCGTCGAACGGGTCGTGGTCGCCCACGAACGCGTCGACCCGCTCGAGCAGATCGGGTGCGACCGATTCGAGGTACTTCGTGATGGTGTGGTGCGCGTCCTCGCCCTGGATGAGCATGCGCGTGAAGTCCTCGTTGAAGACATCGCGGACGATCTTGACCAGGAGGTCGGGCTCGGAGTGCAGCAGGGCGGGAGCCTGCATGGACTGCACCTGCTTGGAGATGTGCTCCCACTGGTTGGTGAGCCGCTGCACGTCGCGCGTCAGCTGATCTTCGGTGGCGCCCTCCGCGGCGGTGCGCACGATGACGCCCGACGACTCGGGGAGCACCTCCTTGAGGATCTTCTTCAGGCGCGCGCGCTCCGTGTCGGGGAGCTTGCGGGAGATGCCGTTCATCGCGCCGCCGGGAACGTACACAAGGTAGCGGCCGGGGAGCGAGATCTGGCTCGTCAGGCGGGCGCCCTTGTGGCCGACCGGGTCCTTCGTGACCTGCACGAGCACCTTGTCGCCGGTCTTGAGCGCCAGCTCGATGCGGCGCGGCTGGTTGCCGGTCTCGACGGCGTCCCAGTCGACCTCGCCTGAGTAGAGCACCGCGTTGCGACCGCGACCGATGTCGACGAACGCGGCCTCCATGCTCGGGAGCACGTTCTGCACGCGGCCGAGGTAGACGTTGCCGATCAGCGACGCATCCTGGTTGCGGGCGACGTAGTGCTCCACGAGCACGTTGTCTTCGAGCACCGCGATCTGCACGCGTCCGTTCTTCGAGCGCACGATCATCTCGCGGTCGACCGCCTCGCGGCGGGCGAGGAACTCCGCCTCGGTGACCACGGCCCGGCGGCGGCCGGCCTCGCGACCGTCGCGACGACGCTGCTTCTTCGCCTCGAGTCGCGTGGATCCCTTGATGCGCTGGGGCTCGGTGATGAGCTCGACGGCCCGCTGGCGGGGAGCCTGGTGGCGCGGCTCGGGGGCCTCGCCGGTCTCGGGCGCGTCACCGCCCCTGCGGCGGTTGCGGCGGCGGCTGCTCGACGAACCGCCCTGCTCGACCTCGCTCGCGGCGCGGCCGAACGACGACTCCGGGCGGGCCGGGAGCGGCACGAACTCGGGTGCGTAGAAGTTGAGGACGGTGCTCACCGCCGAGGTGAAGTCCTCGGGCAGCAGGCCCAGGCTCACCGCGGTGACGGGTGCGGCATCCTCCGCTGCGGCGCTCTCAGCCGGGGCAGCTTCGTCAGCAGGTGCAACTTCGTCAGCAGGCGCGGCAATCTCAGCCGGCGCTTCTGCGGGCTCCTGTGCGTCGTCAGGCGCTGCATCCGCTGCGGGCTGCTCGGCAGCCGCCGACTCGTCGGCCGAGGGGGCCCGCTCGTCGTCGACCGACGCCGGCGCGTCGACACCCGCGGGCTCGTCGGCGGCGGGCGTCTCATCGGCCTGCAGGCCCGAGTCCGCGACCGTCAGGTCGAGCACCTCGACCGCTTCGATCGAGGCGGCGACCTCCGCATCGGAGACGTCGGCGCTGGCCGGGGGGCCCGCTACCGCTGCATCCGTGTCGTTCTGGGGGTCGAATTCGTCTTGTGTTCCATCGGCCATCACTGCCGTACTCCCTGGCGGGGCGACACCGCGCGTCGCCCGGCGAAATCTCGTGCGGCGCCGCACCTGCGGTGCCGCGAACTCACTCGGTCTGCAGCGGGATCCCAGCTCTCAGCGGGAGCTCTCACTGCCACGGGCGTCCGTCGCCCTGAAGTCTTCTGGTGATGCGTTCCGCGGCGCGGCCGCTGTGCATCGACCATCATTATCGCACTTTCCCCCGTCGATCGCTCGTCGGCGGCGCGCCGGAGATTTCGCACGGTCCGCCGATGAGCCTCCGCGCAGGTGCCGATGCCATAATCCGAACCATGTCGACAGCCGCTTCACGAACCCGCCCGACCGGTCTCGCCGTGTGGCTCGTGATCGCGGGCGTGGTCGGCTGGTGGGCTGCATTCCAGCTCACCGTCGAGAAGTTCGCCGCTCTCGCCGAGCCCGGCACGGGCGCATCCTGCGACTTCAGCCTGCTGGTGCAGTGCACGAAGAACCTCGACTCCTGGCAGGGAAGCGTGTTCGGATTCCCGAACCCGATCCTGGGGCTCACCGGCTGGATGGCCCCGATCGTGGTGGGAATGGCGCTCGTCGCGGGCGCCAGGTTCGCGCGCTGGTTCTGGTGGTGCTTCTGGGCCGGCATCGCGTTCGCGTTCGGGTTCGTCGTCTGGCTCATCAGCCAGAGCATCTTCGACCTCGGCACGCTGTGCCCGTGGTGCATGGTGACGTGGGCGGTGACGATCCCGACGTTCTACGCCGTCACGGTGCACCTGTTCCGCTCCGGCCAGGTGACCGCCTCCGAGCGGGTGCGCAGCCTCGCCGGCCGGTCGATGGCCTGGGTGCCTCTCGCGACGATCGTCAGCTACGCGATCGTCATCCTGCTCGCGCAGGTGCGGCTCAACGCCATCCCGAACATCTGGCAGACGATCGTCGGCTGAGACGCGTTCGGCGCCCCGCGGTGCGGGACGCCGAACGATGACAGATGCGGATGCGTCGCGTCAGAACCAGATCGCGAGCTCGCGCGCGGCCGACTCGGGGCTGTCGGATCCGTGCACCAGGTTCTGCTGCACCTTCAGACCCCAGTCGCGGCCGAGGTCGCCCCGGATGGTGCCGGGCGCGGCGGTCGTCGGGTCGGTGGTGCCGGCGAGCGAGCGGAAGCCCTCGATGACGCGGTTGCCCGCGAGTCGGATCGCCACGGACGGACCCGAGAGCATGAACTCGAGGAGCGGCTCGTAGAACGGCTTGCCCGCGTGCTCGGCGTAGTGCTGCTCGAGCAGATCGCGCTCGGGCTCGACGAGCTTGATGTCGACGAGGGAGTATCCCTTCGCCTCGATGCGGGCGAGGATCGCACCGGTCAGTCCGCGTGCGACACCGTCGGGCTTGATGAGGACGAGAGTCTCTTCGGTGGCCATGTCAGTCTCCGTTCGCCGTTTCGGCTTCGTCGAGGGATGAGGCGGCGAGGCGCGCATTGCGCTTGTCCAGCGCCGCTCCCTTGATCGTCGCATACCCGTACAGGAGCCCGAAAATCACGGCGACGATCGCGAGTGCGGGCACGAGGAACGCGCCCAGCGCGACCACGACCTGCAGCGCCCAGCCGAGCGCGATGCCCCACCGATACCGCGTGAGACCGGCGGTCACGAGCATGAGCAGGGCGAGCCCGACACCTGCGACGATCCCCCACCACGCGGGGATCCCGCCCGGAAGATCGTCCATTCCGTAGATGACGAGTCCGCCGAGGAACGCGATGAGCGACTCGGAGCCGAGCACGATCGAGGCGAGAGACTCCGCGGCACCGCGCGGGCGGCGGGCGCGGGGTGCGGGAGCGGGAACGGCGGCGCCGCTCATGCCGACCACCCCGCCTTCCAGTCCTCGGCTGAAGCGAGACCGAGCGCCTCGCCGGCGAGGAGGACCGATCCGGCGATGACCACAGCACGACGATCGGATGCCGCCGCCCATTCGCGGGCCGCCTCGGCGGCCCCGGACAGGTCGTCGTGCACCGTCACGCGCAGATCGCGCGCCTCGGCGAGATCGGCGATCTCCTCGGCGCCGTCGGCGCGGTCCGAGTTCGGCGTCGTCGCGAACACGTGCGCGGCGATCGGGGCGAGCTCGTCCACGATGCCTGCGGCGTCCTTGTCGGAGAGCACACCGAGGACCACGCCCCATTCGTCGAAGTCGAACGATTCACGGAGCGCCGTGACGAGCGCGCGGGCGCCGTGGGGGTTGTGCGCGGCGTCGACGAGCACGGTGGGCGCTGCGCCGACGAGCTGCAGCCGACCGGGCGAGGTGGCCTCCCCCAGGCCCTCGGCGAGGATGTCGCCGGCGATGGCCTGGGCGCCGCCGCCGACCAGGGACTCCACCGCTGCGATCGCGAGCGCGGCGTTGAAGGCCTGGTGGCTGCCGTAGAGCGGAAGGTACTCCTCCGCGTACGTGCCGGCGAGGCCGCGCACCGTGAGCTGCTGGCCGCCCACGGCGAGGCGCTGCTCGACCAGGGCGAAGTCGGTCCCCTCGAAGGCGATGGTGGCGCCGTGCTTCGCCGCCTCGGCCCGCAGGACCGCCTCGACGGCGGCATCCTGCTTCGCCGACACGACTGCGGCGCCATCCTTGATGATCCCCGCCTTCACGGTCGCGATCTCGACCAGCGTCTCACCGAGACGGTCGGCGTGGTCGATGTCGACGGGTGCGAACACGGCGACGTCGCCGTCGGCGGTGTTGGTCGAGTCCCACGCGCCGCCCATGCCCACCTCGAGCACGAGCACGTCGACGGGCGCGTCGGCGACGGCGACGAAGGCCAGCGCGGTGAGCAGCTCGAAGAACGTGAGCGGCTCCTCCCCGGCGGCCCCCAGCTCGGCGTCGACGATCTCGACGAACGGCGCGATCTCGTCCCACGCATCCGCGACCGCGGCGTCGTCGATGGGCTCGCCGTCGATCATGATGCGCTCGGTGAAGCGCTCGAGGTGCGGGCTCGTGAACAGACCGGTGCGGAGGCCGTGAGCGCGCACCAGGCTCTCGATGAGCCGACTCGTCGACGTCTTGCCGTTCGTGCCGGTGACGTGGATCACCCGATACGTCTTCTGGGGGTCGTCGAGGTACTCGAGCAGGCGTGCGGTGCGCTCCTTGCGCGGCTGCACCCAGCGCTCGCCCGCGCGGGCGAGGAGGGCGGCGTAGACCGCGTCAGCGCGTGCGGCATCGTTCATGCCGTCACCTCCGTCTTCGACACGGCGACGGTGAAGCCCCCGCGGTTCGCGAACGTGCCGGCGTCGAAGCGCGCGCGATGGTCGTGGCCGTCGACGAGGGCGTCGGCTCCCACGTGCACCGCGTGCTCGACCGCGAGCGTCTCGCCGGCGACGTCCGCGACCTCGAACGCCGCCGTGACGGCTGCGCCGTCCGCGTCGTCGTCGAAGGCGAGAGTGAGACGGATGCGGTCGCTGACGTCGAAGCCGGCGGCCTTGCGGGTGTCCTGGATCGCGCGGACGACGTCGCGGGCCAGCCCCTCCGCCTCGAGCTCGGGAGTGGTCGTGGTGTCGAGCAGCACGAATCCTCCGTCGGCGAGCAGGGCGATCGCGGTTCCTTCTGCGACGCCGCCCGCCTCGAGGGTGAGTTCGTACTCCCCCTCCTGCAGCGCGACGCCGTCGACGACGACCACGCCGTCGACCTCGTCCCACACGCCCGATCGCGCGCCGGCGATCACGTGCTGCACCTGCTTGCCCAGGCGCGGTCCCGCGGCGCGCGCGTTCACGCTCAGCCGCTTCGAGATGCCGTAGCGCTCGGCCACGTCCTCCGACAGCTCCACGAGTTCGACGGCCTTCACGTTGAGCTCATCGCGCAGGATGCCGTCGAACTGGGCCAGGGCCGCGGCATCCGGCACCGCGACCGTGAGCAGCGGCAGCGGCAGGCGCACGCGCTTGCCCTCGCGCTTGCGCATCGCGTTCGCGACGCTCGACGCTTCGCGCACCGCGTCCATGGCGCTGCGGATGTCGTCTGCGGCGGCGAAGCGGTCGGCGTCGGGCCAGTCCTCGAGGTGCACGCTCCGGCCGCCGGTGAGCCCCTGCCAGACCTTGTCGGAGACGAGCGGGATGAGCGGTGCAGCGACGCGGGTCAGCGTCTCGAGCACGGTGTAGAGCGTGTCGAACGCCTCGGTGCTGGTCGGATCTGCGGCATCCACCCCCACCCAGAACCGGTCGCGCGAGCGGCGGATGTACCAGTTGGTCAGCGCCTCGGCGAAGTCGCGCAGCTTCGCGGCGGCCGTCGTCGAGTCGAGGCCCTCGAGGTCTTCCGCCACGCCCCGCACGAGGTCGCCGGTGAGGGCGAGGATGTACCGGTCGAGCACGTTCGTCGAGTCGGTTCGCCAGGTCGCCTCGTAGCCGTCGCCGTCGGGGCCGCCCGCAGCATTGGCGTACGTCGCGAAGAAGTACCAGGCGTTCCACAGCGGCAGCATGAACTCCCGCACGCCCGCGCGGATGCCCTCCTCGGTGACGACGAGATTGCCGCCGCGGAGGACCGACGAGGCCATCAGGAACCAGCGCATCGCATCGGAGCCGTCGCGGTCGAACACCTCGCTGACGTCGGGATAGTTGCGCAGCGACTTCGACATCTTCAGGCCGTCGGAGCCGAGCACGATGCCGTGGCACGAGACGCCGGTGAACGCCGGGCGGTCGAACAGCGCCGTCGAGAGCACGTGCATCACGTAGAACCAGCCGCGGGTCTGCCCGATGTACTCGACGATGAAGTCCGCCGGCGCGTGCTCGTCGAACCACTCGTGGTTCTCGAACGGGTAGTGCACCTGGGCGTACGGCATCGACCCCGAGTCGAACCAGACGTCGAACACGTCCTCGATGCGGCGCATCGTGGACCGCCCCGTCGGGTCGTCGGGGTTCGGTCGCGTCAGATCGTCGATGTACGGCCGGTGGAGGTCGACCTCGCCCGCCTCGTTCACCGGCAGGCGTCCGAAGTCGGCCTCAAGCTCCGCCAGCGAGCCGTAGACGTCGACGCGCGGGTGCTCGGGGTCGTCGCTCTTCCACACCGGGATGGGCGACCCCCAGTAGCGGTTGCGGCTGATCGACCAGTCGCGCGCGCCCTCGAGCCACTTGCCGAACTGGCCGTGCTTGACGTTCTCGGGCACCCAGGTGATCTGCTCGTTGTTCGCGAGCATCCGGTCCTTGATCGCGGTGACGCGCACGAACCAGCTCGACACCGCCTTGTAGATGAGAGGGTTGCGGCACCGCCAGCAGTGCGGATACGAGTGCTCGTAGCTCGCGAGACGGAGAAGGCGCCCCTCGGCGCGCAGCAGGCGCACGAGCGGGGTGTTGGCGTCCATCCAGAGCTCGCCGGCGACGTCGGTCACCTGCGGCAGGAAGTGTCCCCCGTCGTCGAGGCTCATGATGAGCGGGATGCCGGCGGCCTCGGTGACGCGCTGGTCGTCCTCACCGTAGGCGGGCGCCTGGTGCACGATGCCGGTGCCGTCGCCGGTGGTGACGTAGTCGTCGACGAGGATGCGCCAGGCGTCGCCGGTGCCCCAGGTGTCGGCATCCGCGTAGTAGTCGAACAGGCGGTCGTAGGTGACGTCCTGGAGGTCGCGGCCGAGCACGGTCTGCTCGACGGCGTCGCGCGCCGCGTCGCCGGACTCGTAGCCGAGGTCCTTGGCGTAGTTCGCGAGGAGCGGCTCGGCGAGGAGGTAGCGGTGCGCCGTGGCCTCGATCGGGTCGTCTCCGGCGTGCACGTCGGCGGCGCCCGCGGGCCCGCCCGGCACGACGACGTAGGCGATGTCGGGGCCGACGGCCAGCGCGAGGTTCGTCGGCAGCGTCCACGGCGTCGTCGTCCACGCCAGGGCCCGGACGCCGGTGAGGCCGAGCGCCTCCGCCTTGAGCCCGGTGAGCGGGAACGTGACGGTCACCGACGGGTCCTGCCGCATCTTGTAGACGTCGTCGTCCATCCGCAGCTCGTGGTTCGACAGCGGGGTCTCGTCGCGCCAGCAGTACGGCAGCACGCGGTGACCCTCGTAGGCGAGATCCTTGCCGTGCAGCTCCTTGAACGCCCACAGCACCGACTCCATGAAGCCGGTGTCGAGCGTCTTGTAGCCGTTGTCGAAGTCGACCCAGCGGGCCTGCCGCGTGACGTAGTCCTCCCACTCGCGCGTGTAGGCGAGCACGGACTCCCGGGCCTTGGCGTTGAACGCGCCCAGCCCCATCTCCTCGATCTGGCTCTTCTCGGTGATTCCGAGCTGCTTCATCGCCTCGAGCTCGGCGGGCAGGCCGTGGGTGTCCCACCCGAACACGCGGTCGACCTTCTTGCCGCGCATCGTCTGGAAGCGGGGGAAGAGGTCTTTGGCGTAGCCGGTGAGCAGGTGCCCGTAGTGCGGCAGCCCGTTGGCGAACGGGGGGCCGTCGTAGAAGACCCACTCCTCGGCGCCCTCGCGGTTCGCGATCGATGCGCGGAAGGTCTGGTCGGCCTCCCAGAACGCGAGGGTCTCGCGCTCGATGTCGGGGAAGCGAGGGCTGGGGACGACGGATGCCGGCGCATCGGCCGCGGGGCCGAACGCGGAGTCGGTCCCTGAGCGTGAAGGGCGGGGGTAGGTCATTTCTCTCGCAGGTGCTCGCTGGTGCTGATCCTGCCGGGACGACCCGTCTGGACTGTTCCAGACCGACCGCGGTACCACCCTGCTTTGCCCGCCGCGATGCGGCTGACCCCTTTCACTGCGGCTGTGTCGGGCCTGCCCCGCTCGGGTCTAGTGGGGTCCGCGCTCGCGAGCGGGCCTGTTCTTCCGAGAGCTCCCCGGTGATGGCCGGATCGACGCCTGTACTCCGATTCTACCGACCCTGCGCAAGGGGGAATCCCCGGGCGTCGATCCGGGTTGTTGGACCCGTGCCAAGATTGAACCTCGTGACCGCACCCGAAGCCGTTCCCGCATCCGCCAGCCCCGCCCGCCGCGTGGCCTGGGCGTCGATGGTCGGAACCTCCCTCGAATCCTTCGACTTCTACCTCTTCGCGTACTTCTCGGCGTTCTTCGTCGGCCCGCTCTTCTTCGAGCCGCTCGGCGAGGTCGGCGGGACCGCCCTCGCGTTCCTCGGCATCGCCGTGGCGTTCGTCGTGCGCCCGGTCGGCGCCGTGATCTTCGGCTACATGGGCGATCGGCTCGGACGGCGCACGACCCTGCTGTGGACCGTCGGAATCATGGGCGTGGCCACGGGTCTCATTGGCCTGCTTCCGACCTACGCCCAGGCGGGATGGCTCGGCGCAGTGCTCCTCATGCTGCTCCGCGTCGCGCAGGGGCTCTCGCTCGGCGGCGAGTGGGGCGGATCCATCCTGCTCGCCACCGAGCACTCCGGGCGCGTCAAGCGCGCGTTCTACGCCGCCATCCCGCAGCTCGGCTCCCCCGTCGGCTCGATCCTCTCGGCAGTGGTCTTCCTGGTGCTCACCGCCGCGCTCCCCGCCGACCAGCTCGCCGCGTGGGGCTGGCGCATCCCGTTCCTCCTCGCCCTGCCGCTGCTCGCGGTCTCGCTCTACCTGCGCGTGTCGATCTCGGAGACACCCGTGTTCGAGGGCGTCGTCGCCGAAGGCCGTCGCGACCGCGTGCCGTTCGTCGCCATGTTCGCGAAGCGTCCGACCGCGATGGTCATCGCCGTGGGCGCAGCCCTGCTGGGCATCGGCTCGTACAGCCTCATGAACACGTACACCGTGAACTACGGCGTCGCGCAGCTGGGCTTCAGCTTCCAGGACCTGCTCGTGGCCACGACGATCGGCGGACTCCTGCAGCTCGTGACGATCCCGGCGTTCGGTGCCTGGGCCGCGCGCATCGGGTCGGCGAAGGTCGTCGTCTGGGGCGCCCTCGGCACGCTCCTCATCGCGTTCCCGATGTACTGGCTGCTGCAGTTCGCGACGTTCCCGATCCTCGTGGGCACCATGATCATCGGCGGCATCCTGCCCACGATGGCGTGGGCGGCGCTCGGGGGCCTCATGAACGACCTGTTCCCCGATCACTTCCGCTACTCGGCACTGTCGTTCGCCTACGCCCTCGCGGCGACGATCAGCGGCTTCGTGCCCTACCTCACCCTCATGCTCGGCGACGCGACCGACTTCGCGTGGTGGCACCCCGGTGTCATCCTCGCCGTGATGTCGGCAGTGACCCTCCTCTCCGCCTGGGCGGCGTCTCGCCGCGCGGTCGAGCCCGAATCCACTCCGGCGGAGCCGGTCACGGTCTGAGTCCGACGGCGTGGCCGGCCGGGACGCGTCCGCGTCGCGGCCGGTAGCGTCGAGGCATGCCCCCTCGCAACGCCGCCCTCGCCGTCCCGCGCATCGGCGCCCCCGACCTTCCGCGTGTGCTCACCGAGGTGTCGGGTCTGCACGCGGACGAGATCTTCCAGCTCCGGTTCACGGCCCTCGAGGCGCAGACGGATGCCTCGCACCTGTCGATCTCGGAGTGCGCGGTGTCTCCGCTGGCCATCGAGGTGCTGGATCTGACCGGCGCCTCCGTCGTCGACGTCGACATCACCGAGCTCCGCGCGACGCAGGTGCGCGCGCGAGGCGCACGCTGGCGCCGGGTGCGGCTGACCGGCGGTCGGATCGGCACCCTCGACCTCGCCGACGCCGACGTCGACGAGGTGGAGCTCGACGGCGTGCGCATCGACTACGTCTCCCTCGCCGGCGCACGCGTGGCCGATCTGCGCGTGCGCGGCTGCACGCTCGGCGCGGTCGACGTGCCGCAGGCCACGCTCACACGCACGGCGTTCGTCGACACGAGCGCAGACGAGGTCGACACGCGGGCCCTCACGGCGACCCACCTGGATCTCCGCGGACTCGACGCCGGCGCGTTCCTCGACCCGACGGCGCTCCGTGGCGCGACGCTCGCGCCGTGGCAGGTCGAGCGCCTCGCCCCCGCATTCGCCGCAGCGCTCGGCATCCGGGTGCAGGACTGACCGCTTTCCGCCCGCCCGCCGGGGTGCCGGTAGAATCGAGCGCAATCCCACACTCAGGCACGCTCACACAGTGCCGCATATATCGCCAAGGAGATCCTCATGGCCATTCCCGACAAGCCCGCCCTCGAGGGTCTCGAATCGAAGTGGGATGCCGCGTGGCGCGAGCAGGGCACGTACCTGTTCGACCGCCTTCGCGCCGCGGAGTCCGGCCGCGCAGGTGTCTACTCCGTCGACACTCCCCCGCCGACCGCGTCGGGGAGCCTGCACATCGGTCACGTGTTCAGCTACACGCACACCGACATCAAGGTGCGCTTCGAGCGCATGCGCGGCAAGACGGTCTTCTACCCGATGGGCTGGGATGACAACGGCCTGCCGACCGAGCGTCGCGTTCAGAACTACTACGGGGTGCGGTGCGACCCGTCGCTGCCGTACGACGCCGCCTTCACCCCGCCGTTCCAGGGCGACGCGAAGAGCCTGAAGCCCGCCGACCAGGTGCCGATCAGCCGCCGCAACTTCATCGAGCTGTGCGAAGCGCTGACGATCGAGGATGAGAAGCACTTCGAGGACCTGTTCCGCCAGCTCGGCCTCTCCGTCGACTGGACCCAGACCTACCGCACCATCTCGGACGACACGATCCGCACCAGCCAGAGCGCGTTCCTGCGCAACATCGAGCGCGGCGAGGCGTACCAGTCGCTCGCGCCGACGCTGTGGGACATCGACTTCCGCTCCGCCATCGCGCAGGCCGAGCTCGAAGACCGCGAGCAGCCCGCCGCGTTCCACAAGGTCGCGTTCCACAAGTCCGACGGCTCGGGCGACATCGTGATCGAGACGACGCGTCCCGAGCTCATCGCCGCCTGCGTGGCGCTCGTCGCCAACCCCGATGACGAGCGGTACCAGCCGTACTTCGGCTCGACCGTGCGCACGCCGATGTTCGACGTCGAGGTTCCGGTGCTCGCGCACCACCTCGCGCAGAAGGACAAGGGCTCGGGCATCGCGATGGTCTGCACGTTCGGCGACGTCACCGACATCGTGTGGTGGCGCGAGCTCGATCTCCCCAACCGCACCATCCTGGGCATGGACGGACGCATCGTCCCCGACGCGCCCGATGCGATCGTGACGGATACCGGTGTCGCGGCCTACGCCGAGCTCGCAGGCAAGACCGTGTTCAGCGCCAAGAAGCGCATGGTCGAGCTGCTCGAGGAGTCGGGCGACCTGCTCGAGGTGTCGAAGCCGTTCAACCACCCGGTCAAGTTCTACGAGAAGGGCGACCGCCCGCTCGAGATCGTCTCGACGCGTCAGTGGTATGTGCGCAACGGCGCGCGCGACGCGCAGCTGCGCGACAAGCTCGTCTCGCTCGGCCAGCAGATGTCGTGGCATCCCGAGTTCATGCGCGTGCGCTTCGAGAACTGGACGAACGGACTCACCGGAGACTGGCTCGTCTCGCGCCAGCGTTTCTTCGGCGTGCCGATCCCGGTCTGGTACGGCCTCGACGAGAACGGCGAGCGGGACTACGGGCGCGTCCTCACCCCCGACCTCGCCACCCTTCCCGTCGATCCGACCACCGACGTGCCCCCGGGCTACACCGAGGCTCAGCGCGGTGTCGCCGGCGGCTTCGAGGGCGAGAAGGACATCTTCGACACGTGGGCCACGTCGTCGCTCACGCCGCAGCTCGCCGGTGGCTGGCAGCGCGACGAGGAGCTGTGGAACCTCGTGGCGCCGTTCGACGTGCGTCCGCAGGGTCAGGACATCATCCGCACCTGGCTGTTCTCGACGATGCTCCGCAGCGCCCTCGAAGACGACCGTGCCCCCTGGACGGATGCCGCCATCTCGGGCTTCATCGTCGATCCCGATCGCAAGAAGATGTCGAAGTCGAAGGGCAACGTCGTGACGCCCGCCGACATCCTCGACCAGCACGGGTCCGACGCGGTGCGCTACTGGGCTGCCTCGAGCCGGCTCGGCACCGACGCCGCGTTCGATCCGCAGAACCCCACGCAGATCAAGATTGGCCGTCGCCTCGCGATCAAGATCCTCAACGCGGCGAAGTTCGTGCTGTCGTTCCCGGTGCCCGAAGGCGCCGAGGTGACGCACGCCCTCGATGCATCGATGCTCGCGACGCTCGACGCCGTCGTGCGCGACGCCACGCGAGCGCTCGAATCATACGACCACGCCCGGGCGCTGGAGCTGACCGAATCGTTCTTCTGGACGTTCTGCGACGACTACCTCGAGCTGGTCAAGGAGCGCGCGTACAACCAGACCGACGTCGGACAGGCCTCGGCAGCGCTCGCCCTGCGCACCGCACTGTCGACCCTGCTGCGGCTGTTCGCGCCCGTCGTGTCGTTCGCCGCGGAGGAATCGTGGTCGTGGTTCGAGGAGGGTTCGGTGCACACCGCCGCGTGGCCGGAACCGCTCGGCATCGCCGCCGACCCGATCGTGCTGTCGACCCTCAGTGAGGCGCTCATCGGCGTCCGCCGCGCGAAGACCGAGGCGAAGGCCTCGCAGAAGACGCCCGTGGCGTCGCTGACCATCTCGGGCCCGGCCGCCGCGCTCGACGCGATCCGCCTCGCCGAGGGCGACCTCAAGGCCGTGGGTCGCATCGCCGACATCGTGTTCGTCGAGGCTGATGCCCTCGCGGTCACCGACGTCGTGCTGGCGCCGGTCGAGGAGGCCTGATGCAGCTCGGCACCCGCTGGACCTCGGGCGACGAGCCGCCGAAGGCCGTGCCCGAGGCCCTGGTCCGCGGCATCCGTTCCGTCGACGCGGCCATCCCCGGCGACGCCCTCGGCCAGCCGCGTCCGCGATGGACGCTCACCTGGCTCGAGGGCAGGCCGATCGCCGAGCTCGACACCGGGGTGATCGTCACCCTCAGTGCCGACGGTGAGCCGGTGGTCACCCTCGACGAGGACGACGACTTCGCCTGAGGTCGCCTCGAATCGAGGTCAGATGCCTGCGGGGGCGGGCGCTTCGGCGCCCGCTCGGCGCGTGCCGCCGATGAGCAGCGGGATCGCCACCAGCGTCGCGACGATCATGAACCCGCCGGCGATGTAGAACGGCAGCCGCAGATCGGTGCGGCCGATCCAGCCGCCGACGAGTGTCGCGACGGGGAAGAGTCCCCAGGTGAGCGTGCGGATCACGCCCAGCACCCGCCCGAAGATCTCGTTGGGCACGATCTGCTGGCGCAGGGCGCCCCACGGTACGTTCCACACCGAGACGGCTCCGGCAGACAAGGCGAAGGCCGCCACGGCGGTGAAGGGCTCGGGCGCGAGTCCGGTGAGGATCGAGCCGACGCCGGCGACGATGATCGCCGCCACCATGATCGGTCCGCGGCCGAACCGCGACACCAAGGGTGAGGCGATGAGAGAGCCCGC
Source organism: Microbacterium terrae (assembly GCF_017831975.1). Classification (NCBI taxonomy): domain Bacteria; kingdom Bacillati; phylum Actinomycetota; class Actinomycetes; order Micrococcales; family Microbacteriaceae; genus Microbacterium; species Microbacterium terrae. The sequence goes on along the minus strand of NZ_JAFDSS010000001.1, from coordinate 1,321,118 downwards.
GAGGGCGCCGATGCCGATTCCCGCGGTGACGAAGCCCACGGCGGCGTAGGTGACGTGCTGCTCGTCGAGGAAGTACAGGATGATCACGCCCTGCGACAGTGACAGGGCTGAGCCGATGAGCGACGTGAAGACCACCATCGTGCGCAGGTATCGGTGGTGCCACAGGTAGGAGATCGCCTCGCGGGCACTGGCACCGGCGCGCGCCGGTGCGACGGCGACAGGCTCGGCCGCCATGCCGGCGACGATGTCGGGGGCATCGGGATCGGGCACGGCGGACGCCGGCGCATCCCGCAGCGGACGAGCCGCACTCACCGGCAGATAGAGCGCGAGCGCAATGGGGATCAGGTAGGCGGCGCTGCTCGTCCAGAGCGGGAGGGCGAGCGAGACCGCGAACAGCACACCGGCGATGGGCGTCGCGACGAAGTTGTCGATCGTGATCTGCGCGGCCTGCAGCCACCCGTTCGCCCGATCGAGGCCGTCCTTGCCAACGACGGCGGGAACCACCGCGTTCGTCGCGTTGTCGAACAGCGTCTCTCCGATGCCGAAGATCAGCGTGCCGACGATGAGCGCCCACAGACTGAGCGACCCTGTCACGCCGAGCACCGAGAGCCACAGCGCGACGGCGCCGCGCAGCGCATTCGCGATCGCCATCACGATGCGCCGATCGAAGTGATCGACGACCATGCCGGCGGGCAGGCCGAACAGCAGCCAGGGCACGAAGGCGACGGCCGCGATCGCCGAGATGGCGAGCGGATCGTCGGTGAGGGTGGTGGCGATGAGCGGAACGGCGGTGCGTCCGAGCCCGTCAGCGAGGTTGCTGAACGCCGCGGCCGTCCAGAGCTTGCCGAAGTCCCGCCCGAGCGGGGCGCGGGCGGGCTTGGGCTTCGCGTCGGTGATCACGCCGGTCATCTCGGGAGGATTCCGATCGAGGCGAGTGCCTGCGCGGTCGTGCGCGCGTCCGTCGCGTCGCCGGCCACGGCCGAGCGGATGGGTCGCGTCGCCGCACGACGCTCGACGCGCACGGCGACGACGTGATCGAGGAAGGCGGCGGTGGTGAGCAGCGTGCGCTCGAAGCGGGTGGTGCGGACGGAGCCTGCTCGGCGAACCGGGCGGGGTGCGGCGATGGCGGTCATTGCTGTTCTCCCAAGTTCGGCAGCGGGAACATGTCGGCCCGGATGGTCACGGGTCGCACGTCCTCGCCGGTCTGGTTGCGGTACGTGTCCACGGCCTCGTCGATCAAGGCCATGATCTTCAGGCCGAGCTCCTGGCTCTGCTCGGCGGTGAGACGGGTGGTCGCGGTGGAGATGAGTGAGCTCTCCTGCCAGGCCTCCTCCTCGTTGTTGATCCCCCGGTTGATGAACTCGATGAGCTGCTCGTTGCGGTTGCGGAAGAACTCGCTCATCACGAGCTGCGTCGCCGAGCGGCCGGCCGGCGACTTCAGGGCGTCGGGGTTCGCGAACGACACTCCCCCGACGGGGCGCTCCCACCAGCGCTCGCGCGCAGTCCCCCGATCCGCGCACTCGCGGATGAGGTCGTGCTTCGCGAGCGCCCGCAGGTGGTAGCTCGTGGATCCGCTCGACTCCCCCAGCTGCGCCGCGAGCGACGATGCGGTCTGCGGACCGTACTGGCTGAGGATGTCGTAGATGCGCACCCGGAGCGGATGTGCAAGTGCCCGAAGCGCGCCGGTGTCGAGAACGCGGTCCTCGCGGTGACGCTCTTCGGCCCGGGCCGCGGCATCCGACTGCTCTTCGTTCTCGGTCATGACTCGACGATAGCAATGCAAAGAAGTCTTTGCAAGCAATTGTTTGCAAACGTTCGTCTGCGTTTCGACGTGTCCCCGGATAGGCTCTCTCCATGGCGAACGAGAACCCGCTCCTGCATCCGTCGACGCTTCCGTACGGGATGCCCGACTACACGCTCATCACCCCCGAGCACTACCTGCCCGCTTTCGAGGAGGCCTTCGCCGCGCACCGGCGCGAGGTGGACGCGATCACCCGGGTGCGCTCCATGCCCACGTTCGAGAACACGCTGGTCCCGCTCGAGGAGAGCGGGAGGCTGCTCGGCGACGTGGCCCGCACGTTCTACACGGTCTCGTCCGCCGATGCGACGACGGCGATCCAGGAGATCGACGAGAAGCTCGCTCCGCTCATGTCGGCGCACAACGATGCCATCCAGCTCGACGCGCAGTTGTACTGGCGCATCAAGACGGTGCACGAGCAGCTCGACGCGCTCGACCTCGATGCCGAGCAGCGCTACCTGGTGGAGCGCCACTTCCGCGAGATGACGCAGGCCGGCGCGGGCCTCGACGATGCAGCCAAGGAGCGCCTCACGGCGCTGAACCAGCGCCTGTCGACGCTGACGAACACGTTCGAGAAGAACCTCCTCGCCGACACGAACGACCTGGCGGTGGTGTTCGATTCGGCTGCCGAGCTCGACGGCCTGACCGACGGCGAGCTCTCGGCAGCGGCGCAGGCCGCCGCAGACCGCGGCCTCGACGGGAAGTGGGCGGTGACGCTCACCCTCTTCACCGGGCACCCGTACCTCTCGTCGCTCACCGTCAGAGAGAGCCGGCGACGCATCCTCGACGCCTCCCGCACCCGCGGCTCCCGAGGGAACGAGCACGACAACCGCACCGTGCTCCTCGAGATCGTGTGTCTGCGCGCGGAACGGGCCGCACTGCTCGGCTACGCCACCCATGCCGAGTACGTCACCTCCGATGAGACCGCGGGCTCCCCCGCGGCCGTCCATGATCTGCTCCGGCGCCTCGCCGTGCCGGCCGCGCGCAACGCCCAGCACGAGAAGGCCGCGCTGCAGGCGATCATCGACACCGAGGCCGAGTCGTTCCCCCTCGAGGCGCACGACTGGGCCTTCTACACCGAGAAGGTGCGCGCCGCGGAGTTCGACCTCGATCGCGCGGCCCTGCGGCCGTGGTTCGAGGCGGAGCGCGTGCTCCGCGACGGTGTCTTCCGCGCCGCCACCGACCTGTACGGCATCACGTTCACAGAACGCTCGGACATCCCGGCATATCACCCCGACGCGCGCGTCTTCGAGATCCACAACGCCGACGGCTCGGCGCTCGGCCTCTTCGTCCTCGACCTCTACACGCGCGACACCAAGCGCGGCGGCGCGTGGATGAACTCGATCGTCTCGCAGTCGACGCTGCGGGGCACGCAGCCTGTGGTGGTCAACAACCTCAACGTCCCGAAGCCCGCTCCCGGCACACCGACGCTGCTCACGCTCGACGAGGTGACGACACTCTTCCACGAGTTCGGCCACGCGCTGCACGGGCTGTTCGCGACGGTCACGTATCCGCACTTCGCGGGCACGAACGTCTACCGCGACTTCGTCGAGTTCCCGAGCCAGGTCAACGAGATGTGGATCTACTGGCCCGAGATCCTCGACAGCTACGCGCGTCACGTCGACACCGGTGAGCCACTCCCCGCCGAGGTCGTCGCCAAGATCCACGCCTCGGAGACGTTCAACCAGGGGTTCGCCACGAGCGAGTATCTGGCGGCGGCGTGGCTCGATCAGTCGTGGCACTCCCTCGACGCGGCTGCGGCCGCTTCCGAGATCGACGTCGCAGCATTCGAGGCGTCGTCGCTCTCGGAGGTCGGGCTCGATGAGCCGGCCGTGCCGACGCGCTACTCGTCGACCTACTTCGCGCATGTGTTCTCCGGCGGCTACAGCGCCGGGTACTACTCCTACATCTGGAGCGAGGTGCTCGATGCCGACACCGTCGAGTGGTTCGGCGAGAACGGCGGACTCACCCGCGACAACGGCGACCGCTTCCGCAGCCGTCTGCTGGGCGTCGGCGGCTCCAACGATCCGCTCGACGCGTATCGCGACTTCCGCGGCAGGGACGCCGACATCGCCCCGCTGCTGAAGCGTCGCGGCTTGGCGGACTGACGGTTGGAGCCGGTGGGCGGTGTCGGACAGCCAACCGACTCCCGCCCGCCGGTGCCTGCAGCAGTCCGCATCCAGTCCGCGCGGCTACAGCACTCCCACCTGCTCTGCGAAAGCCCGCGCCCGCTCGGCCATCTGGGCCGGGACCTCCGCGATCGCGAAGTGCCCGCCCGCGTCGAGACGCTCGAACGTGCGGAGATCGAGGTAGAACCGCCGCGCGAGCGACTCCGGGTAGTCGGCCTCATGCCGCTGGATGTGGACGGATGCCGGAATCGTCACGGCCGGCATCGCGTCGGGCTGATCGGCACCTTCGTAGTACGGGCGGAACGACGAGCCGATGCTCTGGGAGATCCAGTAGACCATCGCCTCCGTGAGGATGCGGTCGCGGGAGATCCGCCTCTCCACCCCGCCCGGATCGCCCTGCGGGGTGTCGCTCCACTCGACGAGCTTCTCGGTGAGCCACGCGAGCAGCCCGGCCGGCGAGTCGTTCAGCGCTGCGGCGAGGGTGTCGGGCCGCGTCGCCTGGATGTGGCCGTAGGCGCCGTGGGTCCCGCCCCAGGCCTCCAGCCGTGAGAAGAACGCCACCTCGTCGGGCGCGGTGAGCGCGGTGCGCTCGTGATGTGCGGGGAAGTGCGCGTGCGTCACGAGGACGCCGGCGACCTGCTCGGGGTACGAGCCCGCGATCAGGTCGTTCACGTTGGCCGAGAGGTCCTCGCCGTAGGTGAGGTAGCGGTCGTAGCCCAGCACATCGGTCATGAGGGCGTGCATCGTGGCGGCGAGTCTGACCTCGGTCATCGGGCCGTCGGCGTACGGCGTCGAGAACGCGAAGCCGGGGAAGCTCGGCACGACGACGTGGAAGTCGGGCAGCAGGTCGGCGAAGTCGAGTTGGAGGGCGAACGTGTGCGGCCAGCCGTGCATGACGAGCAGCGCCGGCGCGTCGTCGCGCTGCGCGCGACGGTGGACGAAATGGATCGTCGTGTCGTCGATGTCGGCGAGGAACTGAGGATGCGCGTTCAGCCACGCCTCGCGGGGTCGCCAGTCCCACGTGCGCCATGCCTCGATGAGGGTGGCGAGATAGTCCGCGCTCATTCCTGACGCCGGTCGTCGCGGCGAGTCCGCGAGCGGTCTGAACCGATCGAGGCGCTCTCGCAGGTCGGTGAGCTCGGCGTCGGTCACATGGACGGAGAAGGGGTGGACGGTGGACATGCGCCGAACCTACTCGGCACCTCCGACACCGCGGATGCGCGGCAGTTGCGCCGCGCCCGAGGCCGCGCGACGGCGATCAGGCGCTCTTGCGCTTCTCGCGGTAGATCAGGGTGGGCGGGGCTCCCTCGTCGACGGAGGCACGCGTGACGATCACCTTGTCGACGTCGTCTGCCGAGGGGATCTCGAACATGATCGGCCCGAGGACGTCTTCGAGGATGGCGCGCAGCCCGCGTGCGCCGGTCTTCCGGCCGACGGCGAGGTCGGCGATCGCCTCGAGTGCCTCGCGGTCGAACTCGAGCGCGACGCCGTCGAGCTCGAACATGCGCTCGTACTGCTTCACGAGCGCGTTCTTCGGCTCGGTGAGGATCTCCATGAGCGCCTCCTGGTCGAGCGGCGACACCGAGGCCACGACCGGGAGCCGACCGATGAATTCGGGGATCAGCCCGAACTTGTGGAGGTCTTCGGGGAGAACCTCGCTGAACAGGCTCAGGTCGTCGCCCTTGTTGTGCAGAGGGGCGCCGAAGCCGATGCCGTGCTTGCCGACACGGGCCGAGATGATGTCTTCGAGGCCGGCGAACGCGCCGGCGACGATGAACAGCACGTTCGTCGTGTCGATCTGGATGAACTCCTGATGGGGGTGCTTGCGTCCGCCCTGCGGCGGCACCGAGGCGACCGTGCCCTCGAGGATCTTCAGGAGCGCCTGCTGCACTCCCTCACCCGACACGTCGCGCGTGATCGAGGGGTTCTCGGCCTTGCGTGCGATCTTGTCGACCTCGTCGATGTAGATGATCCCGGTCTCGGCGCGCTTGGTGTCGAAGTCGGCAGCCTGCAACAGCTTCAGAAGGATGTTCTCGACGTCTTCGCCGACGTAGCCGGCCTCGGTCAGCGCCGTCGCATCCGCGACCGCGAAGGGCACGTTGAGGCGCTTCGCCAGCGTCTGCGCGAGATAGGTCTTGCCGCAGCCGGTCGGACCCAGGAGCAGGATGTTGCTCTTGGCGATCTCGATCTCGTCTGCACGCTGCTCCGCCGACTGGATGGTGCCGTGTGCGCGCACGCGCTTGTAGTGGTTGTAGACCGCGACGGCGAGAGCGCGCTTCGCGTCCTGCTGACCGACGACGTACTCCTCGAGGAAGCTGAAGATCTCACGCGGCTTGGGCAGGTCGAACTCGGCGACCTCGCCCGACGAGGACTCGGCCATGCGCTCTTCGATGATCTCGTTGCACAGCTCGACGCACTCGTCGCAGATGTAGACGCCGGGGCCCGCGATGAGCTGCTGGACCTGCTTCTGGCTCTTTCCGCAGAAAGAGCATTTGAACAGGTCGGCGCTCTCACCGATGCGTGCCATGAGCTCCTCCTCGTCGACCGGTCGGGCCGGATGTCCTCCGAGCCTAACCGCTGCCGACGACAACGGGTGGGATTACGACACCGCATGTGACAACCCGGCTGTTCGCCCGCAGCGCACGCATCCGCACCGCACCGGCTCGAACGATGCCCCGGGGGAACGACGAAGCCCCGGGCGCGTGCCCGGGGCTTCGTCGACATCGGTGTCAGCTCGTCAGCGCCTGCTGCCCGCCGCGCTTGCGCGTGGTGAGCACCTGATCGACGATGCCGTACTCGAGGGCCTCCTGAGCGGACACGATCTTGTCGCGGTCGATGTCCTTGTTGATCTTCTTGACGTCCTGGCCGGTGTGCTTGGCCATCGTCTCCTCGAGCCAGGTGCGCATGCGGAGGATCTCCGCCGCCTGGATCTCGATGTCGGACGCCTGGCCGTGACCGGCCTCGCCCATCGCGGGCTGGTGCATCAGGATGCGGGCGTTGGGCAGCGCCAGGCGCTTGCCGGGGGCACCGGCCGCCAGCAGCACCGACGCCGCCGAGGCCGCCTGACCGAGCACGACGGTCTGGATCTGCGGCGACACGTACTGCATGGTGTCGTAGATCGCCGTCATCGCCGTGAACGAGCCGCCGGGCGAGTTGATGTACATGATGATGTCGCGGTCGGGATCCTGGCTCTCGAGCACCAGGAGCTGCGCCATGACGTCGTCCGCCGAGGCGTCGTCGACCTGCACGCCGAGGAAGATGACGCGGTCCTCGAAGAGCTTGTTGTACGGGTCCTGACGCTTGTAGCCGTAGGCCGTGCGCTCTTCGAACTGCGGCAGGATGTAGCGGCTGCCGGGCATCTGGAGGCCCTGGGGGGCGTTCGCACCGAAGGTGGGGGTCTGCATTGTCGTTCTCTCTTTCGCCTTCGGTGCCGTCAGCTCGCGGTTCCGCCGCCGCCGATGACGTCGGCGGCCGATTCGCGGATGTGGTCGACGAAGCCGTACTCGAGTGCCTCCTCGGCGGTGAACCAGCGGTCGCGGTCACCGTCCTCGTTGACCTGCTCGACGGTCTTGCCGGTCTGCGCGGCGGTGATCTCGGCCAGACGGTTCTTCATCGAGACGATGAGCTGCGCCTGGGTCTGGATGTCGCTCGACGTGCCGCCGAAGCCGCCGTGGGGCTGGTGCAGCAGCACGCGCGCGTTCGGCGTGATGTAGCGCTTGCCCTTCGTGCCGGCGGTGAGCAGCAGCTGCCCCATCGAGGCCGCCATGCCGATGCCCACGGTCACGATGTCGTTCGGGACGAACTGCATCGTGTCGTAGATGGCCATGCCGGCGGTGATCGAGCCGCCGGGCGAGTTGACGTAGAGGTAGATGTCCTTCTCGGAGTCTTCGGCTGCGAGGAGGAGGATCTTCGCGCAGATCTCGTTGGCGTTCTCGTCACGCACCTCCGAGCCCAGCCAGATGATGCGGTCCTTCAGCAGCCTGTCGAAGACGCTCGTCGCGACAAGAGGTTCGGCCATTGCGTACTCCTGATTCCTTGGGTCGACATCGAATCTACCGGCGCGTCGCGGCCGACCCGCTCGTGTTCGCCGTGGGCAGATCGGGGGTCGGTCGTGTGCGGTGTGCAGAGACGAGAAGGGGACGGATGCCGAAGCATCCGTCCCCCTCTCGTTCAGCGCATCACTCGGCTGCGGCGTCGGCCTTCTTCTTGGCCGGAGCGCGCTTCGCGGCGGGCTTCTTCGCCGGGGCCTCCTCGGCGGGGGCCTCTTCGGCGGCGGCGTCGTCAGCCGGCTCCGCCTTCTTGGCGGCGGGCTTCTTCGCGGGAGCCTTCTTCGCGGCGGGCTTCTTGGCCGGCTTCTCGGCGGGGGCCTCGTCAGCGGCCTCGTCGCTCTCGTCCTCGTCGTCGACGGCTACGAATCCGGTCAGGTCGACCGCCTTGCCGTTGGTGTCGACGACGGTCACCTTGCCGAGCACGACCGCGAGGGCCTTGTTGCGCGCGACCTCGCCGATCATGGCGGGGAGCTGGTTGCCCTCCTGCAGCGCGTTGACGAAGTCCTGCGGGGCCATGCCGTACTGGGCGGCGGACTGCACGAGGTACTGCGTCAGCTCGTCCTGCGAGACCTGAACGTTGACGCTCTCGGCGATCGCGTCGAGCAGCATCTGCGTCTTGAACTGCTTCTCGCTGGCCTCGGCGACCTCGGCGCGGTGCACGTCGTCCTCGAGACGGTTCTCGCCCTCGAGGTGGTTGTGCACCTCGTCGTCGATCAGCTGCTGCGGAACGGGGATCTCGACCTGCTCGAGGAGCGTCTCGATCAGCTTGTCGCGAGCTGCCGAACCCTGCGTGAACACCGACTGCTCGGCGGCGCGGGCCTTGAGGCTGTCACGCAGCTCGGCGATGGTGTCGAACTCGCTGGCCATCTGGGCGAAGTCGTCGTCGGCCTCGGGAAGCTCGCGCTCCTTGACGGCCTTCACGACGACCGCGACCTCGGCTTCCTCGCCGGCGTGGTCGCCGCCCACGAGCTTCGAGCGGAACGTGGTGTCCTCACCGGCGGTGAGCGAGTCGACGGCCTCGTCGATGCCCTCGAGCAGCTCACCGGAGCCGACCTCGTACGACACGCCCTCGGCGCGGTCGATCTCGGCGCTGTCGATGCTGGCGACGAGGTCGAGCTCGACGAAGTCGCCCTTCGTTGCGGGACGGTCGACCGTGACGAGCGTGCCGAAGCGGCCGCGCAGGCGGTCGAGCTCCTCGTCTACCGCGGCGTCGTCGACCTCGATGACCTCGATCTCGACGGTCGTGCCCTCGAAGGCGGGCAGCTCAAACTCGGGGCGGACGTCGACCTCGACCTCGACGAGCAGGTCGCCCGAGAAGTCCTTGTCGTTCGGCCACTCGGTGACCTCGGCCGACGGACGGCCCAGGACGCGCAGCTCGTTCGACGACACGGCCTCGCGGTAGTAGCCGTCCAGGCCCTCGCTGACGGCGTGCTCGAGCACGGCGACGCGACCGACACGCTGGTCGATGATCGGGGCGGGGACCTTGCCCTTGCGGAAGCCGGGGATCTGCACGTCCTGCGCGATGTGCTCGTAAGCGTGCGCGATCGCGGGCTTGAGCTCCTCGGGCGTGACCGTGATGTGCAGCTTCACCCGGGTCGGGCTGAGCTTCTCGACGGTGCTGTTCACCATGCCTGTTACTTCTCCTCTATCGGACCGCGCGAGAGCGCGGCGTGTGAAGGTCTGGGTTCGGAATTCTGTAGGCCGTGATGTCGGGGCGACAGGATTTGAACCTGCGACCTCCCGCTCCCAAAGCGGGCGCTCTACCAAGCTGAGCTACGCCCCGGGCGGGCGCACGCACAAGCGTGCTCCTTCTCCTGCTTCGAAAAGCAGAGTGGCCCCGAAGAGTCTAGCCGACGCGCCCGTGGCCTGCCTGCGCGGGGTCAGATCCGCTCCACCCAGGCCGAGCGCCACTCCGGGGCGGGGAACGGCTTCGTCCAGTACGCCGTCTCGCGCGCGATGCGGTCGCCGCGGAGTTCGAACACGAAGACCGTCTGGTACGGGTCGCCGTCTCCGTAGTCGAGGTCGGCTTCGACCACCCAGAGATCCCCCTCGCCGGTGATGCGCCGCGGCGAGATGTGCGGGAGCTGCGGGAACGCGCCGTAGATCGCTCGGCGATTGTCGGCACCGACGATCCGCTCCCCCGACTGCGGCCACTCGATCACGGCGTCCTCATGGAACACCGGGTCCATTCCCGCGACCTCGCCGGCGTTCAGCGTGGCGATGAGCGCCTCGACGACGTCTCTGCCTGTCCGTTCCATGACCGCACCTTCCCCGTCGGCCGCGCGTCGAGCCGACGATCGGAACAGGATGGCGGTCACGATGTACTAGCATTGACCGGGTGCCCGTCATCGGGCACGCGGGGATGTAGCTCAATGGTAGAGCCTCAGTCTTCCAAACTGATGGCGCGGGTTCGATTCCCGTCATCCCCTCAAATGCCCTCACGGGCGGCCACCGGCCGCGCGGGAGGGCATTCGTGTTGCAGCGGATCGAACCCTTGGGTGGGCCCACGCCGCCCGAGGCTCCGCGCGCCGCGCAGCGGCGGGTGGAGAAGGCGGTGGGGACGATTCCCGTCATCCCCTCAAAAGTCCCGATGTGCCGCCGCAGGCGGCGCAGCGGGACTTTCGTGTTGCTGCGAATCGAACCCCTTTCGAGCCGGCCGCGCACGCGGCAGACTGGCGCTGCGGCGTCGCACGCTTGGGATCGCGCGGCCGCCTGGGGGTCGAGATGGTGAACGCGGCCGGTGAGGGCAGGCGCCTCCCTCGACGCCCCGCGTCGAACCTCGCAGAGCGCTGGACGCGGGTCGACGGCGTGGACGTCTTCTTCCGCGAGTCCCCCGCCCCCGTGGAAGGGGCGCGGGTCATCGCGCACATCCACGGGTTCGGCCTGTCGGGGCGCTACCTGCTGCCGACCGCGGAGCGGCTGGCTGACGAGTTCCAGACCTACGTTCCGGATCTCCCCGGCTTCGGTCGCAGCGGGCGCCGCCCCGACATGCTCGACATCCCCGACCTCGCCCATGCGGCCATCCGCTTCCTCGACGATCGCGGCGTGGGCCGGGCGACGCTCGTCGGCAATTCGATGGGATGCCCCGTCATCATCGAGTGCGCCCACCGGTACCCGGAGCGCGTCGACCGCGCCGTGCTCGTCTCCCCCGCCGGCGGCGCGTTCAATCGGCCGCTGCGTCGGGCCGTCGCGCAGCTCAGCCGTGATGCACCGCGGGAGCCGGCGCGGATGGCGCGGGTCGCGGTGCCCGACTACGCCCGGTTCGGGGTGCCGAGCACGATGCGACTGTTCCGGGCGCTCACCCGCTATCCGTCGCTGCAGCGCCTGCTCGAGCTGCGCATCCCGACACTCGTCGTGCTCGGCAGCCGCGATCCGCTGCTGCCGAACTCGCACCGCATCGGCGAGATCGCCTCGCGCACCGACAGCCACGTGCTCGTGGTTCTCCTCGAAGGCGCCGCGCACGCGATCAACTTCAGCCATCCCGACCAGCTGGCGCACGTGATCCGGCTGTTCATGGACGACAGGCCGATCGAGAACGATCCCGAGTGGCCGGGGCACGTGCGCTTGTACGAGGTGCACCGCGGGGCGAACCATCCCCGCGCGGAGAGCCCCTGAAGACGTCAGCGACCGGTCGGCTCGGCGTCGGTGTGCGCGGTCAGGTGCGCGCGGTAGATGCGCGCATTCTGAAGGATGCCCTCGCGCTCGGTCTCCGAGAGTTCGCGCCGCACCCGGCCCGGCACGCCGGCCACGAGCGACCCCGGCGGGATCACGGTGCCCTCGAGCACCACGGCGCCGGCCGCGACGAGGCTGCCCGCACCGATCTCAGCGCCGGAGAGCACCGTGCTGCCCATCCCGATCAGGCACCCGTCCCCGATCGTGCAGCCGTGGATGACGGCGTTGTGCCCGACCGACACGTCTTCGCCGATGACGACCGGATGCCCGGCATCCACGTGCACCGACACGTTGTCCTGGAGGTTGCTCCCCGCGCCGAGCGTGATCGACGCGCTGTCTCCGCGCAGCACCGCGTTGTACCAGACGCTCGACTCCTCACCGAGCGAGACATCCCCCACCACTCGGGCCCCGGCCGCCACGAAGGCACTCGGATCGAGGTCGGGGATCTTCCCGCCCAGGGCGAGTACGGAGGCGTCGTCGGCGATGGTCATGGGCTCGACCATACTCGCCCGATCCGGCGCCGGGAGCAGGGAAGAACAGCCTCACCTTCGTTAGCCGAGCCTTGCTGAGACAAGCCTCATCTTGCTTGCGGAATGTCACAGGCTGAGTAGCGTTTCATCAGACGAGAGCCGCACGGCGGCCCGAGACGGAGGCGACATCATGACGAAGACGAAGACCACCCCCCAGGCCGCGACCGACCCCACCCTCGCTGCCGGCAGCGCCCAGTTCCTGACCCCGGTCGTGCTCGGCCTCCAGGCCCTCGCCGTGAACGGCAAGCAGGCGCACTGGAACGTCCGCGGCGCGAACTTCATCGCGATCCACGAACTGCTCGACGGCATCGTCGCGCGCGCCCAGGCCGGCGCCGACCAGGCTGCGGAGCGCATCGTCGCCCTCGGTCTGCCGATCGACGCCCGACTGGCGACCGTGACCGCCAAGGTCGCAGCGACCGAGGTGCCCGCCGGATTCACGCAGTGGGACGACATCGTCCGCGCGATCATCGCCGACATGGACGCCGTGATCGCCGACGTCTCGACCGCGATCGACGGTCTCGACGAGATCGACCTCACCAGCCAGGACATCGTGATCGGCATCCGCGAGTCGCTCGAGAAGGACCGCTGGTTCCTCTTCGCGCACATCGCGGCCTGACCTCACCAGCGAAGCCCCGGCGCCTGACGGCTCCGGGGCTTCGCTTTGCCGGGTGAGCGTCAGTCGCGCTGCAGGAACCGCAGCACGGCCAGCACCCGCCGGTGCTCGGTGCCGGACTCCTCGAGTCCGAACTTCGCGAAGATCGAGCTGATGTTCTTCTCGACGGCTCCGACGCCGATGAAGAGCCGCTGTGCGATGCTCCCGTTGCTGCGCCCCTCCGCCATCAGCGTCAGCACGTCGCGCTCGCGCGGCGTGAGGGTCGACAGCGGGTCGGGACGCGCCGCGAGGAGCCCCTGCACGACGAGCGGGTCGAGCACCGTCCCGCGTGCCTGCACGCGCCGCACCGCGTCGGTGAACTCCTCGAGCGAGGTCACGCGATCCTTCAGCAGGTAGCCCACCCCGCCGTCGCCGCCCGCCAGGAGCTCCCGGGCGTACACGCCCTCCACGTATTGGCTGAGTACCAGGATGCCGAGACCCGGCAGTGCTTCACGCAGTGCCAGGGCGGCCCGGATGCCCTCGTCGCGGAAGCTCGGCGGAAGGCGCACGTCGAGGATCGCGACATCCGCCGCCGCGTCGGCGACACGCCGCACGATGTCTTCGGCGTCACCCCAGGCGCCGGCGGTGACGTAGCCCGCCTCGTCGAACAGCCGCACCAGGCCTTCGCGCAGCAGCACGGAGTCCTCGACCAGGACGACGCGCAGCGGTGCGGAGCCGGGCTCGTGATCCATCGCGCCAGGATACGGCGCGATCATGACACGCGCGGGCGGATCGGGATGTGGGCGCCGACCGCGGTCGGGCCACCCACGGGGCTGTCGAGGCTCAGCGTCGCGCGGAGACCCGCCATCCGCTGTCGGAGCCCCTCGAGGCCGTGCCCCGTCACGAAGGCGGCGCCACCGCGGCCGTTGTCGACGACCCAGACATCCAGCATCGGCAGAGTATCGGCAGGCTGCGGGCGGAGCGCGGCCTTGACCGTCGCTCCGGTCGCGCCCGAGTGCTTGACCGCATTGGTGAGGAGTTCGGCGACGGTGAAGTACACCGTCCGCGCGATCTCGGGCTCGACGAGCGCGTCGAGCGCGGGGTCGATCTCTGTGCGCACGTCGAGCGGCGTCGATGCCGACACCGCCGCGAGGGCGGCTGCGAGCCCGCGATCCTGCAGGAGCGGCGGAGCCACTCCGCTCGAGAGCGCGCGCAGCTCGTCGAGTGCCGCCTTGGCGTGGGCGCGGGCGTCGCGGGCGAGCGAGGCGGCGGCGTCGGCGTCACCCGACTCGGCACGACGCTCGAGGGCGGCGAGATCCATCTGCAGCCGCACGAGTCGCTGCTGAGGTCCGTCGTGGATGTCGCGCTCCAGGCGACGGAGCGCGGCATCCTCGGCGTGCACGGCGGCGTCGCGCGCCGTCGCCTCTGCCCGCACCTCGGCGGCGAGGTCGTCGGAGTTCCACCGGCCCAGCATGCCTTCGGCGATGGCGTGGTGGGCGCGGGCGAGCCCGCCGAGCACCCAGGGCAGGGTGACGGTGAAGAGCACACCGGCGACGAGGTAGAGCACGATCTCGACCTGCTCGCTCTGCCAGCCGCCGAACAGGCGCGGCACGGCATCGGAGACGTAGTGCCCCCACTCCCCCTCGCCGCGATCGCCGCGGGGCAGGAAGATGCTCCAGAACCAGTAGGTGAGGCCTCCGAGCGAGACGCTCAGCCAGACGGTGGTGACGACGAACGTGATGGTGCTCACGATCGGCGCCACCACGGCTCCGTGGACGAGGTACACCCAGTAGTGGGGGTTGCGCAGCGACCGGGTGAGCGTCATCCAGAATCCGCCGGCGGTCTTGTCGCGGTTCCACTCGGGCTCGCCGATGGGCGGCAGCCCGGTGAGCCGAAGAAGTTGACGGTCGGCGAGACCGAAGCCCCGCGCGATGAACAGCGTCAGCACGACGAGCGGCAGGCCGATGACGAGGACGAGCAGCCCCACGCCTGTCCAGAACAGCGACCACAGCAGGCTGACCGACACCATCGCGAGCACGAAGGCGACGAGGAGGTAGAGCGCGCTGCCGGGGGTGCGCGCCCAGGCGAGTCCGTACGAGGCCCAGAACCCGCGCCCCGCGGCGGGCGGGGCGGCTGCGGACGGGAGGTCAGTGGTCGTGGCGGTCATCGTCGTCTCCTTCGGGACTCTTCAATGCGGGCTCATCGCCCGGCTCGACGACCAGGAACTGTCCCATCATGCCCTGGTCCTCGTGCCACAGCAGGTGGCAGTGATACATGTACGGAGTGGTCGGATCGGCGTAGTCGTCGAAGCGCACGAGGATGCGGTACTCGCGGTCCCACTCCAGCGCGATCGTGTCCTTATAGCCCGACAGTCGCGGCGGCGGGGGCTCGCCGTCGATGCTCAGCACCCGGAACTGCGTGTCGTGCACGTGGAAGGAGTGCGGGAGGGGGTTGTCGTTGACGACCGTCCAGACCTCCGCGGTGTCGACCGTGACGACGGCATCCGCCCGCGACATGTCCATCTCGGCCCCGTTGATCTCGTGCCCCGACATCTCGAAGGCGCGCTCCGTGACGGCGTCCGCCGCATCGGGCGCGGGAAGGTCCGCGAGCTTCGCGGGAACCGGCGGCGACGCGGCGAGGGATGCCCCGGCGCGCAGCTCGAGCACGTCGAATGCCGCTCCGCCGGCGTGCAGAGCCGGATCGGGCGCAGTGGACACGAGTGAGACGCGGTCGCCGGGCGCCAGGGCGACGACGATCTCGGCCCGCTCTCCGGGCGAGAGGGGGATGCTCGACGAGGCGACCGGTGCGGCCAGCAGACCGCCGTCGGTCGCGACGAGGTCGAACTCCCGCCCGTCGGCGAACGCGAAGTCGTACATCCGCGCGCTCGAGCCGTTGAGCAGCCGCAGCCGCACGAGCTCGGTCGAGACGTCGAGATACGGCGCGAGGGTGCCGTTCACGAGGATGCGGTCGCCGAGGACCCCGTCGAACTGCATGCTCAGGCCGCCGCCGAACGCGCCGTCGGACGCGAACGAGCGGTCCTGGACGATGAGCGGGATGTCGTCGACGCCGTAGGCACGCGGCAGCGCGAGCGACGCCTCCTCGGGGTCTGTCACGAGGAACATGCCCGCGAGCCCCGCGTCGACCTGCTCGCGCGTGCGCTCGTGCAGATGCGGGTGGTACCAGAGCGTCGCCGCGGGCTGGTCGATGGTCCACTCCGGCGCCCAGCGCTCACCGGGAGGGATCGGCGAGTGCGGGCCCCCGTCCATCGCGGCCGGCAGGTGCATCCCGTGCCAGTGCACGCTCGTCTCCTCGTCGAGCGCGTTGTCGACCTCGACGCGCACCTTCTCGCCGCGCTCGGCGACGAGGGTCGGCCCGAGGTAGTCGCCTTCATACCCGAGCGTCGGGGTCGACAGGCCCGGCAGGAACGCGCTGCGGCCCTCGGCCGCCTCGAGGTGGAACACCCGCACGCCGTCGACCATCGACGACGGCGCGAGCTCGGGGATGCGGAGCGCCTGCGTGGCGGGGATCGACCCCGCTGCCGCCGGTGTCGGCCGGCCGCTGTTGAACGCGAACCAGATCGCGACGGCGGCGACGACCACGACGAGCGGCGCGGCGATGAGCAGCGCCAGGAGCGCCCCGCGGCGGCGACGCGGTCTGCGCGTCGGGCGGGGCGGAGGCGCTGGAGGAGCTGGAGGAGCGGGAGGGGCGGGCGGGGCGGGCACAGCGGCTGGCATACAACCCAGCCTCGCGATGACGCCGTCCGCGCGGCATCCGACCGTCACCCGAGTGCGAGCGGGGGCTGTCCCCCTTGCGGGCGCGCCGGCGAAGCGGGGCCGGCCGGTTGCCGGCGGTCAGCCGACGTGCGTCAGGCGTCCGCCGAGGAGCGTCGCGGCGACCGGCATCGTCCGCAGGTCCGCATCGCCCGCGGTCAGCGGGTCCCGGCCGCAGAGCACGAGGTCGGCGAGTCGTCCCGGTTCGATGCGGGCGGGCCGCTCCGAACCGCCGTGTGTGGAGGCGGCCAGCGCCGTCTCGGGGTCCACGCCCTGCTGGGGCTGCCAGGCGGGCCGACCGCCGCGGGTGCGGTGCACGGCTGCGGCGATGGCCGCCCACGGGTCGAGGTCCGACACCGGAGCGTCCGACCCGAAGAGGAGGTTCGCGCCGGTGTCGGCGAGGGCGCGGAGCGGATACGGCTGCGCCGTCTGCTCGGCCCAGATCGTGTCGGTGAGGTCGCGGTCGTCGATGGCGTGCTCGGGCTGCACGCTGGCCGAGACGCCGAGGCGGCCGAACCGCGGGATGTCGGCGTGTGCGACGAGCTGCGCGTGCTCGATCGAGCCCCAGGCTCCGGTCGCGGCGAAGGCGTCGAGAGCATTCGTGTTGGCGAGGTCGCCGATCGCATGGATGGCGCACGCGAGGCCGGCCCCGGTGGCGGCGGTCATGAGGTCGACGAGCATCGCCGGGTCGACGGTGAGCAGACCGTGGTTGGACGGGTCGCCGGGATAGTGGTGCGAGCACGCCGCGGTGCGGGTGCCGAGCGACCCGTCGGTGATGACCTTGAGGGCGCCGACACGGGCGAGGTCGGATGCCGCGCCCCGCGCGACATCACCCGTCTGGAGACCCTCGGCGATCGCCCGATCGAGGTGGTCGGGGTAGATCCCGAACTCGACGCGGAGGGTGTCGAAGCCGGCTCCGATGCGCCGGGCCCAGGCCTCCTCGTTCCACGCCATGTCGAGATCGACCAGTCCGACGATGCCCTTCGCGGCCGCCGCCCGGGTCATCACCGCGACGGCGGCGTCGGCGTCTGCGGGCGCGACCGCGTTGAGGCGTCGCGAGATCTCGAACGCCGGAGCCTCCCGCAGCATCCCGCTGTCGTCGGCGGTCATCGACTCACGCCGCAGCGCGGCGGAGTTCAGCCAGACACTGTGGACGTCGGCGTTGATCAGGTACGTCGGCACGTCGCCGGTGGCGGCATCCAGCATCGCCACGGTCGGTCGATCCGGCCAGAGCGCATCGCGGAAGCCCGTGCCGATGCGACGGCCGTCGGGCCTTGCGGCCGCCGCGCCCATCACCGCGGCCGCCTGGGCCGCCGAGGTCGCGTCGCCGAGCGGCGTGCGCTGAGCGGCGAGGGCCCACTGCACCACGTGGACGTGATGGTCCCAGAGCCCCGGTGCGAGCCAGGCGCCGGCGCCGTCGAGCACCGCGCCCCGGCGTGGCAGGGCCCCGGGCGGTGCGATGTCGACGATGACCCCCTCGGCGAGGTGCACGTCGACCGGCTCGTCGCCGAACGGGTCCATGCGCTCGGGGGCTGCCAAGCGCACGTCGGTCACGACGTCGACGGTCTCCCCGGCCGCGACGCTCATCGCGCGGCCTTTCGCGTCGCGAGATCGCGGCGCATCTCGGCCGGCAGACGGGGGTCGGCGTACGCACCGGATCCGCGCTCGAGCTCGACGATGACGTTCTCGACGACCTCGTCGGACTTGTTCTGGCTCAGCTTGCGCTTGCCCACGACACGGGTCGGCGTGAGCCGGAAGCCGATCGTGCCCCGCTCGAGCTTGTGGACGAAGTCGGGGTCGTTCGGGGCTTCCCACATGAGTCGCGGTGCGTCCATAGAACTCTCGAACCGCGCGACCAGCCGCTCGAGCACCCGCAGGTTCTCCTCGGGGGTGAGCAGCTCGGGCACGCCCGACAGGTGCGCCGACACGAAGTTCCAGGTGGGCACCGCGGCGACGTCGCCGTACCAGCCGGGCGAGACGTATCCGTGCGGTCCCTGCACGACCACCAGCAGCTCGGTCGCGCCGAGCCCGTGCACGAGGTCGTCGGGGCGGCCCACGTGGCCGACGATGGTGAGATCGCCGCGGTCGTCGTCGAGCAGCACGGCGTAGTGCGAAGCCACCAGGCCGTCGGGCGTGTGGCTCACGAGCGTGACCCACGGATTCTGCTCGATCAGCCGGCGGATCTCGGCGACGTCGGTCATCGCGAAGCTCGGGTTCTGGCGCATCTTCCCAGCCTAGGAGGCGTTCACGCCTGGCAGGACGGGCACCAGTACAGCTTGCGGGTGGCGGCCTCCTCGACGATCACCGCGGTGCCGCACACCCGGCAGGGCAGCCCCGCGCGGTGGTAGACCCAGTGCCGGTCGTCTCGACTGGCCATCGCCTTGCGGTAGTCGGCCGGCGAGAGGTCGTCCATGGTCATCATCTGACCGGTCTCGACGCCGATCGCGAGCATCCGCACCCAGTCGCGCCACAGGCCGCGCACGACGTCCTCCGGCACGTCGCGACCCGGCGTGTGCGGATTCTGGCGTGCGCGGAAGAGCAGTTCTGCGCGGTACACATTGCCGATCCCGCTCACGACGCTCTGATCCATCAGCAGCAGGCCGATCGCCGTCGGCTTGCGGCGCACCACTGCGGTGAAGCGCTCCTCGCCCTCGGCGACGTCGTCGACGAGGGGATCGGGACCGAGCTTCGCGATGGTTGCCGCGACCTCGTCGGGGGTCTGCAGCTCGCACGCGGTGGGTCCGCGGAGGTCGGCGCACGTCAGATCGGTGAGGAGGCGAAGCCGCACCTGGCCGACCGGGGCCGGCGGCCACTGCGCGTCGTCACCGCCGAGGCCGGTGGTCTGCTCCGACATCCGCACGTGCACGCGCGTGCGCCGAGGTGCTCCGATCGACGTGAGCGAGTTCTCTCCGGCGTCGTCGAGGATCGGGTCATCGTCGAGCGCCGGCGCATCGAGGTCGGTGCCGCGCTGATTCGTCTGCCCCATCCGTCCGTTCGCGGAGGCGATCGTCGGGTCGACGAGGATCTCGCCGGCGAAGTCCCACGCCCCGTACATGCCGAGGTGCACGCGCAGCCAGAGGTCGTCGTCGAACTCGACGAACATCTGCTTGCCCACCGCCCGCACCGCGGTGACGGCACGACCGGAGATCACGGCAGCCCCCTCGGCGAACCGCCCCTGCGGGCTCGATGCGGTGACCGAGCGCCCGACGAAGTTGCGGTCGAACTGTCGTGCGATCCGGTGGACGGAGTGACCCTCGGGCACAGCGGCTCAGACCGCGGCGCGCGGGTCGGGCTCGAGGGTGCCGTCGGTCTCGTACGCCGCGAGCTGGCCGATGCGGCGGGCGTGACGCTCCTCGCCCGAGAACGGGGTCGCGATGAACCGGTCGATGAAGCCGACCGCCTCATCGAACGTGTGCTGCCTGGCACCGATCGCGATGACGTTGGCGTCGTTGTGCTCGCGGGCGAGCTCGGCGGTGGCGATCGACCAGGCGAGGGCGGCACGGATGCCACGCACCTTGTTCGCGGCGATCTGCTCGCCGTTGCCCGAGCCGCCGAACACGACGCCCAGCGCCTCGACGCCTGCCTCCTGGTCGGCGACGACCGCCTGCGCGGCGCGGATGCAGAACGCCGGGTAGTCGTCGAGCGCGTCGTACTCGATCGGTCCGTGGTCGATCACATCGTGCCCCTGGGCGGCCAGGTGGTGCTGCAGCTGCGTGGAGAACTCGAGGCCGGCGTGATCGGTCGCGATATGGATGCGCATGGGTCTCATCCTATTGACGGTGCGCGCCGGGGCGGCTCGCACGGCGGTCTGTGACGTCGGGAGCTCGTGAGGTCAGGGGGCGATGCCGGATGCCGCGGGCTTGAAGCCGGCGCGGACGTTCTCGCAGCAGGCGGGCCGGCACACATCGAACCAGGGCCCGAGAGCGGTCCGGTGCGGGCGATCCGCCGCGGGGGTGCCGTTCAGGCGCTCCTCGACGAGGTCGACCAGGCCCGCGACGAACGCGGGGTCGACTCCCGGGGTGGGCGTGCGCACCGCGCGGAGACCGGCCTCGGCGGCGGCATCCATCGCCTCGGTGTCGAGATCCCAGAGCACCTCCATGTGATCGCTCATGAATCCGAGCGGCACGATCACGACCGCCTGTGCACCCAGCTCCGGGAGACCCGCGATCACGTCGTTCACGTCGGGCTCGAGCCAGGGCTGCGAGGGCGGGCCCGAGCGGGACTGGTAGACGAGCTCCCACGCGATGCCCTCCGATCCGGGGACCTCGGCGGCGACGGCATCCATCACGACCTCGGCGACGGCGAGATGCTGCGCGGCGTAGGCGCCGCCTTCGCCGAAGTCGCGGTGCGCCGGGTCGCCCTCGCGGGGCCCGGAGCGCTCGGCGTCGGCGGTGGGGATGCTGTGGGTCGAGAACAGCACGCGGATGCCGTCGGCCGCAACGCCGTCTGCGAGGAACCCCGCGACCGCCGCGCGCACGCCGTCGACGAACGGCTGGACGAAGCCCGGGTGGTCGAAGAACTGGCGCACCTTGTCGATGGTGATGCTGGCGGCGAGGCCCGTCTCGTCGAGCACGCGGGCGAAGTCCTCGCGGTACTGGCGGCAGCTCGAGAACGACGAGTACGCGCTCGTCGCGAGGGCGAGCAGATTGCGGTCGCCGGCGGCATCCGCCTCCTGCACCGCGTCCTCGAGGTACGGCGCCCAGTTGCGATTGCCCCAATACACCGGCAGGGCGATCGCACGGCGGGCGAGCTCCGCCTCGAGCGCGGACTTCAGCGCTCGGTTCTGGGCGTTGATCGGGCTGATCCCGTCGAAATGCCGGTAGTGGTGCGCGACCTCTTCGAGCCGCTCGTCGGGGATGCCGCGTCCGCGCGTCACGTTGCGCAGGAACGGGATCACGTCGTCCTGCCCCTCGGGGCCGCCGAATCCGGCCAGGAGGATTCCGTCGTACGCGACAGGCGTCTCGATGTACGGCGCGCCGGCTGCGGCGGCCGGCGACGCGTACGGGACGAGCGGTTCGGATGAGGCGGGGGCGGTGTCACTCGCAGTCACTCCCCCATCCTCGCACCGTGTGGGCGATGATCGACCTCTCGAGGTGCGAGTGATACCTTGTAGCTCTAGGTACATAGAACTGCAAGGTAGGTGCATGCGATGCGCATCGGCAAAGACCTCGTCGCCGCCACGGCGACGCCGCTCGTGCTCGGCATCCTCTCGGAGGGTGAGAGCTACGGATACGCGATCCTGCAGCGGATCGCCGAGCTCTCCGACGGGCAGCTCGAGTGGAGCGACGGGATGCTGTACCCGCTGCTGCACCGGCTCGAGCGGCTCGGGCACGTGGAGTCGTCGTGGGTGTCGTCGCCCGCCGGGCGCCCGCGCAAGCATTACCGCCTCAGCCGTTCGGGCGAGGCAGCACTCGCCGAGCAGCGTTCGCAGTGGACGGTGGTGAGCGCCGCGCTCGCCCGCGTCTGGACCGAGCGCGACGGCGGAGCAGCCCTCGCGTGGGGAGGTGCCTGACATGGCGGACTTCTCGCTCGACGCCGCGGTCGCGGAGTGGCGTTCGTCCGTCGCCGCTCAGCGCGCCATCGCCCCCGCCGACGTCGATGAGCTCGAGGCGCACCTGCGCGAGCGCATCGACGCCCTCACCGGTTCCGGCCTCGCCGATGACGAGGCCTTCCTCATCGCGCTGAAGCGCCTGGGCGCGGTCGACGACCTGTCGCAGGAATACGCGCGCGAGCACACCGAGCGCCTGTGGAAGCAGCTCGTGGGTGCACCGGCGCGACCGAGCGGCTCGTCCGGGCTCGCCCTGGCACTCGGGTTCGCGTTCCTGGCAGGCATCCTCGTGAAGATCCCGACGCTGTTCGACGCACCCGGCGCCGAACAGTTCTTCGGGGGCGGTCCTGCGGCGTTCTCCGCGTCGATCTCGCTCGTGCTGGCGTGTCTGGCCGGCTACTTCGCCGTCGTGCGCCGCGCTCCGCTCCTCGGCGTCGTCGCGGCGACCGTCGGGTTCGTCGCGATCACGACGGCCAACCTCGTCTACCCGTTCGTCGCGGGCGGGAT